>NZ_JBAFXA010000004.1:0-360491 GCF_036662815.1 Pelagibacterium mangrovi | reverse complement strand
GCTCAAGCTCTTCTCAGCACGCCTGTGGATCAGAAGTTATGAGTCTACGCCCTAGTCGCCTGTGGAAAACCCGCTTTTAGCTGAAATTGCAGTGGTTTCGAGGGCTTGTGTCAACGGCGGAGTAAAATCCGGCCAATGGGCGGAGCAAAACCAGGCCAGTTGTGGCGCACGCATGAGATCGCCGGGAGGGCGTATTGTTGATTGTCGCTGAGAAGTGACCCGGGATTGGAGTGAACCCCTGGGACTGGACCAGCGCAGCGTTCCAAACTAAGCCGCCTGTTGGGCGAGTTGGGTTTCAGATTCCTCTGGTGAGCGATAGCCAAGGGCGGAGTGGAGCCTTCGGGTATTGTAGATTTCCTCGATGAACCTTGGCAAGCTGTGGACGACATCGGCAAAGGTTTCGTATTCCGAGAGATAGACCTCCTCGACCTTGAGCGTTTTCATGAAGCTCTCGGCCTGCGCGTTATGGTAAGGATTGCCGATCGCGCGCATCGAGCCCCGCAGCCCGGCGGCTTCAAGCTCATTGCGATACCGCTCGCTTGCGTATTGGCAGCCGCGGTCCGAATGGTGAATGCAACCGGGGGGTGGTTTCTGTTTTCCAATGCAGATTGCAGCGGTGCCAGGGTCAGCGACGTATCGATCTGCCTGGACAAGGCATAGCCGACCACCTTACGGCTGCACGCATCGAGAATGACCGCGAGATAGCAGAAGCCGCGTGCAAGGCGGATATAGGTCAGATCAGCTACCCATGCCATATCAGGCCGCTCCGGGATGATGTTGCGGTATAGGTTCGGGTAGATCGGCGAGGTATGAGCGCTGTCGGTCGTTTTCACAAACCGCTTTCGCGGCTTAATCCCCATCCCGTTCTCCCTCATGATCCTGGCGATCCTTTTGTGATTGATCCTATGACCGCGGCGGTGCAATTCGTGGGTGATGCGACGATAGCCATAGCCAGGCAGATCGTCCTGAATGGCCTCTATCAGCTCGACCACTTCCGTATCTGCGATCCCGCTGGACTTGTTGGGGCGGTAATAGAACGTACTCCGTGGAAGATCGATCTTTTGACATCCCCGCCTGATGGAGCAATGCGCGGGCCGGTGACAATCGATGAGTTCTCGTTGACGGGTCCTGGAGAGGGGCGCGGCGTTTTTTTGGCCATGTCCAGTTCCATGGTCAGTTGCCCGACCTTGCGCTCAAGAGCTGCAATGCGGCCCTCGTATTCCGCAACGACGCTTGCTTCAGCTTCTTCCTGATTGAGTTCGCCACAATCGAACTGGGACAGCCAGAGCTGGATGAGATTGGCGGAAACGCTATAAGTGCGCTGCGCATCGCGGCGCCCCATGGCGCCATTTCGAATGTCCTGGCATAACTGCAGCTTGAACTGCATCGAGTGACGGCGGTAGGGACCTCTTGGTGACATGGACCTTCTCCATTCAAGGCCCACAGAGCGTATCAGCTTTTCTTCCCCGCTGGTCCAGTCCCAGGGGTTCACTCCATGCTGTCGAACCCCTTGACCCGGACCTCTCGATAGAACCCCACCTCGGCCAGATGTGCCAGACCATCGGCATCGTTCGCATCGGTCTTGTTCGCCGCCATGTCGAGCGCGGCCTTGGCATGCCGCGCGTCGATGCAGATCGCCGGCAGGCCCTCTGCCGTCAGCGCATGGTAGAACCATACCGACAATGGTCCCGTCTCGAACACGACCCGCCGGGCATACGGCGCGCGCTTGCGGATCACTGCGGCAATCAGTTGCGGATCGGACGCGCACTTGCCCCGCCAAATCCTATTGCCGTCCTGCCGGATCGATATTGCCGTCTCTTTCATGGATACGTCGAGACCGATATAGTGCTGCATGGCTGTCCTCCGTTCGATGCCTGGGCCCGGTTCTCATCGTGAGCCCGTTCTTCATCCTACCGGGGGACAGCCAGCTGGCCAGACATTCCAACATCGCCGCCATATCAAACGGTGGCCGCCGCTCCCCGCGATTACATCATGTTCGTTCTCCGGCCCCATTGCTGATAAAGAAACGCCTGCTTTTGCTGGTCCAAATGGCAAGGAAAATTGATCACGGTGCTCCGGCATGGGGTGGAATTTGCCATACGTGCATCGGGTGGGGAGTGGCAGCTTTTGGTGGTTCTGCCGCTCGAGGAAACAGTGTTCCCACGTGCTAGCCCGCTTGATGGTAGCGCTTTGGCTTTGCGTCTTCCCGGATGACGACGCCCTTGGCTTCCAGGTCAAGCCGAACAGCTCCCAACCACCATCCCAGCTTGTCTCCACCAGGAAAGAGCATTTCGGGCAGGTGCGGCATGAGGGCCTGCCTGGCTTGTGCTTCGGTCATGCCAGGAGACTGCCGGGGCAGGACGGCCAAGAGAGCATCCCTAACGGCTTCATATTTTTGTCGGTCGACAAACTTCGTTCGGCCGGGCGACATGACATTCTCAATCTCGATTTTCGCGGGATCAGACATTGGAAGCTCTCTGCATGAACGCCACTGTCGGGCTGCGGAATCCCATCAGGGCGAACGATGACGCCAGACG
Source organism: Pelagibacterium mangrovi (assembly GCF_036662815.1). Classification (NCBI taxonomy): domain Bacteria; kingdom Pseudomonadati; phylum Pseudomonadota; class Alphaproteobacteria; order Hyphomicrobiales; family Devosiaceae; genus Pelagibacterium; species Pelagibacterium mangrovi. The sequence continues at coordinate 357,954 of NZ_JBAFXA010000004.1, read as the reverse complement.
CCATACTGCCCCCAGCGGCATTGGCCTGCCATTCGGCACATCGCCGGGCAGGCGATCTGCATCGGCAAGGTCGTTACAAAACATACGATATTCCACAGCGGGCCGGTCGATTTCAGGCAAATTTATCGCATAAAGGCTCACCCAATGGCCGGGTTCGAAGTCGAGGAACATCGGGGTGTTGCAACAGCCAGCGAAGATGCGCCTGGTGGGGCTGTCGGGCGTAAGTCTATGTTGCTGGAGATGTTCTGCACCAGCATCGCATGCGACCTTGTCCGCGCGATGAATAATGACATGGGTAGCGCCCTTTTCGTCCGTCATGCCGATTCCATCCGGAAAGGCAGCAAAAACGTCAGATGCCGAACGGCAACTGGTGCACATGCATTCGCTGCTCATAATGCTGGAGCCCGAGAGCGTCAGCCGAACTGCCCCGCAGCGACAAGTGATAGACTGTGATTCTTGCATGGCCGGATCCTCTTCGATACAAAATAGAATGATGATTCTAGTTAATTGAGTCAAGGCGAACGGAATCTGGTGCGAACAAGCGAGGATGACCCATGGGTAACGGTGCGCAGACGCGGATCACGAGAAGTCGAACGAAAATCCTTGCGGCAGCCTCAGATGTTTTTCTGCGCGAAGGCTATTTAGCCGCAAGCATGGAGCAGGTAGCCTCTGCCGCAGACGTTTCCATCCAAACCATCTACAGCCACTTCAAAGGAAAAGAAGCGCTCTTTCTCGAGGTCGCCACTGACATGGCGGGGGGAGCCGCCAGTGCTGTGGGCGGCCTTGTTGAAACACTTCCTGAAGACACCCCGGTTGAAGAATGGCTTACCCGGTTTGCCACTCATCAGTTGAAGATTGTCCTGACTCCAACTCTCATGCAGCTAAGACGCATGGTGATTGGAGAGGTGGGGCGGTTCCCCCAACTGGGCAGGACCCTTTATGAAGCCGGACCTGGCCGAGCAATTGCGCGGCTGACGCGCGTCCTGCAGCACTACTCCGAGCGCGGCGAAATTGTTGTCACGGATCCCGAGCGGGCTGCAAAGCAATTCAACTGGCTACTGATGGGAGGTCCAACATCAGAGGTCATGCACCTCGGTGACGGCGCGATCCCCACTGAGTCTGAGATGCAAACCCAGGTGAATGAGGCCGTCGCGGTTTTCCTGGCGGCCTATGGACGCGAGACCACATCACCGGAGTCTGCGTAGATCCGCAACCTGACTCTCCTGACGAATAAATCCAATGACAGCAATGGGTCGACTGCTAAACGGCGGCTTACCAGGCACCACAGCTGGAACCGGACAGGCAGCTTCCGGCTCCGAACTTGCCATACCGCGAACATCTGCCTCCCCGCAGCCCACCCGTAAGCAGACCGCCGCTACGCTATATCGTTCATCTCCCCGGAGCTTCCCATCATGATCTCAACGGCGAAATGGGGGGCTGAAGCGGAAACAGACTTTGGCACTCGCACGACGGTCGCTAGGTCGCTCTGCCGATCGACAAGATTCGACCTCGTGTCTGCTAATGCTGATTAGGCTGCGCCCTGGCTGAACGGCGGAATGATGCGCGTCGACCTACTATTCGATTTCGAATATGTCACAGGCTCCCGCTCGTCGATATCCATCGGGATCATCGAGATCAGGTCTGCATCCGACAATGTCGAAATGGCGGGAGCGACAGGCTCGTCGGGTTCGCCAGCGGCGAGCTTGAGATCGAGCTTGTCGGGCTGGCGGGCCTCGCCAAATCCGACGGGTTGGCGCTTCGACGGCTTGTACGAAATGATCTCTTCGGGAAGCATAGCCCCCCAACGTTCGGTGTCATTCTCGAATTGCGCGACCGGATCGCCATCGATCCATGCTGTTGCGACGAGGGCCTGCCGGTGCGTGGTCTCACCGGGCATGCGGTAGACAATGCGGCCCATCCCATCCATCAGGCGCTTCACCCACGCATCCGAATGCGGGAAACAATCCTTCTTGAACTGCTGCAGAGACCGCCCCTGCAGGATCTCCTGCGCGCCCGGTGCATAGGGGGTCACGGTGTCGCTCAGGATGCCGCCCGACAGCCGGACGAGCTCGAGGAATTTCGCGGGCGCGAGCAGCTGATCGAGCGTGACGATCTCGTCGACGATGACATCCGGCAGACACTTGCCGACCGCGATCAGCACAGGGGTCTCGACATCGATGGGCTCGCCATCGGCATTGTGTGCGATGCCACGATACACGGGGCGCAGGCGGCCAAGGAATTGCCGGATTTCCTCTTCGCGCCACTGTTCTTCCAGACGTTGCGCCCACGACATCGATCCGTCTTTCTTCGTGGGGAATTGCGGAACGAAATGCTGGATGTCTTCACCAGTCCGCATGCGGATCGTACGAGCTGCCGCTTGCCGCAACAGAGCCTTTTCGCCGTCGGTCATGCCATCGCCGCGTTGGTCATAAGGCAGTTCGGGATCGGGGTCGTCATACGTGAGCGCTGCCGCATATCCGTCGACGATGTGGATCGGCTGCTCACTGCGCCCGATCGAAATCGCGGCGGCGTGGTTTTTGGCGAAGTCGAGCCCGCGCAGGGCGCCGAAGTGTCCGAAGTCGACCGACGCGGGCTTCCCCCAGCCCGACTGGATGGCCTCGCGCGCGGACATGGTCGCACCGGCGAGGACACGTCCGTAGCCATAGACCACAGATGTGCTGGTGATGAGATCGCGGATGCGGTTCACGTTGCCGGCGCAGCGGTCAGCAAGGATTGAATCGTCGGGGTCCCGCGGCACGAACTGCGACGTGGAGTAAGTGCTCTCGATCGCTGCGACGACGCGCACGTGCATCGGAGCTTCGATGTTGATGACCGTGGGCGCGCGGCCAAACAGCTTCTCTGTGATCGCCGCATCGCCGGACGCGTCCAGCAACAATGTGGGCGCTGCTGACCAATTGGCATCCTTGCGCCAGCTGATGCGCACGAATGGTCTGGGAAGGGCCTCGGACATTTCCGCGATCTGCACGAGCTGGATGCGCATGTCGCGGTTGCCCGTTGCGGATCCGTCTTCCAATCCATTCAGCCGGTCGCGCACGATGCGCCAGAAACGCTCTTCCGTGATCAAATCCGACATCTGCGGCTGCGCCGCCAGCTCTTTGACGTCGTCCACATTCATCCGCGGATCAACTTTGCGCTCGGACTGCTTCGAGCGCGCGAGCACGGTGATAGCGGCATCGACGAGCTCGGAGCCGCGCTCGAGCTCGCGGAACACGGTCGCGACATCCTTGCCCTCGATAAGCGCATCTTTCGCAATCGAGCAGGCCTCCAGCCGGTCACCGAACAGCGCGGATTTGATGTCCTCGTCGGACGCCTCGGGGAATTTCTTCCGATCGAGTTTTGTCACGTACGGCTCGACGCGAGGCAGCTCGAGCGCGTCGAGGGGCATGCGAGCTTGGTCGATGATCTGGAAGACCACGCTCTCGTCGACGATGACCCTGCGGGGATTCTTCAGCGCCTTCGGCAGCGAATGCATGGTCAAATACGCATGGGAAACGAACACGATGTCCGCGTCGCGGATGTCCTGGAATTGCTTGTAATAGCCGCACTCCCCGCTCTCGCGGAACGGACACAGGATTTCCTTCTGGGGGACCCGCTGACCTTCTTTGCGCATTTTCGCGGCCACGATGGCATCTTCGTCGTCGACTTTCTTGCCGCACAGATTCGATGCCCCGATCCCGCGCTCGCCGAGCATGCGCATTTCATCCTTGCGCAAGCATCCTGCAGCGTCGCGGCCACGAAAACGCGTCGCTTTGATCCCGGTGCCGCCGAGCATACCGATCGCATCATTGACCTCGCCGTCGGTCCAATAGTCTTCCGGTGTCATCATGCCTTCTGTTGTCGCTTTTTTCAGCGCTTCGTCGGCGTTGGCGTGTGTGGGAACGACGGCCAAAATCGGACCTTCGCCGTCCTGCTTGGGATTCTCGCCGATCCAGGGCCCAAGGCTGCGCACGACGCGGCTGGTCTTGCCCGATCCCGTAGGGGCTCTTAGCAGCACGAGCGGCGCATCGTCGGCGTCGAGGAAATCGCGGATCGCGCTGTCGACCTTGTCGGAGATACCGTCGGCGATCGCGTGACGCTGATCGAGGTCCTCGATGATCGCCCGATCGGCTTTGTCCGCCGCAATCTGTTCCGCCGTCTTCTCGACGGGCAATACCTTGGCCCTTGCGGCGTGATCGCTCAGGCCATCCACGATGCAGTAGTCGTCCGGGATCCAATCGAGCGACCCGTCGGCAGGCCGCGGCGCGGGCATCACGCGCTTCGATTGCGGACGACGTCCATCTTCCGTGACATGCCATGGCACACAGATGTCGTGATAGCGGCCCGATTTCGCATACTCAGCAAGCGAAGCACGCCACTTTTCGAGCGGGCTTCTCATCTTGAATCGCGTCGTCTGTTCGATGCCGCCATGCGTCATCAATCCCTCGTTGTCACGCGGCGTCTGGCCCAGCTTCTCAATTGCCTCCGCGATCGCTGCTTCAACAAGAAGTTCTGAATACCGGTCAATCAGCTGCGCATTCGCAGCGCACAGCGCCCAGACAAACTGCGTCAACCACGCCTCGCCACCGTCGGTTACGTCCCCCTTTTCGTTCAGCGAGAAAGGACCACGCTGAAGTCTTGGCACCCAAATCTTTTGCCCCATTCCGAAACGCTGGCGGAGTTCGGAAACGTCTATGGCACCCCCATGGGGGTTGGATGTCGACACGCCGCCGCTCAGCGCGCGGATATCGCACAGCCGATTCAAGAACTGGCGAACCTGTGCCTTGTTGATCACCGGTGCCTCAAGGGGTGACGCGATCGCGGGATGCAGTCGGCCCTCCGACCAGTCGAATGATTTTCCCGTTTTATGATGCAGCCCATACGCCGTCAGCAGACCGCCTTCCGACAAGAATTCGACGGAGTTGATGGGCTTCAGTTCGTCATCGATATCGCGCTTGCCATCGGCGCCGAGCATCTCGACAGACCATTTCGGAATGCTCCAGCGCTCATCATCGCTTCCGGCTTCCTGTCTGTAGATGAGCGCGACCTTCGGCCTTGCGCCGTATCGAATGAACGGCGTGTCGCCGAGGACTTCAAGCGCCAGCGTCTTCACGGCCTCGGCGATTTCGGGATCGCGGCAGTCGATATCGAGCACGCGGATATGCGCGGATGCAGCACAGCATTGGATCGCGAGGTTTGCGCCTGGCGTGCCGTAGCCGATTTGCACTGCTGTCGAGAGCGACATCCGCTTCGCGCGGTAGTCGGTTGGCAAGAATTGCGTGCCACCTGCTCGCGGTTTCGCAGTCGTACTCTTGCCGGGATCGATTATGAAGCTGGGCTTGCGCTCGCCGTCAGATTCTTGAGGAACCACGGACCAACCGTTCACCGTCGCCGGCACAGCAAAACGGCGGACGACACCCATTGCCTGATCGACGAACCCGGTCTCAATCAGAGGCCGCGCATTCACGCAATGCACATGCGCGATGTCGCCGGGCGTCAGCCCACGCTTCACGATTGCGTCTGGATAGACTTCGCGTTCCTCACGCACGAATTTTGCGCGGAGCTGCTCTTTGGTGGCACGTTTTTGGCGCGCGAGATGATCAAATTTCATGGCTCGTCCTGTCTTGCGGCGGGTGCAACGCCGTGACCGTGATGATGCCCCCACGAGATGCACGGGTCAACCGGATTCAAGAATTCGCGCGAAGATTCTTCAATGTTGACATCGAGGCCCGCATTAACGATAGCGGTATATTCCTATTGTTCGAATTTCGAAGCATTTTGTTACTTGTGGATTGATAATAGACTTTCGAAACAAAATTGAATTGAAACTTTGCAAGTCTATCGGAATGTGTGGAGCCCGGGTTCTATCCTGCGTGGATTGCTTGCAACGTTCTTGGAACGTTGAATTTAATTCGAGTGTCGGATGCGTCCTTGCAAACCCAATAATTTCGTTTCACACCGCGAAAAACACCATCGCGATGCGATCATGGACGCTGTACGGCGCAAGATCGCGTCTGGGCGATGTCCGCGACACCGTCCTGCGGCTCGAATCCCGCATGTATCCCGACGAGAAGCCCACGCTGCCACCCCAGCGCCGGCGCACAACCAAGCGGGAGTCGGTCTGATGCGGGGAATCGATGGAAAAGATGCAGCTGCGTTCTATCATTGGCCCAGCGACGAGCAGGTGGCGCAACTGTGGCGCACGCACGGCATGCACGCGGTCCTCAAGCGCTGGGGATTTCTCACTCCGCGGACGCTGCAGAATATGCGGAAACGGCACCTGGACCGGCAGCGTGAAGCGGCCTAGCTTTCACCCTCGAGCTCGGGATCGAAATGCGCGTCGAAAAAATAGTCCATGATCATGAGCTCTAAATCCCGCGAGAAGTCCTCGGTCCTCATGGTCCACGCATCGATCTCTTCGATGGTGTGCTTTCTGTCCCGATCCTTGCCCACGATCTTGTACTCTTCACTGAAAAGATCTTGATCGAAGTGCCCGTGGGCGAGTGTATTGCGAATTATGTTCAGATCTTTGATAAAAGCGTAATCGGTCTCCGGAAAATCCTTTTGTGCCAAAGCTAGCAGTTCAAGATTCCGAGCTTGATGCAGCAGACCGCTTGATTTCAGCTCATTCCAGAAGTCCTCGCGACCGAGCGATTTCAGGGACAGCTTGACCGTCTCACGGACGTAGTTTTCGGCGCGGTTGAAAGCCACCAGAAATCGGCCAAGGCTTTTCTCATAAGCGATTTGGGTACCGGGCCCAGCAAACTTGCGGCCTACAAATTCGGTCAATCGCGGCATTCTGCCCCCACGTATTATGACGAGTTGCCCGCAACTCATTTTAACTCGCAAACCTATCTGGCTCCGAAAAACTTATCAACTTCAAGCACTTACGAAGCCGCAATTTCCACGTTTTCGATCCGCCCCTTTTGGTCACAAAACCACCCTCTGGGAAGCCTCCTGACGGGCCTGATTTCGACCCGCACCTTGCACCCATTTGCTGCGCGCGACCGGGTTCAGTGATCGTCTCCGGGATCGTTGTTTTGGCGATTTCCGTACTTGTCGATGGCGGCTTCGATGGCATCACGATCCTGATAATCGAGCCCCGACATTTCTACGCCGACATCGACGATCTCGCGTTCGAGCCGCTCGATTTCGGCCGACAGTTCCGCTATTCGATTCCGCATAGCTTCCCGCGCGACGTAATAAGCTGTGTCGCGATCAGGATCGAAACCGACGATGTCATCAACCGTTGATTCCTTGATCAGCTGCATCTCTTCATCAGTCAGCTCTTCGACGCCGATTACCCGCCGCGGCAGCCCTTCGAGCACCATGTACTGCCCCAACACGTTCCGCGTGTCCGCTGCCAGGCGCTCATACTCGTCGACCTTGCTCTCAAGGATTTCGCGCACCGGCCGATCATCGCCACCGGTCTGGTCGATGATGACCAGCTCGGGTACGCCGTCGCGCATGATCAATGCGCCCTGCGAGTCGCATTCCCAGCCGACATTCGCGATGTCGAAAGCGGTGATGATCTCGATTTTTTGGCCGGGATATCGATCTTCGAGTTCTGCGAGCGCGCGATCGCGTTCGGCTTCATTTGCCCATGTCATGACGCCACCTCAATTACGAATCGGGGATCAAATCCTGACCGTTCCCGGCCATACCCGCGCGGGTTGCAAACCACGCGCGTGCCGCCGATCCTATAATCCCGCCGCCAGTGGAGATGGCCGTGGATCCACAAATCCGGCCGATATCGCTCGATCATGTCGCCCAGGTCGCTCGCAAACGACCCGTCAGACGGATCCGGGAAAGCGGGGTCGTCGAGGCTGTTTCTGTGCGGCGCGTGATGGGTGATGACCACAGTTGGGCCGTCGAAATCTTTCGCCAGGCGCCGGCCGAGCGTAGCGCGGTGATCCCTATGCCATGCGAGCGTATCGGCTGGCCGGAGCCGCCGCAGCCCGATATCGATAGACCGGTAATCGGGCATCGAATTGCGCGCCCAAACCTGCGCCGTTGCGATGTCGATTGGGTCAGCGGACACGGCAGCGAAATCAGTCCACAGCGTTGCGCCGACGATGCGAACGCCGCCCATCTCGACTACCTCGCCACGCGCCAGAACGGTGACGCCCATCATGGCGCAATCGGCGATTGCGGCGTCGAGATCGGCTTGCGGATTGATACTGCCGTAAAAGTCGTGATTTCCCGGGACCCAGACAATGGACGGCGGATGGTTCCGCATGAGCTGCCATTTCACCCATTCTACAGCTTCGATGAAGCCGTCGCAGATATCACCCGCGATTACCAAGACATCGGCATCCGGAGGCGGAAACGGCAGATCGAAATCACGGTCTTTTCCGTCGACGTGCAAGTCGCTCATGATCCATAACTTCATTCGAAACCTCCCTCGCTCGCGTGGGCGTCGCAGACCGTCCGCAGCCAGCCGCCGCGCTTCCGCAGCCGCCCGGGCGCGCCGCAGTCTTCGCACAGATATTCCGACAGCCACTCGGCAACGCTGACGATCTCCTCCGACCGCTCGTCGCCGCAGTCGCTGTAGAACCGCAGCCCGCCGAACTTCTCCTTGATCTGACTGGTCGACCAGTGGCCGTCATAGCGCTCCTGGAGCCAACCGCTCATGCCGATCAGCAGGTCAGCCCACCCGCTCGCGCATTCCGGCACATTGTCGATGAATTCATACTCATCCCTGATCGCTCGCCACCAGTCCCGCGGCATCGGGAGAGGTCGCAGCCGGCCATGATCCCAATGCCGAGATCTACTGTTGATGACGCGGCGCACCAGCTCGACGACATCCTCACGCCTGGGCATCCAGGCACCCGTCGGATGCACGGCACGGCCAGTTGGGGCGCCCGTGATAAAGAGGTCGATCAACCCCTCGGATTCGTTCCACTTCCCAGGCAGCACGATGACGTCCGCGCATGCGGGATCGCCCTCGAATGCCGCCGCGAGGATGGTGCGGGCTTCGTCGGTCAAGTGGATTACGCTCATGTCCGTATTCATGCCGCACCTCCCGTCAGCAGCCGCTTGGTCTGCCAGCGGCGAAGGTTTTGGCGGTACCGCCATGCTGCGGCGCTGTTGCCCGCAAAAAGGTCGACCAGTCCGAGCATCCTGGGGTCGAGATCGGACAGGGCAATGGTCGCGCAGAGCTGTACAAGCAGCCCTCGGCCATGGACGGATTGGTAAAAGAGGCTGTCGCGAAGGGCCTCTCGGACCTCGCAGAATGGATAATGATTGCGCACGGTGATCTCCTTTCTTGGTCTGTGCGTTGCGCGGGATGCGCAGGGGTCAGGCTTGACCCATGAAGGCGTCACTGGCCGCAAGCGTGCCCTCGATCGCCCTTCGGAGTTTGCGAAGGCTTCCGCCAGGCCAAGCCTCACGGATGACATCGAGTTCATCGTCGGCAAGCGGTGGATACCAACGCCGATCGACGCCGCGGTCTTTTGCGATGTCATCAATGATCCGGCGTGACAGCGGGCCGATATGCTGCCAGCTTGGCTCCGGCATCTTGATGATGCGCATGCGATCGCGCAGGGGATCTGGGATGCCTTCAACCGTGTTTGCCGTGGCAAAGTGGGAAATCCAGCTCAGATCCACGCTGACTTCCAGCGCCGGGTCACGGATCGCCTGCGCCTGGCTGCGCTCAAGCATTGGTAAAAGTGCGTCGAAGGCGGACCCATTGTGCCGGCTATCGCTGGCCTTCTCGATTTCGTCCCAAATCACAAGCCCGTTGGCGAACCCCGATCGCTGCACGAGCTGGAGGGGGACGCTCGGCCGCGATGTCGACCATTGTGCAGACGTTCCCATCGCGCTGCCATCGGCCATCCCGCCCATTGAGAAGACCTCGCACGGCAAAGAGAGTTGGGCCGCGATGGCGCGCAAAAGCGCGGTCTTGCCGCTACCGGGTTTCCCGACGAGGCACATGGGGCGAAACCGCACGCGCTCATCAGACGCGAGATCGAAAAGGATTGAATCGATGACATCCCGCGCGTGCGGCCAGCGCGCAGCAAGAACATCGAAATGCAGGTCGAGGGGTCCACGGTCGACAAGGGGCAACGCCTTGCCAGCGATGCTCTCGAAGACCTTCCTCGAATCCTTTTGCCCGCCGACGGCCTTGGGCAACTCGGGCACGACGACGACGCCGGGCCGATCGAAATCGAGATCGGGTTCGATCTCGGCACGGTCTTCCTCAAGCTCTTGAAGCTTCTCGAAAAGGCTCTTCTGGTCGTCATCCTGGATTTCGTTAAGGGCTTCAGGATGCGACTTCAGCCAGACGTCAGCCTGCGTGAACGCATCAACATCGCGTCCGAAATCGAGGAGTCGTCGCACGCCATCACGTTGTGCACGATCGATCCGCCGCTCGAATGTACGCGGCGCATGCAGCATTCCCAGTACTGTGGCTTGGCGCAAAGTGGCGCCGAAACGGCTATCCAGGAGCGTGGACTGGCGATCGTGAAAGAGCCGCTTTGCAGCCGATTCAGCCGCGTCATCGTCATAGCAATCGCGCTCGGGATCGGCGCATGCGATGTACAGATCGCAGCGCGCGACATCGCTGAATCGCCCGCGGCTGTCGAAAATTTCGCGCGCGAGTTCGAGAACCGGTGCCGAGCCGTCGGAGACCGCTTGCTCGATGATCTCGCGCTCGGCTTCGCCAAGGATGCGGCCATGCAGGATGGATGTGAAGAACCTGATCCGGTCCGTGACCATCGATCCACTGCACCAGACTGCGTGGATCAGGATTTCTTCCAGCGCCGGCAAGTCGCCCGCAAGGATTTCGGCGCGCCGCTTCTTGAGCGCGCGCATGGATTCGACATCAATTTCTTCGAGCGCGGCAAGCTGCCGACTCGTGTCAGTGGTTTCCTTTGGCAATGTGATGAGGTTTTCGAAGCCGTGTGGGCGTCCGCGACATTGCGGTGTCGCCCCACGGTGCGCCGCCAGCAGCAAGGCTCTGACGTCCCAGGACGGCGCATAAAACATGAAGTTGGGGCGCCGTCCAGACTCTGGGTTTCGAAATGATTAACGCGCGGTCGACAGGATCGGTCGCATTCGATCGTTATAGCCAGGTTGCGAGGTGGCTATAACGGTGGCTTATGCGGCTTCGTCTACTCTTGCGGCTTCATCTCCAATTCTTCGATTTCGCGCATCTGCTCACCCGGTCCTTCCTCAGGCTCAGTGCACTCCGCTCCCAGCTCCATCCGCACGCGCGCTTCGATGAGGATGAGCTCACGATATCGTCGGATCAGATCTCGACGCTGCAGCTTGCACACGCGCACGAGTGAATTGAGTGTTTGATCCGTGACTGTCCGTTCGCCGCGCGCGAGAAACGCCATCAGCGTGCTGCTGATGCCGAGATCCTTCGCGATCTTAGACTTCCATGTCGTCGGATAGAGGAGCTGTCCAACCTGTTCGATGAGGCACCAACGGCGATTGTTCTCAGCTGTCATCGGAAATCGTTTTGATCTCCGACTTGAACAACTTCAACGCCAGATCGAGGTCCGAGAAGTACTTCGGCTCCGTGTTATAGTCGAGCTGGTATTGGAACTCGATCTGCTGCGGTGATTGTGTCGGGCTCGTGCGAAAGTAGAATCCGGGACGCGCCGCGCCGACATCTTTCGAAAACGTAACCACCGGCCCGGAATCGAACAATGAAATACGGGTATTCCATGTCTCGTCAAAGAACGACAATGCCGAGGCGTCAGGCAAGAACGTGAATAGCTTCGTTTTGCGGTTCGAAATATCGATCGAGAATTCTTCGGGTTCAGGCGGCATTTCGGTATCTCCTTTAGACTCAGCGGGATTGATTTCCCTTTTCGAAACCGCCATTTGGAGCGGCTTGGAAAAGGGCGGAGGGGTAATGGAGCCCTCCGCCGTTGGCGCGTTTCAGGTTATGCAGCCACTGATTGTTCTTCAGGGAAACGCTTGAGATCGGCGACGGCGCGGCGCGAGATTTCTTCGATCTGCTGCACGGTGGCGCGGTACTCAATCTTTTCGTCTGCAGCAGGATAGACTCCGGTAATCCCGGCTTCGACCAGAACCCACCCACGGGCAGTACGGCGAAGGGTGACTTGGCTCCCGTTTGCAGTGTACCCGTACGATTTGGCCGCAGGTCCGGCGTGGGTAGCGGTCATTTCGAAACCGACACGCAAAGCCTGCGGCAAGCCAGCGCGATCGAGGCGAGCTTCAGCCTTCCTAGCGAGCCCAATGACGTCCCAAGAGTCGTATGTGAAGGAGCGGCTGTTTCCGTTGGCAAAGCCCATCGCGATGCTAAGATCTTCGTTCTCCTCGATGCTTTTCTTCGCGATGTCGGCTTTGGCGATGACAAGTGTCTTTTTCATCTGCTGTTCCTTGAGCGCTTGAGCGATCGACCATCTTTCGCTCTGTTGCAAAAATTCTTACACCCTCTGGGTGCGAACTGCAACCCGTTGTTGCAAAAAAATTTACAAAAAATGCAGGGGGGACCGTTATGTGCAATTAATATTGAGGTCGCCGCGCTTATGTGGAGACTATATTGAAATCAGCCCGACTGCGGTGCCTTATGCGCACGGACCTGACGCCGGCCATCATTCTCCACGACGACAAGCCGTCCCTCCGCATCCAGGCCACACGCTCCAGGCTGTCGGCCAATGCGGCGCATTTCGTCGACCTCGGCCGGACCGGGGTGGCGCAGGGAGAGCATGAATTCGGCGGGGGTTTGGTCGGTGTCAGTCATGGGGGAAGGATAGCCCACGCTTCCCCTTTGTGTCACGAATATTGATTGCACGTTGCAGGTGGAAGGAAAGCGTGATGACCGATCGAGATCGAAAGATGCGTGTTGAGCTCACGAAAGAACAGGCTGTCTACATCCACAACGACCTCGGCAACACTGCATTCTATTTCAAAAAACGGATCGTCGAGCGTCTCGAGAAGGGCGATCACGATGGGATCTTCCTCGAGATGACGGCAGGGCTGACTATGACTGCGTTCGCAATGGAAGCGAGCGTCAATTTCGTCGGCGACCGCATCTTTGGTGAAGCCTGGGATGAGTGGGAGCCGTCTCTGAAAAAGGTGAAGCAAGTATTGAGTGAGCTGGGGGTCGACTATGGCGAATTCGAGAAGCGCCCGTTCTCGTCAATTATAGAACTCAAGAAACTTCGTGACACGCTTGCTCATGGCAAGCCTGAACGCATCACATCGAAGGAGATCGTCATCGGCACATATGACGAACTCTATGCTCGCCAACGCATCGCCGGCGGATGGGAGGCCATGGTGACAGTAGAAAACGTGGTCGATTGGTACGATGATATGAACGACATCTGGAAAATGATGATCGATGCAGCCGGTATCGAGGTGATCGACACGATGTCGACGGGCAGCCACGGCATGCACTTTATCGAGTATGTCGACTGAGGATTTATGCCGTCGAATATGCAGGGGGACCAATGGATATCAACGATCGGCGAAACCAAATCATACGCGAAATGTTTGTTAGAACAGCGGATCAGAATTATTTCGCGGCCCGTATCTGTTACCACCTCAAGATGCCCATCGACTTCTGGTGGATGACGGCTCAGACCGCAGAGAAACTTCTCAAAGCGATAGCGTTGACACATGGAGATCGCGTCAATGACTTGTCGCACGACGGCACCTGGGACCGTGCCTGCAAAAGCAGCGGCCTGGCAAATTTCGACCTCGAGCAGCCCTTGCTGAACGGAGAGCGGCGTACGGCGCAAGAATTCGTTCTCATCGCGGAAGACCGAGGCTCCGCGAGTGCTCGTTACAACGACAGGGGCTACAATCTCCAGGAGGCCGACTTACAGCATCTCGATCAAATGGTTCATCGGATTCGTGGCTTCTGTCGCACCCCTATCGACTATGGCTTCTATCGGCCAAAAGGGGCCGATGAGCCATGGTTTGTAGCTTCAGACTTACCACTTGAGGAGCTGATTATTGGCCGCCAAGGCATTTCGGTAGGCACCATCTTCACTGGTTCGCCGCTACCAAAGATTGATGATAGCTGGCAGGACGAGCTGCGGCGACACCTCTATCGCGGAAACAGCTTCTTCGGAGACGGGCAGCAGGGTTCCAGCCGCAATATGATGGCAAGACCGCCGTTGACGGAACTTCAGGCCGCCTTGGCCATGTCTCCTCAACCTCAATGGGCCATTGAGCTCGGGAATTGGCTTCTGGACAGCGTTAAGCTCGATAAGGACCTCAAGGATGAAATTCGGTCCAAGCTATCGTTATGACCTCGGTTTCCCGACGGTGTCCCGATTCGAGGACTTCCTGGCCTCACGCTTCTTCCTGATCTCAGCTTTAAGTTTGCTGAGATCCTGTAGCCACGGATCCGACCTCCTCGCCTCATCGACGGCTTTCTGGAGCTCGCGTGTCCATATCTCCATCACCGGCAACTTCGCCCGCAGCGCGTGGTGAAGCGCATAATGCCGGCCGGTGACATCTGACTGCCGCCCACCCTCCGCGTGATCGAGGATCAATTTCGTCTCCGCGCGCGTCACCCCAAAATCCCTCTCGAGAATCGTCCCGAAGGCCCGGCGCACAGCGTGCGGCGACACATTCATTCCAGGCAGCGAGGACAGCGTGTGGGACAGCGTGAACTCGCTGATATGGCCCAGCTCGTCCCCCCGACGCTTGGCGCGGCGCTGCGGGAATGCGTACTCGCTCTCTTCATTATACGCCCCGGCGCGAAGCCAAGCTTTCCAGGCCGGTTCGAGCAGCGGCACGACGTGCACATCGTCACCACGCCGGCGCTTGCGACCGGACTTCATATGCGCGGACGGGATGACCCAGGCCCGCGTCTCGCCGTCGATGGTAGTGAATTCGTCGACCTGAGCGATGGCGGTGGTATATCTGCGCTGTGCCGTCCAAATGAGCATCTCGACAGCACAGGATGCGACGGGATCAAGCACGCCAACCTGGCAGATCGCGATCGCGCGGCCCAGGTCTTGCAGCGATGGCACGCTTTCCTCGGCCGGCTGCTCGTCGAGTGTGCGATCGGGTGCGACGAGGTCCTCCATCGCGCCACGCTGCACACCGGACCGCTTTCGCTGCGCAGGACTATAGAGCCAGGACCACATGGACGACACGACCCGGCACAGATGCTCTGCCGTGCTCTCGCGACCGCTGCGATGAATCCCAGAAACGATAGCAGCAATGTCCTCCACACTGATCTCGCGAACGAGCCGATCGTCGAGCAACTGCAGCTCCGCACGCGAGAGATGCCATCGGTAATCTTCGTATGTTTTCGGCCTCCGGGTCGCCTTCTTGTCGTCGAGAAACGCGTCGCGCGCATCCTGCCACGTCCACGGGGCGTCCTCACCACGACGCACGCGGACAGGGGCGTCGACGATCTCGGGCTCGACGTCGACGCGCCCAGTCTCCCGGAGCCACCAATCAAGCCAGTCGGATGTCGGAAGCGTGGGACCGGCAGCAAGTCGGGCAGCGCATCCAGCCGCGATCTCGCGTGCTTCGGCCACGCCCCAGCGGTCGACGGGACCAAGGGGCAGGCGGACACTCTTTCCGCGATGCTTGTACCGGTACTGCCAGCCAGCGCCTTGTGGCCCGACACGGAGAACGAGCCCGCGGGCACGAGTGTCGGTAACTTCATAGCGATCGGCGCCCGGCTTCGCATCAGCCTTCGCCTTTGTGAGGGTCTTTTGTGTGATGTCGATACGGGGCACTGCTGGGACGCCTGGGACGCGGTTGGGACGCCGGCAGAATAATCAACGAAAATGCCCTGGTGCAAGGATATCTGGATAAATCCTTGATATACCAACAAAGTAAACTCGAGTTCACTTGGTTTGGGCGGCGTCCCAGTCACCTGATTTTAACTAACCACCTGATTTGTAATCAGAGGGTCGCGGGTTCAAGTCCTGCTGCCGGCACCATTTCCCCCCGTGAATATCCTGGCCTTTGCGTTCACCAATATGTGTGAACGGTCAACTTCGCGTGGCGTGTTACCGGCGATAAGGGTCTAGGCTCTCGTCGAACAAACATAGGGGCTGATTCATGGCCGGGCCAAAACTCTTCGAACCGATCTCCGTAGGCGGCAGCCAGCTCGCCAACCGCATCGTCATTGCGCCCATGTGCATGTATTCGGCGCAGGACGGCCAGATGACCGATTGGCATCTGATGCATCTGGGGCAGCTCGCCATGTCCGGCGCGGCCTTGCTCACGATCGAGGCGACGGCGGTTACTCCCGAAGGGCGGATCAGCTATGCCGACGTGGGGCTTTACGACGATGCCACAGAGGCCGCGATGAAAAGGGTCATCGATGGCATTCGCCGCTGGTCGGATATGCCGATTGCCATTCAGCTCGCCCATGCCGGCCGCAAGGCCAGCACCGACAAGCCCTGGAAGGGTGGCGCGCAGCTTCCGCCCGCCGATCCGAACGGATGGCAGACCGAATCCGCGTCTGCGCTGCCTTTCCTGCCGTCCGAAAACGCTCCCGCCGCCATGAGCGGGGCGGACCTCATGCGTATCCGCGAGGCTTTTGCCGAAGCTGCGCGCCGTGCCGACCGTATCGGGTTGGACGCCATCCAGATCCACGCGGCGCATGGCTATCTGCTGCATCAATTTCTCTCCCCGCTCTCCAACAAGAGAGATGACCAATATGGCGGGTCGCTGGAAAACCGTCTCCGGTTTCCGCTTGAGGTGTTCGACGCCGTACGAGCTGCGTTTCCGGCGCAAAAGCCGGTCACGGTCCGCGTTTCGGGCACTGATTGGGTCGAGGGCGGCTGGGATGTCGATCAGACGATCGCGCTGGCCAAGGCGCTCGAGGAGCGCGGTTGTGACGGTATTCACGTTTCGAGCGGTGGGCTCGATGCGGGGCAGAAAATTCCCGTCGGTCCCAACTATCAGGTTCCGCTCGCCCGCAGGGTAAAGGAAGCAGTCTCAATGCCGGTGGTCGCGGTGGGGCTGATCACATCGGCCGAGCAGGCCGAAGCAATCGTCGCGACCGGGGAAGCCGATATGGTCGCGGTGGCGCGTGCCGTGCTCTACGATCCCCATTGGCCTTGGCATGTCGCCGCCGCACTGGGGGGGCAGGTCAAGGCGCCGCCGCAATATTGGCGCTCGGCGCCGCGCCAATATCCCAATCTCTTCATCAAGGATTAGGCTGGACTACTCAGCCGACCGCCGCAGGGGCGGGGCCGAGGCCCGGCTTGCGAACGTGCTGTCGATCTCCGTGAGCGTCTTCATCGTAAGGCCACGGTAGATCGGCTCGCCGGCGTCGGCGACGAGTGTGACGGGCGGCAGGCCACGGATCTTGCCGACCAGCGAGGCGGTTGCGCCCTCGGCGATACCGGCTTCGATCAGGTCATAGGCGGCGGTGGCGGGGCCGAGCAGGATGATCCTGTCGATCTCGACGATCGAGATCAGGCGGTTGATGCCGTAGCCGATCGCCAATCCGGCGTTGGCAAAGGCGCGGCGCGCATTGCGCTCGCCCTGTCGCGCCCTGGCCATGAGTTGCTGGAAATCGGCCAGCGGAACCGAATTCGCCGGAGTGGCGTGCTCGGGCACCGAATAGGCGGCGCGCAGGATGGCGTAGTCGGCGGCATAGGCCTCGATGCAGCCCCGCGCGCCACAGCGGCACAGCGCGCCGTCCGGCACATGCACCATATGGCCGAATTCGGTGCCGAGATCGGTTTCGGGCCGGCCGGCGGGGAAGGTCAGCCCCATGCCTATGGTGGAGCCCATATGGATGGTGGCGACCGTGGCGGAATTGAGTTCGGGATCGAGCCAGCGCATTCCGTCCGCCATGAGCCGACCGCGCTTGAACAGTTGCGCGCCGATCCCCAGGCGGCGCTGGATGGCCCCGGCGATATCGTGCCCGGCGAGATGGGCGATGGGGGACCATTTCAGCCCGCTGTCGGCGGAATCGAGAATTCCCTGGACTGAGATGGAAATGCCGTGAATGGCGTTGGCGGCTTCGACGTTGCGGGCAAGCATGGTGCCGATCCGCTCGACGAAATAGGCGGCCGGCGACATCTGGGCAAACAATGTCGGTTCGACCGCCGATTCGACCCGGTCGACCAGGATGCCGGAATAGTCGATCAACGACATTCGGCAGCGGTTGACGTCGATCTCGATGAGCAAAACGAAACCCGCATCGCGATTGTGGGCGAGCCGGATCGCCGGGCGGCCCCTGGATTTGGTGCCGGCGGTCGCTTCGGCCAGCTCGACCAGAATGGAATCGCCGACCAGATCCGCCGCGATGGCGGTGAGCGTGGCGTTGGAAAGACCGGTCGCGGCGGCGACCTGCGAACGCGACAAAGGGCCGTGCCGCCGCAATGCGTCGAGCACGAGCCGCCGGTTCTGACGCCGGATCATTTCTGTGTCCGCAACGCCTTGCGCCACGGCGGCCTCCCACATG
Organism: Pelagibacterium mangrovi; assembly: GCF_036662815.1. Classification (NCBI taxonomy): domain Bacteria; kingdom Pseudomonadati; phylum Pseudomonadota; class Alphaproteobacteria; order Hyphomicrobiales; family Devosiaceae; genus Pelagibacterium; species Pelagibacterium mangrovi. The sequence goes on along the minus strand of NZ_JBAFXA010000004.1, from coordinate 339,578 downwards.
TTCATCAGCGACCGCTTCTAGGGATTACCATCCCGCGTTGCACGCATTTTTGCTGCGGTGCGAATGGACGTTGACACAGCAATCGCTGCGTGCCAATTATTTTTTCGGGTACTGAAAAATATCCATTGCGGAGAGCCGCCGAGGCGCTCTGCGGGAGGCATAACCCATTAATGTGGTTGGGCGGGCTCGGATGCCCGCAGGAGGAAAATCATGAAAAATCTTGCAGCGGCCCTTTTGGGCACGACTGTTCTTTTCGGTATGGCAGGGGGCGCGTTCGCGCAGGACGGTCTCACCGTCGGCGTTTCGTGGTCCAACTTCCAGGAAGAACGCTGGAAGACCGACGAAGCTGCCATCCAGGCCAAGCTCGAAGAGCTCGGCGCCACCTATATTTCGGCCGACGCGCAATCCTCGCCGTCCAAGCAGCTCACCGATATCGAAAGCCTCATCGCCCAGGGCGCCAATGCTCTTATCGTTCTGGCGCAGGATAACGACGCCATCCAGCCCGCCATCGCCGCGGCCGTCGCCGAAGGCATTCCGGTGGTTGGCTATGACCGGCTGATCGAAAATCCCGATGCGTTCTACCTCACCTTCGACAACACCGAAGTGGGCCGCATCCAGGCGCGCGAAGTGCAGGCGGTCGCGCCGACCGGCAATTACGTCTTCATCAAGGGTTCGAGCACCGATCCCAACGCCGACTTCCTGTTCGCCGGCGCCATGGAAGTTCTCCAGCCCGCGATCGATGCCGGCGATATCGTCAATGTCGGCGAGGCCTATACCGATGGCTGGCTGCCCGAGAACGCCCAGGCCAACATGGAGCAGTTCCTGACCGCCAACAACAACGAGGTCGATGCCGTTGTCGCCGCCAATGACGGCACCGCCGGCGGGGCCATCGCCGCGCTCGCCGCACAGGGCCTCGATGGCGCCGTGCCCGTCTCGGGCCAGGATGCCGACCACGCGGCGCTCAACCGCATCGCGCTGGGCACGCAGACCGTTTCGGTGTGGAAGGACAGCCGTGAGCTGGGTGCCGCCGCTGCCGAAATCGCTGTCGAACTCGCCGGAGGCGCTGCGCTTGCCGATATCGAGGGTTCGGTGATGTTCAATGGCGGGCCGAACGGGGTCGAAATGACCTCGATGTTCCTGGCGCCCGTCGCCATCACCCAGGACAATCTCGACGTCGTCATCGACGCCGGCTGGGTCAGCCAGGACGTGGTCTGCCAGGGCGTGGCCGCCGGCACCGTCGCAGCCTGCGACTGATCCGAATGCGAACCGGCCGCGGCGGCTCCAGCGCCGCGGCCGATCAACCCGTTTGGGGGTAATAATGGCCGATCAGAACGCCATATCATCGACGAACACGCCCGCCCTTCTGGCGGGCTCGCCCATCCAGCGTTTCATGAGCGCGACGGAAATCGATACACGCCTTCTGGGCATGATCGGTGCGCTGCTCCTGATCTGGGTGGGCTTTCATTTTCTCTCCGGCGGCCTGTTCCTGACGCCCCGGAACCTGTGGAACCTCTCGGTCCAGACGGCATCGATATCCATCATGGCCACCGGCATGGTGTTGGTGATCGTCACCCGTAACATCGACCTTTCCGTCGGTTCGCTTCTCGGCGTGCTGGGCATGATCATGGGCGTGATGCAGGTGCGGTATCTGCCGTCGCTGCTGGGCTTCGGTCATCCCTTCAACTGGGCGGCCACGCTCGCTGTCGGTCTGGTCTGCGGCGTTGCCATCGGCGCACTTCACGGCGCGATCATCGCCTTCCTGCGCGTGCCTGCGTTCATCGTCACCCTGGGCGGTTATCTCGTCTGGCGCGGCGCTGCATGGTGGGTAACTTCGGGGCAAACGGTCGCGCCGCTCGATGGCCGCTTCCGCCTGATGGGCGGCGGGCCGGAAGGGGCGGTGGGCTATACGGTGAGCTGGATTCTCGCCATCGCCGCGTGCCTCGCCATCGGCGCCTATCTGCTCTATGCGCGCAAGCAGCGCCGCCGCTTCAATTTTCCCCTGCGCCCGGTTTGGGCCGAGGCCGTGCTGGCCATTCTGGGCTGCGGCGCGGTGATCGCGGCGGTCATGGTGTTCAACGCTTATCCCTGGCCCATCCGTATCGCCGAGAACTACGCCAACGCCAATGGCATTCCAGTGCCCGAGGGCGGGCTGTTCATCTCGCACGGCATCGCCATTCCTGTGCTGATCGCTATCGGGGTGGGAATCGTCATGACCTTTATCGCCACACGCACCCGCTTCGGGCGCTATGTGTTCGCCATGGGCGGCAACCCCGAGGCGGCGGAGCTGGCGGGCATCAACACCCGCTGGGTCACAGTCAAGATCTTCATGCTCATGGGTGCGCTGTGCGCCATCGCCGCCGCCATCTCCTCGGCCCGCCTCAACGCAGCGACCAATGCGCTGGGCACGCTCGACGAGCTTTACGTCATCGCCGCCGCCGTCATCGGGGGCACCTCGCTCTCGGGCGGGGTAGGCACCATCGTCGGCGCCATGATCGGGGCGCTGGTCATGCAATCGCTGCAATCGGGCATGGTGCTGATGGGCATAGACAGCCCATTGCAATCGATCGTCGTCGGTATCGTCCTGGTGGTCGCTGTCTGGCTCGACACGCTCTACCGCAATCGGGCGCAGTAAGGATCAGCCAAGATGAATAAACACGCTACCATTCCGCTGGTCGAACTCGAGGATATCTCCATTGCCTTCGGTGGCATAAGGGCGGTCGATGGCGCGTCCATAGATCTTTATCCCGGCGAGGTGGTGGGCCTGCTCGGCCACAATGGCGCGGGCAAGTCGACGCTGATCAAGATCCTCTCGGGTGCCTACAAGCGCGATTCCGGCGAAATCCGAATCGAGGGCCAGCCGGCCACCATCAACAATCCGCGCGACGCCAAGGCGTATGGCATCGAGACGATCTACCAGACCCTTGCCGTGGCCGATAACGTCGATGCCGCCGCCAACCTCTTCTTGGGCCGTGAAATCACCACGGCGCTCGGCACGCTCGACGATGTGGCCATGGAAGCCAAGGCGCGTGAGGTCATGGGGCGGCTCAACCCCAATTTCCGCCGCTTCAAGGAGCCGGTGAAGGCGCTTTCGGGTGGCCAGCGCCAATCGGTGGCCATTGCCCGGGCCATCCTGTTCGACGCCCGCATCCTCATCATGGACGAGCCGACAGCCGCTCTCGGCCCGCAGGAAACCGCGCAGGTGGGCGATCTCATCCGGCAGCTCAAATCGGAAGGCATCGGCATTTTCCTCATCAGCCACGATATCCATGACGTCTTCGATCTCGCCGATCGGCTGTGCGTGATGAAGAACGGGCAGGTGGTGGGCACCGCCAAAACCACCGACGTGACCAAGGACGAGGTGCTGGGCATGATCATCATGGGCAAATGCCCGCCCGGCGCCATTCCCGGGCCGGGGGCCATGAAGGTATAACCGGACACGTTACGGGCGCCTCGTGCGCCCGTAATCATATGGGCGTTGCCCTTGGTGATCGGCTTGTGCCACTTTCGCGGCTGGTATGGGAATCGCGGAGAAGCGGATATGAAAACCAAAGCGGCGGTGGCGTTCGAGGCGGGCAAGCCCCTTGAGATCGTCGAACTTGACCTCGAAGGCCCCAACGCGGGTGAGGTGCTGGTCGAGATCAAGGCCACGGGCCTTTGCCATACCGACGATTTCACGCTGTCGGGCGCCGATCCGGAGGGCCTGTTTCCGTCCGTTCTCGGTCATGAAGGGGCCGGGATCGTCGTGGAAGTGGGGCCGGGGGTTACCAGCGTCAAACCCGGCGACCACGTCATCCCGCTTTATACGCCAGAATGCCGCGAATGCCCGTCCTGCCTGTCGCGCAAGACCAATCTGTGCACCGCCATCCGCGCCACACAGGGGCAAGGGCTGATGCCCGACGGCACGACGCGGTTTTCATACAAGGGCAAGCCCGTGTTCCATTACATGGGCTGTTCGACCTTCTCGAACTACACCGTCATGCCCGAAATCGCCGTCGCCAAGATCGATTCGGCGGCGCCCTTCGACAAAGTTTGCTATATTGGCTGCGGCGTTACCACCGGGGTGGGCGCTGTCACCAACACCGCCAAGGTGGAGCAGGGGGCGACCGCCGTCGTCTTCGGTCTCGGCGGCATCGGCCTCAACGTCATCCAGGGTCTGCGCCTTGCGGGCGCCGACATGATCATCGGCGTCGATCTCAACAATTCCAAGAAGGAATGGGGCGAGCGCTTCGGCATGACCCATTTCGTCAATCCGCGCGAGATTGAGGGGGATATCGTCCCGCACCTCATCAACATGACCAAGCGCGGTGCCGACCAGATCGGCGGCGCGGACTACACGTTCGACTGCACCGGCAATGTCACGGTCATGCGCCAGGCGCTCGAAGCCAGCCATCGCGGCTGGGGCAAGTCGATCATCATCGGAGTCGCCGGGGCAGGGCAGGAGATTTCCACGCGCCCCTTCCAACTCGTCACCGGCCGCACATGGATGGGCACCGCGTTCGGCGGCGCGAGAGGGCGCACTGACGTTCCGAAAATCGTCGATTGGTATATGGCCGGCAAGATCGAGATCGACCCGATGATTACCCACACGCTGCGGCTGGAGGATATCAACAAGGGGTTCGAGCTTATGCATTCGGGTGAATCCATCCGCTCGGTGGTGCTTTACTAATTATGCTCGACATCTACGTCGATGCCGATGCCTGCCCGGTCAAGGCGGAGGTGATCCGCGTGGCCGAGCGGCATGGCGTCGTGGTGACCTTCGTCGCCAATTTCGGGTTGCGACCTTCGCGGGACCCCATGATCCGCAATGTCATGGTGCCGCAAGGCGCCGACGCGGCGGATGACTGGATCGTCGAGCACGTTGCGGCCGGCGATATCGTGGTCACTGCCGATATCCCACTCGCCTCGCGCGCCCTGGAAAAGGGCGCCCATGTGCTCGGCCCGACCGGCAGGCCCTTCACCAGCGATTCCATTGGAATGGCGCTTGCTATGCGCGATCTCAATCAGCACTTGAGGGAAACGGGCGAGAGCAAGGGGTACAATAAGGAATACACGTCCCGTGACCGCTCCAGTTTCCTCCAGGCTCTAGATGAATTGCTGACTCGCGCAAAGCGCGAGCGCGCCAGCAAGTAACTGTTTGTTAAGCATAAATTTGGCGGCTCGGAAGAGGTTGTTAACCATAATCACGGCAGGCTGACCAGCAGGGGAAACGCTTTGGTCGGGTGCTTGCAGTGGTTCGGACGGCATGTCTTGTGGCGGTTATGGCTGGGTTGCTGGCGGGGTGCGCAAAGCCACCCCAAAACCATGAAAGCCTGCTCGGAACCGCCTCGGTCGATACGACGACAACCAGCGCGTTCCAACCCGTGGCGACGTTCAGAACGTCCTATCAGCCCATGCCTGGTTTGCCATCCATGACGCTGGCGGGCCGGACCCTTACAGTAGGCGCGACCGAAGAGATCGTTCTCAATCCCGGTGAAGTGATCCTCACTTTCGATGACGGACCGCGCACCGGCAGCACGCCTTTGATCCTCGATACGCTGGACCGCTTCGGCGTCAAGGCGACCTTCCTGATGCTCGGTTCGTCAGCCGAGCGGAACCCCGGCCTCGTGCTGGACGTCGCCGAGCGTGGCCACACCATCGGCACGCATACTTATGACCACGTCGATCTGTCGACCTTGGGGCCGACCGAAGCGGTGGCGGAAATCTATGCCGGCCAGCAGGCCGTGGCTGCGGCGCTGGCCCCATCGAACCGGGTGCCATCGCGCTTTTTCCGCTTCCCATATCTGGCGCAGACGGGCGTGATCCGCACGTCGGCCGTCGACAGCAGCTTCATCGTTCTCGACGTCGATATCGATTCGAAGGACTATTATTCCGAAACGCCGCAACAGGTGCTCGACCGTACATTGGCGCGGCTCGATGCCAGAGGGTCGGGCATAATCCTTTTCCATGACATCCATATGCGGACCGCTGCCATGCTGCCCGATTTTCTGAGCACGCTGCGCGAGAACGGCTATAGCGTCGTCACCCTGCGGGCCAACAGCGGCGTGTTCGATACCCCGCTGGTGACGGCGGAAGCGCCGCTCGACGAGCCGGGAACGCTCTAGCCAGCCGTCGCGGCGAATAGCGCGATCGCCGCCGCGTTGGAGACGTTGAGCGACTTGATCGGTCCCGGCATGTCGAGCCGGACCATCTCGTCGCAAAGCGAGCGGGTTTTCTGCCGCAATCCCTTGCCCTCGGCGCCGAGGACGATGGCGAGCTTGCCGCCGGGCTGGCGCGGCCGGAGCACGGCGGGTGCTTCGGAATCGAAGCCCAGGCAAACCATGCCTCGGCTCTTGAGCGTTTCGAGCGTTTCGCCGAGGTTTCTCACCGACACCATCGGGATGAGATCGAGCGCGCCCGACGCCGATTTGGCGAGCACGCCGGTTTCGCGCGGCGCGTAACGCGCGGTGGTGATCACCGCGTCCGCGCCGAACGCGCAGGCGGTCCGCAGGATGGCGCCGACATTGTGCGGATCGGTGACCTGATCGAGCACGATGACCAGATCGAGCTTTTCGAGATCGTCCAGCCCGAAGCGGTCGACGGGATCGACCTCCAGCGCAACACCCTGATGCACCGCGTCGGCGCCAAGCAGCCGGTCGAGGTCGCGCGGCGTGGTTTCCTCGATGGCGAGGGCGGGCAGGGGAGCGCCCTCCGTCAGCCGGTTCAGCCCGTTGGGCGTGGCAAGCAGCCGCGTTTTGCTGCGCCGTGGGTTATCCAGCGCGGCGCGGACCGTGTGCAGGCCGTAGAGATAGACCGGCCCGTCATCGGGCAGGACAGGCGGGCGCTTCTTGGGCGGAAACTTGTTCTTGCTCATGGGTTATGGCGTATCGTTTTGCCGCGCGGCGGGCAAGCGGCAAGCGAAGCTGTGAAACTGATGAAATTTCCTGCCCCAGGCAGTTGACAGATAAGGACGCTGCCACCATAAACCGGCCCGTGATGGTGCGCGGCAACAAACATCGTCACGGTACCTCGCTTCGCCGATGTCACGATTGGGGAGGGGTGGGAGAGTGGTTAAATCCATCAGACTGTAAATCTGACCGCTTAGCGTACGCTGGTTCGAATCCAGCCCCCTCCACCAAAATCGTGCTTGCCCGTTACGGGCTGAACAGACAGAGTAGCGAGACACCCTCGGGCGGGTGTAGCTCAATGGTAGAGCAGAAGCCTTCCAAGCTTACGACGAGGGTTCGATTCCCTTCACCCGCTCCATTTTCCCAGCTTTGCAAAATTGCTATGTCGCTGTAACGGCCAAGGAATTCGGTGTACACAGCCAACTTTGGGTTGTCTTGCCCGGAAATTCGTGACACATTTTGATCCTATAACGTGATACATTGGAGAGGAATGGCGTGCCCAGGGGTTCTCAACTCGACCGTTTTTTGCAGCGCCGCGGGGACCGCTGGCAGTATGTTCGGCGCGTTCCCGCCATGGTGGCTGAGCAGGATGAGCGGGCTCCAGTTATCCGTAGTTCGCTCAAGACCCACGACTTGGCGGTCGCCCGCGTCATGCGCGATGCCTTGGAAAAGGCGGACAACGACCTGTGGGCATCGTTTCTGTGCGATGAGGAAGAGTCAGCGGCTCTGAAGCGCCACAAGGCCGCCGTGCGTCGGGCAGCGGCGCTCGGCTTTGCTTATCGTCCTGCAGGCGAGCTCGAAGCCAAGGCAAGCTGGCAGGAGTTGGCCGAGCGGATGGAGGCAATTCTTGATACGCGGACATCCCATGCAGTCGAAACGGCGGTGCTGGGTGGAGAGCCAACGCCCAGCGTGACGCTGACCCAAGCGCTTAAAGTCTATATCAACGATATTGCTGCATCTCAGCTGGTGACGAAGTCGCCGCAGCAAAGGCGGAAATGGCGGGTCATTCCCGAGCGGGCTGTGCGCAACTTTGTCGAGATCGTCGGGGACAAGCCGATTTCGCACATCACCCGCGACGACGCGCACAAATTCTATCGCTATTGGCTGGCGCGCATCGCTCCAGCCGACAAAGGCAAGAAGCCAACCCATACTGCATCATCGGGCAACCGGCAGATTGGTGAGCTGCGAAAGATCTATCGCGAGTATCATGCCTTCATGGGCGCGGAGAACAAGCTCAACCCATTCGCAGGACTAAGTTTTGAGGAGCGCAAGAAAGCCAAGCGGCCTCCTTTCCCGACCGCCTGGATCCGGGACAAGATTCTGAAAGCCGACGCTCTCAAAGGCTTGAACGAGGAGGCGCGGGCCATCCTTTTGGTCACCATCGAAACGGGGGCGCGGCCGAGCGAGACCTGTAATCTCGATGCCAGCAACATCCACCTTGATGGCCCAGTGCCCTACATTAGCTTTGTGGAGCGCGATGATCCGGAGGCGCCACGTGAATTGAAGACCGCAGCCTCCATTCGCGAGATTCCGCTGGTCGGCGCTGCTTTGTTGGCATTTCAAATGTATCCAAGCGGTTTTCCCCGCTATCGGGAGAAGGAAGAAGCTGCCTGCGCTGCAATCAATAAGTATCTGCGCGAGAACGGCCTCGTCCCAACGTCAAAACACACCCTCTACAGCATCCGTCACTCGTTTGAAGACCGGATGAAAGAAGCCGGTATTGACGGGGAAATGCGCGAAATCTTTTTTGGCCATCGTCGTTCACGCCAGGAATATGGGTCAGGGGGCGCTCTGGAGTGGCGTCGGTCACTTCTCGAGCGGATGGTTTTACCGTTCGAACCCTCGATTTTGTCGCGCTCGATCTAGGCGCCGACTCCCTGGAACACGCCGTTGCTGACATGGGCTATGTTGTCAGCTTCCCCAAAGCTATGCTTTCAAGAGGTGATTCACCCATCAGGAGGGACATAGTGGCAATTCGTGCTGAAACCGCGCTGGCGCGGCCGGGCTGCCTGGGGCACTACATCCGGGCGCTGGCGCTCGATCGACTAGATCTGTCCGTGACCCTGGCGGCCGAGGCGATTGGGTTCATCCGCGCCGCATTTTCGGCTTTTCTGAATGGCCGCGCGTCGCCCAGCTCATGTACATACAGTGCGATTGTGATATTGCCCAAGCTCGCGCGCGCGAAGGCGAGATCTTGGTGCCTCGCTATCAGCCCGGGCCGCAACAAACCACAGCCAAGGCTGTTGTGATCGGAAGCGCATGCATCTCTTCAATCCCAAAACGCTCGATCGCCATATTGCTTACCCGGACAGTCTTCCTGCCAGTCACGAGGCCCTGCTGAAAGAGTGGAGTGAGCTCATCCGCTCGGGCCGTATCACCGGATTGAAGGAGACGGCCCTTCACGGCGACTTCAAGGCCAAGATTGTGGAGGGTGTGCTTGGCTATGTCAGCGCCGTCGTGTCCCCTGACCACACGGTGACTTCAGAACAGTCGATCCTGAGCGGTTCTGTCGATCTGGCCCTTGGTCATTTTGGGCCGCAGCGTTCCCAGATCCTTGCACCTTTCGAGCTCAAGGGAGCGCGTACCAAGGATCTCGATGCCATTATGCCTGGCCGGGCAAAGAGTCCGGTGCAGCAGGCGTGGGAGTACGCCACAAACGCGCCCGGTGTGAAATGGGTCGTCGTGTCGAACTATGTTGAGCTCAGGCTCTACGGCTTCGGCGAAGGCACGCAAGCCTATGAGCACTTCGAGCTCGCCAAGCTGACTGAGCCGGCTCAATATGCTCGATTTATGCTTCTGCTCGGGGCGGAGAACCTGCTGAGCGGCCAAACGGCCGCGCTGCTCAAGGAGAGCCGCCGCGAAGACCAGGACATTACCGACGCGCTTTATTCGGACTACAAATCCTTGCGCGGCGACCTCATCGCGGCAGTGCGCCAGGAACTACCATCTCTCGACGGTCTGAGCGCGATCGCAGCGGCGCAGACCATCCTAGACCGCATCCTCTTTACGGCCTTTGCCGAGGACACAGGGCTCCTGCCACGCCACATTCTCGAAAAGGCATTCGAGCATTCCGATCCTTTCAATCCTCGCCCAATCTGGGATAATTTCAAAGGGCTCTTCACCTCAATCGACAAGGGCAATCATCAGCTGAATGTCCCGCCGTACAATGGGGGACTGTTTGCCCCTGATCCCATCGTCGATCAGCTCAACATCCCCGACGCGGTTTGCGAGAAATTCAAAGATATCGGCGGCTACGACTTCAGCTCGGAAGTCTCGGTCACCGTTCTGGGGCACATCTTTGAGCAATCGATCGCCGATGTGGAACGTCTCCAAGCCGAAGCACGCGGTGATGAGGTCGAAGCTGAAAAGAAAACAGGAACGAGTGGTCGCCGCAAGCGCGACGGTGTCGTCTACACTCCAGACTACATTGCTCGCTTCATCGTCGAGCAAACGCTCGGCACGCACCTGGAAGAGATCTTTGCCTGCATCGTCAGGCAATTTGCGCAGAAGGGATCGAGCCTTGCTGATTACGAGGCGATCAAGTGGAAGCGTAAGAGCGCGCAACTGGAAGCATGGCAGGCCTATCGGGACCGGCTGAAGTCGCTGCGCATCGTCGATCCAGCCTGCGGGTCGGGCGTTTTTCTGGTGATGGCCTTCGACTACATGAAGGCCGAGCTCTTGCGCGTGAATGAGAAGATCAAGGAGCTGGCGCCCAGGGCTGAGCATATGGGCGATCTTCTCAATTACGTCCCCGACAGTGAGATCCTCACCAGCAATTTGTTCGGCGTCGATGTGAACGCCGAAAGCATCGAGATCGCGAAGCTTTCGCTTTGGGTGAAAACGGCTCGTCGCGGCAAGCCGCTTGACAGTCTTGGTGGCAATCTGAAGGTGGGCGACAGCCTGATCGAAGATTCCAATTTCGCCTATCTCTCGCACGGGTTTACCTGGGCGAGCGCCTTTCCCCAAATCATGGCCGAAGGTGGCTTCGATATCGTGCTCGGCAATCCGCCCTATGTGCGGATGGAGCACCTTAAGCTGATGAAGCCTTACCTAGAAAAACGGTTCGAGGTGGTGTCGGATCGGGCGGATCTCTACTGCTACTTTTTCGAGCGCGGGCTCAACCTGCTGAAGCCTGGAGGTCGGCTTGGATACATCTCGTCATCGTCTTTCTTCAAAACGGGCTCTGGTAGGCCGCTACGCGATTTTCTGCGCCAGAAGGCAACGATTGAAACCGTAGTTTATTTTGGCGATCTGCAAGTTTTTGAGGGGGTGACCACCTATCCCGCCATCCTCACCATGCGGCGCGAGGCCCCTTTAAAAGATCACACGCTTCGTTTTTGGACGGTCGACACGCTACCAGAATCTAACTTTCGTGCGAATTTTGAGAAAGGGGCGGCCACTTATCCGCAGTCTTCACTTTCCTCTGGGTCGTGGTCTCTGGAAGAGGCTGGGCTGCAGTCGCTGCGGCGCAAGATCCGGACAGGGCGGGAGCGATTGGGTGATGTTTACGGTGATCCGTATGCTGGCATAAAAACTGGGCGTAACGAGGCGTTTGTCATCGACCGCACAGAAAGAAACCGGCTTGTCGCCGCCGATCCGAACTCTGCGGACCTCATTAAGCCCATTATTTTTGGCAATGAGTTGGAGCAGTGGCACGTAGCGTCGGCTGAACGCTTCATTATATACATCCCGAAGTCAACCATCGATGTCCTAAAATACCCCGCAATCCTAGAGCGACTCTCCCAATTCAAGTCTAGACTGGAACAGCGGGCTGCTAAGCAGGAATGGTTTGAGCTGCAGCAGGCGCAAGCAGCGTTTGAATCTACTTATGCAGGCACGAAAGTTGTGTACCGGGACATCGCCAACCGTCCTAGCTTTTCCGTTGATAGCGGAAGCTACATCGACATGACGTGTTTTTGCTTGAAAGGCGCCTCCCACTATGAGGCCGCTTTACTCGGCTCCAACGTACTTTGGTTTGCACTCACGAGCGAAACAACAATAGCTAGGGGCGGATACTTCCGGATGAAGAGCCAATATCTGAGGTCGCTTCCTATTCCACTTGCTTCTGAATCTCAGAAAAACGAAATCGCCGCGATCGCTGAGTCCTGTCAAGCGGCAGCGGAAAGACGCCACGTCCTGCAGCGTGCCCCAACACGACGTATACCGGATATCGCTCCTATTGGAGCGTTCACGAATCTTTCAAACAAGCTCAAGAAGTGGTGGCTTTTGCCGGATTTCGCTGCATTCCGGTCTGAGGTCAAGAGGTGTCTGAAGGCAGATATCCCCCTGTCCGAGCGTAGCGACTGGGAAGACTGGATCGCCCGAGACAAGGCAGAAATTGCGCGCCTTTCGTCCGAGATCCAGGCCAATGAGCGCCGTATCAACGAGCTGGTGTATGGACTTTTCGATTTGACTGGTGAGGAGATCGAGCTGTTGGAGTCTAGCATCTGATGAGCACCCTTGCATTATTACGTCAGATTTGATATATTGATTTCATGGAAGATTGAAATCCTGAGTGACACGGTGCGGGCGGAGCTTGAAGCTTTGCCGGCTGACCAGATTGCCCGCTTCCTGCGGATCGGTGAGCTGATCCAGTCTTTGGGGCTGGAGCGCGTTCGCGAGCCCCACGTGAAGCACCTGGAAGGGCCGCTTTGGGAAATCAGGATGAAGGGCAGGGACGGCATATCCCGCGCTCTGTATGTCGTTGCCAGACCAAAGCGCGTAGTGGTGGTCAGGATCTTCGTGAAGAAATCCCAAAAGACCCCACGCCGCGAAATCGAGCTCGCCCTGAAGCGAGCGAAGGATGTGAGATGACAAGCTTGAACGAGCTGAAAAAGGATCTGCTGAAGCGTGCCGATGTGCGCGCTGAATATGAATCTCTCGCCGAGGAGTTCTCGATCGCGGAGGCGCTGATCCGTGCGCGGAGCGAGGCAGACTTGACGCAGACGGAACTGGCCGAGCGGATGCATACCTCGCAGTCCTATATCGCCAAGCTCGAAAGTGGACGGGTCAGTCCCTCGATGAAGGCGCTACAACGCTATGCTGCTGCGACGGGTTCGCGGCTGAAGATTAGCCTGGAGCGAGCGGTGAGCCCATGAAGGCGGACGAAAAAACACTCACGCTCTACATCAAAGCTTATTCGCCAAAAACCATTCCCATGGGGCGTCTGGCGAAGTACATGCAGGCATTTGCTGCCATGCTGGGCAACGAACATGGGGTTCATTTTGACCAGCTCAAGCCGGGCAGCACGCAGCTTGTCAGTCGCATTGATCGCGAAGAAATCCCTAAAGTGGATGAGCAGCTTGAGCGTGTCCGTCGTAGGGAAGCTGGCCAAGACGCTCTGAAGGCGTGGAACGAAATCGACCGGCTTCTCGCCGATGACAATGCCACCGGCTATGTCTACGAGGGTGAAAGTCCCACGGCCCAGATCATTGAGTTTCCGGGTGTCAAACGGCCAAAGCCGGTCAAATACGGGCCTTTCACGCAGGAGGGGTCGATTGATGGTATTCTGATCAGCGTGACGGGTGCTGACCAGACAATCCACCTTCAGCTACAGAATGGCGAGTTGAAGTATACCGGCATTGAAACAGACCGAGAAACAGCGCGCCGACTCGGGCATCACCTGTTCGAGCCAATCCGACTCCATGGAAGCGGGAGATGGATGCGAGAAGAAGACGGCATCTGGACGCTGAAGCGTTTCCGAGTTGCCACCTTTGCTATCCTCAAGAATCACGACCTTGCGGAGGCTGTTGAAGATCTGCGGGCCGCGCAGGGCAGCCATTGGGCCGAAATGGACGATCCGATCGCGGCGCTTGATGAGTTGCGGGACGGCAAGGATGGCCTTCACTGATGGTGGTTTTCGATACCTCCGTTCTGTTGCTGCTCATCGAGCCAAAGGCAAAGCCCCCGATTGATCCAGCGACCGGTTTGCCGGTCGAAAACGCTGCTGCCCGCATAGAGCATCTTGTTTCTGTACTGTCCGACGCCAGTGAAAAGATCATCGTGCCAACGCCGGTGCTGAGTGAAATCCTGGTCCATTCGGGTGAGGCAACCAATCACTATCTTGATGCCCTGAATGGGCAGGCCGTCTTCCGCATTGCAAACTTTGATCAAAAGGCCGCCATCGAGGCAGCGTTAGCGATCGGCGACGCGCTTAGACGCGGAGGAATTCGTATCGATTCTGCTGATCCTGAGGTCACGCGCGGTAAGGTCAAATTCGACCGCCAGATCGTGGCCATCGCGAAAGCCGAAGGGGCGACAACCGTCTATTCTGACGACACCGATGTTGTGAGATATGCGGAGCAGGCTGGGTTGAGAGCCTACCGAACAGCCGACCTTGATCTGCCCCCCGAAGACCCGCAGACTGCCATGGACTTCGATAGCTAGGCTTCCTTGAAAGGCTCAGCTCTACTCTGATAGCCGTCTCGCCTCCCGCAAGCCGTCCTCGCTCAGCTCCCAGATTCCACGATCGGAATCGCTGCGCATCAGCCCTTCTTTCTTTAGGTCATTTCTTTCCCAGCACACAGCGTTCCACCACCGTGGATCGCCTGATGAGACTGGTGCGAGATCGGCCGCTCCAAGCATAGAGCGCACCTCCGGTTCCATCCGATCGCGGATATCCTTGCTGAATGCGGCCCCTCCTAAATCAAGAAGAACGCGCATCAGAGGATTGCGGAATTCGCGTTGCGGCGTCTTCTTGCCCCTGGGCTTGGGCGCTGCCCGGATTGGCTTAGGCGGCGTTTTGCCCAGCGTTTTGTCCAATGCATCCAAGGCGGTCCGGATCACATCATCGGGCGTATCTTCTAAGGGACGCGCATACCTCTTCAACCGGTCCCAGGTGGCGTCGGAAATTCGAACAACGGGCATCACAGTAGCACACCATCCTCTTTGCACTGATGCGATTAGTAGTACCTTGTAACTAGGTTCTAGTCAATAGTTTGGGAGGGGGCGCCGTCCTCGCGCTGAATCCGGACGCTTCAACATTTGCCGGATCATGCTGGGTGTGCTCGATTGCGCTGCATTCATCTTCATGGGCGTCGCTTTCTCTCTCCAGCTTTCCGTCTGACCGCCGCGTGTGTCGCGGCCTTCCTTCGTGGCTTTCCTGGCCGAACCCTCCGCCCTCGCAACGGCATGCGCCGTCTTTTCGCTTCGCCCGCCCCTTTCGGGGTGCAAGGGCCGTCTGGCTCAGCCTCTTCGGTCGCCATCAGGCCGCGCCGATCGCGGCTCCAGGCAACGAAAGGAGAGACCCATGCCACGCACCCAAAAATTCGATGTCCATCAGGAGATCACCAACCGCATCGTCGATGCGATCGAGACCGCCGAAGACTTCCGGCTCCCATGGATCAAAAGCACGGCCGGCAGCTTTGCCCGCCCCGTCAACATCGCTTCGAAGAACCCCTACAATGGCGTCAACATCGTCAGCCTCTGGGTCGCAGCGTTTGTTGCTGAATACCCGTCCAACATCTGGGGCACGTATCGGCAATGGCAGGACAAGGGCTGCCAGGTCCGCCGCGGCGAGAAATCCGCGCTCGTGGTCTTTCATAAGACTCTGTCGGTTGAAGAGACCAACCAGGAGACCGGCGAAACCCAAGTCGGTGAGCGGTTCATTGCCCGGGCCAGCTCCGTGTTCAACGCAGCACAGGTTGAGGGCTTTGAATGTGCGCCAGAGACACTTCCAGACGGACCGCTATTCGATCCGATCGAGAAGGCAGAGCAGTTCGTTGCCGCCACCGGTGCAGTCATCGACGAGGGTGGCGAACATGCATGCTACATTCCCGGCTATGACCTGATCCGAATGCCGGATCGCAAGCGCTTTGTGGGCACAAATACAAGTGGGGCACGCGAGGCCTTTTACGCGACGCTTTGCCATGAGCTTGTACACTGGTCAGGCGCAAAATCCAGACTCGATCGGGATCTTTCAGGTCGCTTTGGCAAGGAAGCCTATGCTGCCGAAGAGCTGATTGCCGAACTTGGTGCAGCATTTCTGTGTGCCGATCTGGGACTGACGCCCACGCCCCGCGCCGATCATGCCAGTTATATCAAATGCTGGCTGGCCATTCTCAAAAACGACAAGAAGGCGATCTTTTCGGCTGCCGCCAAGGCATCCCAGGCTGCAAACTGGCTCTTGGTGCATGGCCAGGCGGGATAACCCCTTGCATCACAGTCGGGCACCCTGCGCCATTCCATTCCCGGGCTCTTGCCTCTGGAATGGTTAGGCTGCAGGACAGTCAACAACATTGCCAAGGTCATTGCATATGCAATCTTGCACCGTATTCCATTTTGCCCTCATCGGTCGACACGAGAACGACCCCGGTCGCCGCCAAGGAGATACTGCGGAATCGCTGGAACGACGGATCGCAGCGATCCCTGGGCGCATTGGGCTTGCAGCATGTCGGGGTCAATATTGGCAATATCGGTCCATTGGTTGCGATACCAGAACTCTATGTGCTGTGAAGGGATGCTGACGTGCTCTCCCGAGGCAAGCGCGACAACGTGGGCCAGTCCGAAAGGGGTAAGCTGGGGATTGAGATCGGGAATTATAGTGCCTAAGGGCAAGTGCGAGCGGTGTACGCGTGAGATCACCGGGATATGTTTCAGTTCGTACGACTTTAGCTCACCGGTAACATTTCGGGCATGATCCATTTCCATGTAGGAAAAGTCCCGGATATGGGTGAGCTGGAATTCACGCACCAGATTGTGATTGTCCCAGAAATAGATGGCGCGAAGGCTCGACCCGGTGCGCGTCATGCGATCGAGCTTTTCCATGATCGCATCGATATACGCTTTGTTGGCGTCACGGTGACGCAAAATATTGTCCAGCGGGATTCTGTATCCATGACCGTCAGCCTTAATGCGGTCCGGAAGCCAGTCTCCAAAGCTATGAAGGTAGTCGACTCGATAAACATAGCGCTCATCGGCACAGTACCTTCTCGGGCGAAACCGTTCGTAATCGAGGGGCGAAACTTTCGGCGGCATGTCTACAAGCGGAAATGGACATCTTGGCAGGGCAAAGGTGAGGGTCATTCGCTGTCTCCGGTTATGTCTTGTGGGTTGGTTTGTCGTGTGTTTGCTGATCCGGCCCGCAACCTTGCCCTAAGTTTGGCGAGCACTTCCTCATCCGCCTTGGCCTCGGCGAGCTCCCTTTCGAGCCGGCGCACGATGGGGACAAAGGCTGCGGCATTTCTGCCGGCCCGTTCCACGACCAGTGCAAGGCGGTCAAGATATCGTTCGCAATGGTCAACATCACGGGGGATGGTTTTGGTCGGCGGATTGTTGGGCCTAAGCTTTGCGTCATCAGCGCTCATGGCTGAGACCTAGCGCGGCTCGCGCTGCAGATATCTGGCAGGCTTTGTGGGCACCCTGATCTGGCACCTGAACATGCTCGAGAGCACACGGGCGGAGATAGTCGGGGGTGGAAGCCCGCGTCCCTGAGCGGCTCAGGATCTGGGCGAGTAGGACGTGGCGCTCTCCGTCCTGGACCGGCCGCTCCCGATCGGTGAGCAAACGGGCCGCTTTTGCGCCGGTATCGGGCTCTGTGGCATCAAAAAAGACCTCGAGCCCATGCCTGTGACGGCAGGCCACGACAAGGATGTCGTGGCGGTCCATGGATGTATCAGAGATCAGAAAAGACTGGTCGGTCGTAAGGCCCTGAGACCCGCAACTGGTGGTCGCGCATGCGTGGGCAAGCTGGGCGCGACCCTCCACTTTGGCACGCACAATCAGCGTTCCGGTCAGATCGGTCGTGACATCGAGCACGCGCCCGGCCGTGCCATGGATGACCCCGAGTTCATCCTTGCGCGCGAGATATCGGATGTGATCACCCGCCGCGAGAGCGAGCTGATGGGTTTGACCCGAGGGGGATACGGCATCTGACCGGCACAGGTCAGACTGGCCAAGCTCGTTTTTGGCGCACAGTGATTCGCGGGCGCAGGCACTGATCGCTTGGACTTTGGCGTTGGTCTTGGCCATCATCAGGGTTGAGCGGTCCGCGTGGGCGGACCGTTCGACCATAGGCGATACTGACTTGCGGCGCTTCACGTTTGCCTCAGTCAAGGCTGATCTCCCTGACCTGCACGCGCTTTCTGGCGTCATCCTGTTGCGCTTGCTCCCGCGACGCTGACAGGAGGGGAAGCGGAACCTGCGGCTCCATCTGCGGCGCGAAATCCTGGGTGGTGCGCTTGAGTCGTGCCCGCGCCAGTTGCGTCGCCAGAAAGTCCAGACGCTCATCGAACTCTTTCGCCTCACCTCGTCTGCGCTCGCTGAGTGGCAGGCTGGCCTTCAGACTGGTTTCGACCGCCCTACGATCGATGACGAGCTGGGTCTGGGCACGGGCCCGGCTGGCGGACACATAGATGTCGTGGCGATCCATGCCTGGCGTCACCCAGACGACAGCCTGGTCGACGGTGGTTCCCTGGGCGAGATGGATGGTGCTGGCATAGGCGTGGGCAAGCTTTGCGCGTCCCTGTTCGTCGGCGATTTCGTCAGGCGAGAATCGGACGCGGCCATTCTGGGTCGCAACGGTCAATTCGACGCGCGTTCCGCTACGAATAGATTCGATCCGGCCTTCCGTACCGTTGACGATCTCACCGCCGTCCAGCGTTGCGCGCGTGAGGAAGCGCACACGATCCCCCTGGGCCAGCGGCAGGGTTACTTCCTGATGCGATGCGCTCACAGCTGGCAGGAGCAACTCGGCTCCGACGATCTGGCCCCGGTCGCGTAGACGCCTGCGCACTTCAGTCGATATCGCTCGGACCTGCGCGTTGCTCTTGGCAATGATCAGTGCAGAACCGTTTCCCGCGCCGACCCTGGTCTGCTCCCAGGCATCGACGAGGGCTTTGACGGTGGCGGCAGCACCATCGGCTTCGAGGACTAGTCCTCGTTCGCGATATGCCGCAAGCGCCTCGCGCGCGCGGCCCTTGCCAAAATGAGTGATGGCATCGCGAGCCCATTGCTCGTGTTGGCGAACGATCTCATCGACTTTCGAACCCGACATTGCGTTGGCGACGAGCCGCAAGCCAGAACCGGCGCCCACGCTCTGCAACTGGTCGCGATCCCCCACCAGGATCAGACGGCTGCTGCTATCGCCGTTTGCCTGCGCCTCGCTAAAGGCTCTGAGCAGGGCGTGCATCTGACGGCTCGAGAGCAGACCGGCCTCGTCAACGATGAGGACCGTACCGGCGGTGATGAAGTCGCCACCGGTCCGGGCGACGGCGAGCCAGGAGTCGATGGCACGGGCTTTGATCGCAAGATCATTGCGTAGGGCATTGGCGACTCGCCAGGCCGTGGCGCCGGCGATGACGCGATGGCCTGTTTCCTGAAGAGCCTCGGTCACTGCCTCGAGCAATTTGGTCTTGCCAGACCCCGGTGCCCCCTCGATGATATGGATGACCTGCGCGGTAAGGGTTGCCCGTGCGGCCGCTGCCTGTTCGTCATTGAGTCCATGCTCGGTCACCAGCTCGTCGACGCGTCCGGCATCAAGCGCTGCGCCTGGTATGGCAGTCAGCTCGCGCACCATCTGGCCGATCTCGCGTTCGATCCGGAGCATTTCGGGGGTGGTCAGGATTTCCTGGCCGAACCGGTCACGGTCAAGCACGACATATTCCCCCTCAGCGATCATTCGATCGACTTCGGCAGCCACATGACGTGGGTCCTCACCAGTGCCAACGTAAGCCGACGCTACTGCGGCATGCAGATTCCGCCGTTCGAACGTTGACTCGTGCTCCGTCAATGCTCCGGCAATCTGAGCAAGGCGGTCCGCAAGGCTTTCCTTGTGTTCCGGCTGAGCGAGGCTCGTCGCGATCAAAGTAGTTGCGTCATATCCCTGTTCGGTAACGCGGTCGCGCCAGCCAACATGCCGATCCTCGGCCTGATGCTGCTGCTTGATCTTGCGCGATTTGCGTGCGACTGAGGCCGCGACCGAGGGCGCATCCATGCTCTGCATGCCGATGGCAGCAAGTTCGTCCGCAATCTCATTCCGGCGCGCCGAGAAATATTTAATGAGATCGGCGGGAACGCCGCGGATTTCGAAAAGGCCGTTCTTGCCTGTTAGCTCGATCTTGAAACCAAGTCGCATGAGCTCGAACGCCAACACGGCATGATACTGAGCACCCATGGCCATTTTCCAGGCAAACAGCGCCGTTCCGTCGAGGGCTCCAAAGCCCCCATTCTGACGCGGGCCGGCGTTAATGATCACGGTATGCGTATGAAGGTTTGGGTCCTCAAAAACCCGTCCGTCCGTGTGTTCGGCTGGACGTGATTCGCCATGCTGGAAGCTGGCGACCGTTAAGCGGGTTTTTTCCCGGTGGACACCGTTGCGTCCGAACCGGCAAAAGGCAGCGTATTTTTCGGCGATTTCGATCGCTTGAGCGACTGCCTTGGCCTGGGCGTCTTCCAGCCTGGCGCGAAAGTCATCATCGGCCATCGCCCACAAGAGGGCGAAACTCTTGGGCGCCGAGAACGTCGCATCGTATCCGCCGATGCGGCGACGGGGGCCGCCGACGCCGACGGTGGACAGGAGGGCTGAACCGTCCGGACGCAAGCCGGCATGCAAGAGCTCAAAAGGCTTGGACTCAACAATGCTGCCGACCGAAAGCAAAAGTCCCCCGGCGGTGAGAATCCACCGGCCTGCCGGTTCCCGCCCACCGACGTAGTATTCAGTTGTCTCGGTGTAATATTGGGCGGAGGTGCCCGCCGCGATTGTTGCAACCATTTCGCCTGCTCCCTTTCACAGGCGAAACTAGAGGGACTGAAATCCTGGCTTCCGGGCACCCCCTCCACTTAACGGCGCAGCCGCAAACCAAAATCCCCGGCCACACCTCAAATAAGCTGCATCGCTCCTCACGCTAAAGGCCAGGCCAATCGCTGAATTTCCATTCCACAACATAGACATCGTCGAGCCCAATGACCGCAGCGCGGATCGATTTGCCGCCTCGCCAGTCAATTGTCAGCCCCAGCGTTCTGGTCATCTGACTGGCGGAAAACGCCGCGACCTGATGAAGCGTCTGTGTCTCATCCTTTCCTGACCTGATTGCATAGGTTGCGCTTCCCACCATCGAGGTGGAGATGCGCTCGGCGCTCTTGCCCGGTCGTACCTTGCAGACAATGACTTTGCCAAAATTCTCGGTCAGGGCTTCGGCCGCTGCAGGCGACATTTTTTCTTCCAGCTGTGCCTGGCTTTGTGCACTTGCTACCACTCTTATGCCGCGGGACCGTCCAAGCGACGCCAGATCCGAAACATCCTTGGCCGCGGTACCGATGCGCGGGAGTTCGTCAGCAAATATCCATATGCCGTGATCGATGTTATCTTCGAGATGGCGGCTCAGCAGATCGCTCGAGACCGCTCGTACCATGGCGGCAAGAAGGCGTCCGGAAAGCTCGCGGTTTCCCAGATCGTGGCGTAGGATAAGGACGCGGCGTCCCTTGCCCGTAATCCAGGCTCTCAGTGACACTCTTGGCCAGCCTTCGGCTTCCAGATCGGCGCAGGTCTGAACGAGATCATCAATATGTGAAACCATATTGAAGAGCGTCGAGAGTGCCATCGACGACGGCTCGCCATCGCGACCGCGCAGCATTTCGGCAACTTGTCGCATGGTCGGCGCGAGTTCGGCGGCAATTTCTTCAACCGGGCGAGAAATGGACTGTCTAATTTCGGTCCACCCCCAGCTTCTGCCCCGGGACTGGACCAGCTTGACGAGTAAGGCGGCGAGCAGCAGCCGTGAAGCAGCAGACCAAACGGGATCCTTGGACGCCGGAATTAGCAGGGCAGCGACGCGCGATGCAGTCATGCGGCTCGTAACATCCCCGCCGATAGCCCAGATGCCGCCACCGGGTTCCATGCCCACGACATTAGCCACTGTTTTGCCGAAAAGACGCACCATTCGATCGATGAGGTTGCCTTTGACATCGACGCAGAGGAGCCGGTCACCGCGCTCGATCGCCTGCCGCATCAGCCCTTCCGCGATTACGCTCTTGCCCGATCCCGGCAGTCCCAGGATGAACATCGATTCATGCTCCGCCCGCCGGGGCAGGAAAAGGCCCGGCGCCAATTTCACACCACGACCGGCCTCAGCGACAAGTCTGCGCAAATGATTGGAGGCGCCTGCGACGGCATCACTGAACCAGCGCACCTGCGGGCCGTCGACCCAGGTCGCGCGGCGGCGATAGGGCGCCCGGTTCACCACATGGCGGAATACCAAGATTGCAGCCGCCAAGCTCGCCGCTGCCGTGCCCGACAAGCGGAGCGAAATATCGGCCAGCAAATCCCATTCAACAAGTCGAGCGGGCAAAGCCAGAACAAAGCTGATCGGATAGGCGAGCCATAGCATACCATTGAACGGCAGCATTATCAGACGCTCGACAGGATTGGCGGCGTCTGCAAGTTTGGGAGTCGCATCCATGGCGGCAAGACCGATGATGGACAACAAGCCTTCATGGCCGAGGACCATTATAGAGGCAGCTGTCGAGTTCCAGCCATAGACCGGCAGGACACCGAATAAAAAAGCGGCGACAATCAGGCCTATGAGGACAGAAGCGCCAAACGCGGCTCGACGGCCCGGCCAAACGTCGGGCACCGGCGTGAGGTCGTGATCTTTGTTACTCATTACTGCCTCCCGAACGGCTAATACGAACGAGCGTGCCCCTAGGCAGGGGTTCGTAGGGGAAAAGAGTTGGGTTGGCGGCGGCAAGCACCGCCGGCGGCATGTCCACGAGCACGGCAACCTGATCAATGCCAAGACCATCGGTCCGAACTTCAAAGCTGCAGCCATCGCTCCAGCGATCAAGACGCTGGCAAAGGCCCATCTGCTCAGATGAGAAGAGGCCAACGTGATAAAGACCCCAACGGACGGGACGTTCGACGGCCACAGCGGTCACGGTCAGGGCGACGATGCAAATCACAGCCTCGATCAGCAATTGGATGAGCGAGGGAATGCGTTTGGTCCTGTTCGAACTGGATGACGCGGGGGGCGTGATCTGGCCAGACGCAGCGCCGACGGTTTCGTTCGCCTGCCCCATCGCCGCCGCGCGCAGCTCGCGACCGATTCGCTTCAGCGTCGAAGCTGGCAATTTGGCGATCTCTTCTGGCGACAATCTTGACACGTTCCGGCGCAGGAAG
This sequence comes from Pelagibacterium mangrovi, assembly GCF_036662815.1. Lineage (NCBI taxonomy): Bacteria > Pseudomonadati > Pseudomonadota > Alphaproteobacteria > Hyphomicrobiales > Devosiaceae > Pelagibacterium > Pelagibacterium mangrovi. The sequence goes on along the minus strand of NZ_JBAFXA010000004.1, from coordinate 316,583 downwards.
AGACGCGCGGCCTTGCCGCGCGCTCCGTTCCGGGCGATCCGCCCCATCAATTTGGCAGGGATGCTAGCCATTGGACCTCTCCACGTCGAAGCCGACAATCTGACCCAGACGCGGCCAGACGTATCCGAGGAAGTCTGAGACGTCCGCCTGAACCGCCACAGCCATGGCGCGCGACAAACCGAGGCGCGTCATCAGTTCTTCGTCGGTCGCCATGACCGCATCGATGAATGTCATCCCGGCGGATTCGAAGAGCGGCCAGGCGCCTTCCGCCACTGCCGGCAACTGCAGATGGCGCCGGCCCTTCATGGCAGGCTGGATGCGCTCGGCGAAGGTCTTGTGGGCGGGGCTCGTCGTCGTAAAGCGGAAATTGCCGCCATATGCATTAAGGACAGGTACGATCTCGGCCGCGGGATGGACCTGAATCAGGTCATCGATCATCGCCGCAGTCTGCGTCATCGCGCTGTTGTCCGCCGTCGTTACCGCCAGCGCCACCACTTTCACGCCCTTGTCGGCCAAATGACGGTCGAAGCGGGCGCGGGCGACGAAATGGAGCAGTGCACTTGTGTTATGGCCGGCGCCGACATCAACCACCAGCACACCGTTGCTGGCAACGATCTCCTCAATCTTATGTTCCAGCGGTTCGAAAACACGCACGGACGCAAGCAGGTCCGCGCGAAGGTCTTCCGCCGATGGCGCCGCGATCGTGGTCGTCAGCTCCGGATAGAGAGCCGGAAGTGTGGGCGCGCGATCGATCTGAACGATCGAAACATTACGTCCGGCGGCCAAGCAGCCGTCGATCGCCAGGCGACCGACCGTTGACTTGCCGATTCCGCCCTTCGGGCCCAAGCAATAGGCGACGGTCGGAACTTCGACGGCAGATGCCGTCTGGCCCTGGGTCGGAGAGACCGGCGGCTTGCCGGTGGTATTCTTGCTGCTCATGATTTGCTCCTTGAGCGTTGATGACGCCCACGAGAAAAGCACGCTGAAAAATGTCTCTTCCGGGCACCCCCCCGAGTTAAACGTCAGGGGTGTTCGGGTCAGGAGTTTTTGTTCCAAATTTTGCGGCAGAACGCTGCGGAATCAGGGGATTGCATGTGTCGCGCCAGATTGTCTTCTGGGGCATTGCGGGGGACCCGGCGCGCCCCGCGCGGGAAGCTCCCTGCCAAAACTGACAAAATTACCAAAAATATCGCGAACGCCGTCAGTGTCAGATATGCCTAGGCAATTAGGCAATGGCAGGCAAACGGTGTTTTCCCGGCGGCTCGCAAATTATCCGATACGACCAGCTGCTGTTGCTACTGGCACCCTGATGTCGCCCCATATCGGCGATGTTCCCCATGCCCGAAATAGGATGGATCCGATGTCCCCAAATTGATCCAACCCGTTCAAGCCTGCATTTTAGGTGTCCTGGCCTTGCGACTACTTCCGTCAAATCGTCGGAGCCCAAAATTCCGGTTGCGTGCAATCGCTTGCCAAAAACCTCGGTGGCGATTTTGAAAGCCGGGGGAGCCCCATACATTATCCTTGTTCTACCGCCGACCCGGCTGAATGTGTCCTCTTTCTGGCCTGATCTGGACTCGAATCGGCTTCGCCTCGACCGTCTTGCCGCAACTGCGCCGCCCGACTTTCTTCCCCTGACGGCCTATGCCGCCATTCCTCGCGAGGCAAGAAAGACGGTCCTCGCTGTCCTCCGTTTCACTCCGGTCGCCAAAGCGATGCGTCGCCGGTCGTTCGTGTCCCCAAGATCGCCATCGAGGCCGCAATCAGGCGGTCCGAAACCAGACCAAGGAGATTTCAAATGGCAACCATCGGTACCTTCAAAAAGACTAACTCCGAGTTCGTCGGTGAGATCGCTACGCTGAACCTTCAGGCCAAGAACGTAAAAATTGTTCCCGAGACCACCTCGACCAACAACGATGCCCCCTCGCACCGCCTCTTTGCGGGCCGCGTCGAGATCGGGGCAGCGTGGACGAAAAAGTCCAACGAGGGCCGAAGCTACCTTTCAGCCAAGATCGACGATCCGAGCTTCGCCGCCCCGATTTTCGCAAATCTCTTCGATGATGAAACCGGCGCTACCGCCAGCCTCGTCTGGTCTCGCCCGAACCGCAAGCCCAGCTAGATCAACTCAGGGCCGCTCCGTCGGGGCGGCCCGAAGATCCGGCCAACGCCAATAGCACGCCTTTATCCAGCGTCCTCGTTCACAATAGCGCTCACTGTCTTCCAGAGCAGCCAAGCGTCTCCCGATGTATCGAGCGCTGTGAGAACAGCCTCAATGACTGCGTCGTGGCGCTGAGCCCCCCAAGCCATTATCGCCGGATAATGCTGCAACTTCATTTGATATCGTTCGAGTTCGCTCGGAACATCGGGCACGCCGTTCGGCAATCCTCCAGATCGTCGCTTGATGTCGGACTTGTAAACAACGCCCTCATCAAATCGAGCACCGAGTTCGCGATACCAGTCGAGCGTCGGATTGGCGATCTTCTCGAGCATTTCATTTCTTAATGGGCCGTAATTGCCACCGCGGTCGAGCAACTGCTCATGATAGGCAAAGAACATTTCGGTGAGAGCACGCAATTTCACCGAATTGTCGCGAAGTCTCCAAAGTTGTTCCAGCGTGCGGCGGCGCCCTTCGTTGAGGCGACCGGTGGTGTCTCTAATGTCTTCGGAAATTCGCATAACGGGCGAGCCGCGATCGAGGTAATGCGCCTGTAATGGCCCTGGAAGATCTTCATCTGCGTCGTCTGGATCAACCAGATGGGCTTCTGGAATATCAATGCCATGCGCACGCAACCGACCTTGGAGTATGCCGAACACCCGGCGCGCATGCTGAGCACCCTCCAGAACCAGGTCTACGGCCTCCTGCTTCAAATCGCCCTTTATGTCGTCGGGCATGAGGATATCGGGCAAGCTTTCGCCATTTCGGGTCGGTGCGAGTACCTCGAACAGCGCAATGCCAAATTCTGCAAATGGATTGGGCTTGGTCCAGCTGGCAATCGTTTCATGGGACTGATTGTTTCTGTTTCGATCCGTCATGGCAAACTCGATCTCGAGAAAGCGGGCAGCGCGGCGTGCAGTGACCGCGAGGTTCTTACGGGCACCTTCTTGGCCTGCCAGCAAATTTCTCACAGATCGCAAGCTCTGAAACACTCCACCCATAAAAGGTTCGGCATTCTCGATTGCTTTACGCGGCTGATCGTCCAGGTGCCAGGTGACCGGATCGGTGCGGAGAACGGCAGGAGCTCCAAACTTACTCGCAAAAGCAAATTTCCGCTTGAGCTTTCGTGCATTGGATTTTCCGTCATCGGTCAGATGGGAAGGATCGTGAAAACCGAATACCGTTTCGTCATGCTCCTCAGGCACGCCCTCATTCAGATCAACGTTCGTGCCGCCCAAAGGGCGGAACTTCAGGTCCTTGCGTTGTCGACCGTCCGGTGGCTCGACATGTGAGACAAGAACCGGGCCGAGTGCGCCCTTTTGTGCGAGAGCGTTTATGACATCGCTCGTAATTGGACGGTCGCGGAGTTTTGGCTGCTTGCTGCCGGGCACCATATCCCAGCCGAGGATTTCGCCAATTCGCTCTAACTGCTCGATCACACCAAAGCGACCGCGCGGTCGCGAACCAAGTTTGGCGTTCTCAGCCTTGGCCGCGGGCTCAAGCGCAAGATTCCAGTCAATCGCTGACGCGATGTAGGTGGCGAGCAGATCCGAGCTTTGCGAAAGACCCATCGTGCGCCGATGCTGGCCCATTCCCTCAAAGACCGCTGTCGCGTATTGAGCGAAGTGCTCTGCCTCGCCTCTCGCGAGGGGCGTGTTTTGAATGAGATCAGAAATATCTGTGGCATCCATGGCGCGTCCTTTTTGGCAATTTTATCGACATGGGTTTCTATTCTTCGTATTCGGCCGATGGGCTTTTATTGAATTTGCGTGCTTCTCTGAGCCTGTCTGCCAGCCTGCCAGAAGTCGACATGTGCGTGACCGTGCTATTTCCAGACCGCGCAGGCATTGGAAGCGGCTTCGGAGAAGCGCTAGGCAAGGCCTGTGAGCGGGTCGGCTTCACCTTGTTTCGGCGATACACCGCATTGACCTGACGCCAAGACAGTGGGGCCCCGTCCTTCTTGGTAATTCCCGCACGCGCAAGCGCCGCTGCAATAGATGGCCACGTGACACCCTGCGCTACGAGGCTGTCAAAGGCATCCAGGCGTTGCCGAACGACCCGTTCGAAGGGAACGTCACCCGGCCAGTCAACGAGAAGTTCGTCGTATCGTCCTGCCATAATTGCACCTTTGGTATACGAGGGGGGCGGTGCCGCCCCTCTCAAACTTACTTCCGCGCCATCGCCAGAAGGGCGGGGTGGACGATCCAGTCGCTCGAGGGCCGACCGCGCCCGGGGCGCTGCGGAGCCGGCCTTAACACTCCGCGCTGTTCGAGTTCTTCGATCGCCTCTCGCACGGCCAGCGCCTGGGTCACCGGCGAGCCGCGACCACGCATGATATCCGCACGAGCGTTGACCATCGGCTTTCCGCTACGCGCGAGAAAACGCGCCAGGGCGGCCGCGTCCGAAGGTTTCGTATCGCTGGCGGCGAATACGCGTTCCGCCATAGGCAGGATATAGGTGTCGACGATCGCGATAGCGCTCGTCATGGCGTCGGCACTCACCACATCCGGTAGGCCGGACTTCCCTTCCATCACATGCGTCGCGATCTGCAGGATACCCGCCAGGCGGAGCGCATACTGTCGCCCACGCCCCAATGCCGAGGAAAACAACTCGCTGCTGAACATCTGGTCAGTTGTCCACTTCTTGGCGGCCATCTCCAAGGGCGTCCGAGCATCGGCCGCAAGCGGCACCGCGGCCGAATACCCATGTTCGTTGGCCGCGGGCTGGATACCCTGCAAAGCTGAGAGGACGCCCGCCAAGTCGTCGATCGGACCCGGATTATCTCCGAGTGCCGCAGAGGGCACAACATCGGGATGGACCCAGAAGAAGCGCGCGGCAAAGCCATCATCGCCGTGTCGCATGAGATACGACAAGCGGCCCGGCTGCACAGCTCCCAGCACGCTTAGCAGCAGCTCCGGGATCAGCTTCCGACCTTCCGACTTTGTACTCACGACGACGGGATTTCCATCGAAGCCCTGCAGAAAAAGTCCACGCGACCTGGCCGGCTGGCTCGATGACAGATAACCGATCGCGCCCGAGAGCTCATGAGTGACCAGCATGCGCCCGGACCGGTCGGCGCTCAACTCCTCGATCAATCCCGGCCCGGTCGTTTCGGTCAGCAAGAGCCTCCCACCCCGTGGTCCCTCTCGGTAATCTTCAGGCGCTTCGAACTCCACGGCCAAACGTTCCGCAACCTTCGCACGGATTTTTACGTTGAGGCGATCGAGAGCCGCGTGGCTTGCGGCCATGGCCGCACCGCTCACGCTTGCTGTCAGATCACCGTCCAACGCGCGCAAGCGCGTCTCGACCATGCCGATCGCCTGACTCTTGCCCGTCGAAGGCGCTCCGACCAAGGCAACGTAAATGGCCAAGGGCTCAAGAGTGCCATCGAAAAGCTGAACGCGAGCACGGTTGCCAATGGCTCCGGACAAGGCCGCCAGAATGGCGAAGGCGACGAAGTCCACGACCAGGCGCCGCGCCAGCGCCAGCTTGGCAACGAGCTCTGCCAAGGGCTCGGGCAGTTTCTCGATCGGAAACACGGGAGCCGGCGCGGCGCGGCTAGGATCAAGGAAGCTCCAGTCGATTTCGACCGCCCAGCCGTCCGAGTCGACACTTTCAACTTTATTGTCGTTCATTTCCGCGATCGCAAACGGACTGATGGGCGCCTGCGCCACGGCCGGCACCGGAGACGGTGCGTCAGTCGACTGCTGCGGCAGATCGTTCTCGATCGTCGAGCTCAATTCCGTATCGGCCGCCGCTTTGCTGGCCGACTTCTTGATGGTCTTACGCATGATACATTCTTTCTCCACGCCATCCGTGGTCGAGAGCACTGGCCCAGCGCGATTCGTCGGGCCTGTCCTCTTCGTATCCGCGCAAACAATCCCGCCTCCGGGTACCCCCCCTACTTAAGCTCGTGCCGAAGGCATTTCCGGGGTTTTTCTTCTTTCTTGGACTGTAGCCGGCTGCGTCATCCCGCTCATGGCCTGCTGACAGAATTGACAAAATTGACAAAATGGAGCGCGAGCATCTCACTTTAGTCGATGTCGTCTCGGTACAGAAAGATGCCGGCCCGCATTGGGCAATTTGACAAAATTGCCAAAACTTTGGTGGGAAGCAGTAACTTCAGATGGACCAGTCAACGAATGTCAACAAAGGTAAACGTTGACGAAAGTTGATTTTTGTTGACCTCACACCTTTGCACCTGCAGGTGCCACACCTTTTGCTCTGGTTTGACTGAACATTACAGCATTTGGTCGCTGCGGTCATCTGTCCGGCCCTTTGTGTTGCAGCGTTCGATTTCTGCATGGCCTTGATGGCAGTTCGCTGATCCGGTCTCAATCACTGTGGCCTGCTCGAGGCGCATGCACAGATACGGGCTCTCCGGATCATCGGTGTCGACCCCTCGCCATTACGTCTGACGTGACGGATACCGAAGGCGACCTGCGAAGGTGTGACACGGCCCACCATGCGGTTCGGCAAATTTGTCATGTTGGCAAAAGCCGAAATGTGAACCCGGCTGCAGAGCGCCTCTCAACGGCAGCACAGCTCTCGCTGAGTGACTACAATTAGGTCCTGTTGACAAAAGGGATTCCCAAATCGCCGCGTGACTGATTCAAGGCTTCCTTTCATGGAGGCATTTTTGGCTCGTGGCGATCTGACGGATAATGAGTGGGCACTGGTGGGGGCGCTGTTGCCGTCCGAGCGCGGTCGATGGTCTCGACCCGCCCAGGACAACCGCCGCTTTCTGAATGGCATGCTTTATGTGTTGCGTGTCGGCTGCCCTTGGCGCGACATGCATGAGCGCTATGGCAAGTGGAACTCGGTCTATGTTCGGTTCCGGCGCTGGGCCGAACAAGGCGTCTGGGATGCCTTGCTGGAAACGCTGGTCGAACTCGGGCTCACCGACGACTGGCAGCACATGATCGACAGCACCACAGTGCGCGGCCACTCTCAGGCAGCGGGCGTAAAAGGGGGACTCATAAGGAGGGTTTTGGTCGAAGCCGCGGCGGCTTTACGAGCAAAATCCACGCCCGCGCAGACGGTCAGGGACGCCCTCTTGGCTTTATCCTCACAGGCGGCGAGACCTCCGACTACAAAGCGGTCGGTGACCTGATCGCCTTGCCGGTTGCCAAGCCCAGGCTCATGCTGGCTGACAAGGGCTATGACAGCGACGACGTCCGCGCCAGCCTGCTACTCAAGGGGATACTGCCGGTCATCCCGCCAAAGGCCAACCGCAAGCAGGCCATCACCTGCGACTTCCGGGCATACAAGGACCGCAACCGCGTCGAGCGCATGTTCAACAAGCTCAAGCAGTTCCGGCGTATCGCAACCAGATACGACAAGACCGCCGTCTCTTTCCTGGGCTTCCTGGCTCTCGCCGCTGCGAAGTTATGGATGCCGACTTATGTCAACAGGGCCTAGCACTACTTTGGCAGAAGTGTGATTTTCGGGATTCCCTCGGCGTGTGATGCGTGATTCATAGGGAGCCAGCTTTGATGGAGGCTGGCGATGGAAGCAGACTGGCAGGATGATCTGGAACGGTGGCTCGAGCCGTATCTGCGGGATCTGGGCAACAAGACGCGGCGGCGGATGTGTCCGGCCTATATTGCTGGTTTGATCGGCCCCGGCGACCGCAAGAGCATCCAGCCCATGGCGGCACGCGTGGATGCACTCAGCTACGACCGTCTGCATCATTTCATCGGCGCAGGCCTGTGGGATAGCGCCCCGCTGGAAGCGACTTTGTGGCAGCAGGCAGATGAACTGGTCGGCGGCGCCAAGGCCTGGCTGATCATTGACGACACGGCGCTGCCTAAGAAGGGCAAAGCATCCGTTGGCGTTGCGCCCCAATATGCTACGGCGTTGGGCAAGAACGCGAACTGCCAGACACTGGTGTCGATGACGCTGGCCTCAGGGGAGGTGCCGGTCATGCTGAGCTTGCGGCTGTTCCTGCCGGAAAGCTGGACCAGCGATACGGCCCGGATGACTAGGGCCGGCGTGCCCGAGCCTTTCCAGAGCTATCGCACCAAGCCCGAGATCGCCATCGAGGAAATCGACCGAGCGATCGCCGCCGGGGTTCGCTTCGGCTGCGTACTGGCAGATGCTGGCTATGGTCTCTCGGCGCCGTTCCGGCAGGCCTTGAGCGCACGGGATCTTTGCTGGGCCGTTGGCATTCCCCGGCACCAGAAGGTCTACCCTGCAGACGTGCAACTGATCTTCCCGGTGGCGGACCGCGGGCGACCGCGTGTTCGGCACGTGCCCGACCTTAAATCCCGCGCCGCACACGCCATGCTCGAAAATGCAAAGTGGCGTCAGGTCAGTTGGCGCCGAGGAACAAAGGGGCGGCTTGCGGCGCGCTTTGCCGCCGTTCGTGTACGCATCGCCGACGGGCCGCCGCAACGGATCGGTTCCGCCGGGGCCCAGCACATGCCCGGCGAGGAAGCCTGGCTGGTGGGTGAGCATCGCTCAAACGGCGAGCGGAAATACTATCTCTCGAACCTACCAGCCGACACGCCGATCCGGGATCTGGCCGGCGCGATCAAGGCGCGCTGGATTTGCGAACAGGCACATCAGCAACTCAAGGAAGAGCTTGGCCTCGACCACTTCGAAGGGCGGTCCTGGACGGGGCTGCATCGCCACGCACTGATGACGATGATGGCCTATGCCTTTCTGCAGAATAGAAGGCTCGCTCAGGCGGGGCGGAAAAAAAAGACTCTCCGGGCCACCGCCTCAGCCGAGCATGCCGGCAGTTCGACAAGCCATCCTTGATCGCCTGTCGAGACCGCCGCCCGGGCAATGCCCTCAGTGCGGTTGCTCCCTGCCAAGCGCGATACCCTCACTTCTGCCAAAGTAGTGCTAGGCTACCGCGTTCGCACACAACGTGCGAGAACATATGCGAACACTTGCGTCGCCGGAAACGGTTCTGTTATTCCCCACTGCTCGAACTACTGCTTCAGCGGTCTAACTCGGAGACGCCAAACCACCAGATGTGCGAGGCAAGCAGCGCCACGCTCCTTCAAGAATTGCAGATACTTCGCAGCCTAATCATTTCTTCGCATAACGATTGGAACGGGTGGGAATGCGCAATGTTATCGACAACGGAAGGCTGACACTCTAGGGATAGGTTAAGGAGCTGGGCGGAGCGCATCATGCAAGGTGGTCGGCAAGAGACGTCGTGAGAAGTTCTGGACCAAATTCTGCCGGAGCATCGATCCTTCTTCTATGGAGCGACTGGCATTCGCCACTCCACAGTTCGTCCATCGATACGTTCGACCCCGGCCGCGGCATCGTGCTGGCCGCCTCGCCGAGGCCAGGAATGCGGACGTCGACCGTGCGGTCGCCGCGGCCAAGGCGGGATTTCCGGTCTGGCGCGACGTCGCTCCCCTGGAACGCGCACGCATTCTCAAGGAGGTCGCGCGACTGCTTAGGGCGAATGCGCGCGACCTTGCCACGATCGACGTCGCAAACTGCGGCAATCCGGTGACGGAGATGATCGCCGACGCCAATATCGTCGCAGCGCAACTCGAATTCTTCGCCGGTCTTGTGACCGAGATTAAAGGCGCGTCGATCCCGATGGGACCGCACGCGGTGAATTTCTCCATGCGTCAGCCGCTCGGCCTCATCGCGCGGATCATCGCCTTCAATCATCCTTTTATGTTCTGCACAGGCAAGATCGCCGCGCCGGTGGCTGCCGGCAATTCGGTGATCATGAAGTCGCCGGCGGAGTCAAGCCGGGCATCCCGACACGGCCAGGCGACCGACGACGACCGCCTGGCCGGCGGTTATTACCTCGAGCCCACAATCTTCGCCGACGTGACGCCGTCGATGCGGATCGCGCGCCAGGAAATATTCGGCCCCGACCTCGGCGTGCGACGTTGGGACGACGAAGCGGTGATGACCGAGCAGGTCAACGCGCTGGAATACGGCCTTACCTGCTCGATATGGCGCGCGCGAAATCAGCAAGGTGCACCGCACCGCGATGCGCGTAGAGGCTGGCTTCGTCGGGATCAACGAGGTCGCGAAGCATTTTCTCGGCGCCGCTTTCGGCGGCGTCAAGAATATGGGCATCGGCCGCGAGGAATGTCTGGACGAACTGACCACCTTTACCGTGGAGAAGAACATCCACATCGGCCTGAACGGACAACGAGAACCATGACGGCAGCTTGCCGCGACCATCCGTCGGAGAGCCCGTCGTGATCGGCGAACTGATGGCGCTCTTTTCCGCTTGCGCCTTCGCTGTGGGAAGCGTCGCCATCGCGAGAGCCGATCCGGCCGCGAGCGGGGAAGGTGGCGTGCTATTGTCGGTGCTGCTCACTGGCCTACTTTCGGCGTTGGTATGGCTGGTCGTCGGCCTGCCGCTCGAAACGGTGGCGAACGCACCAGGTATGGCGATGGTGTGGTTCTTCGCCTCGGGCATTCTCGCCACTGTCTGGGGCAGGCAGACGCTCTACAAGGCGATCCAGAATGCCGGCGTAATCCGCGTCTCGACCGTTCGCCGCCTGACGCCCTTCCTTTCGACCCTTCTCGGCTGGCTCATCCTGGATGAGACGATTGGTGGGCTGACGGGGGCGGGAATTGCCTTGCTGGCCGTCAGTTTCGCCCTGCTGGTCATCGAACGGCGCGACAGGAGCATGGCGGAAGAGACGGGCGCGAACGCGCCGCCCGACATCCCGCGCGGCTACATGTTTGGCATCATCTGCGCCGCATCCTACGCAGCTAGCTACATCGGCCGGAAATTCGGCCTCATGGCGCTGCCTGACGCATATCTCGGCGCGTTCGTCGGTTCGGTCGCCGCGCTCGGCTACTACGTCGCCGGCTGCGCCGTCAGCCCTTACTACCGCAAGGTTGTGGTCGACGCCTTGCGGCGGCCCGATCCCTGGCAGTTGCTCGCCGCCCTGTGCATCTCCGTCGGGCAGATCACCCAATTCATCGCGCTGACCTATACCGGCGTGACGCAGGTCGCCGTGATCAACTCGGTCGAGATCTATATCGCCGCCTACCTCGCCGTCGTCGTCTTCAAGACCGAGCGCATGCCGGCCCCCGGCATTCTTCTTGCGACCCTGCTGGCAACGGCCGGCGTGGTGATGGTCGCGGTCGGATAAGCAACTGTGTTGTTCAGTTTGTGTTTGGGGGCCATTGGGTTTGGTTTTTGATGATGGCATTGAGCCAGGTCATGAGCTTGTTGATCAGAGCGACAGGATGACCTTTCCGCGTGCGGCGAGCCTGTGTTTCATGGCGGCGAGACTTGGGTTGAAGCTGGCGCCGCTGAGGACGGCCATGTGGGCGACGTTGCGCACTGCGGAGCGTCCGCCCCCCGATCGTGCTGCGACCCTTGAATGCGCAGCTTTGCCGATCATAGGTGGCGACCCCGACAAGGGCGGCGATCTGGCCATGGGAGAGGCGGCCCAGTTCGGGCAGATGGGCCAAAAGTGTCCAGCTTAGGACGGGCCGACGTGGGGCACCGAGCGCAGGCGGCGGTCGATGTCGGCCATCTCGGGATCGGCGGCGACTATTTCGGCTAGGCGCGTTTCGAGCAGAACCACATCAGCTTTGATCGTGTTGATGCGTCGCGCGGCCATAAAGACCAGCATGGGTGTCAACGGCGGAGCAAAAACCGGCCATTGGGCGGCGCAAAACCAGGCCACTGGCGCTGCTGCGAGCGGGGAACGTCGGGAGGGCGTAGCCCGACCAGAGTTTTCCGCTCGCAGCGTCGGCGATCTTATTGGTGAGGGTTGGCGGTTTTTCGTGCCCGGCTTTGCGCGAGGCGATAGTTGTCGCCGTTCATCTCGAGGATGCTGACGTGGTGGGACAGTCGCAGGGCGCCTGGATCTCGGCCTTCATCGCCGTCACGCGCCCCGATCTGGTCAAGGGTCTGGTGCTGGTCGACAGCGCAAGTCTCACGCTTCCCGAGGGCGGCCTGAACCACGCGAATGTCGCGCAGCGCCATCACGAGATTTTCCTGCCCAACACCATGTTTCTCGAGGGCCTGAAACCGGATGCGGAAAGCGTGGTCCGACTGCTCCACACCATGGTTCACGACATGGCCAGTGTTCCGGACGATTTCATCGCCTACGGTATCGGCAGGGCGAAACACTGGCTTCCCATATGGGAAGATCCCTGGCGGGCATTCTGGGCCGACGGCGGTGTGAGAAACAGGCAGCAATATCTGCTTGATGGCGTCCATCTTCGCGAACACCTGCACAAGCTCAAATCCGCCCCGCTCATCATCTGGGCAAGGACACGGTGAAGGGCATGCAGTCGGGAATCGACCTGTTCTCCTCATTGCCCGACTCGGAACTGCACATCTTCGACAAGGCCAATCACTTCCTGTGGATCGACCAGCCGGAGCGGTTCAATCGATCTGTCGGCTCGTTCCTGATCTCGCGCACCTGATCGCCGAGCCGGTCTCATCTCGCATCCAACCTCACGCGAAAGGACCTGACGGATGTCAGCTGCCACACCTTCCGAGACGGCAAGTCCCCGCCAGCCGATCCGACTGATCATTTTTTCGGCGGCCTGCGTCCTGCTGCTCGCGTCTCTCAGCCAGACGAGCATTGCCACGGCCATTCCCGTTATCGTCGCCGATCTGGGGTCCGTCGAAAGCGTCACCTGGATCATGACGGTCTATCTGCTCGCCTCCACGGTCGGCGCGCCGATTTCGGGCAAGCTGGCCGATCTTTACGGGAGCAAGCCCGTTCTTCAGGCCTGTATTCTCGTCTTTCTTGCCGGCGCGGGAATCGGCGGTCTGGCCAGCAGCATGGGGGTGCTGATCTTCGGGCGCTTCATCCAGGGTCTGGGAGGCGGGGGGCTGATCGTCGTTGCCATGACCGTAGTGGCCGATGTTCTGCGCGAACGCGATCGTGGCAAGGCACAGGGAGTTGTGGGTGCCGTCCTGGGATTTTCGACCGTCTTCGGCCCTCTTTTGGGCGGTTTTCTGACCGAGCAGTTTTCCTGGCACTGGGTGCTTTTCATCAACCTGCCGTTCGGCGTCCTGGCGTTCAGGGCATCACTTTCCTGCTGCCCAAGGGCGGCAATCACGGCCGGCAGAAAATTGACTATCCCGGGGCCATTCTGCTCGCCATCACGCTGACCGGCATCGTTCTCTTCGCGAGCCTTGGCGGCACGGCCATTCCCTGGGCATCCTGGCCGAGCGTTGCGCTGGGCGTGGTCTGCGGCTTGGGCTTTCTGGGGTTCCTGTTCATCGAATCCCGGACCATTCAGCCGATTCTGCCTCTCGGCCTGTTTCGCATCAACAATTTCGTGGTGTCCAATGCCGTGCGCTTCATCATCGGCATGTCGATGTTTGGCATGATAACGTTCATCCCGCTCTACCTACAGGTCGTCAAAGGTTACAGCCCGACCGTTTCCGGCCTGCTGTTGCTGCCCCTGATGTTCGGATTCGTCGGCGGGTCCATCCTGTCCGGCATCTTCATGAGCCGGACGGGCCGCTACAGAATAGTGCCCATCCTGTCCATGCCCCTGCTGGCGGTCGGCGCGCTTCTGCTCGCAACCATCACCCCGGACACGAATGTGTGGATCCTGGGCCTCTATCTTTTGACGGTGGGCATCTGGATCGGCCCGGTCAACAGCATCGGCGTCGCCGCGATCCAGAATGCCGTTCCCGCGGGGGCGCTCGGCGTCGCGACGGCGAGCTCCCAGATGTTCCGCATGATCGGCGGTTCCGTCGGGGTCTCCATCTTCGGCGCGATTTTTGCCGCCGGGCTGTCGAGCCGGCTCCCCGGCGGCCTGCTGAACGATACGGGAAACACGGGTTTGCGCGCAATGTCGCCCCAGCTCATCTCCGAGCTTCCTCCGTCCTTGCGGGATACGGTCCTGGATGCGTTCACCGGTGCTCTCCATCCCATCTTTCTCTGTACGGCCGTTGCTGCCGTGCTGGCCTTTTGCCTGTCCATCATCCTCAAGGAAATCCCGCTCCCGGTCGATCGCCGGCGTGATCCAGACGCATATAATGGAAACGTGAAATGAAGATTCTCAGGTTCAACGACGATCAGATCGGTGTGCTCAATGCAAAAGCGGAAGTGGTCGATGTCAGCGATCTCGTCCCCATGCGCAGCGTCCGCGGTCCGCAGGGCGCTCTCGACTTCCTGATCGCGAATTTTCAGGAGCTGAAACCGGAAATCGAGAATCTGCTCGCCAGGGCGCCCGGCCAGACCCTTTCCGACGTGAAACTTCTTGCGCCGCTTCATCGCCCCTCGAAAGGTCTCTCGGCGTTCGCGAACTACGTGACATTCTCGGGTTCACGAAGGACCGCCTGCCGAACGAGTTCTTCCACAAGAGCAACGATCTGGTTGGGTCGGGTGGAAGGACCACATTGCCGGACATTGACGACGTCGTGGTCTTCCACGCTGAAGCGGAGCTTGCCTTCGTTATCGGCAGCGAGGTCCAGGATGTCTCTGCCGGAGATGCAATGGGCAAGGTTTTCGGATTCGTTCCGTTCTTCGACATCTCGGCGCGAGGATTGCATCGCAGGGGACAGTTCATCCCCAAGGGTCAGCGCGGATTTGCGCTGTGCGGACCCTGGATCACGACCGCTGACGAAATTCACGACCCGCACGAGCTTCGGGTGCGCTCGTGGCTGAACGGCGTGATCGCCCAGGATTTCTCGACGAATACCATGGCAAATCGAATCCCCGAGCAGATCGAATGGCTCTCCCGGTTCACCACGCTTCACGCCGGGGACCTCGTCACGACCGGCACCAACCATGAAGGGCTCAAGCCCATAAACGTGGGAGACAGCCTCGAGATCGAAATTGAGGGGCTGGGGCGCGCACGGTTCGGGGTCGACGGCAGCAGCCCCCACAAAACCGCGGCGTTCGTTCCGGGGCAGACAAGCGTGAAGCCGCTGGAAAAAGGAATGCTGATCAGCCGGGTCGATTGAGGCCCGTGGCGTCTACGGCGCGAATATCGATAAATCGCGCCGTGGGGAAATGGATGCGGGGAAATGCCCCGCATCGTTCTCCGGAGGCTTATTCTCCAGCTATCCAGGTACGATTGTACTCTTCAACGCGCCACCCGTCTTCCTCCATGAAGCGGGCTTCGCCAAGATCGAGCTCGGCAGCGACGGCATTCAGGGCCTCCGGCGACGTGTCCGGCCACTCGCCCGTTTCCAGCCGCTCCATCATGACCTCGACAAGAGCGGTGGTTTCGGACGCCTCGAAGCCGCAATGGTCGGTGAACTTGAGCAGCGACTGACGGTAGAGATCGGTCGTGCCCTTCTCTTCCACGAGCGCTTGATAGCCCTGCATCAGGCTATAGGGAATCGAGTTGTCGCCCAGGCTGTGCACGCGGATCGTAGGCACCTGCAGGTCCCCGTCCGCTGTTCTTCCGGGCTGGCTCCAGTAATCGAGCGCATAGTCGGACGCTGCGATGCGGGGCGCGGAATTGATGCGCTCGATGTCCTCGCCGATATCGAGGCCCGCCTCGGCATAAAGATGTTCGACAAGCTCCTTCATGATCGGCGATGCCGTATCGTAGAAGGCTGCGTAATCGATGCCCTCATTGCCTGAAAGCTGCTGGCCCGAGGCGGCATTCTCGAACATCACGCGCGATTGGCCGCCGACGGTGCCGGTAAGCCGCAATGCCGAAGGCACCAGTTGATCGGACAGTGCTTCGGAGGTGAGCGGATCGGGGAACGGCTGATCCGCAGCCTCCCAGGGGGACCATTGGCCGATCGCGAAGGCAAGGGCGAGGCGCGCCCGTCCCTCGGGAGTCTCTCCCAATGTCTCCACCGCGCTGCGCCATGAGGCCTGGATGTCGCCGATCGTCCTGCCGTCGGAGCCGGCGCCGTTCGGCATGTTGACGATGCGAAGGTCGCTCGCGGAGCCCAGGCCGGCTTCCTCATACGCGTCCGCGAGGAGCGTCTGCATGGCAAACCAGCCATCGAGGTAGCTGTTCATGATCCACACCGGTATATGCGCCGACAGAACGACCGCACCGTCTATGCGATCGGAGAAATCCTCGGCGGCGGCGAGACTGACGAATCCGGCTCCTGAGCAGCCGAACGCCAGCACCCACTCGGGATCGTACTGCTCCTCGAAAATCGTTTGAACGGCTTCGAGGTTATGTATTTCCCGCTGCGGATCATACTGCCACGGGCGCATGGGATGGCGCGCCAGACCCGCGAAGGCATAACCTCTGCTCAGCAGATCCGTAAAGCGCTCCGTCTGCGAATTCGCCGCATAGTCGAGATCGCGCAGGAGCACGCCGTTCCAGTCGGTGGGCACGCTGATCAGCCAGGCCGTGCCGTCGGGCAGGGTGCCGCTTATCTCTTCGATTTTCTGTGCTTGCGCCACTGGACTGGCGGCAAGCATTGCCAGCAACGCGAACGCCGCGGTGCCGCTCTTCAGATATTTGCGATAGCTCTTCTCAAGCGTGTCAAAGGTCACCTTATCTTCCTCCTGAACGAGCCAAACGCCCCGCCGGAGGGGTAAAACGTTTAGCTTCCTAACAAATCAAGACTACTTTTCAAAAGATAGTCTGTCAATGACAGTTCTCGTTCTGTATTTTTGAATGGGGGGAGTTCGTGTATAAATATATGTAGGAATCTTCATAGTATTTTGCAAAAATATATGGTTCCGGATGAGAGAATTACATCCTCTTTTCCAGATTGCATGCCGTGTCATGCGATGGCGGGGCCAGGGTTGCCTTGATATCCCCGGTTGTTGGGTGTCAATAATCGAAGCCTAAAACAGGCGTCGTTATAGCTTTTTCCGATCCATCATTCAGCGGTCCGTGCATACTGGGCTTCGAGGGCGAGGCGATGATGCCAAACTGTCCGGGGAACGCCTCGTCCCAATGCGTCCCCTGGTGGAACGGGAGCGGAGGCCGCAACGGGGGTCTCCCGAAATACGGCCTCGCCAATGCGCAATCCTTCCGCTGCGGACCTTAGCGTTGTGAAATCGTGCGCTCCTGGTGCGCGGGATCTGTGGCCAGTTTCCTTGTCCGTCGCCATATGCCCAGCGCGATCGCGAGAACGGTCACCGGTATGGAAAGGAAAAGGTAGGGAGAGAGCGCCGCCGCAGCGGCCGCCAGAATCACCACCCGCACAATTGGCTTCAATTCGACTTCCAGAGCAAGCGCCAGAAGAGTCGTGGCCACGATGCCGCCCAACGCGGCAACACCGATTTCCAAGGCACTGCCCTGGGCCAGCAAGGCTTCGTTCCATACGAAGAAGAACGGGAGAATGAACCCGATGGCGGCCAGCTTCACCGACGTGACGGCAATCTTCATTGGGTCTTCATCCGCGATTGCGGATGCGGTGTATGCTGCCACCGCGATAGGCGGCGTCAGGGCGGAGAGCAGGGCGAAGTAGAGCAGGAACATGTTGGAGGCCAGCAGGGGCAGCCCGACGACCGTGAACGCCGGACCGACGAGCACGGCCGCAAGAATATAGGCGCTGGGCGTGGGCATCCCCAGTCCCAGAAGAATCGCGATGCCGGCGGCGAGCAACAGGACGACGAAGGGGCCCGAACCCGACAGCATCAGGACAAGGCTCGACGTCTTGAGGGCAAGGCCGGTCATCGTCAGCCCGCCAATGATCAATCCCGCTGCGGCGCAGGCGCCGGCCACCGGCAACATGCGGATGGTCGCCTCGCCCAGCCCCTCCAGCATCTTGCGCGGCGTCATCCGGGTCCGCTTGGTCAGCAGGGACGCGACAACCAGGGCAACCGTGCCGTAAACGGCGACGTAGGTGGGCGTATAGCCCATCAGCAGGGCTACGGTGATCACCACGAGCGGTATGACGAACACCCATCCCGTCTTCAGGGTCTCCTGCACCGGGTCGACGTCCTTGACGCCTTGCAGTCCCTGGCGAACGGCACGGAAATGCACCTGCAAATAGACGCCGATATAATAAAGGATCGCCGGAATCAGCGCCGCGAGCACGACGTTCCGATAATCGATGCCGGTATACTCGGCCAGGATGAATGCGGCCGATCCCATGACGGGCGGCATGGCGGCTCCACCCGTCGAGGCCGCGACCTCGACAGCGCCCGCGAAACGCGGGGAGTATCCGAGCCGCTTCATGATCGGAATGGTGATGGATCCCGTGGTCGCCACATCCGAAGTCGGACTGCCCGAGATCATTCCGTACATGCCGGACGATATGACGGCGATCTTGGCCGGGCCTCCGGGCGAGCGGCCCGTGAGCGCCGCTGCGAGCTGGAACATGAATTCGGCGCCTCCCGCATGAGACAGGACCGAACCGAACATCACGAACAAGAAGACGTAGCTGGCTGCCACCTGGATGGGTACGCCGAATACGCCGTCGGTGGTGTACATCAGAACGTCGACAAAGGAACCGAAGTCGATGAACCCATGGCCGAGCGGGGGCGGGATCAGGTGTCCCCAAAGGTTGTAGGCAAGGAAAATGAGCAGGACGATCGTAAGCCCGATGCCGGTTGTCCGCCTGGCCGCCTCGATGGTCAGGGCAAGCAGGAGCGTGCCGAAGAAGAGCTGGTCGCCGGGCAGTGGCCGGAGGAGCGTGATATGATTGGCCAGGTCAGCCCTGATCGTAAAGAAGTAGATGCCGCACGCGACGCTCGCACCGCTCAGGACCCAATCGGCAATGCCGATCCGGTCCGTTGATGTCGAGGTCGGACCGACCGTCAAAAACAGCAGGGCATAAATGCCGCAGACGAACAGAATGCCGATCAGCAGCGCATCGGGCAGCGCAAAGATGTTGGCATATACAACGCCGACGGCAAAAATCGCGGCAGCAACGGTCAAGGTTTGACGCGGCACGCCGTCGAAAGATCGACGGCGGCCGGTTCCGACGAGTTTGGCCAAGGCCATTTACCCACTCCTCCGGTTGTTCTTGGAAACGGAAACTATTCGATCAGGCCCGCTTCCTGGTATGCCCGCAGGGCGCCATCGTGGTGCGGCACTGCGGTCTCCCGAGTGAGCAGCGTGGTGTCCAGGTCGGCCATTGCCGGATGGACCGAGCGTATTGAGTCGAGATTGTCGATCAGCGCCTTGGTCAGCGTGTAGGCATCTTCCTCGCTCATCTCCGCGCTGGCGATCAGAACGGCACCCAGAGCCAGGGTCTCGATGGCTTCGGGCTGGTTCTCATAGGAATCGGCGGGAATCGTGAACTCGGCGATCGAGAATTCCTCGGCGATCTGCGCCCTGACATCGGCCGGAATGCTCAGCAGTTTGATGTCGAGTGCGTTCTCGATTTCCCGGATGGAGCTGTGACCGACGAAAACACCGTTCGCGTAGAGATCGACACGACCGTTCTGGAGCAGGCCGGCCTGCTCGGACGAACCGGCCTGAACGACTGCTCCGCCCCATTGGGCGATCGCTTCGTCGTCGGCGCCCGCCGCCGCCATGATGGCAGACGCAATCTGGCCGGTGATATTGCCGGCTCTGTTTACTGTCATACGCACCGGAACCTGCGCGGCAGCAAAATCGTCCACGGAATCGACTTCATGCTCTTCGGCAAAGCTGCGCGTCGTGACGAACTGCATGGGTGCCCAGTCGTAAAGGTAGCCGATCGTGCGTAGATTTTCGATCGGCGCACTGAAGGGCTCGCCACCCTGTGCCGCGATAGCAAGCTCGGCGTCGTGGATAAGTCCGATTTCGGCCCTTCCTTCGCTGATCATTGCGGCATTGGCAAATCCGCCGCCGGTAGTCTGGTAGGTAATCGTCGAGTTTGGATCGTTTGCCTTCACGACGGCATCTAGACCCGCGCCAAGAAGCGTCCAAAGTCCTCCGGGGCTGGCGCCCGCGAGTGTGAGATTGAGCGACTGCGCAGTCGCCGGCAGCACCGGCGCCACGATAAAGGCGAGGGATAGTCCGGTCAGGGTAATTCGCGATAATGGCATCTGTTCCTCCCATTGGAAATCTGAGCTTTTGCAGAAATCTCGCTGCCGGATAGCTCCGCTCCGCGGCCGGCAGGATCAACGTTATGGTTAGTTTCCTAAGCAGTCAAGCGCGATGGTTTCAAAATCCGCCGCGGTCCGGCCGTGATGCGCCCCGGGGGGGTGTATAAGGCCAACGCAGCCAAGACTCATGGGTCTCGACACAGTCCTTGCCGGCTCCCGGAGCCGACAAGGAGAGAAGGGGGCGTCTCGCATTATTCGCCTGGAACCCATGTGCGATTGTAGGCCCCGACCTCCCGGTCGCCATTGATCGAACTCGATCAGGTCCTGGGCGGTGGCGGCCAGAGGCACCAGGCTGGACGCTGCCAGCAGCAGGCCCGTGAAGACATTCCACCGGCGCCGCGCTGTCGATTAATTGAAATTCAACATGGAACTTCCCTCCTCCGGAAGTGGTCTGTGACGATCAGATCGGCGTTCCCCCCCTCGCGCCAATTTAATTAGTTTGCTTACTTAGTTATATGTGTCAAGCCACCCGTTGGCCGAATTCCGAGGCAAGGGAACTCTGGGCGATCGCCTTCATGGAGCTGTTCTGGATTGGCAGAATCGGCCTCGTCCATCTTTCGCTCCTGCGGCCTTCGCTTTTGCCTAACTTCGGCCCGGGGTTCCGCATGAACCGGGATTGTGAGGGGAAGCGGTCCGCTTCCATCGGGCTGTGCGCGAGGAAACGAGAAATGTGGCGGGAAGGGCGGTTGCGTTCCTGTCGTGGCGGGAGGAGAGCTGCCGGCTTGCAGATATGTCGTTACAAATCGCAAGGCTGCGACATGCCAGCAGACCTTTCGGCCGCGCGGGCCGAAAGGTCTTTTTGAGGCAGGGATGGGCGGCTTATTCGGCCGCGACCATTTCATTATGATTGACGAGAGTGCGCCAATCAGTCGTTTTGGGGAACACGCCCTCGCGCGACATGATCCGCGAATGCGGCAGCCGGGGCTCTTCAGTGCCGATGGCCTTGCCGCCTTCGGCGACCTTCCGCGCAGCATCGACCATCAGACGACGGAACTCGACGATGGCGAGATCGGATGCCCCGAGGATATCGTTGGTGCGATCGACGATCGGCCCCATGGAAACCCACATGACGATGTCCTGATTGGGAATGCCCAGAACGCCGGTGAAGTTGCCCTGCTTCATCAGCTCGCGATCCTGGAGGAAGTTGTTCTCCAGCGTGCGGCGCGAGCGCCATTTCTCGTCCAGATCGACTCCCTTCTCCGCATGGTTGAACTTGCGCCACTCCTCGGTGGTGGGGCATGCCGTGCCACCCCACGCGATGAAGTGGAAATGCGTGGTCTCGTCGTCGACAGGGACGATGACGCTGGCGACATTGTAGGAGCTGTTGGGCGGAATCAGCGAGTAATATGGCGCAATGAACTCGGTGATGCGCAGGTAGTCATGCGTGGCTGCATTCTTGATCGGCTTGCGGATCGCCGCGTAGTGGAACCCGTAGCTCGTCGTCTGCGTCTGCATGCGCGGCGACTTGTCCGTCGAGGGGCGATACCACGACTTGTCGTCGGCTGCGGCGCCCTCGACCCTGGCCGGCACCATATCGGAGGAGTGCAGGCTCGAGGAATGCGCGCTGTCGATCTGGCCTTCGTGAATCTGCGCCCAGTTCGCAGGAACACGAATCTTCAGGATTGCCAAAGGCGTATCCACGGTAGGAGCAAAGGCGGGCGGGTCGAATTCAGGAACATCTTCCTTGTCGCCGAACCAGGCCCAGACGAATCCGCCCCATTCCTTGACGGGATAGGCGCGGTGGCTCACCTTGTTGAGGAGGGGACTGCCTTCCGGCTCCGACGACATGGCGATGACCTTGCCGTCCACATCCATTTTCCAGCCGTGATAGAGGCAGCGCAAACCGCACTCCTCATTGCGTCCGAATACGAGCGAGGCACGCCGGTGCGGACACAGCTCATCGAGAAGTCCCACGCGGCCATTGGTGTCGCGAAAGGCGACGTACCTCTCCCCGAGTGCCTCGACCAGCAACGGGGTGCCATCCGGCTCGGCGACCTCCTCGATAAGGCAGACCGGTGTCCAGTGCTGGCGCATCAGGCGTCCCATCGGGGCGTTGTTCGATACCCGACACAAAAGATCGTTTTCTTCGGAAGTAAGCATCGTCTCCATCCCTCATTAAGTTAGGAAGCTAAGAGTTTAGTGCATCTCAATTGCGAAGTCTAGGCATTGACAGAAATTAGTTAGGTAGCTAAGTGAATGGAAAAAGCAAGCTGGATGGTTTTCCCGTGATCATAACCGACGACGATCTTATCACGATGACCGTGAGTTCGCGCCGCGAATTGACGCCGAGTATCGTGGAGTTCGTGCTCAAGCCGGAGGAGGGGGGCAGCTTGCCCGAGTACGGCCCGGGCGCCCACATAACCGTGGAAACCCCTTCGGGGGCGATGCGCCGCTATTCGCTCGTCGGCGGCGAGGCGAACACCTATACGATCGCGGTCAAACGGGAGCCGGAATCGCGCGGAGGCTCCCAATCGATGCATGATGAGGTCGCTGAAGGGAACAAGCTCCGGGTCGCTCCTCCCGAGAACGAGTTTTCTCTCGGTCCCGCGCCCGACTATCTCCTGATCGCTGGCGGCATCGGCGTTACGCCGATCTATGCAATGGCCAAGCGTCTCAAGGAGCAGGACAAGCCGTTCCGGATAATCTATGTGAGCCGCAGCCCGCAGGATGCCGCCTATCTGGCCGAAATGCGCGACGCCTTCGGCGACCGGATGATCGTCCATCACGACGAGGGCGATCTCGAGCGAATCTACGATTTCTGGGATCATTTCGAGACGCCCCAGCCGACGCATGTCTATTGCTGCGGGCCGAAGCCGCTCATGGAGGAGATCAAGGCGATTTCGGGCCATTGGCCCGAGGGACGTGTCCATTTCGAGGATTTCAAACCCGTCGACATCGTCCGCCCCGACGACGTGGCTTTCGATGTGGAATTGGCCAAGTCGGGCAAGACGGTGCACGTTCCTGCCGATCGTTCCATACTCGAGGCCGTACGCGACGCCGGTGTGCGGACCGTCAGCTCCTGCGAAAGCGGAACCTGCGGCTCATGCAAGACCCGGCTTCTTGCCGGCGATGTGGACCATCGCGACATGGTGCTCATGGATGAGGAGAAGGACAACACAATCATGATCTGCGTGTCCCGGGCAAAGAGCGGGAATCTTGTCGTTGACCTCTGATTCCCGAGCAATTTCGAATCCCGTCCGATTGGGCGTTATAGGGCTGGGGCGGGCGTTCATGCTCATGCTGCCCGCCTTCCGCTCGGATTCCCGTGTCCGCCTCGTGGCCGCCTGTGCGCCGCGGGAAGCCTCGCGGCGTGCTTTTCAGGCGGAATTCGGCGGCCGCGTCTACGAGAATGTGGAGGGACTCTGCGCCGATCCCGAGGTGGAAGCGGTGTACATCGCCACGCCGCACCAGATGCATGCCGACCACGCGGTAGCCGCCGCCGCGGCCGGCAAACATATCTTGCTCGACAAGCCCTTGGCCGTGGAAATGGCGGATGGACGGCGCATCGTCGAGGCGGCGGAGAAAGCGGGCGTCGATGTGATCGTCGGCCCCAGCCACAGCTTCGATCGCCCCGTGCAACAGGCAGGGGATCTGATTCGCAGCGGCGAGCTTGGCCGGGTTCGCATGATTCAGGCCTTCAACTACACCGATTTTCTCTATCGGCCCCGGCGGCCGGAAGAATTGCGCACGAACGAGGGCGGGGGTGTCATTTTCAGCCAGGGCGTGCACCAGATCGATGTCGTGAGGTTCCTCGCCGGAGGCGTGGGGACCCGGCTGGCGGCGATGACCGGCGCCTGGGACCCCGATCGTCCCACCGAAGGCGCATACAGCGCTTTGATGAGCTTTCAAAACGGGTGCTTCGCGACCTTCACATATTCGGGTTACGCGCATTTCGACAGCGACATCTGGATGGACGGGATCGGAGAGCTCGGGCAACGGAAATCGCCCCAGGGCTATGGCGCGGCGCGCAGGACGCTGGCGACGGTGCTCGATGCGCAGCAGGAAGCTGCGCTCAAGACGACCCGTACATACGGTGCCGGCGACGCACCCAAGCCGGCGGACCAGTATGAACATTTCGGACCGATCGTTGTGCTGTGCGATCGCGGGGACATTCGCCTGGTTCCCTCTGGATTGCACGTTTATGGCGACTTTGAACAGAAATTCGTGCCCGCGCCGACGTTCGAGACAGCGCGCACCGAAGTCATCGATGCGCTGGTCCAGACCGTCCGGCACGGACATCCGGCCGTACAGTCCGCCAGATGGGGTCTGGCGAGCCTTGAAGCTTGCCACGCCATCATCCGTTCCGCAGAGACAGGGACTTTCGTCGACCTCGTCGAGCAGGTGCCCGTATAACAATGAGGGGAGAATAAATGAGCAATCTCAATCTATCGCTTGCCATGGGTGATTACGACCGGACCCGGCCGATCTATGACGGCCGGGTGAAGATCGACGGGGTCGATCCGGTCTGCATGCTGCTTTCGCCCGAGGAGATGTTCTTCAGGGCATTCCGGCACCAGGCGTTCGACATCAGCGAGCTTTCGCTCTCTTCCTATTCGATCTCGGTCGCGCGCGGAGAGCCCCATTATGTTGCGGTTCCCATATTCCTCTCGCGTGCGTTCCGCCACACGTCCATATACATCCGCACCGACAAGGGCATTTCCACGCCGGCGGACCTTCGCGGACGCCGTATCGGAATCGCGGAATACCAGCTATCGGCCAATGTCTGGGTGCGTGGAATTCTCAAGGACGAGTACGGCCTCGGCGCCGAGGACATCGTCTGGGTCCGCGGCGGCATGAATACGGCGGGGCGTCCCGAAAAGATCAAGGTCGACCTGCCGCCGAACGTGAAGGTCGAGGAAGCCCCTCAGGGCGCCACGCTGAACGCCATGCTTGCCGCTGGCGAGATAGACGGGTTCATAGGGCCGCGCGCGCCTCTGTGCTACGACGAGGAACACCCGCATGTGGGGCGCCTGTTCACCGACTCGATCGGCGCGGCCGAGGACTATTTCAGGCGCACCGCCATCTTCCCCATCATGCACGTTCTGGGTGTGCGGCGCCGTCTGGCAGACGAGCATCCGTGGCTGCCGGGAGCACTGCTGAAGGCTTTCACCCGCTCGAAGGCGATGTCGGATGCTGCGCTGGCGGATACTTCTGCAACGAAGGTCACCATGCCGTTCGTCGAAGACAATCTTCGTCGCGCTCGCAACCTGATGGGCAACGATATATGGTCCTACGGCGTCGATCAGAACAGAAAGGTCCTCGAGACGTTTCTCGGCTATCACTATGAGCAGGGGCTCTCTCCCCGAAAGGTCGATGTGAACGAGCTCTTTCACCCTGCGACCCTAGAAAGCTTCAGTCTCTGAACCATGACGAAATTTGTGCCAGGCGACATAGTCGAAGTCGAAACACCGCGTGGACATGCCTATGTCCAGGTTACCCACAATCATCCCTCCTACCCCGAGGTGGTGCGGGCTCTTGCCGGACCATACGAACAGGGCGCGGATGCGGCCACCCTTGCCAGGCTCGATACGCGCTTTATCGCCATGATCCCCTTGGCCGCAGCCGTCGACATGGGATCCGTTTCTGCGCGCCTGATGGGCAACGCTCCCGTACCGGACGCGCTGAAGGCTTTCCCCAAGTTCAAGATGTCGATACTCGACAAACATGAGGGCAAGCGGGAGAACGTGGCCTATTGGTGGTTCTGGGATGGCGATACGCTCAGCTACGACGTCGATCCTGGGCCTGAAATCGAGGATATACCCCCGCGTGAGGTCATGTCGATCGAGGAATTTGTGAGGACAATCAGTCCGCCGTAAGCTTCGGGAGCGGTGGAGGCCAAGAGTGGGATGTTAACCCAGATGGACGTCTTCGTCGAGGTGCTTCAAAATATTATTTTGAATTGATTTCAAATATTGAAGCAAGAGACCACGTTCATTGATGGAGAAACCTTCAACAGATGCATCTACGACCTCCTTCGCAAGTGGCATAAGGATATTTTCCAACTCGCGTCCGCGACCGGTCAAAAAGACATTTATTTTTCGTCGGTCCTCGTCGTTTCGCTTTCTCTGAACTAATCCAGAAGCTTCCATCGTTCTGATTGCGCTCAATGTCGTCGGCTCCATAGTGCCGACCAAAAGGGACAATTCTCGCTGAGTTTGCCCGTCCTTGTGCCACAAGGCGCGTAGAAAATACCACATGCCGGGTGTTACCCCATACGGCGCAATCTTCTGGTGGAGGAGCCGCTGTATAAGCCGATGAGTAAGGCGAGCTTGGTAGCCGACACTTTGCTCGAAAGGCAATTTGATGTTTTGAGGTGCTTTGCCAGCCACAGCGTTCTGGTCTTTCTGCTCATCAGTCGAGCCTTTGTCCCTCGGAGTTCCACTCTGAAAAGTGGTTGGAGTGGCTCGGCTTCCGCATTCATGAGCTATATTCGAGCCCACAACGCGTAATCTAGCTTTTGATTCGTTGCTCCAGTTCGAGTGACGTTAATAAATATCTCTTACTGGTAGGTTATCGCCCTAGGCATAGAGTGTGACGTTGCCCCACGGACCTAATCCAGTTTGAAATAGACTCTGGCCCATCGAAAAGGACCAGAGATGAAGCGCAACAGGTTTAGCGAAGAACAGATTATCGGTAACCGGCCGGGTTGGACACTCGCGGCTCGGCTGGCTCACCCCAACCGAATACGCAACCACCTTTACCCCACGACGGGACCTGGCGCTGCGCTCAATGGCCAGCTCCACGCCAGCCCCCGTCTTCCACCAGGTTCAGCAGGGCCAAAACAACCCCCGGAGTCTACGTCACGCTGGATAAAAGATGGGGGCAACGTCATCTGGAACGCACCCTACAATGGTCCTCATCCCAATTTGACGAATAGCTTTTGTGATACAAAATGCGGAATATTGTGTTACACGTAGGTTGTGGAAAACGTATCATACTGTTTATTTTCCAAGCTTACGACGAGGGTTCGATTCCCTTCACCCGCTCCATTCCTTCCAATGTTATGGTTAGATCGCTGTAATAATAGGATTATTCGGTGCAGCTTGCGCTGATGGGCTTGAAGAACCTGGAATTTGGCATTCTTCCATGTTCTCACTTGCCCTACATTGTCAAACTCCGTCCAGGCCGACCAGAAGGTCGAGGCCGGCGACGTGCTTGATCCCGGCCTCACCGTGATGGGCTAC
Organism: Pelagibacterium mangrovi; assembly: GCF_036662815.1. Taxonomy (NCBI): domain Bacteria; kingdom Pseudomonadati; phylum Pseudomonadota; class Alphaproteobacteria; order Hyphomicrobiales; family Devosiaceae; genus Pelagibacterium; species Pelagibacterium mangrovi. The sequence goes on along the minus strand of NZ_JBAFXA010000004.1, from coordinate 289,344 downwards.
AGTGCCGGGTAGCGCATCTTGCAGATACTTCGATGCTTCCTCGCGATCACGTGGCAGTGCCCGCAGTTTGTAATCAGCAAGAATTGTCTGAACACCCAGACCGTTTCGCAGCACCTCAACAGGACCCGCATGACCTCAGGCTTGAGGGCTTCATCGCGCTGGGCACGAGCCGACAGCCGCGAGGGATCGCGGCGTTGGGCAACATGTTCATGATAGGTGAAACGGGGTTCACTCCAGAACTCTGCAGATCGGCTTGACCCCATAGTGCCCACGATGCTCGTCGATAAAGGCGATCATCGCTTCAGTGGGAGGCCGAGCTCCGCCTGGGCGAAATATGCGGAGGCTTTGCGCAGGAACTCGCTGACGCGGACCTTCGGTTCGTTGGCCTGCCGCAGCTCCCGGTTCTCTCGCTCCAGAGCTTTGAGCTTCTCGGCCACCTCGCTGGGCACGCCGGCACGCCGGCCACCATCGACCTCGGCCTTCTTCACCCAGTCGTTCAGGGTGTGGGCCGAACAGCCAATCTTCTGGGAAACCGAAACCACGGCCACCCAGCGCGACGGTACTCCCCGCCATGCTCCAGCACCAGTCGCACCGCCCGGGTCCGCACCTTGGGGGGAAACTTGTTCGTTGTCTTGCTCATCAGGCTCTATCCTACCTGGGAGTTAGAGCCTCCGACAGTTCCGGGGCGGTTCAGGCCTCGTCCATAGCCCCCATCATTGGCAGCCAAGTGTCAAGACCTGCGAGAGATCGGCGCAGCAACGACGCCACTTAACAACAGCCACGCTGGCGAGAGGATACGGTATGCATTAGTGATAGAGCGCCATGTCTTATCCGCCTCTGGCTTCGTCCTGTTATAGTACGCTCCTATTGCTCTCGCGTTTGTGCGTCGCGAACGAGGGCTGCGAGGCGAAAGGGTACGTGCACCATTTTGGTGTAGGGAAGCGTAAGATATAAAGCGAGTACGGTACCCAAATGCCCGATCAGCAACGGCCGGACACCAACCGTTCCGGTTGCGGCGTATAAAGCTAGCCCTGTTGCCGCTACTGCGGTCAAGAGGACGACGAATGCCATTTCGCCGCCCCATACGGCGGGAGCGCCAAGCGACTTCTCGGCCCGCAGCTTTAAAGCAATGAGGGCCACTCCTCCAAATGTCATGATGATCCCGCCGGGAACGCCCAGCAGCTTTGGAATGGAAAATGGCCCGTACGGCGCTTCCAGGCCAAAGACGTAGTGAAGCACCGTCCCGGACATCGTGGATGCAAGGCAAAGCAAAAATCCCCACATCACCGCTTGGTGGGCCCAGCGGCGGGCCATGGTGTAGCGGTCTTCGCGCTCGTAGTTGCAGCCATCGGCGGCACCCCCCGAGAGGTTCTTCAGGCGGCCTGCATCGACCATGGCCGAACGCAGATGCTTGATGGTCACCCGTTCGCCGCCGACTGCACGCCAATATCGCCACACGCCGGCAATGATGATGATCATGGGCAGGAAGGTGGCCGTCATGAACAGGGACGCCATCACCGTATGCGAGATGACGGCGTAGAACCCTTCGCCGCTCTCGGGACGCAGGGCATAGGCGATGGTCAGCATCACCACGATGGCGGCGAGAAGGGTGCCGACCAGGGCTGAACCGCTTTTCTGGAACAGCTTTGCGAGTCCATTCGGCCAGATGAAGCGCTCCCAGCTCTCCACCCGCACCTCGGCCAACGCGCGGGGCAGGTTGAGGTCGAATTCGTGCGGCGCGGTGTACTGGCAGGCGTAATAGCAGCCCCGGCAATTGTGACAGAGATTGGCCAATTGCGTCACCTCGCCATCGGAAAAAGCGCGGCTCAGGGTCATGGCCGGAAACACCGAGCAATAGCCTTCGCAATAGCGGCAGGCATTGCAAATCTCGAGCTGGCGGCGCGCCTCGTTTATGGCAGCGTCCGCGCCGGTATCGAAATCGACGGCCGTGCGATTGCTGAGCGTTGCTAGGGCATCAATTGACATGGGCTGCGGCCTCCCTGCCGGCTGTGCGTCCGAAGACGGTTCCAATGGTCATGCCGAAACCGGCGAGATAGCCTTGGCCAAGGATCGAGCCGGCCATGATTTCCCCTGCTGCCCAGATATTATCGTACCGGCCGTTACTCCCGCTGACCCGGGCGCTGTCGTCGACCTTGAGGCCAAGATAGGTAAAGGTCACGCCGGGCCGCAGTGAATAGCCGTAATAGGGGGGCGTATCGAGCGGTCGCGCCCAGTTGGTTTTTGCCGGCTCGACACCCTGGGTCGCGAGTCCATCGAGTTCGGTCGGGTGGAACGTGCCCGGTTGGCAGCCAGCGTTGAAATCCTCGACCGTTTTGGTGACGGCCCCGACCGGCAGTCCGAGCTTTTCGGCAAGTTCGGGGATGGAATTGGCCGAAACGGCCGGAAATACCGATGGCATGAACAGGTTGATGCTCTTGGAGTCGATGAGGGAATAGGCAACCTGATCGGACTGGGCGGCCACGAGGCGGCCCCAGATGGCATAACGCTTCGGCCAGACGTCTTCGCCCTCGTTGTAAAAACGCTGCCCCTCCTGGTTCACCACTACGGAAAAAGGCACGCAGTCGAGGCGGGTGACGATGCCGCCATCATATTTGGGGGCACGGCCATCGATGGCCACGGCATGGCACTGGGTGGGGTCGCCGACGCTTTCGGCGCCGGAGTCCAGCATGTCGCGCAGCACTTCGCCACGGTTGTAGGGCGTGCCGCGAATGAGAAAGTTGCGGGCCGCCGGTCCCCAGGCGCGAGCCAGCCAATCGATATCCGCCTGAAAGCCGCCCGAGGCTAATACCACCGATTTGCCCGCTATTTCGAGGTCTTCACCGGCGATGCTCAGCCGTACAGCCTCAAAGGCATCGTCGCGAATAATCACGTGGGCGACCTTGGCCTCGTAGGCCACGGTCACGCCCAGGTCGATGGCGGTATTGTAATAGGCGTTGACGAGCGCCTTGCCTCCCCCAAGGAAAAAGGCGTTGGTCCTCGACAGCGAAAGCGTGCCCGACAGGGAAGGCTGGAACACCACGCCATGTTTCTCCATCCATGGCAGGCATGATTCAGAGGTTCGAATCGCCAGGCGCGCCAAGTGTTCGTCGGTCTTTCCCTTGGTCACCAGCATCAGGTCGTGAAGATATTCTTCCTCCTCATAGGCGCCAGTGAGAACCGAAAGCGGGCCTGTGTGCATGCAGCGAAAATTACGGGTGTGACGCGAATTGCCGCCCCGATATGGCTTCGGCGCGCCCTCGAGCAGGAGAACCCGAGCCCCGGCCTGGGCGGCTTCGATCGAAGCGCAAAGCGCGGCATTGCCGCCCCCCACGACAATTACGTCCCAGGTCTGCTGGCTCAATTTTCGTAGATTGTTCGACAAGGGGCATCATCCATATTCACTCGAACTTTTATTTTGTATACATACGGATACAATAGGGTGCAATACATCGATTGTCGATAGAGGATCGATGGCCACCGCCGGTCAATTCCGCTAAAAGCTTGCTGGAGAGACGGGAGACGGCGGGGTATGGCCGAGAGCGGTAAACGCAAGATGTTGGGGCAGAGCGCCTATCAGGCCATCCTCGATTCCATCCGGAGCGGTGTATTCGCGCCGGGAGATCGCCTGCTCGAGGAAGAGGTCGCCGAACGGCTGGGCATGAGCCGGACGCCTGTGCGTGAAGCCATGGGTCGCTTGCAGGAAAAGGGATTGCTCCAGCCCGCGCCAGGCAGAGGCTTGGCCATTGCAAAACTGACCATGGAGCAGGTATTCGAGCTTTACGCCATGCGTGGAGAGCTCGAGGCGCTGGTGGCTAAGTTCGCCGCGCAACACGCGACCGAGGCGGAAATCGTTAACCTCGTCGAGCTCAATGTCCAGTTTGGCGCGGCGCGAACCCCTCAGGAGGCCGCCGGCGTCAACCGCGAGTTTCATGCCCGTCTTTACGATGCGGCCCGCAACAGGTATCTGCGCGCGGCGGTAGAGGATTTGCACGAGACCATTGCCGTCTTGCCCAGTACGACATTTGTTCAGAGTGATCGCATCTCGGTCGCTATGAGCGAGCATGGTGAAATACTGGATGCCATCGCGCGCCGTGACCAGGACCGCGCCGCCGTGACCGCCAAGGCCCATATTTCCGGGTCACTGGCCGTCCGACTTGCCATGGCGAGGACGGCTTAACCCGTCGTCAGGCGGTAATTCTTTGAATTGTTCGCAAAGACGAAAGCCGAAACGGCTTTGTACGTGCATGTTGGGCGCGATATTATTGCGCTAAGCGCAATAATCTTTCGCACGAAAAGACGTTTTCGTAACCGGTTCCATTCACTAGAATGCCCCTATGAATTGGCTGGTAGCGTCGATCCGCTGGGAGGCGGCGCGCACCGGCAAGGAAAGGCTGTGTTGCGGTAGGTGCAGCCGAACGGGGATTGATCTTTATGAACACCATAAGCCTTGCTCCAAAGGAGTCCGCTCTGGTTACGCCGACGACGGACAGCGAATGCGCTGCCCTTTGGCTCGAAGCGTTCGAGGGGGCGCTGCTGCGGAGCGACAGGCAGGCTTTGGGCAGGCTGTTCGCCGACGAGTGCCATTGGCGGGACCTGGTAGCCTTTACCTGGACCATTTCGACCCATGAGGGCAGGGGTGATATCATCGATCGGCTGCTCAAGGCGCAGCCGAAAATTCAAGCCTCCAGCTTTCGCCTCGCCGGCAAGCGCACGGCCCCCCGCCGCGTCAATCGCGCCGGTGCGCAGGTTATAGAAGCCATTTTCGAGTTCGAGACCGCATCCGGTCGCGGCAACGGGTTGCTGCGGTTGCCGACGGCCGATACCAGCAGGGCATGGGTGCTGCTGACTTCGCTCGATGAGATCAAGAACCATGAGGAGCCGATTGGCGAACGCCGTCCCACCGGCTCGGGCTACACCCGCATTTTCGGCGCTCAGAACTGGCAGGACAAGCGGACCGTGCAACAGGCCTTCGCCGACCGTGAGCCTGCGGTGCTCGTCGTCGGCGCGGGCCAGGCCGGTCTGGGCGTCGCGGCCCGGCTGAAGCTGCTCGGTGTCGATACGCTGGTCATCGAAAAGCACCCGCGCATCGGCGACAACTGGCGGTCCCGGTATCATTCGCTGACCTTGCACAATGAGGTGCAGCGCAATCACATGCCCTACATTCCCTTTCCGCCAAGCTGGCCTAAATTCCTGCCCAAGGACATGCTGGCCGGCTGGTTCGAGCATTACGCCTGGGCCATGGAACTCAACGTCTGGACAGGTACCGACCTTGTGGGCGGCGCGTATGACGAGGCCAGCGGCGCCTGGATCCTCCGCGTCCGACGCGAGGATGGCAGCGAGCGGCCCCTCCGGCCGCGGCATCTGGTTTTTGCCAATGGCCTGAGCGGTATCCCCCATCGCGTGACCCTTCCCGGCTTCGAGGACTTTTCCGGCGAGATCATTCATACCCACGACTATACCGATGGCTCGGCCTGGAAGGGCAAGAAGGCGCTGGTGCTGGGAACGGGCAGCAGCGGTCACGACGTGGCGCAGGATCTGCACAGCCACGGTGCCAACGTTTCGCTGGTGCAGCGCGGTTCGACCACCGTTGTCAGTCTCGAAAGCTCGCAGATCAACCATTCGCTCTATACCGAGGATTTCCCCCTCGAGGACAGCGACCTGATTTCGGCGGCCAATACCTATCCGTTGTTGATCCGCACCTATCAGGGCAACGTCAGGACGATGGTCGAGATCGACAAGGATCTAATCGCCGGCCTCAGGGCACGCGGGTTCAAGCTCGACATGGGCGAGGACGAGACCGGCCACCAGATGAAGCTCCGGCGGCGCGGCGGGGGCTATTATCTCAACGTCGGCTGCTCGGACCTCATCGTCGATGGCGAAATCGGGTTGATCCAGAACGAGGATATCGACCGCTTCGTCCAGCATGGTGCCCTGATGAAGGACGGCCGCGTCGAAAAGGCGGATCTGATCGTCACCGCCAGCGGCTACCTGCCCCCCCAGGAAGTGGTTCGCCAACTGCTCGGTAGAGATATTGCCGACCGTATCGGGCCCATATGGGGCGTCGCGCCGGATGGCGAGATGAACAACATGTACCGCGGCACCGCTCAAAAGGGATTGTGGTTCATGGGCGGTGGTCTTGCCCAGTGCCGGATTTATTCCAAGCCGCTGGCGCTCCAGATCAAGGCCATCGAAGAAGGCCTGATCGCCTGAGAACTGCCGTTTAAACGATAGGCGCGGGCAAGCCGCGCAAGGGAAGAGAACACATGCTCGATCTAAGAGGAAAAGTCGCATTCGTCACCGGGGCCGGTTCGGCCGGTGAAGGCTGGGGCAACGGCAAGGCCATCGCCGTCCTGCTGGCCCGGCAGGGCGCCACGGTGTTCGGCGTGGATCTCAACGCCGATGCCCTGCAATCGACCGCCGATGCGATGCAGGCCGAGGGGCTGGCCAACTGGACGTCGCGCATCTGCGACATGACCAATTCCGATCAGGTCAAGGCGGCCGTTGACGATTGCCTCGAACGGTTCGGGCGGATTGACATCCTCGTCAACAATGTGGGCGGCAGCGCGCCGGGCGACCCGGTGACCATGTCCGAGGATGTCTGGGAAACGCAGCTCGACCTCAACCTCAAGACCGCCTTTCTGGGCTGCAAGCACGTTTTGCCGGTCATGGAGCGGCAGTTCGAGGCAGAGGGCAAAGGCGGGTCGATCATCAATATGGCCAGCGTTGCTTGTCTGAGTTCGGCGGTTGGCGGTCGCGTTCATGTGGCCTATGCCGCATCCAAGGCGGGTGTGGTCGCGTTCACCCGCTCGACCGGCATCGCCTATGTAAAAAAGGGCATCCGGGTGAATGTCGTGATCCCCGGCACCATGCACACGCCGCTGGTCGAAAATCGCCTCATCAAACAGCTCAATCTCGACGACCCGGCGGCCTTCATTGCCAAGCGCCATGCGAGCGTCCCGATGGGCCGTATGGGCGACGCATGGGATATTGCCAATTCGGTGGTGTTTCTGGCCAGCGACGAAGCAAGCTATATCACCGCCACGCAACTGGTTGTGGATGGCGGGCTGACGGCGGCGCGGTAGGCCATGGCCAGGCTCGCCCTTCCAGCCGATGAGAAGATGACGCCCGACCAGCGTGCGGTTTGCGACGAAGTGGTGGCTGGCCGGCGCGGCAAGATTCCGTCACCGATGATCGCCTGGCTCCAGAACCCCGAATTTGCGCGCAGGGGCCAATTGCTCGGCGAGCATTTGCGGTTCGGGACGTCGCTCGAAACGAAGCTGGTCGAGCTGGCCACTCTCGTCTGTGCTCGCCACTGGAGTTCGCATCAGGTCTGGACCTCGCACAAAAAGCACGGACTGGCCGCCGGGCTGAGCGAGGACGTCATCGCAGCCATCGCCGCTCGTCGCCCACCGGTCCTGTCCGATGAACAAGAGCGAGTGGTATTCGAGACCACTGCGGTCCTGCTCGCCACCCACCGCCTTTTGGATGCCCAATACGCCGCCGCCGTCAACGTTCTGGGTGAGCCCGGCGTGGTGGAACTGGTCGGAATCGTGGGCTATTATTGTCTCGTTTCGCTTACCGCCAATGCCTTCGAGCTTGGCCTGCCCCAGAATGCAGCGCCTGAATTGGGGGAACCCGCACCGTGAGCGCATCGCCGCAACGCAGCCATATTGTCGTTCGTCCGGATTGGCTAGCGACCACGATGGAAGACATTCTCGACCCCGATCAGCCGATCGTGGACGCCCACCATCACCTGTTCGACCGTCCCGGCTGGCGTTACTTGCTCGACGAGATGGTTGAGGACGTCAACACGGGCCATGCCATTTGCGCCACCGTTTATGTGCAGGGTCGGGCCATGCTGCGGGCCGATGGACTCGAGGGGATGAAGCCCATCGGCGAAACCGAATTCGCCAACGGCATCGCCGCCATGAGCGCGAGCGGTTCATACGGCCCGGCGAGGATTTGCGCCGGCATCGTCGGCTTTGCTGATCTGCGGGCCGGCGACGCCGTCCGGCCGCTGCTTGAGGGCCACATCACCGCCGCCGGCGGCGGCCGTCCCGGCGAGGGCCGGTTCCGGGGCATCCGCCACATCGCCGTCTGGGACCGCGAGCCGGCCATGATCAATCCGGCCTACCGGCCGACCGAGGATATGCTCGACAGCCCCGCGTTTCGCGCCGGCTTCGCGCAACTGGCTCCCCTGGGGCTCACCTTCGATGCCTGGCTGCTCTTCCATCAGCTGCCGCGCCTTGCGGCTCTGGCCCGCACCTTTCCCGAAACGCCGATCGTCGTCGACCATTGCGGCGGCATCGCCGGCATCGGTCCCTATGCCGGCAAGCGCGACGAGGTCTTTGCTGTCTGGTCCGCCGGAATCAAGGAGCTTGCATCTTGCGTCAATGTAATGGTGAAACTGGGCGGCTTGGGCATGAGCCTTTCCGGATTCGGCTTCGAGAAGGGCGTGCGGGCACCGTCGTCGGAAGAGCTGGCTTTGGCATGGAGGCCCTGGATGGAAACGGTCATCGAGGCTTTCGGCGCCAGCCGCTGCATGTTCGAAAGCAATTTCCCGATGGACAAGGGCAGCTACAGCTATGCCGTGGGATGGAATGGAATGAAGCGGATTGCGGCGGGTGTCAGTCCCGATGAAAAAGACGACCTGTTCTGGCGTTCCGCGTCGCGGTTCTATCGGCTCGGACTTGATGCCCAGCAGGAAGATCGATGACTGCAATGGCCCAAGCCGGTCTTATTGTCGGTGCATACGAACATCCCATCCGATCCGCGCCCGATAAATCGGTAGCGCAACTGCACGCCGAGGCAGCCGCCGGCGCGCTGCGCGATGCCGGGCTGACCCGTGAGGATGTCGATGGCTATTTCTGCTCGGGCGATGCGCCAGGGGGCGTATTGTCCATGGCCAATCACCTCAACCTCAACCTGCGATATTTCGACTCGCTCGATGTCGGCGGGTGCTCGCTCATCGCCCAGGTAGCGCAGGCCGCCGCCGCCATTGCCATGGGCAAGTGCAATGTCGCCCTCATCACTCAGGCCGGCCGGCCCAAGGCCGCCGGCATCCGCACCGGCACCAAAAAGATCGTCAAGGACGATACGGCCCCGGACCTGCCCTGGGAACTGCCCTGTGCCGTGCCCAACGTCGCCAATTATGCCTTGGTGGCGGCGCGCCATTTCCACGAATTCGGCACCACCAGCGAACAGCTTGCCTGGGTCAAGGTCGCGGCATCCCATCATGCCCAGCACAATCCCCATGCCGTGCTGCGCAATGTGGTGACGGTCGAGGACGTCCTGGCTTCACCTCTGGTTTCCGATCCACTCCATCGCCTCGATTGCTGCCTTATCACTGATGGCGGCGGGGCGATCGTGCTGGCCCGGCCCGAGATCGCGGCCAAACTCAACCGGCCAAAAATCGCCATCCGTGGCGCGGGCATGGCATTGGGCCATCAGGAGTCCGGCGCCATCGACCTTACCTATTCAGGCGCCCGTCAGTCGGGCCACGACGCGTTCACCGCTGCCGGCGTCACGCCTGCCGACATCAAATATGCCTCGATCTACGACAGCTTCACCATAACCGTGGTGGTCCAGCTCGAAGATCTGGGCTTTTGCGAAAAGGGCCGGGGCGGGGCCTTCGTCGCCGATGGCAATCTGATCGCCAATGTCGGCCGACTCCCTGTTAATACCGATGGCGGTGGCCTGTGCAACAACCATCCGGCAAATCGGGGAGGGATCACCAGAATGGTCGAAGCGGTCCGTCAGCTGCGCGGCGAAGCCAATGGCCCCGTGCAGGTCCCCGATTGCGACCTGGCCTGCGTCCACGGCACCGGCGGTCACCTTGCCACCCGCCACGCCAGCGCCACCCTAGTTCTGGAGCGGCTCTAGCCATGACCGGCAATCGCATCGTTCCCGGCCCGTCGCCCGATCCGGAGACGCTGCCCTTCTGGGAGGCCGCCGCGCGCGACCGGTTCGTCCTGCCCAAGTGCAACCAATGCGGCCGGGTTCACTGGTATCCGCGCGGAACCTGCCCCTTCTGCCTGTCCTCCGACATCGAATGGGTGGCCAGCGAGGGGCTGGGGGTCATCTATTCGTGCACGGTGTTCCGCCGCGCGGACCCACCCTATGTCGTGGCCTATGTCGAGCTCGACGAAGGGCTGCGGCTGCTGACCAATATCGTCGCGGACGATCCCGAACAAACGGCCATCGGCCAGAAGGTCAAGGTCGTTTTCCTGCCCGCTTCGGGCGCCTCGCCCCAAAAGGTGCCGTTCTTTACGCCCATCCCCTAAGTCATGGCAGATCGGTCACCCCCAGATTGGCGGTGTGCGCGTCGGGGCGCCTGAGGGTCTCTTGGAGAACGCGCCTGATCCGGGGCGGTTCATCGCCGGTATGCAGGCGTCTGATCTGGTCGGTGAGGCCGGTGTCGGCCTGCGTCATGCGCTTGCTGTAGCGGACATAGTCGAGCCAGGTCGGAAAGGCATAGCTCTCGGTCCACACCGTGGCGTTTTCGATATCGTGTACGAGCATCCAGTGCCGCGCGCCATCGCGCCGTTTTATGCGCCGCCGCTCCACCATCAACTCCAGGAAGGCCGGTACGTTTCCGGCCGAAACCACATAGTCGATCTTGATGATCACGGGGCCGCTGCGCGGGGTGAGCGCCCATGCCGGCTTGGGCTCGGTCCAGCGGTTGCTCGGGTCGAGATCTGCCGAGGACAGGGCCGGCAGCGCCAGCCGTCCCACCCCGATGGCGGCGCCGGCCAGCATGGACGCGGCGGCGATGGCCAGCGCGTATTCGGGGCCAAGCGCCTCGGCGGTCACCCCCCACGTCCAGGCGCCGAGGGCCTGCCCGCCGAACACGGCGGTCTGGTAAAGCGACAGCGCCCGCCCCACCACCCAGCGCGGCGTCGACAGCTGGACGCTGATATTGAACATGGAAAGCGCAATGACCCAGCAGGCGCCGCCCACCACCAGCGCCAGAAACATCAGCCACGCCCAGGGGACGAGTGCCAGCATGAGCGCGCAGGCCGCAAAGCCCAGGAAGGCGAGCCGGGCCGCCCATTCGGTCGAATATCGGGCGCGCAGATGGCCGCTGACCAGCGCGCCGCACACGGCCCCGATGCCGAACGCGGCGAAGAGCATTCCATAGAGCAGCGCATCGCCATCGAGCATGTCCCGGGCGACGATCGGCAGCAGCGCCAGCACCGAAATCACCGAGAAGCCGAAGACGAATGAGCGCAGCAATATCGCCTGGATATTGGGCGACATGGCCACGTAGCGGAGCCCGGCGGTCATCGCCGGCAGCAGGGCCTCGCGCGGCAGCGCCGTGGCCCGCTCCGGCGCCTTCCAGCGCCAAAGCACGAAAAACAGCGGGATGTAGCTCAGCGCGTTGACCATGAACGCCATGGCCGCGCCAAAGCCGGCCACGATCGCGCCCCCCACCGCCGGGCCGACGCCGCGCGTGATGTTGAACCCCAGCCCGTTGAGGGCGATGGCCGCCGGCAGGTCGGATTTGGGAACCATCTCGGCCAGCGAGGCCTGCCAGGACGGATTGTTCAGCGCCAGCCCGCAGCCGATCAGGAACGTGAAGGCCAGCAGCAGCCAGGGCGTCATGAGGCCCCCATAGGTGGCGACGGCCAGCAGCGCGGACACCGCGAACATGAACAACTGGGCGAGCAGCATCACCGTCCGCCGGTTGAAATTGTCGGCGATCGCGCCCGAAAGCAGCGAGAACAGCATGATGGGCAGGGTGGCCGCCGCCTGCACCAGCGTCACCATGTCCGCCGTTCCGGCAATGACCGCCATCATCCAGCCCGCACCGACAGTCTGGATCAGGCCACCGAAATTCGACGCCAGGTTCGCCAGCCATACGGATCGAAAGATCGAATGCCTGAAGGGCTGTAGCGCTTGGGGGGTTCTCATTTCGAAGGCAGTCGTGTCCCCGGATTCAGTGGACCTTTTCGAGGTCCGTTGCGCGATTGCGAAGCGATTGATCGGTCCGCAATGCCGCCTTGGAAACCTTGTGGGTCGGCGTATAGGGCAATTCGGGGACAAACGCGATGAAGCGCGGCACCTTCATCGCGGCCAGCCGCTGGCGGCACCAATCGGCGATCTCTTCAGCTTCCACCGTCGCGCCTGCCTTGCGCACGATGGCGACCAGGATTTCGTCCTCGCCCAGTTCGGCGGGAACGGCGATGGCAGCCGCTTCATAGACCGCTGGATGTTCGCCGATAACCCGGTCGAGCTCCGCCCCGGAGATGTTTTCGCCGCGCCGGCGGATGATGTCCTTCTTGCGCGAGACGAAATAGAAAAAGCCGTCATGGTCCCGGCGCACCAGATCGCCGGTGGTGAACCAGCCGTCCCGGAATGCGGCGGCGGTGTGCTCGGGGTCCTTGAAATAGCCCTGCATGAGGGTAGGGGTCTTGAGCCAGAGCTCGCCGACTTCGCCGCTGGGCAGGTCGTTGCCATCGTCATCGACCACCCGCGCCTGCGTCCACGGACGGGACGCGTCGGGATGGGTTGCCGGAACGCCGATGCTGCCGGGCTTTTTGGGGCCGTCCAAGGGATTGCAGACCACGCCAGGACACTCGGTCATGCCGAACCCCGTGACCAGTTGGGGCACCTCGAACTCTTCTCGGAACGTGCGCGTAAAGGCCTCGCGAACGCCATAGACCACCCGCAATTTGTGATCCGACCGGAATTCGGAGCGCGGGCGCTTCTGAAGGATGTTGCCGACCGCTTCGATGATGTTGACTTGGGTGGACTGCGTTTCGACCACGCTGTCCCAGAATGTGCTTGCCGAAAAGCGCGGCAGAATCGTGCCGCTCGCGCCGGCGGCAAAGATTGATCCTATGGAATAAAAAAGCGCGTTTACGTGGAAGAACGGCAGAATGGTCAGGACCTTGTCGTCGGGTTGCAAGCCGGTGCGGCCCGACGACACTTCGGCGCAAGTCACATAGGTGCGTTGGGAGTGCATCACCCCTTTGGGCAATCCGGTCGTCCCGGACGTATAGATGATGAGGCAGGTGTCGTCGGGCGTTCCTGCAGGCTCCTGCCGGGTATCTGCCTTCGCCTCGGCATCGAACGCCATGGCGGGATCGGGCGATCCGTCCGTTTGCAGCAGCCAAGGCTCGAGGCCAGCGGCCTTCAGCGCGGCGCCAACCGTCTCCAGATTTACTTCGGCGACGACCACGCCGCTTACCGCGGCATGGCCGAGAATGTAGGTCAACTCGGAAACGCCGAAACTTGGATTTAAAGGAACCATGGCGGCGCCCAGCCGGGCGAGCGCAAAAAGGAGTACCACATGGGCATCGCTGTTGGCCGCAACAATGGCGACACGGTCGCCCTGGCCGACGCCTCGCATGTGCAATAGCGCCTCTACCCGCTCGACTTCTTCTGCGAAACCGACCCAGGAATAGTGCCGGTCACCAAATCGCAGCAGTGGCCGGCTTGGATCGACTGAAACGCGGCTTTCAAACAGCGACCACAGAGTGTTCTGGTGCGCGGGATAGAGATTCAGAACGTCCAGCGGCTTTAGCATTTTTCCTCCCATCCTCGCTCAAGGTCGCACAAGGCGTAGCTTCGCCTTTCATACTAAGGGGAGGTGATCGCGGCTTCAATCGAACAAAGGTCTTTATTGTTGCGCAGAACGCCAAAGTCCTTGCCGTATATCGAGTGAATATGCAAAGAATTCCGCGTTGAGCCCTGTATTATGGCATTTGGCGCAATGAAGGAGCGTGTTCCTGATGGATGAGCTGGCCAATATCAAGACCTTCATCGACGTTATCGAATGCGGCAGCTTTTCCGCCGCCGCCCGGCGCAAGGACACTACAGTCAGCTCCGTAGCCCGGCAGGTCAAGGCGCTGGAAGACGACCTTGGCGTCAGGCTCCTCAACCGGACGACGCGAAGCAATTCGCTCACCGAAGCCGGCGAAAACTTTTATGAGCGAGCGCGGTTCCTGGTGGCCGAACTTCGCTCGGCCAAGCAGGAAGCTTCGTCCTTCCAGACGACTGTAAAGGGTCTGCTGCGGGTCTGTCTCCGCGTTTCCCCCAGCCGGATAATCCTGCCGGCCATTCCAAAGTTCCTGGAAGACCATCCGGGGCTGGTCATCGAGATCATGCTCAGCGACGAGCGGCTCGATCTGGTTGCCAACAAAATTGATGTGGCCGTCTGGCTTGGACACCTTGAGGATTCTCGCACGGTCGCCCGCCGGCTGACCCCGAGCAGACGTGTAGTCTGCGCGACTCCCGCGTATTTGGCCAAGCATGGCGTGCCTAACAACCCACAGGATCTGGCTGATCACAACTGCCTTCTGTACCAGGGTTCAATCTACGAAGACTTCTGGCGCTTTACTCGGGACGACGAGCAGATCGACGTCACGGTGAGCGGAAATTTGCGCACCAATTCAAGCTTGGTTCTGCTCTCATCGGTAACGGGAGGCATGGGGCTGGCGGTCTTGCAGGAATATACGGTACGGGCGGCGCTCGCCGATGGCACGCTGGAACGTGTCCTTCACGAATATGAAGTCAGTCCGACCGAAATGGACACCGGGGTCTACGCTGTCTATCCCCACGCCAGGGGCATTACCCGCAAGAGTCGTGCTTTTATCGATTTCCTGGCCGAACTCTTCCGGAATGGAGAGGTCGAGGGACGCCACGGCGCATGGCCATAAGCGCTCACGTCTTTAGCCCAGATCGTCTTCGCTTGCGTCTGTCGTCTGGAGCAGGTTCATTTCGCCGCCCAACTGGAAGGAAATGGCGCCCGCGGCAGCGACGGCCTTGCCGATCAGTTCGGCTTCCTTTGCCTGTACGCGGAAGCTGGGTCCGCCCACCGACAGGCAATAATGAACTTCGTCCTTGATGTCGTAGATGGGAGCAGAGATCGCAGAGACGCCCGGAAGACGCTCACCATGCGACGTCGCGTAGCCCACTTCCCGGATGCGGGCCAGTTCCTCGTTGATTAGCTTTGCGGTGCGCCCGCTGGTTTTGGCGACTTCCTCGACCAGCGGCTGAGCCTGGGTTTCGGGCATGTTGGCGATCAGCACCTTGGTCGCCGAGCCGGCATTAAGTGGCACATGTTCACCCGGTTGAACTACGCTGCGCAGGGGAGACGAGGCTGTGACCGAGTCGAGGCAAACGCGTTCCTTGCCCACAATCATGTGGATGGAACAGGTTTCGCCCGTTGATTCAGCCAGTTCGGTCAGCACCGGTCCTGCGATGTCGCGGATGCCCATAGTGCTCATCACCAGTCCCGCTAGACGCACAAAACGGAACGAGAGGCAGTAACTGAGATTTTCCAGCTTCACGATGTAGCCGGCTTTTTCGAGACTGTGCACGATCCGAAACGTGGTGGATTTCGGCAGGTCTATTCGGTTGGCGATTTCCTGTAGGGTAAGGCTTGGGCGGTCGGCGCTGAAGCTTTCGAAAATAGCCAGAATTCGTTGAACGGATCTCATCATGTCGTTGCGCAAGGCGTAGTATCTTTCGTTATTTCCCCGCGAGCGTAGGGGTAGAATCAATGATCGGCTTTGCAATCCGGCGGCGCGTGAGCCGCCGTATAGGGCTTAAATGTCCGGCACTTTCGATATCCTCCTCGACTAGAGATACGATGTTGTGATCGGCTATGCCAGCGTTTGCGCTCGGTTTTTCGTGGTTTCGGTCATGGCCAGCGTGCTGCATCCAAATCTTTTCAACCGACCAAGCACACTTCAATCCTAACAGCGCTTCTCATAAAAATGGAACCGGTATTGATTATCGGAACTGATAGTGTTACCGAATTGTGCAGTTTACCGGGTTGAGCTTGGAGGGTTCGATCCGTCGGCATGGGTTCGGGAAAGCCAGTCGTCCTCGGAAAAATCTCGCTAGCGGGATCGGACGGTGGGCTTGGCAGAAATCATGAGTGCCTTCAGGCAAAATTGCCTGATGACTGCGGCCCCGCCGCGAGGGAGGAAACATGGATAGATATGATTTGCGCGACATAATCGGCGGAATCGCGGTGATTCTGACGGGCGCATTTTTCGCGTTCAACAGTACCAACTACAGCCTGGGCACGCTGCAAAATATGGGAGCGGGCATGTTTCCGCTCATCCTTTCTGTATGCTTCGTGATTCTGGGGGTGGCGATCCTGATCCCTGCCTTCTTGCGGGCCGGCGACGCTATCGAGGTGAAGCTGAGGGACCCAGCTATCGTCACGGCCAGCATCGTCGCCTTCGCGCTCGTGCTCGATTATGTCGGCGTCGTGCTCGCGGTCATGTTGTCCATTCTCATCGCCGGCTTGGCGGTCAAGCTCAACTGGCTCTGGAGAGTGGTTCTCGCTCTTGTCGTCGCCGCCTTCACCTATGTGCTCTTCGTGCGGCTTCTGGGAATGAATATCCCCGTCTGGCCCCGCCTCTATTGATGCGGCCGGTGAACGAAATCTAAGGCGACCTCACATGGAAATCCTCGATAATCTTGTTCTCGGTCTGGCCACCAGTCTTCAGCCGACCGTTCTGCTCTACTGCCTACTAGGCGTGTTCCTGGGCACCTTTATCGGCGTCCTGCCGGGCATCGGCCCGCTGGCGGCAATCTCGATGCTGCTGCCGATCACCTACCATATCGACCCTACATCCGCGATCGTGATGCTCGCCGGGGTGTATTATGGGTCCGAATACGGGGGCTCGACGGCGTCGATCCTGCTCAATATGCCAGGCTCCACAGCCAACGCGGTTACGTGCCTCGATGGTTATCCGATGACGCAGCAGGGCCGTGCTGGCGTTGCCCTCTTTACCACCGCCGCGGGTTCGTTGGTTGGAGGGCTGGTGAGCCTTATAGCGCTCATCCTGTGCGCCCCGATCATCGTTTCGGTCGCCCTGAGCTTTGGCGCCGCCGAATATTGCGCGCTCATGGTCTTCGGTCTGGTCGCTTCCTCTGCCGTCACGGTGGGGTCGCCGCTCAAGGGGCTTTCCATGGTGGTCTTCGGCCTGCTTTTGTCCACGGTCGGCATCGACACCAATACAGGCATTGCCCGTTTCGATTTTGGCCATATCTTCCTCTACGACGGGATCAGCCTTGTGGTGATCGCGGTGGGTGTATTCGGCGTCACAGAAGTGATGAAGCATATTTCTTCCTCCGAGCACGCCACACCCAATGACAAGATCACGCTCAGATCAATGATCCCCACCAAGGACGACGTGCGGCGCAGCGGCATGCCGATGGCGCGCGGCTCGGCGATCGGCGTCGTCCTGGGTGCGCTTCCAGGCGTCGGGCCCACCCTGGCTTCTTATCTCTCCTATGCCGTCGAAAAGCGTGTCTCCAAGGACCCTTCTCGCTTCGGCAAGGGGGCGATCGAGGGCATTGCCTCGCCGGAAGCCTCCAACAACGCCGCGGCCCAGTCAGCCTTTATTCCCACCCTGACTTTGGGTGTTCCGGGCAGCGCCACCATGGCCGTCATGATGGGGGCACTGATCATTCACGGCATCCAGCCCGGCCCGATGATGATGACCCAGGAGCCGGCGATTTTCTGGGGACTGGTGATGAGCTTCCTCATCGGCAATATCCTGCTGGTGATCCTCAACATCCCCATGATCGGTATCTGGGTCTCCATGCTGCGGATTCCGCCCGCTGTGCTGTTCCCGGCCATCCTCGTGTTTATCCTTTTCGGTGTGTACAGCGTTCATAACAACGAGATGGACGTGCTGCTCGTGGCCCTGGTTGGCCTGATGGGATACGGAATGTATCTGCTGCGCTTCGAGCCTGCCCCGCTGCTCCTGGGCCTCGTTCTGGGACCCCTGCTCGAGCAGAATTTCCGGCGGGCGATGCTGCTCTCGCGCGGCGATCTCGCGACCTTCATCGAGCGCCCGATCAGCCTCGGCATCCTGCTGGTCACCTCAGTGATTTTGATTTGGACTCTGACCTCGTTCATCAAGTCCAGGCGCAGCCGTCCGGTTGAAGCTCTTTCCTGACATCGGCGGCACCCAACGGGTGCCGCCCGACCATTTCCATTTCGAATATTCATCTTATGGAGGCGCCGATGGCTGCGACTGTATTGATTGGTGGGGATTGCGGCCCGGCTCATGGCCCCAATGACGGTTTCCCGGTCGAAAGCTATACCGAACTGATCGTTCCCACGCTGCGGCAGGCCGATTTTCGCCTCGTCAATTGCATGCGCACCTATTCGCCCAAGACCACGGACGATACCGATTCACCGCAGGTGGCGCAGCCCATCGGCATGGCCGATCTCTATACCAACGCCGGTTTTGACGGCGTGACCATGGCCAATAACCACGCCTATGATAGTGGTCCCGAAGCCATGGTCGATACGGTCGATTTGTTTCGTTCGCGCGGCATTCAGGTGACCGGTGCCGGACGGGATTTTCTGGATGCGTCCCGTCCGGTCATTCTGGAAAAGGATGGCATGCGCATCGGCTATCTTGGGTGCACATCGGTCGGCAAGGCGGACGCTGGCGACGGAAAGCCCGGCGTCTTCAACGTGAAGGTAGACGTTATCTACGAGCACCGTGGCGCCCACGCCCCGGTCCGCATCCGCACCGCGCCCGAGCAGCAGGGTCTGGATCGGCTGCTCGAAACGGTGCGCAAGGTGCGCGCCGAGGTCGATCATCTGGTCGTGGCCTATCATTCCGGCGTGATCCGGCTTCCGCGTGTCATTGCCGATTATCAGATTGCCGTGACGCATGCGCTGATCGACGCCGGTGCCGACATGATCGTCTGCCACGCCCCCCATATCCCCAAGGGCATCGAGGTCTATAACGGCAAGGCCATATTTTACAGCCTCGGCGTGTTCGCCATGACCAAGCCCAACGCCGCTGATGGCTGGCGCGAGCCGGCCTGGGCTCACGGCGCGATCCGCAACCACATGGACCTCGATCCCGATTATCCCTTCATGCCTTATGGCACAGATACCAAATATGCCTTGCTGGCCAAGGCGACGTTCGGCGCCACGGGCATCGAGCGCGTGTCGTTCCTGCCGATTCATATCGATGGCCAGTACCGTCCCAGGGCGCTCCAGGCCAGCGAACCGCTGTTCAAGGAAGTGCTCGACTACATCGAATGGGCCTCCGTCGACTTGCCACATGCCTTCAGCGTGGAAGGCGATGAAGTTATAGTCACGGCGTAAGCGACGTCGCTTTCGCAGACGTACGGGGGAAGGTTAATGGATTTGGGTCTGGCCGGAAGGGTGTCTCTGGTGACCGCCTCGAGCGGCGGCATCGGCCTTAGCGTCGCCAGGGCGCTTGCAGACGAAGGGTCAGACATCGTTCTGTTCGCGCGTTCCGCTGACAAGCTTGCCGCGCTCGCAGACAGCTTGCGTGCCGAGACCGGCGTGCGGGTGCTGGCGGTGGCCGGTAATATGACCGAACGGGTCGATGTCATTGGCTTGTTCCAGGATATCGACGCCACTTTCGGCCGGCTCGATGTGGTGGTTCTCAACACCGGGCGTCCGCCCGCCCCCTTGCGCTCCGCGTTAGGCGAAGACGAAAAGGCCCGCTGGGACCAATCCTACGAAACGCTGCTGGCCGGTGTCGTTCAGGTCAGCCAAATGGCCTGCCCGCTGATGGCCCGCAACGGTTGGGGCAGGGTCGTAGCGATCACCTCCGCGTCGGTGTCGCTGCCCATGCCTCACCACGCTCTTTCGACAGTGTTCCGGTCGGGCGTCGAGGCGTTCATGCGGCATTTATCGAGCGAAGTCGGCGCCGACGGCATCACCGTCAACTGCATCGCGCCGGCGCTTATCGATTCATCCCATCGTCAGGGAAAGACAGCCTACACGCCCCAGGAGGCGACCCGCCGTTTGGGGATGACGGCGCTTGGACGGCTGGGCACGCATGCCGAGCTGGCAGGCGTCGTGTGTTTTGTCGCCTCCACGCAGGCCGGATTTGTGACCGGCGAAACCATACGCGTCGATGGCGGCATGGCTTCCTTCGCACTACATCGCTAAGTCGGCCGCACGAAAAAACGGGGCGATGTCTCGCCCCGCCGCTCGTCATTTATCGCTCTCTTAGTTCGCGAAGGTAAAGCCCGTGGCCTCGCGGAAGTCGATCCAGGTTTGGGTGTCGTTCCGCATGAAGTCCAGCGCTTCGGCCGCCGTCCGGGTTTCGGGAATAAAGCCCTTGCTGCCCAAATATTCCTGTGCCGCGTCGGAGGACGAAATCCTGTTCAGGGCTTCATTGACCTGGTCGACGATCTCCTGGGGCGTGCCGTTGGGGGCCACGATCACGTAATAGGTATAGGGATCGAGAGCGTCCAGATCGTAGCCTCCCAGTTCCGAGAGAGTGGGAACGTCCGGCAGCAACGGCGAGCGTGTGTCGCCGCTGATGGCCAGGCCGCGCACTTGTCCACCCTGGATCGAGGGCAGGGCGCCATCGATTGGGCCGACGCCGAACTGTGCCTCGCCCTGGATGATAGCTGTCATGATCTGCGTCGATCCCTCGTAGGGGATATGGACCATATCGATCCCGACACGTGACTTCAAAAGTTCGATCTGCAAATTGCTGGCCGAGCCCAGGCCCGAAGAGCCGTAGTTTAGCTCGTTGGGATGTTCCTCGGCGTAGCTGATGAACTCTTCCATCGTGTTGACCGACAGGCCGGGCGTCGTAACGAAGATGCCCGGCGTGGTGGCGAGCAGCGCCACGGGCTGGAAATCGGTCAAGGGGTCATAGGGAAGGTCGTCGCGGACACCGGGACCCTGCGAAAGAGCGCTGGCCGTCGCGACCATCAGTGTGTAACCGTCGGGCCGCGCACTCGTAAGCTGGCTGATCGCCACGTATTGCGAGGCTCCGGGAGCGTTTTTCACCACCACGGGCTGTCCAAGCTCGCTTTCCAGCTGCATCGCATAATAGCGCGCAATCGTGTCCGTGGCGCTGCCGGCGGCAAAGCCCAGCACAAGGTCAATGGGGCGTTCCGGATAGCTCTGCGCCGTTGCGGCCGTCGGGGTCGCAGCGAGGCCCGTGACCAGCGCGGCCAGCAGTAGCAGTGGCTTCTTTGTCATTCTTTCCTCTCCCTTTCGAAATTGGCTGTTGCATAGGCAGCAACAGCTTGCGGCAATTCTCCCCGCGTAGCCACGATAACACGATATATAGAAAATGGAACACATTTCATTCATTGGCACGATTTTGCAATTCGGAGCGATGGTTTCGATGAATGATCAAAGTTCTGATAGTCGAAACTTTCTCTTTACATCAGGACTGTATCGCTTATCCTCCCCGCCAGCGTCTGCCTCGCATTCGGGGGCGGTCAGGGCGTTGGCTGGGCTCCGGGGCTCATCGCGCGAATTTTGAGGAGGATTACATGCGTTTAACGGATAGGGTGGCGCTGGTTACAGGGGCGGCATCGGGAATTGGCAAGGCCGCGGCGGAGCGGTTCGCCCGGGAAGGTGCCCTGGTGGTGATCGCCGATCTGAACGAAGATCGAATTGGCGCGACCGTAGATGAGATCCAGACCGCGGGTGGTCACGCGGTCGGCCGGGTCATGGACGTCTCCAATCGCGATCAGGTCCAGGAGGTCGTCGCCAAGATCGTGGAGGCCCACGGCCAGCTCGACATCCTTATCAACAATGCCGGCATTTCCCGCTACCGTCCGTTTCCGTCCATGACTGGCGAGGATTGGGACCCGGTTCTCAATGTCGACCTCAAGGGCGTGTTTTTCTGTGCTCAAGCGGCTGCGGCGTACATGAAGGACAGGCGTTACGGCCGTATCGTCAACATTTCGTCGGCCTTGGGAACCGGAGCGGCCCCACACGGAACCGGCGGTTCGCCAGGCGGCAGCGCCGCTTATGCCGCCGCCAAGGCGGGCGTCATCATGCTGACCAAGACGCTCGCGCGCGAACTCGGTCCTTATGACGTGACCGCCAATTGTGTCGCCCCCGGAACGTTCCTGACCGGAATTTCATCGACGACCCGTAGTCCCGAGGAAGTGCAGGAGCACCTCGAGCATCGCAAGCGGACCGTGGTGCTTGGGCGCCTGGGCACGCTTGAAGAGCTGTGCGGCTCTATCCTGTTTTTTGCTTCGGACGACTCCAGTTACGTGACGGGCCAGACATTGTTCGTGGACGGCGGTCGTACCGATCGCATGTAGCGGCGGCAAGCAGCTCTTTTAGGCCCGGGCGCGCGCCTGGGCCAACGGCCTTTCCATTTAAACCCTT
Source organism: Pelagibacterium mangrovi (assembly GCF_036662815.1). Taxonomy (NCBI): domain Bacteria; kingdom Pseudomonadati; phylum Pseudomonadota; class Alphaproteobacteria; order Hyphomicrobiales; family Devosiaceae; genus Pelagibacterium; species Pelagibacterium mangrovi. Next base: position 267,221 of record NZ_JBAFXA010000004.1, on the reverse strand, counting down.
GACCAGCCCCGGCCCCCTCCGTGGGGGCTTTGACACGTCTTGGCTCGCAGCCTAGGTAAATGGTTGGATCACTCAATGAAATGAGTTTCATTTTTAGTTGCCATGCGCTACGATGCTGCTGCGGCAGTTGCAGACCCCGCTCGAGAAGTCGATCTGCCGCCAACGCCCGAAACGGGCAAAAGGGAGGAGAGACTAATGATTTCGAGAAGACGTGTGCTTACGTACGCCTTGGCCGTGACCTCATTGGCGGTGGCCTCTCAGGCTTCGGCTCAGGATTTTTCCGCCAGGCCGATCGAGTTGATCATCGGATTTGCTGCCGGAAGCAGCTCCGATCTGCTCGCCCGTTACTACGGCGCTGAATTGACGGAAGCGCTGGGCACGCCGGTCATCGTCATCAATAGCCCCGGCGCATCGCAATATGTGGCGATAAGCCAGTTGATGAATGCCCGACCCGATGGCCACACGATCATGTTGGCGGCGGCAAGCGCTCTGTCGTCCGGACCGGTGCTGCGGGACGATTTGCCTTATGATCCGTTGACGGATTTCGTTCCATTTTCCCTCGTCGCGACGGCCCCGGGAGTCTTCACGGCGACGACGTCGATCGAGCAGAACACTCTGCCCGACTTCATCGAACACGCGAGACAAAATCCAGGCAGCCTCAACTACGGATCGTCCGGTGTCGGCTCGTCGAGCCACTTGCAGATGGAATTGTTGAAATCGATTGTCGATGTTGATATCGCCCATATCCCCTATGAAGGGGCGGGACAGATCAACACCGCCCTTATCCAGGGCGAGGTCCACATCGGCATCGGCCCAATCGAAGCGTCCTTGCCCTCCATCGAAGGGGGCAACGTCAAGGCGCTGGCCATTACCGGATCGCGCCGCTCGGTTCTATTGCCCGATGTTCCCTCGCTTTCCGAACTCGGCAATCCCGAGCTTTCCGCGCTCGATCCCTACACCTATTACATGATGATCGCGCCCAACGGGACGCCGCCCGAAGTGCTTGAGGCGCTCAATGCGGCCTTTAACGCCGTCAATGAAATGGAAAAAACCACCGACTACCTCAGCGTACGCGGCTTCGATGTGACCACATCCACAGTCGAAGGGTCTCAGCAGTACATCATGAACGACAGGACTATCTGGGAGACCTTCAAGACCAATACCGGATTTGTATGGGGCGAGTGACCTCCTGCGCATGACTGGGCGGCGCCGGGATCTGTCCCGGCGCCGCCCGCAACCATCGAATCCGAATATTGAGGAACAGCAAGCGTGACCGAACAACAGACCAACGTCATGATCGTGGGAGACCTCCTGTTGGGCGCTCCCGAGGCGGACTTCTATTTCGACAAAGTGAGGGACACGCTAAACGAGGCCGACCTGGCCATCGGGCAGGTGGAGTGGCCGCACACCGACCGCGGGCAGGTATGCGCCATCGAAATGCCGGCGCCGGCCGCCAGGCCCGAACATCTCGATGCGGTAAAGCGGGCCGGGATCGCGCTGGCCACGGTGGCCAGCAACCATATCTTCGATCAGGGACCCAATGGGGTCGAGGATACGTTGGCTGGGCTGAAGAGCCGGGGGATCGAGACCGCCGGAGCGGGGCTGAATCTGCTCGATGCGAGGAAGCCTGCCATCGTCACGCGCGGCGACGTCCGGATCGGAGTGCTCGCCTATAACTGCGTGGGGCCGCGCGAATCCTGGGCGACGCCGCTCAAGGCCGGTTCGGCATATATCCAGATCATGACCCATTACGAACTCGAATATTCGAGCCCCGGCAGCCGGCCGGCCGAATTCTCCTTCCCTCATCCCGACCACCTCGAACAGATGCGGCAGGACATTCGGGACCTGCGCAAATCGGTCGATATCGTCATTGTGGTGTTGCACAAGGGAATGCTGCGCATCCCTGCTAAAATCGCCGAATACGAGCGGATCGTGTCGCGGGCCGCCATCGATGAGGGTGCCGATGCGATCGTCGGCCATCACGCCCACATCCTGAGGGGCATCGAATTTTACAAAGGCAAGCCGATCTATCACGGCATCAATCACTTCGTGATTGTCTACGCCGATCCCAACAATGCGACCATCGCCCAAGGCACGGGAATCAACATGCACGACCGCCACTCCTTCCGTAAGGCGTGGCGCGAACCTCCTCCCGACGACCGCGATCCCCACAGCAACTTCCGCTACAGCGCCGACGCCCGCAACACCATGATCGTCAGCCTCGACGTGACCAAGCAGGGCATAACATCGGCCGGGTTTATCCCATGCTGGATCAACACCGAAGAACAGCCCGAAGTGGTCGAGCAGGGCACACCCAGGGGTGAGGAGGTGATCGATTATATTCGATCCATCAGCGAGGCTATGGGTTCTGATGTGAAGTTCGTATGGAGCGGCAAGAAGGTAATTATTTCCGGTGGAGACTAGTGAGCGCTAGGCTGCTCTTGATCCGTCGAGCGAACGGCTGCCGCGAGCCAAGGAATTCGGTGCCGACACGGTCATCAACGGATCCGAGGTCGATGCTGTCGATGCATTGGGGGAACTGACGCACGGGGGCGGGGCGGGCGTTGCTCTCGACACTTCTGGCTGACGGCCGTCTTTTCACCGTGCGCTCCTTTAAAGTGTGGGGAAAGGCCTGTTTTCGTTGGGGAGCGCGGGGATGTGCGTTCTCAGGTCAGCCCGGAGCTGATCCGCAATTGTGCCGATGCCTGGCGCATCGAAACGCCGTATCTGATGGCTATGCCGCGTGCCTTTGACGGGGCGGCCTGTCGCTCGATAACCCAACAGATCACCGAGCGGCTCGACCGCGTGGTGGTAGCCCGTCGCCATTATTCACAAGCCCCTATCGATTTTCGTCCCCTCATCGGAGCCTTGCGCGAGAACCAACCCGACGCGGCCGAGGCTGCGTCGCGAAACAATGTTCACCGAATGCGGTCGATCGTCATCAATCATATCTTGCGGGCTGAGAGTTTTGCCAACTCGCGTATTCTTACGGGAATATAAATTACCTCGCTCGGCGCTTGGGACACGATGACATCTATCCCAGCCCGATGATGAACCGGTGGGCTTTCGCCTTTTTCGCGCAGGCAACCCGTGGGATCATCGATATCACTGACTAAGAGAACGGCATTTCCGTTCCGGTCGACGAATTCGCTGGCCTTGCCCGACCGGTGCAATGAACCATGCAGCATTGCCATGCCGCGTTCAGCGTGACGGATCGAAAGGCCCTCGAATATCCTTCGGATCGATTGGCGTGGCCACACCGCACGAAAATCGGTCCGCGTCGACCAAGACTTCGAGGACATCCATCGTCTTACAGCAAGAAGCGATACGGAGACCTCGAGATGCCAAATGCGATTAAACTGCTCTTTTGCCTGGTAACCCTCTCAAGCCTTACCACGCCAGCCATATCGGCCAATTCCCTTCAGCTGAGTGCTGAGGACGGCTACACCCTCTGGGGCATCGGACGGACGGGCGTGATGTGTTACATGGCCCCTTGCCCGTGGCGAGGGATATTTCCCATTTCGCCCGAAACAGGTGAGCGCGGCTTTCCCATTCCGCGGCACGACCAGACCCAGCCCCAAGTCATCAGCGCCGACCCCACGATCGCTGCCAGGGTCGCCGACGCCTATTCCGAAAACCATTGCCTCATCGTTGAGGCGCGTCCTGTTGAGGACGGGCTGGATATTGCACGCATTATCGGCGAATGCTGATCGCAAATTGATTATTAAGGGGAGGCAAGTTTGTTTTCACGATTCAAGACGCCGCTGATCGCAATACTGCTCGCAGTACTGCCTTATTTCATTTTTCTGGGCAGTTCCCAGACTGTTACCCTCAACGGCGCCACCGTCAGGGATGACCAGTTCAATCTTTTGGGCGTGGTGCTGGCGGTTGTGGGGCTGTGGTTGGTATTTACCGTCCTGCGGCCATCCGCTCCCAGCGATAAGGCCCGCAAAATTGTGGCGATCATTGCGGGATTGCTGTGTGCTTTGCAACTGGTCGCCTCATTGGACATCGTTCGTCCACAGAGCTGGCTCACTCCCGACTCCGACCTTCCTCCGCTTGCCTATGGCGGACTCAGCGATGAGAACCGCAATATCGTGGGCAGTATCGTGGAGCGAGGCAATAGCGACGAGCTCGTCCGCGATTTCATGAACCGGTCCGTGTTCACGCTCGATGACGCGCACCAGCATATCGATTACGCCGATGTCTGCCATGAGGGCCGGCATCGTATCGATTACGACGCTCTGGTCTCCTTGTTCTCGGTCCTCCCGAAAGCCCAGCAGGACGAGATTAACGAACGGGCCGTCGACCTGCGTCGGCCAGCGCCCGTTGCCGATGACTGTTCGCCACGACGTACCAACTACGCCATGGGGGAACTGGTGGACGACATCAACCAGCAAATCGACATGATCACCGTCCTGCGCGACGGCTATGTCGCTCTGAACCCATGAAAAGATTGGTGCAGGCTTTCGTCGTCTTCCCGCCACTGCTGGCAGCGCTGGCAGCTCCCGCCATTGGCTTGATGTGGATCATGGGTCTTTCCGCTTTCAGCGGGACCCAAAAGGCCACCGCTGCCAATATCGGTCTATGGGCTCTGATCTTGTATTTCGCTGCCTATGCCATCCTCGCCATCATTGTGACAATTTGCGTCTGGCGCAAATGGCGTATCGCGAACCTGTTCCATGGTCTCATCTGGCTATGCTTCATCATCTTTTCGGGCACGATGGCATGGTCGCTCAGCATCCTTTGAGTTTTGCGGCGTGGGTCGCGTTCCGGCGTCAAAGGTGTGCGGGACTTTTCCGCCCGCAAAAAAATCGGCCAATTTGGCGAGATCGGATCCCTCAAAGCCCCTGAACAAGGCCCAAGGACAGCGACATGCCTGTCGACCGCCGGAACCCCCGCACCCGACTTTGCGGGGGCCGAGCATTCTTATTCCTCCTCGATGCAGTAAGGCACCGACATCATGTCCATCGCGCCGCCCCACAAATTGGGCGTCACCTGCATCCTCCACCCAATGCGGGCGCACTCGGCCGTTCCGTCGTCAGACGCGCCTTGCCGGCGCAGAGTGTATTCAAAAACAAACCGCGTCCCCGGCGACAATCCCGCTTCGATAGCGTCGTCGGTGATGGTCACAATCAATTCGAGAGCGATGTCATCGGGCGTACGGGTCCCGGCAATGCTGACCTGCTGCCCGATACTTTGTCCATGTCCGGAAATTTTCCCTGCCGATGAGATCGCGAAGGTCCATTCGTCGGTCACGCCCTGCCAGCCGCTATCGCCCCAAGGCTCCAAAAGCAGGTGAAAACCCACATCGTTTTCGTCTTCGATGCTCCCATTGACCGCGACCGCCATTTGCCCGTCGTCTTGCGGTGCGAAGCTGGCCGTCGCGTCTCCCCAATCGAAATGCACGCGGCGATCCCTGTCGGGGAGAAAGATTTCGACCTCTATCGTGCCATCATAAAGCTCCACTGCGTTTTTGACGGCCTCGCCCGCTACGTCCGCACGACCGGGAAATGCCGCAAGCAGCAGCGTCGCCGCCGTGAGCACAATCACCACCAACCGTTTCATGCCCATCCCTCATGTTCCTCGCATTGGGGCGTGCCGTGCCGGCGCTCTCTGCTCTCCGCTCAAAGCTACGTTCATCGCCTCGCTCAACGCCTTGGCGTCCCAATCATCCATGGGGCCGATCAGTCGCCCGCCACAAATATAAATCTCCCTAAGGTGGCATATATCGAGTTTCAGGCAGCGTGATAGGACGGGAAGAATTGTCAAGGAAGGCCTCATCCTGAGCAGAATTTCGCACCTCGGTTGGTTGCGGGGATTGGCGCAGGGCGCCGGTTTGCCGGTTCTAGAAGTGCTCGCGCAGAGCCATGCAACTGGTCTCGCCCAGTGCGAGGTCCTCGAATTGAGGAGATCCCGACGGCCAACGAGAAGAGCCGGGTATGGCCGAAACGTCTCCGGTTTCAATGATATCGGCCCGCCAGTAGAGGGTTTTGGCGCGCTGGGTCATGTCGGTGAGCGCCTGTTCCCAAAGCTGCGGGTCGGGGGAGCGAGCGGCGTCGATTTCGGCGAGGGCGTCGGCGGCCGAGATCCAGTCCTGGGCGAGCGCGCGCAGCGCGGGTATGGCTTCGGGATCGACAGGTCGGCCCTGGGTGGCGGCCATGAAGGCGTCGATGCTCACATCGCGCCATTGATGAAAGCCGTTGGTCAGACGCCGATCTACAATGGACGAGCAGATGGGTGCGACCGCCGAAATGAAGGAAGCATGGTCGGGCGGATTGCCGAGCGATGAAAAGACGTGATGACAATCGCGGTTGCGAAATCCGAGCGTATCGAGGGCCGCGACATAGGTGTCGCTATCGGGATAGGTGACGCCCAGGCCGTCGATCGGCGGCCATTGCCAGCTATCCAGATCGCCGAGGAAGCCGAGACGTATCCGGCGGACCTCCATTTCGGCTTGTGCGTACTCGGTGACCGTGGCGAGGGCGTCCGCCTGCTCGCCCTGATCGGGGGCAAGTGCCGAGATGCCGTCGAGCGCTTCGGCGATGTCGGTATTGACGGCCTCGAACAGGGTCATCAAGCGCTCGGCTGAGGCGGCGCTGGGCGGTTCACCGCCCCGTATCTGAGCGATCAGCACGTCCAATGCTTCGTTTTCCGCCGCCTCGAACGTCCGATAATCGCGTGCGTCGATGACCTCGCGGCACCATGCGTTGGCTTGCACGGCAAACCCGGTGTCCCGGGCGGGAACGGCGGAGGGGAATGTGAGGGCGAGCGCTGCAAGCGTTATGGCATTCCAGCCGGCGACGGACTTCATCCTGATCCTCCTCGTTCGCGGGTCATATTGGTACATTCATGGATAAGACGCGAGACGGCCGGAAGACTTTGGGCGGCGAGGGGATTTTTCTTCCATCACGCCGCTTCGGTCTGGGAATCGGGAGTAAGAAACAGCACCCGGTCGGTGGCGTCCAGGGTCGATTGCCTGTGGGCGATGACCAGCCGCGTCATGGGCAGGGCTTTGACCGCCTCGTTGATGCGGCGTTCATTGTCCGGGTCGAGGTGGCTGGTCGCTTCGTCCAGAAGCAAGACGCCCGGACGGCGGCAGATGGCGCGGGCGAGGACGATGCGCTGGCGCTGTCCACCCGAGAGCGTGCTCCCCATATCTCCAACCAGCGTTTCATATCCCATGGGCATGGCCATGATTTCGTCGTGCACGGCGGCCATTCGCGCACATTCGGCGATCCAGTCCGGTTCCATGGAAGGATCGAAGCCGGCGATGTTTTCGTGGATCGAGCCGGCGAAAAGCCGGTCGTCCTGCAACACGCAGCCGATCCGGTGGCGGTAGTTGACCAACCCCATGGCGTCGAGGGATTTCCCATCGATCAGAACCTGGCCGGAGGTTGGGGTGGCGAGGCCGGCGATGAGCTTGAGGAGCGTCGATTTGCCGGTGCCAGAGGGGCCGGCAATGCCGACGCACTCGCCGGCTTCGACCCGGAAGGAGAGATTGTCGAGCACGAGAGGTTCGTTATCGGCGTAGCGGAAACCCAGTTCGCGGATGTCGAGGGATGCGGGCTTGTAGGTCAGACCCGAGATGGCTGGCCGTGCGATGAGGCGTTCGTCGGCTTCCTCGGGTTCGGAGAGCGCGATATCGGCGATGCGTTCGCCGTGCAGCGAAAGCATCCGGAATTCGAGCAGCACGTCGATGAAGCCGTTGATGCGGCTGGCGAACTGATCCTTGTAGGCGAGGAAGGCGACGAACATGCCCACCGACAGATCGCCATAGATCACCGCGCTTACGCCGAAATAGATGATCAGCAGACGATCGATGCCGAACAGGGCCGCGCTTGCCGCCTGGAACCAGGCATCGAATTTCTGCACTCGCAATTCGGCGTTCACGCGCTCGACAAGATGGTTGATCCAGCCTTCGCGCCGGCGCGTTTCGAGGTTCAGGACTTTGAGGCTGCCAATGCCGCGCACCGATTCCATGAAATGGGAATTTTCCTGCGCCGTCTGGCTGATGGCTTCCTCGGACAGCGCGCGATAGGGGCTGTAGGTCAACATCCGCATGAGGGCATAGAGGGCGACGCTGGCGAGGGCCACCCAGATCAGCCAGCCGCCATAGAGCCACATCATGACGACGAGCGCGATCGACATGACGCCATCGAGCAATGCGCGCACCGCCTCGTTGGTGAGGGTGCGCTGCACTGCGTCGAGCGAGCCGAAGCGCGAGACGACATCGCCCACGTGCCGGCGCTCGAAATAGCGCAGCGGCAGACGCATGAGATGATCGAACAGGCTCACTTTCCATTGCAGGGCGAGGCTCGAACCGATGATCATGGTCATCCAGGTTCGGGCAAAACCTGCCACCACCTGCAACGCCAGAAGGATGGCCAGCGCCAGGGCGATGATGGTCAGCAGGTCCTGATCGGCGGCGACGACCACTTCATCGAGGATGAGCTGGAAGCCGATGGGCGCGGCGATGACGGCCAGTTCGAGCAGAAGGGAAATGGCGAGGATCTGGATCGCCGCGCGTCCTATGCCGGCGGTGCGGCGCACCAGATCGCCGATCCTGATCGCTACCTTTTCGTTTCGCTTTTCGAACTGGTCGGTGGGCCAGGCTTCGAGCGCGATACCGGTGAATTTCGCCGAGACTTCGGCGAGCGGGACCTGCCGGCGCCCGAAGCCGGGATCGTGAATGGTGATCGAACGCGAGCCGACCGCCGTGAGGACGACGAAATGATTGTGCTCCCAATGCAGCACACAAGGGAGCCGAAGCTTGGAGAGGTCGTCGAGTTCGAGCCGCAGCGCGCGGGTGGCGAGTTTCAGATCGGCGCCGATGCCGATGAGGTCGCGCATGGTGACGCCCTTCATCGAAGCGGAAAAGCGCCGGCGCATGGCGGGCATATCGAGCCGGTGACCGTAGCGCGCGGCGATCATGGCCATGCAGGCCAGCCCGCATTCGGCGGCTTCGGTTTGCAGTACCACGGGGGTGGTGCGGGCAAAGCGGGCGGAGATGCGGCGGCTGAGTTCGAGAGACATGGCGTTTTACCTCACAGTTCGGCGGCCGTGGCGACGCTGCCGCGCAGGCCGTAGATCGGTTCGAGAATCCATTGGTAGAGAGGGCGGGTATCGACAAGCAGGTGCGCATCGACCTGCATGCCGGCCTGGAGTGGCTCCTCGCGGCCATAGGCGCTGACGAAGGCCAGTTCGGGCTGGGCGAGAACCCGATAGAAAGATGCTTCGCCGGTTCCCGGGCCGCCGATCTGGGCGACTTCCTCGGGGCGCAGTGTGGCGCGGGAGATTTCGGCGATCTCGGCCCGGTATTGGCCGAATTTCTGGTACGGGAAGGCCTGATAGCGCAGGAGGACATCACCGCCCTCGCGCAGAAAGCCGATGGCGCTGGAGGGCACGATCAATTGTGCCACCAAAGGCTGTTCGGTGGGCACGATGGTCAGCAGCGGGCTGCCGGCGGTGACGGTCTGGCCGGCCAATGTGGAAATGGCGGTGACGATGCCGTCGCGCGGGGCGGTGATGGTGATTTCGCGCCGTGCTTCGCCTTCGGAAATTTGCTGTTCGACATCGAGGAGCTGCTGGCGCAATTGCCCGATCCGGTCGGCGCTGGTGAGATCAAAGCTCGCCAATTGCATGCGCAACTGGTTGAGTTCGCCAGTCAATTCCGTTTTTTCGCGCTCGAGCAGGGGCAGCCGGGCGCGTTCCGCGTGATAGGCCTGCAGGCGCCCTTCCACTTCGCCGGAGACCGAGATGCCCCTGTCGCGCAGGTCGATCTGGCGGTCGGCGAATTCACGCAATTGCGTGGTGAAGGCCTCCGATAGGGCGATCTGTTCTTCGATCTGTGGAAGCTGGGCTTCCAGTGTTTCGATCTGCTGGGAAAGGCGCTGTTTTTCGGTTTCGTCCAACGCGCTCTGGCGCTCGATGGCGGCTTCGAGCTCGCTGTGCTTGGCGTCGAGGATGTCGCTGATGGCATCCTGGGTGTTGCCGAGAGCCGTGGTGATATCGACGCCGATCCTGTAGAGCACATCGCCCCGGCGCACCGACTCGCCGTCGGCGACGGCGATGTCGATCACCCAGCCGCCTTGTGGGGCGGTCATGCGGGTTATGCCCTCGATGGGCATGACGATGCCTTCGACCTGCACGCGGCGGGTGTAGCTGCCGAACGTCAGGAACAGGATCGCGGCGATGACGAAAAGCACCGAAAACCATGCAAAGATTTTGGTGGGCAGACCCGACAGAACAATGGGCTTGCCCAGCCATGCGTGGCGTTTGGCTTGCAGGGATTCGGCGCGAAAAAGCGACATCGTACGTTCTCCTCAAAAGGATGGCGCAGCGTGCGCGCCATCCTGGATCATCGAGCGGTTTAGCGAGTCATCAGACTTGCGGCTGCGCCCCCCACCAGCACGGCCTTTGTGCCGAACATGCCGGTGACGGCGGCGCCATAGCCGCCCAGCGCGATGGCGCCGAAAAAGCCGCCGACCCCGCCCAGAAGGGCGGCTCCGGCGATCTGGCCGGCATTGCCGCCGGCCGCGGCGGCGCCAACGCCACCCATTACGGCACCCAGAACGGCCCCACCGGGACCTACGCCACCGGAAACGGCCTGGATTTCATTGGTCTTGAGTTCACGCATTTTCATTCTCCTTTGTTTGAATGTCGAAAGAGCCGATCAGAGCAGCGGCACCGAAGGGCAGGAGGGAGGAGGGACGTCCGGCTTGCCCGGAAGGATGGGGACGGGCCGTTGCGGGGGAAAGCCCAAGCGGGGCGGGCGCTGCGGAGGGATGGGCAGGGGCTTGGGGCAGGTGGTGCCGCCCGCGATCTGCGAGAGCTGTTCTGTGGGGATGATTTTCATTTTCGTTTCTCCTGAAGGGATGATGGAACGGATCAGTTGAGGACCCACTCGATGGCATCGAGGATCTGGGTGTCGTAGCGATTGTAGATCGCCGACCCGACGCGCCAGCCGAGGCGTGCCGCGCCAGCGACGGCGCGGGGATTACCGCCGGCGACCAGTTCGATCTGCGCCAGATCGAGTTCGATCAGGCCGTCATTGCTCTTGTGGTTTTGGTCCAACATCGTTTTCTCCTTGGTTGATGTGGTGGGGCAGGGCCCCGTTCTGCCAATGCCCGAATCCGGGCACTGGAAGACCTTCCGATGCGGCGGTGATGCCACTCCGGATTGTTCTGGAAAATCTGGAAGTATTGCCGTCCCGGTCAGAAATGACCGCTAGGGTGAAATCGGGAAAATCTGCGAACTTTTCCGGTTCGTTTTCACCTAAACTTGGGGCGTAAACGCCGTATCGTTCATTACTGTCCCTCCGCCTGATGTCCTGTTGTGCTCATAAGACGATGCAGGTGTGGGAGACATTGGTCCGTTATGGAGATTTTTTTGTTGCAGCATAAAAATGCCTGCTCGAGCCAAGATGCAGGCCCGCATCACCGTCCTATAGGCAATGCAAAAAACAGGAGCTTGCAAATGCGCAAAGCGATGGTGGGGGGAGTGTTGATCCTTGCGGCGGGGCTGGTAGGGGGCGCGGCCTTCTATGGCAGCGTCTTTTACGAGGAGCCTCTCGCAAAAGGTGAGTTGTTCGAAGCCTTGGTGCAAGCGTCCGAAGGCGGAGAAGACAATTTGACGGAGGTCTTTGCGCCCTTCGTGGCGGCCGATGCGCCGCTGGCCGATCGTGTCGCGCCTCTTCTTGCCAATGGATTTCGCTGCGATTTGCGCCCGGCTAACGTCGAAGGCAGCACCATGCTCGTGTGCCGGCGTCCGCTGGAAGGCAGCCGATATTGTCAGGGGTTCCTGTATTTCAGCTATGAGACGGCATCGGGCGAAATCATCGAAACCCTAGGGTCGGCGTATGATGCGCGGGGTCGGGCGAACGCCTTTGGCCTTTGCGACAACAACCGAGAGGCCTTTCTGGAGCTTCCGTTCGAGGGCGCCTGAAAAAGGAACCACCCAGCAACAATGCCCGAGCCACGGTTTGCAAAGGCGAGAAATCCCGGGCGGTCAACGCCTCGCGGGCATTGAAGAATCTCAACCGATACGTTCGCTCGTAGCTGCGTCGAACAGATGCGCCTTGGCGGGGTCGATGGATACCCCGATGGTGTCGCCGGGCTGGCCGGAGATTCGCTCGCGGAAGAGGCCGATCACCGAGGTTTCGCCGAGCTTCATGGTCACCTGGGTTTCCGAACCCATCGGCTCGATCACCAGAATTTCCGCTTTGATGCCCTCGGGTGAGAGCGCGAAGTGTTCCGGGCGGATGCCGTAGGTGGCTCGCGTTCCCGCTGGCAAGCCGGAGGGGCAGGGCAAGGTGATGCCGTCGGTCTTGAATCCGCTCTCGCCAACCGTTCCATCGATGAAATTCATCGAAGGCGAGCCGATGAAGCCGGCGACGAACCGGTTGGCAGGCCGATCATAGAGGTCGAGCGGTGCACCGATCTGCTCCACGCGCCCGCCGCTCAGAACCACGATCTTGTCGGCCATGGTCATGGCCTCCACCTGGTCGTGGGTGACATAGACGGTGGTGGTCTTGAGCCTTTGATGCAGGGCCTTGATCTCGCCCCGCATCACCACCCGCAGCTTGGCATCGAGGTTGGAGAGCGGTTCGTCGAACAGGAACACCTTGGGGTCGCGCACGATGGCGCGGCCCATGGCGACGCGCTGGCGCTGGCCGCCGGAAAGCTGGCGCGGGTAGCGGTCGAGATATTCGTCCAGCCCCAATATGCCCGCCGCCCATTTCACGCGCTCGGCGATTACATCCTTGGGCGTGCGGCGGTGTTCGAGCGAAAACCCCATGTTCTGCGCCACCGTCATATGTGGGTAGAGCGCATAGTTTTGGAACACCATGGCGATGTCGCGATCCTTGGGCTCGAGATCGTTGACGACGCTATCGCCGATCTCGATTGTCCCGTCTGTGATGGTCTCCAGCCCCGCCAGCATGCGCAGCAGCGTCGATTTTCCGCACCCCGACGGCCCCACCAGCACGACGAACTCGCCATCGGCGATATCGATGTCGATGCCGTGGATGACCGCGGCCTTGCCGTAGGATTTCTTGACGTTGGAAAGCGTGACTGAGGCCATGTTCAACCCTTGAGCCCGGAATGGGCCAGCCCTTCGACGAACTGGCGCTGGGCGATGATGAAGACGATGAGGACGGGCAGAGCCGTCATGGTGGCCGCCGCCAGTTGCACGTTCCAGAGCGCGCCGCCATAGGCGTCGGTGAACTGGGTCAATGCCTGCGGCAACGTGAATTTTTCCGGCGAGGAGAGGAACACGATGGGTTCGAGATAGAGGTTCCAAGAGTGGAGGAACGTGAAGATTGCCACTGCGCCCAGCGCCGGCCGGGCCAGGGGCAGGGCGATGGTCCAGAAGATCTTGAACCGTCCCAGCCCATCGACCCGCGCGGCTTCTTCCAACTCCTTGGGCAGGGCGATGAAGAACTGGCGCATGACGAAGGTGGCAAAGACCGATGGCGCCCCGAAGATGGGGATCAGGATCAGCGGCCAGTGCGTGTTGATCATGTCCCAGGCCAGAAACATCTGGAACAGGGGCACGATGGTCACTTCGGCCGGGATCAGCAGCCCGATCAGCACGATCATGAACAGCGTGTTGGCGAAGGGAAACCGGATGCGCGCGAAGGCATAGCCGGCCATCGAGGAAAACAGCATCGTTCCCGCCGTCACCAGCGCCGCGATATAGGCCGAATTCCAGTATTGCTGGGCGAAGGGTTGCAGGTCGAACACGCGGCCATAGGTCGAGAAATCGAAGCGGCGCGGGAAGATATCGGGCGGGAAGGCGAAGATATCCGAGATCGGCTTGACCGAGGAGGTCACCATCCACCACGTCGGAAAGACGAAGGGGATGAGCAGGACCGTCATCAGCCCATAGACGAGCACCTTCATGCGCGGCGAGAGATCAGTCTTCATAGAACACCAGCTTCCGGCGCATCTGCCACTGGATGAAGGTCAGGACCGCGACGATAACGAACAGGACGATCGATAGCGTCGCGCCATAGCCGAATTTGTGGAACTGAAAGGCCTGTTGATAGAGGTAGTAGACCAACACCGTCGTCGACATGCCCGGCCCGCCCTGGGTCAGAACCGCGATTTGGGCGAAGACCTGCAGCGAGCCCACGATGGTGATGATCGAGGTCAGCAGGACCGTGGGGCTGATCATGGGCAGGGTGATGCGCATGAACTGCTTGAACGCCGGCGTCCCATCCACCCGCGCCGCTTCATAGAGCTCGCGCGGCACGCCCTGCAGGGCGGCGAGGAACAGCACCATGTTGAGTCCGACATTCTTGAACACCTGCACCACGATCACCGAGATCATCGCGGTGGTGGGGTGCCGCAGCCAGTTGGGGCCTTCGATCCCGAAGGCCCCAAGCAGGGCATTGATGCCGCCATTGTTCTGGAGCAGGAAGCCCCAGACGATCGTCCAGGCGACCAGCGAGACCACCACGGGCGAAAAGAACAGAGTTCGATACAACGTGATGCCCTTGAGCTTCTGGTCGAGCAGAACGGCCAGCAAAAGCGCCAGGCTCATGTTGAAGATCACCAGCCCCACCGAAAAGATGCCGGTGGCTATGAGCACTTGCACGAGGCCGGGGTCGGCGAACAAGGTTCGGTAATTTTCCAGTCCCTGGAAGCGGAAGGTCTGGGCGAGGACGTTCCACTCGTGCAGGGAATACCAGAAGACCAGTCCGAGCGGGATCAAAACGAACACCGTGATCCCGATCATCTGGGGCGCGATGAACAGATAGCCCGCCAGGCTGTCGCGGCGCTCCATAGTCCAGAACGGACGTTTTCGCGCTGGTCTGGACGTGGAGTTGGCCGCGACAGTCATCGTCTCTCACACGCTCAGAGCATCGGGGCGATGCGGTTGCAGACCGAGGTCAGCACGGCTTCCACATCGGCGTCGGCCAGCCACAGCGCGTCGAGTTCGGCGCGCACCACCTGCTGGATTTCGGCGAACCCGGCATGGCCCGGCAGCACGACGCCATTGGTGATCCCGCCGATCACAACGGTTTCGAGCTGTTCGGGCGTCAGCAGCGGGTTCGTCGCGCCCAGTGTTTCGGCGTTGAGCAGGCTCTGGCGGGCGGGCGGGAAATATTGCGCCAGCTTGGCGCTGTTTTCCGGATTGGAGAGATAGGCCAGGAATTTGACGGCCGTATCGACATTGCTGCCCATCTGGAAGGCGCCGATACCGGCCTGGCCGATCACCGCATATTCGCCGGCCGGCCCGGAAGGCAGCGGCACCAGATCCCAATCGAACGCGTCGTCACCCTGCGGCAGGAGCGAGGCGCGGGAAATCTGAGTGATGGTCATCGCCGCGTCGCCGGTGAAGAAATCCACGCTCTCGCCGGGTCCGGGCATCGCGCCGGTCTCGAAGATAGCCGAATGGATGAAGCTCATGGCATCGACCATTTCGGCGTCCGCGAAAGTGCAGGTCGCCCCATCCGCGCTCCAGGGGTCGGCGCCCCAGCCGCGCCAGATCGAAGCGAGGTTCTGCCAGATCTGATAGTTGAAGTCGCGGACGATCAGGCCGTTGGCTCCGGTGTCGGCCACGGTCGCCGCGACATCGATTGCGTTGTCCCAGGTCCATTCGCCTGCCGCGATCAGTTCGGCCGGCGTCTGCGCGCCCGCTTCGGTGATCAGGTCGTTGTTGACGAACAGCGCGAAGGGCGAGGTCGAGAACGGATAGGCGTACAGCTCGCCATCGGCGCGCCAGAGGGCGGTGGCCTGTTCGGTCACGTCCTCGAGCTCGTAACCTTCGGTTGTGGCGAATGCGTCGTTGAGCGGGGCGAGGGCGCCTGAGTTGACGAAATCGGCTGCCGTGGTTTCCAGAATCCACGCCAGATCGGGCGCGTTGCCGCCGGCGATCTGGGTGGTCAGCGTGGTGGTGTAGCTATCGAAGGGCAGGGAGTCGAAGGTGACGGTGACGCCAGGATTTTCAGCGGCGAACCCGTCGGCGATTTCGTTGAGCATCGTCAGGTGCGCCTCGTTGGCGCTCCAGATGGTCATGCGCAGATCGACGTCTTCCTGCGCCAATGCCGGTCCGAACACCGCCAGCGGCAGGGCCAGGCCGGCAAGTGCGGTGGCTGATTTCAACAATGTCCTGGTATTCATCATTTCCTCCTCAAGATGATGGTTTGGCGTCAATAGGCCCGGATTTCGGGCCAGCGGATTTCGACGCCGTTCTGGTAAAGATGGGTCTGAAAGTCTTCGAGCTGGCCGTCATCGGCCTGCACGGCATGGGGCGAGGTGTCGTTGTCGAGACAGTAGGCCGCCAGAAGCCCCGCCACTTCGCCGATGTTCCACTCCACCGGATGCAGTCGGTAGCAGCCATTGGTGATGTGGGTCGTGCCGATGTTCTTGCTGGCGGGCAGCAGGTTGGATTTCTCGCGCGGCAGCAGCGCGCCGAGCGGGATTTCGAACGGGCACGAGGGCACGTCGATATAATTGTCGCCGCCGGTCGAGGGATGCAGGTCGATCCGGTACATGCCGGTGCCCACGCTGTCGCGATAGCTGACGGCGCCCGCGTCCCCGCGCACCGCATAGGACAGATCCTGTTCGGTGATCGTCGTCACCGCACGGATACGCCGGCTCTCGCGGATATAGGGAGCCATGGCCAGCCCGTGTTCGGTGCCGGTCACATCGCCGCGCAGCCGCAACCCGGGGAAGCCCTGGCCACCATCGACGCGGGGGGCTTCGGTCTGGAGCCAGTAGAACACCGCATAGGAGAGTTCGGCGGCCCGACCTAGCCGGTGGGCATATTCCTCTTCGGTGCAATCGATGATCGGAGCTTCGAAATAGTCGATCATCGGCCAGTTCACGAGGCAGATGTCGGATTCATAAGCGCCCGGCAAGAAATTGCGCCGCGCCGCGATGCGCCGGAACGTCCAGAGATTGGCATCGCCGGCATTGCGGCGCTGATCGGCATCGACCGACAGGGGATCGTCGTCGGGGTTGGGGGTGAAGCTGCGGTCGACGATTTCGAGCGTGCGCGGATGGGGCGCCTTGAACCCGATCAGCGGTCCACCCCAGAAATCAGGCTGCACGGCCCGCCATTCGTCGTAATTTTTCGGCTTGTCGATCACATGGTTGCCATCGACATGATCGACGGCGAAGCAGATCGACACGGCCTGCTGATTGTCGGGCTGAGCTTGGGACGGCGCGCTGGGCTCGCCGGTTTCCGCCTGGCTTTCGAAGCCCTTGACGTAGTCGGTGCCCGTCAGCGGCAGCAGATCGCCCAACTCGGTCGCATCGATCACATATTTGCCGGCGACAACGGTCCTCTCGCCCGTCTGGACGTGGCGCAGGGTTACCGACCGCACGCGGTCGCCATCTGTTTCGGCGGCAATGGGGCGATAGGGCTTGAAAAGCTTGAGTTTTCCCATGCCGATATAGGGCATCAGCCAGGCTTCCATCACCGCCGTGGGCACCCGCGGCTCCACGCACATGCGGCTCACCCAGCCTGCGCCGGGGTTGAGATCTTCCCAGCCGCGCGCCGCTTCGTTGAGCGGGTAATGATCGCGGTAAAACTGCCGGATCGCCCCGCGCAATTGCCTAAAGCTGCGCGTGCCGCCCATCTGCTCGATCCATGAATGCTCGTCGGAGGGGACCGCCTGGCTGGTCATCTGCCCGCCGATCCAGTCGAACTCCTCGGTCAGGATCACCGAGCGCCCCGAGCGCAAGGCACCCAGCGCGGCGGCCACGCCGCCCAGTCCGCCGCCGATGATGGCGATGTCAGCAGAAAAGTCTTTCACGATATACTCTTTGGTTCGATGGGTCCGAGGGTGTCGCCTTCGATCTGCCCGCAAGGGAGCAGTATCTGTTCGATGTCGTTGCGGCCTTCGAGCCGGGCGATCAGGGCGAGCGTTGCCTTGCGAGCCATTTCCTCTCTGGGAACGGCGTAGGTGGTGAATTGGGTTGCCGTGTCTCCGGGCCGGATATGGCTGCCCAGAACTACGATCGAGAGATCGCCCGGAACGTTCAGTCCGGCGGCGAGGGCGGCGCGGCGAAAGGGAATGGCCTGCGCCAGTTCGGTGAAGAACACGACGCTGGCTCCCGAAGCCCGAACCTCGGACAACAGGTCCTCGACGTCGCTTTCGGCGAAGGGGACGTGGAGCGTCAATTCACCCCGTCCATCGATACCTCTTTGAAAGCCCATCCAGCGATCGCGGGTCGATTCAGCGCCTTCGTCCGGGCCGACATAGGCGAAGCTCGTGTGTCCAAACTCCAGTGCGCGCTCGACCAGCGAGGCGGTGGCGGCGGCATAATCGGCGCCCACGAACGGCACCGGCCCACCGGCATCATCACGCCGCCCGATGGCGACGAAGGGGAAATCGCCCTGCACGAGCTTTTCCAGCTCTTCGAGATCGAACTCGCGCCCCAGAACGATGCAACCATCGGCGAGACGCAGACGATTGGTTTCCCCGAAAATCCGTTTGCGTCCGTCCCCGCCTTTGCCTGCCGAGGTCATCAGCAGCAGGTCGTGGCCGGCCTCTTGCGCCGCTTCTTCGATGCCGAACAGGAAGGGCGCGAAAAAGTCGGCCTGGGCGCTGGGGAAGGCGGGTTCGTAGGTGAAGACGCCCAGGATGTTGTTGCGGCCCTTGACCATGCGGCGGGCCACCGGGTCTGCGACATAACCGGTTTCGGCGATGACTTTCTGGATGCGCTCCCGCGTTTGCTCAGGGATGCGGCGCCGGTCGTCGGAATTTCCATTGAGCACCAGCGAAACCGTCGCCTGGCTGACGCCGGCTCGTTTTGCGATCTCCTTCTGGGTCATACGACGCGCCAAGCGATCTCCTCCATCCGCTCGCTTATACGTATTAGCTGATAATACGTATAAGCAGATGCGATATTGGAGTCAATGCCAACATTGCGATGATGAAAATCAGCTTTGGAACGCAGCCATTCTTGCCGGAAACTGCTCGCTGTCTAGCAGGCCAAGAATGTCGGAAAGCTCCCCGGCTCCAACCGCCACATAGGCCGCTCCAGCGCTGGCGAGAATATCGGTCCGGCCGGGGCGGGGATCGTTCACATCGACGAAACCGATCGGCACCATGCCGGCCGCCAGCGCCGAGGTGATGCCGTGGGGACTGTCGTCGATCATGACGCAACGCGCCGGCGTCGCCGAGAACGCCTCGGCGCAGTGAAGCAGCAGGTCCGGCGCCGGTTTGGGACGAGCCACGGCCTCGGCGCTGAAAATGTTGGGTGAAAAGAACGGCCAAAGCGCCGTCCGCCCCAAGCTCGCCTCCAGACGCGCAAAGCCGCTGTTGGACGCCACGCATTTTGCGGCCTTCAGGTTTGATACGAGATCGAGCATCCCCGCCATGGGACGAAGGGAAACCGCGAACTCGGCGTAAAGGTCTTCGTGCCACCGCGCAAAAACCGCCTCGACGTCGGCCAGCCCGTATCGCTCGATGCAGATGCGGCGGATATCGGTTTCGGCGTTGCCGGTGAATACGATGTGCGATTCTTCCGCCGTAATAGTGATGCCGGCGCGTTGCAGGGCGAGGGCGAGCGTGCGGCTCGCGACGGGTTCGCTGTCAATCAAAACACCGTCGCAGTCGAAAATAATAAGTTCGGGAATGTCCATTATCGCGTTCTTGCTTGCACCGCTTATGGGCGCATTGAAAATCAGAGGCGGTTGACGCCAGGCATGTCGTCGAGCACGGCAAAGCGCTGGAACACCGAGGCGGTGGCGTCGGGGTCCTTGCGGTCCGATATCGCGACCAGATCGATTTCCGCCGTGTCGTGTGAAAGGGTCATGATCGAATAGCCGTGCCGCGAGCTGTCGCCGAATTTGAGATGCGGATTTTCCGCTATGACGCCATCGAGCGCTTCGGAGTCCGGAGGGTTCGAGGTGATCGATCCGGTGACGAATTCGGTTGCGATCACCCGGCCCCTATCGGTGCCCGCCCGCTCGTGCAGATCGGCGGCAAAGAACGCATGCAGATCGCCGCCGATCACCACCGGATTGCGGATATCCTCGCGTTTGAGCGTATCGATCAACCGTTCGCGGCCCTCGCGGTATCCGTCCCAGGCGTCCATCGCATAGCGCGTGTCCGGCCCCGGCTCGAGGTCGCGTTCAGCAATCAGCGTCGGCTGCCCGATGACCGACCATTTGGCGCGCGAAGCGGCCATCGTCGTATCGAACCATTGCTCCTGGGCCGCGCCCAACATCGTTACCGCCTCGAGGACCTCTTCTCCCGGTTCTGGCGAACGGTATTGCCGGGCGTCGAGAAGCGTCATGTCGAGCAGGCTGCCGAAACCGAAATGTCCGTAGATCCTGAACTCGTCGAAATTGGCGGCGGCGATCGGCGGCACCGGCATATGCTCGTACCAGGCCTGATAGGCGGCCGCCCGGCGGCGCAGGAAGGCCGGAGCGTAACGGTCCGTGGGCGAGAGCGACCCGCCGTAATTGTTGACCACCTCATGATCGTCCCAGATCGCCAGCCAGGGAAAATTCGCATGGGCGCGTTGCAGGTCGGGGTCCGATTTATAGAGCGCGTGGCGGTCGCGGTATTCGTAGAGCAGGCTGGGGTTGCCACCTCCATGGCTCCGCACATGCTGGGCGCCATAGCTCACCTCGTAGATGTAATCGCCCAGATGGACGACGAGATCGAGGTCGCGTTCGGCCATGTCACGATAGGCCGTGTACCAGCCTTGTTCGAATTGCTGGCACGAGGCGAACGCAAAGCTGAATCGGCCATTGTCGGCATCCGCCGCCGGCGCCGTCCGTGTACGACCAACAGGGCTCACCGCATCGCCGCAGCGGAAACGGTAGAAATACCAGCGGTCGGGTTCCAGCCCGCGCGCTTCGACGTGCACCGAATGGGCGAATTCGGGCACCGCCATATCGATCCCCGAAAGAGCGGGCCGGGTGAACGCCTCGTCATGGGCAATCTCCCAGGCCACCTCCAGCGGCGGATGCTGTGGTCTTTCTACGAAGGTGAACGGATTGACGAAGGGGTCGGGCTCGGTGTCGGGGAAAATGAGCCGGGTCCAGAGCACGACGCTGTCGGCGCGCGGACAGCCCGACGCAACCCCGAGAGCGAACGGATCGGCCTCGAAGGTCGCCGCGCGGACGGTGCCGAGCATGGGCCAGACGGCGGCGGCTGCCAGACCCGCCTGGAGAAAACGGCGGCGGTTAGGACGCAGGAGCATGGTTCAGGGCCTCGCGAGCGACAAGGGCGATGTCGGGATTGTCGGTGGTGACCTGCCGCAGGCCGCAATCAAGCCAGCGGTCGAGATCGGCACGCTGGTTAGGAACCCAGGCTCCGAGGCGGTCGAGCGGCGCGTTGGCGGTGATCAGGTCCCAATAATCGGCGAGGAGCTTCTTTTCGACAGCGATCACATCGGCGACCGCGAGACGAGCCCGCAGCCCGGCCAGAACCCCTTCGCGTTCCGCATCGGGGCCGTGGTAGGAGCAAAGCGTGCGGATATGGGGCGCGACCTCGCGCGCCCGCGCCAGAACGGAAACCGAAAAGCTGGTGAGAAAGCTGCGTTGGGCGAGACCGAACCTGTCGATCGCCGCTGCCGCTTTGGCTTCGAGGCCGGGATAGGGCATGCCATTGCCGTCTGCCTTGAGTTCCACATGCAGTTCGAAATCGGTCCCCGCATAAATCTCGAGCACCTCATCGAGCGTGGGGATGACGTCGCCCCTCTCGCTACCCTTGAGATTTATGGCACGATGCGCGCCGCGCGCCAAAGCGTTCACCGGACCGGTCCCCTCGGTCGTGCGGTCGAGCGTCGCGTCATGGATGACGATGACATCTCCGGCCGCGTCGAGATGCAGGTCGAACTCGACGCCTTCGACGGGCATCTCTCGGAGGTTTTCAAAGCCGGAGAGCGAATTTTCCGCCCAGAGATTGCGGGCGCCGCGATGGCCGATGATGAGAGTCATTGGAGAAATCCTTGAAGATAAAGATTATTTTCCGGCGTCGATCATGCCGCGCGTGAGCCAGCGCTGCAGGAAGATGACGACGCAGGCGGGGGGCAGCATCACGAAGAAGGCGGCGGCCATGGACAGATTCCATGCCGGCGGTTCGTCGGGTCCGGGCACGAGCTGGCGCAGGCCCAGCACCACCGTGCGCATTTCGGGATCGGTGGTGAACAGCAGCGGCCAGAGATACTGGTTCCAGTTGCCGATGAAGAGGATCACCGCCAAGGCAGCGATATTGGTGGTCGAGAGCGGGAGCAGGACGTCCTTGAAGAATTTGAACGGGTCGGCATTGTCGAGCTTTGCCGCTTCGCACAATTCATCGGGAATGGTGAGGAAGAACTGCCGGAACAGGAAAGTCGCCGAGGCCGAGGCGATCAACGGCAGGATCAGCCCCGGATAGGAGTTGATGAAATTCCAGTTCAGCGCCATGTCCACGCGATAGCCGGTCATCGTCTCGACCAGCCAGGAAATACCGATGACGCGAAACAGCTCGCGCAGCGGCCCACCTACATCGGCGATGGCCTCATAGGTGGGGATGATCCGCGCTTCGATGGGCAGCATCAGCGAGACAAAGATCAGCCAGAACATCGTCATGCGGAAGGGAAAGCGGAAATATGTGATGGCAAAGGCCGCGATCAGCGAAATGACGATTTTGCCCGCCACGATGCCCACGGTGACGACAATGGAATTGAAATAGAGCCGGGAGAAATCCACCCGGTTCCAGGCGGTGACGATGTTTTCGATGAAGTGGCTGCCCGGCAGCACCGGGAAGGGCGTCTGCTGCAGCCGCACGTAATCGAGCGATCCGGCGACGAACGACATGTAGAGCGGCACGCAGACCATAGCCGCGCCGATGATGAGAACCAGATAGCAGAATGCGGTGAGCCAGGGGCTGCGTTCGACCATGGCTACACTCCGTAGTTGACGCGGCGCTCGACCGCGCGGAACTGAAGCACGGTGAACAGCACGGCTATGGCCATCAGCACCACCGACTGGGCGGCCGAGGACCCGAGATTGAGCTGCACGAAACCGTCCTGATAGACCTTGTACACGAGCGTGCTGGTCGAGGCCGCCGGGCCGCCGCGCGTCATGGTGTCGATGAGCCCAAAGGTATCGAACAGCCCGTAGATCAGGTTCATGATCATCAGAAAGAAGAAGGTGGGCATGATGAGCGGCAGGGTGATGGTAAAGAACCGCCTTACGGGCCGGGCGCCATCGAGCGCCGCCGCTTCCATCAGCGAAGAGGGCACCGCGAGCATGGCGGCGACCAGGAAGATGTAATCATAGCAGATGTGGTTCCAGACCGCCGCGAGGACCACGAGAATCTGCGCATCGAGCGGACGGAGCGCTGGGTTCCAGGGCAGGCCCATATCGTGGAGGAAATGGGCGACAGGGCCGACATTAGCGTTGAACATAAACGCAAAGATCGTGCCCGAGGCGACAGGCGCGATGGCGTAAGGGAGCAGGATGATGCCCTTGAACAGTGTCTTGCCGCGCACGATCCGGTCGGTGGCAAAGGCCAGCAGCGCGGCGAAGCTGAGGGTGATGAGGCTCTGGACGATCGTGAAGACCAGCGTCAGCCCGGCGCTGAAGCGATATTGCGGGCTGGCGAACAGGCGGGCGAAATTGTCGAGGCCCACGAAAATCGTCGTCAGGCCGAAAGGGTCGGTCTGCACGAATGCCAGCGAAAGCGCCTTGTAGGCGGGGATATAGAAGAAAAACAGCAGGATCAGGATCTGCGGTGCAAGCAGGCCCAGCGCAGACCACGTGCGGCCATAATGGGCCGCCTTGAGGCCTTCGCTCGAGGACGCAAGAAGGCGCGCTCCCAGCCGGGTAAAGGCAGGGAAGGGGAGGCGCAGGCGCGCGCCACCCCCAAAGGACTTGCTGTCGCTACTGACCAGCATGAAGCTGCTCGTACTGGCGCAGGATGTCGTTGCCACGGTTCACCGAGGAGTCGAGCGCTTCCTGTACGCTCTTCTGGCCGGTGAAGATCGCTTCGATCTCCTCGATCAGAATGGCGGTGGTCTGGTTGTGGTTGCCGAAGCGGAATCCGCGAGAGTTTTCGTTGGGTTCGCCGCGCGAGAGCTGGAGGATGGCGATTTCGCGGGTCGGATGCTCTTCGAAATAGCCGTTGGAGACCATCTGCTCGTAAGCGGCGGTGGTCACGGGCACATAGCCGGTCTGCTCGCTCCACCAGACCTGATTTTCGGTGCTGGCGACATAGTCGAGGAACGCGGCAGCGGCGGCATATTCTTCGTCGGATTTGCCGTCGACCACCCACAGGGCGGCACCGCCAATGGTGCTGTTCATGGGTTCGACACCCTCTTCATGGGGCATGAAGGTGGCGTTCCAATCGAACTGGGCACCCGATTCCACTGAGGCGTGGCTGGCGGTGGAGGAGATGAGCGTGGCGCAGGTGCCCGAAACGAACATCTGGGTCGAGCTCATGCCCTCGCCGGCTGGGTGCAGGATGCCGTCTTCTACCCAACGGGCCATCCGCTCGGCATGTTCGACAAGACCGGTGGTGTTATAGACGAATTCGGTGTCCAGCCCGTCGAAGCCATTGGCGCTGGTGCCGAACGGCATGTCGTTGACGGCGGAATAATTCTCCAGAAGGCTCCACTGGAAATCGCTCGGCAGCGCCATCGGGCAATCGGAGAGGCCCTGTTGCTTGATGGCGTAAAGCTGTTCGTCGACCTCTTGCCAGGTCTCGCCGGGGGCGTCGAAACCGGCCTGGGTGAAGATATCCTGATTGAACCAGAAGATCGGAGTGGACGAATTGAAGGGCAGGGCGGCAGGCTCGCCGTCGACCACATAGAAGCTGGCGACAGGTGCGATGAAATCGCCCCAATCGGTATCGTAACCCTGGCTGGCCATCACTTGGTTGACCGGAACGACGGCGCCGGAATTGAGCATGGTCATGAAGCCGCGCTCGGCGGCCTGGAGCAGGGTGGGCTGCTGGCCGACGCGGTAGGCGGCGACCATTGCCGCCATGGTTTCCTCGTAACCGCCTTTGTGGACGCCGACCACTTCGTACTGGTCCTGGGAGGCGTTGAAATTGTCGATGGTCTGCTGGGTTATTTCACCCAGCCGTCCGCTGAGCGCGTGCCACCATTCGATCTGCACCCGGTCCTGGGCCAGTGCCGGGCCGGCGGCAAGGACGAGAACGGAGCCGAGGGCGGTCCCGGCAAGCATGTTCTTGAGAAAATTCATGGTTATGTGATCCTCGATGGGCAAAGCTGGGCCGGGTGAGTCTGGGCTGGCTGCTGCCGATCGAACCGGCTTGCCATTTCCTCTCGCGGCGGCGACACTGAGGACGTAGTTCACATTTGTAACACGTGCGTGACATTTGTTACGGCGGATCGTGGAAGGCTCGATGCAGGACGAACTCATGGCGCGCGCCGCCTGGCTCTATCACATGGAAGGGCTTACCCAGGCGCAGATCGCCGATCAGCTCAATCTCACGCGACGCCGGGTCAACGAGATGCTGGCCACGGCCCTGCACGAGCGGCTGGTCACCGTGTCGTTCAACGGCGTCCTGGCCGATTGCGCCGCGCTCGAAAACCAGCTCTGCAAGCGCTTCGGGCTTGAGGACGCCATCGTCGTGCCCACGCCGGCCGATATGGAGCAATTGCACACCATTTTGGGCCGCGCGGCGGCACAATGGCTCGATCGATTCATCGGGGCGAAAGACATCGGCTCGCTGGGCGTGGGCTGGGGATCGACGCTGCGCGAAACCGTCCATTTCATGACGCCGGTCAATCGCCCGCACATGGAAATCCATTCAATGATGGGCGGGCTGACGCACGGCTCGGAAATCAACACCTTCGAAATCGTGCGCGGCTTTGCCAAGGTATTTTCGGGTCGCTGCCAATACCTCGTCGCGCCGATCTACGCGGAATCGGCGGAATCGCGCGAGGCGATCATCTCGCAGACCGTGTTTCGCCGTATGTTCGATACGCTCTGCAACGTGGACATGGCCTATCTCAGCGTTGGCGACGTATCCGAACGCTCGCTGCAAGTCCGCTACGGTCTGCCCGATGGGGTCACGGCAAAGGAGTTGCGGGCCCGAGGTGCGGTGGGCGATCTGGCCGGCCGCTATCTCGACGCCAGTGGCGACGCCATCGATCATCCGATCAACGATCAGGTTCTCTCCCCCGATCTGGGCGATTTCGCCCGCATCCGGCACCGGGTCATCGCCGGCGGCGGCAGTCATAAGATCGATATCGTGCGCGCCGTGCTCGCTCAGGGTTTCGCAACGGTTCTCGTCACGGATTCGGTCAACGCCCAAAGCCTTCTGGAGAACGCTCCGGCAAATTGATAGCAGCGTTACCCGCGCCGACCATCGATATGCCTTGCCTTGCGCACAAAGATGCGCAATCCCGTAAGGGGAGGCTGGGAACTGCCCTGCAAGCGATTGAATTGACAAAGCGTCCGGATCACGCGGGCGCGGAACGATCATGTATGGAGATTTAGCGTGTCGGCGCCGGACGTTGAGAAGCCCCAGCCTCGGATAAGGGATAATTCGGTTCTCGCGCCTTTTCGTCACGAGACCTACCGGATCTTGTGGATCGCGACGTTGGCCTCCAATCTGGGCGGTCTGGTGCAGTCGGTGGGGGCAGGGTGGCTCATGACCGAGCTCACCGAATCCCACGACATGGTCGCCCTGGTCCAGGCTTCGGTCACCCTGCCGGTCATGCTCTTTTCGCTCGTTGCCGGTGCACTGGCCGATAATTTCGACCGGCGGATCATCATGATCGTGGCCCAGATCGGCATGGTGGTCGTCTCCCTCGCTCTGGCCGTTCTTGCGTTCATGGGGCTGCTCAATCCCTGGCTGCTGCTGACGTTCACCTTCCTCATCGGCGCGGGTACGGCGCTGTTCAATCCTTCATGGCAGGCTTCGGTGGGCGATATCGTGCCCCGCAAGGATTTGCCGGGCGCGGTCACCCTCAATTCGCTGGGCTTCAATATGATGCGCAGCGTCGGCCCGGCGGTGGGCGGCCTGATCGTCGCGGTGGCCGGCGCGGCGGCCGCCTTCGCGGTCAACGCGATATCGTATCTGCCCCTGATCTGGGCACTGTTCCGCTGGCAGAGGCCGGCGCTGGCCAATCCATTGCCGCGCGAACGGCTGGGCAGCGCCGTGTGGGCCGGATTGCGCTATGTGTGGCTTTCGCCCAATCTCACTGTCGTCCTGCTGCGCGGCGCGCTTTTCGGCTTTGCCGCCGTTGCCATCCTCGCCCTCCTGCCGTCGTTGGCCGCGACCTATGTGGATGGCGGGCCGCTGATTTATGGCACGCTGTTGGGCAGTTTCGGCCTCGGCGCGATCGGCGGTGCTTTCGTCAATGCCAGAATCAGGGCGCGCTTTTCCAACGAAACCATCGTCCGCGCCGCCTGTATCGGGTTCGCGATAAGCTGCGTCACCCTGGGGTTGAGCAGCAATGTCCTTCTCAGCCATCTTGCCCTGCTTCCGGCAGGCGCGTGCTGGGTTCTGACCCTGTCGCTCTTCAACGTCTCCATCCAGCTCTCGACCCCGCGCTGGGTGGTCGGGCGGGCGCTGGCGCTCTATCAGACCGCCACTTTTGGCGGCATGGCGGCGGGAAGCTGGTGCTGGGGCAAGATCGCCGACGCGTCCGATCTTTCATGGGCGCTGGTGATGGCCGGTGGCGTCCTGGCCGTATGCGCCCTCATCGGCCTTCTCCTGCCGCTCCCCAAATTCGAATCGCGCGACCTCTCCCCGCTCAATTCCTTCAATGAGCCGCTTCTGAAACTTCATCTCCAGCCGCGCAGCGGGCCGATCATGGTGATGATCGACTATGAGATCGACGAGGCCGATATCGGCCAGTTCCTGTCCCTGATGGCCGACCGGCGCCGCATCCGCATTCGCGACGGCGCCCGCCAATGGGGCCTGCTGCGCGATCTCGAACGGCCGGAGATCTGGGTGGAATCCTACCACGTCCCGACCTGGATCGACTACGTCCGCCACCAGCAGCGCCGCACCAAGGCCGACGCCGAAAATGCCGTCCTACTCCGCGCCCTCCACCGCGGCAGCGAACCCCCATATGTGCACCGGATGATCGAACGCCAGATCGTCCCCCTCAAGGAAAACCTCATCCTGCGCGATCCCAATGAGAGCTAAGTCTGACTTAGTTTTGAACTAATCCCGGCCATTCTTTTCCTTAGCTTTGGGCTGAGGCACCGTTCCCGCCATAAAAGCCGAATAACGGCGGGGAGAACTACGGGTGATCGTTCACGACTACCAGACGCACGAGGATCAGGCCGCTGCCATTTTCCAGGCGTGGGGGATGTCCGCCGAGCGTGCTCGGGCGTCGGCCAGCGTTCTGGCTTGGGCCGATCTCCACGGCATAGAAAGCCACGGCATCGCGATGCTCGTCGAATATGACGAAAGACGCAAAAGCCGGCCCATCAACTTCGCGCCGGCGCCCCGGATCATCAAGGAAACTGCCATCAGCGCGCTGCTCGACGGCGACGGCGGGCTGGGGCATGCGACGGCCACCCAGGCCATAGACATCGCCATCGACAAGGCGGCGTCCAATGGCGTCGGCGTGGTTTCTGTCCGCAATTCCGGACATTTCGGCGCGCTGGGGTTCTATACGACGCGCGCCGCCGATCGCGGCCTGATCGCCATGGCGACCACCACGGTGTTTGGGGTGAGGGTGCCGCCGACCGGAGGTTCGCAGGCCCGCCTTGGCACCGATCCCTGGTCCTTCGCCGCGCCCAGCGCCGATGGGCGGCATTTCGTGCTCGATATGGCCACCACCACCGTTGCTTCGGGAAAGGTGCGCAACAAGATCGTCGAAGGCCAGCAGATGCCTCCCGGCTGGGGCTTCGATCCCTCAGGACGTCCCACGCTCGATCCCTCCGAAGTGATGAATGGCGGGTTTCTGTCTCCGCTCGGCGGAGCCGCCGAAAGCGCGGGATACAAGGGGTATGGCCTGGCAGCTATGGTCAACATTCTGTCCGCGTGCCTTTCGGGCTCGACGCTCATCACCGATCCCATGCACTCCAGGCAGCCATACGGCCTCGATGTGGGGCATTTCTTTCTGGCGCTCGATCCGGAACTCTTTCGGCCCTTGGACGAATTCAAAGCCTCTGTCGGCCGGTTCAGCGACGATTTGCGCGCGACCCCTGCGGTGGATTCCGATCGACCGGTGCTGGTCGCGGGCGATCCGGAGAGGGCGGTCAAGGCGAAGCGCAGCGCGGAGGGCATCCCGATCGGGCCGGGACTTCATCGCAGGCTCAAAGAGATCGCCGAGGAGTCCGGCGCCCGCTGGCACTTTCGCCGAGCGATGAGCAGGGCGGGCTAAATGTTGACAACCGCAGGCGTTTCATCATCCAATGAAAAATTGTCGACAGTATATTGGCGACGGATTGGATGGTATAAATGACTACAAAATCCGTTCAACGCGTGCAGCGCGCTGAAAGCCTGGCTTCTCAGGTCTATCGCGAAATCGAGCGTCTCGTGCTTTCGGGGCAGCTCGAACCGGGAATCCGGATCAATGAATATGGTCTCGCCGAGCAACTCGGCGTGAGCCGCGCTCCGGTTCGCGAGGCGACAAGGGCACTGGTGCAGGCGGGCCTGCTGGTCGCCATTCCGGCGCGAGGGGTTTTCGTGCGGGAGATGTCACACACTGAAATCGGCGAAAATTACGATGTGCGGGCGCTATTGACCGGGCTCATGTGCGCCCGCGCTGCCGAGCGGGCCACCGATACTTCCGTTGCCGAACTCAACAGGTTGATCCTGCGGATGGACGAAGCGATCGGGCGGCATGCGATAGTCGCCTACTACAAGGCCAATCTCGAATTCCACAATCTCATCGCTCAGATGGCCGACCATGCCTGCTCGAGCCGCATCTACGACGATCTGATCCGCGAGACGCATTTCCTGCGCCGCTCGCTGCATGCACCGGCCCAAACCAATGAAGAACACCGCGCAATCGTTGAGGCAATCGCCGGGCGCGATGCCGAAGGGGCGCGCCGGCTGGGTGAGGAACACGTGAATCACGGCAAGCGACGCTGGCTGGCTTCACTTGAAGAAGAAATACAAAAATGAGAGGAGACCGACTTTGAAGATCGCCAATATAACCACGAGCCTGCACCGGCACGAAATTGACCTGCCCGGCATCGGGGAATCGATTGAAACCCGCATGTTCGTTTTCGTCGAAATCGAACTCGAGGATGGCCGTAAGGGCATGGGCGTCACCGGCTCGTTCCTGCCTTGGGCGACAATGCCCTGCATCCGCGAGCACATCTTCCCGCTCATCAAGGGCATGGACGTGCGCCATACCGAGGCGATCCATTCAAAGGTCTGGAAGCAGCTCAACAACCGCGCCTATACCGGCGTCATCGTCAATGCGCTTTCGGCCATCGACATCGCCTGCTGGGATTTGCGCGGCAAGGATGCCAACCAGTCGATTTCCGAACTTCTGGGCGGCTATTCGCGCGAGGCTTACACTTACGCCACGTTCGGCTACCCTTTCTTCGACGAACAGCAGATCGCCGATTACGCCAAGAAATTCCTGGCCGATGGGCACACCATGCTCAAGATGGTGGTCGGAGGCGAGCCCACCCGCACCTGGAAGGATGACGTTCGCCGCGTGCAGGCAGCGCGCGATGCCATCGGCCCCGATGTCGATCTGATGATCGATGCCAATTGCTGGTTTAACCCGCACGACGCGTTCATGCTCGCCAAGGCGGTTGAAGACTGCAATCTCAAATGGTTCGAAGAACCGATCCAGCAGAACGATGCCCGCGCGCTGGCCGATCTGCGCTCCCGCGTGCAGGTGCCTATCGCCGCAGGGCAGATGGAAGGCTGGCGCTGGCGCTTCCGTGAGCTTGTCATGCACCACGCCGTCGACGTGCTTCAGCCTAATGTTCTCTACAATGGCGGCTACACCGAAGCCCTTAAGGCGGCCCATCTGGCTCAGGCGTTCAACCTGCCCATGGCCAATGGCGGCGGCTGGCCGATCTTTAACATGCACATCCTCGCCGGTGTCATGAACGGCGGCCCCGTCGAATTCCACTACGGCATGTGGATGACCGGCAAGCACTTCTTCGAAGGCACCCCCGATCCGATCAATGGCAAGATGACCATCCCCGACCGTCCGGGCTTGGGCTTTACACCCAATTACGACGCGCTTCGCGATGGGGAGGTCAAGAACCCCGAAGACAGCCGCCTCAAGGGGCGCGATGCTCACGGCTATCTGCTGCGCGAAGCCATTGAGGCGCAAAAAAGCGCATGACCAAAAAAGGAAGATGCCGCCGGGGAGGGCGGCGTCTTCTTGCCCGTTCACGGGCTTGTAGGGCGCGGCTGAAATGGTCCGCGCCATGGAGGAAGGGCAGCCATTCCGGCCACCCGCACAAGGAGGAACCAATATGAGGATCTTTAGCAATAGGCACCGTCTGGCCGCGACCGCTATCGTGGCTTTTGGTGCGCTGACGGGCTCCGTCGTGGCCCAGGAATACCCCGAACGCGACATTCAGATGATCATTCCGTTCGGGGTTGGTGGCGGCAGCGATACGCTTGCCCGCACCATCGCTAGCGTCATCGGTGAGATGGATCTGCTTCCGGTCCAAATTCTGCCCGAGAACCGCCCGGGCGGTTCCGGCGCCGTCGGTTACGGCTCGGTCGCTCAGGAAGATGGCAACCCCTATGTGCTGGCCACGGTTAGCGTGAGTTTTTTCACGACGCCGCTCTTGGGCGCTTCGCCGGTGAGCTATGAAAATTTCACCCCGCTCGCGGCCATTTCCTATTCGCCCTATATCCTGGCCGTGCCGGCGAACTCGCCTTATGAGAGCTTTGAGGATATTGCCGGGGCCGATCGGTTGACCACCGCTACCGTCGGCGTCGTTTCCGATGCCGCGCTGCTGGCCAATATGGTGTCCAATGCCCTCAACGTTCAGATCGATGCAGTCCCCTTCGATGGCGAAGGTGAAGCGCTGGCGGCCGTTTTGGGCGGTCATGTGGATCTGGTCTTCATGAACCCGAGTGAATTGATGGCTCAAACCGAGGCAGGCGCGCTGCGTCCGCTGGCCATAAGCTCGGCCGAACGCGTCGACGCTTTCCCCGACGTTCCGACCTTCGTCGAGCTCGGTCATGACATCGAGCACGTTCAGCTACGCGGCCTCGTCATGCCCGATAATGTGGGGGAAGACGTCGTCGCCTATTGGGAAAACATCCTCGAACAGGTGGCCACGAGCGACGAGTGGCGAGAGCAGTATATCGAGCGCTATCACGATTCCCCCGCCTTCCTCAGTTCCGAGGAGTTCGGAGCCCTGATCGAACAGACGCATCAGCGCTATGAAACAATAATGACCGAGCTTGGCATCATCTGATCCGCCGGCCGGGTGCGGACGCGCGCCCGGTCCCCTTGGGGCTCGGCATATGGCCGAGCCTATCGATCTGGGAGGAACCGAATAATGTCCATCACGCGTGTCGATCAGCTCTTTGCGATCTTTCTCATCGCGTTCGGCTGTTACATTGTCTGGTCGGGCTTCGACTATGGCTACATGAACGGAACCACGCCCGGCGCCGGCTTTTTTCCCGTTCTGATCGGGAGTGCCATCGTCGTTCTCAGCGTGGTCAACCTCGTGAGAAACCTGCGGGGCAGCGAGACCCTTTCAGGAGGCGTGGACAGACGGGACATCGTCAAGATCGTGCTGATCTCCGCCGCCCTGGCGCTGGTCATCGTGGCGACCCCCTATCTGGGGCTGACCCTGTCGGTCATCGCTTTCATGCTGGCCGCCGGCTTCATCATCCGCCCCACGCTCGAGCCGAAATTTCTCCTCCGTCTAATCCCCGTCGCGGTCCTGTTTCCCCTTTTTCTACGCCTGGCCTTTGGCGTGTGGCTGCGCATCCCGGTGCCGACCGGGCCATTCGGACTCTAGGGTAGGGAGGTTGTCATGGAAGTCTTTTCGCTCCTTTTCGACGGCATCATTCAGGCCGTTACCCCCACCACCTTGCTGGCCACCCTATTCGGCGTCGTCATCGGTTTGCTGATCGGTGCTCTGCCGGGGTTGGGTCCTTCGGCGGGTGTCGCCATAATGTTGCCGGTGGCCATCAGTCTGGGGGGCGTGCCCGCATTGGCCTGTCTTGCAGGCATCTATTACGGCTCGATGTTCGGTGGCGCCGTTACCTCGATCCTGCTCGGAATTCCCGGCGATCCGCCCTCGGTGATGACCGTAATGGACGGCTATCCCATGGCTAAGAATGGCGAGGCGGGGCGCGCACTGGGCATGAGCGTCTTTGCCTCTTTCATCGGGGGATTGGTCGGTCTCATCGGCCTCGTGACCCTTTCGGTCCCCATCGCCAGCGCCGCGTTAGCCTTCGGTCCAACGGAAATGACCGCAATGATGATCTTCGCCCTGTCGCTCGTCAGCGTTTTAGGTGGACGGAACCCGATCAAGGGCTTCGTCGCGCTGGCCATCGGCTTCTGGGTGGGGATGATTGGGCTCGACCCGATCGCGGGTCCCATCCGCTTCACCTTCGGCTCCATGGATCTGTTCGACGGCGTCGATTTTTCGGTGGTCGCGGTCGGCCTGTTCGGTCTCACCGCCATGTTCACCAGCCTCAACGAGAACGTCACCTCGGGGCTGGCGAAGTTCAAGTTCTCGAGCCTCTTCCCGCGCATCAAGGATGCGGTTCTGTCCTGGAAAGATCTGCTCCAGGGCTCGGTCACCGGCTTTTTCGTCGGCGTGCTTCCGGGCATCGGCGCCACGGCCGCCACCATGATGGCCTATGCCACTTCCAAGCGCATGTCCAAGACGCCGGAAAAATACGGAACGGGTCTCGTCCAGGGCATCGCCGCGCCCGAATCGGCCAACAACAGCGCTTCCTACGCTTCCATGATCCCGCTCTTCACCCTGGGCATCCCCGGTTCGGCGACAACAGCGGTGATGATGGCAGGGCTGCTGATGCTGGGCCTCCAGCCCGGACCCCTGCTGTTCGTCAATAATGGCGATTTCATCTGGGCCGTCTTCGGCAGCTTCTGGATCGGCAATCTGATGCTAGTGTTCCTCACCCTGCTGCTCACCCCAATGCTGGCCGCACTGCTCTTCATCGCAACAGCCATTCTCTATCCTATCGTCTTCGCGATCATCGTCTTCGGCGTCTTTGCCATCGACTATTCGATGTCCGGCCTCGCCATCGCACTGTTGGCCGGCATTTTCGGCTTGATCCTTCTCAAGCTCGATTATCCCCCGGTCCCTCTGGTCCTCGGTCTCATCCTGGGCCCGATGCTGGAGCGCAATATTCGCCGAACGATGATCCAGTCGCAGGGCGATCTTCTGGTGTTCATCGAACGACCCATTGCTCTGGCGCTTTTCATACTCACCATCCTCGTCATCGCGCTTCCGATCGTCCGCAAGATGATGGGAGGAAAATCTAATGCACTGCTCGAAGAGTCGTCTTCATCCTGAGCGGTCCCTCACTACCGAACGGTGAATTATGGACTATACATATTGCGTCATCGGCGGCGGCATCGTCGGGCTCGCGACCGCGCTCGAACTCAGCGAGCGCGATCCGTCCGCCCGGATCGTGGTTCTGGAAAAGGAGAGGGCGGTTGCAACGCACCAGACCGGCCACAACTCCGGCGTGATACATGCGGGCATCTACTATCAACCCGGCTCGCTCAAGGCCCGTCTTTGCCGCGCCGGCGCAGAGGCCACCAAGGCCTTCTGCGAGGCGAACGGCATACCGTTCGAAACCTGCGGCAAGCTGCTTGTCGCGACCAATCCGCTCGAACTGGAACGGCTTTCCGGTCTCGAAAAGCGGGCGCGGGACAATGACATCGCCTATGAGAGCGTCTCAGCGGCACGTTTGCGCGAACTCGAACCCAACATTGCCGGTCTCGGCGCGCTTCTGGTCCACGCCACCGGCATCGTCGATTACCGGCAGGTTTGCGAGGCGATGGCGCGCAAACTCGCCGACCGGGCTTGCGAGATCAGGTTCGGCGCCCAGGTGGTCGGTATCGCCGAAGAGGGACCGTCCGTTCATGTTCGTACGCAGGAAGGCGCCACAATCACGGCCAGTATGCTCATCGGTTGTGCGGGGCTCCAATCCGACCGGATCGCCCGTCTCGCCGGCATGGACGTAAAGCACAGGATCGTGCCGTTCCGGGGCGAATATTACACCCTGCCGCGTTCGAAATCGGATATCGTCAAGCACCTCATCTACCCCGTGCCCGATCCCGACCTGCCGTTCCTGGGCATCCATCTCACCCGCACCATCGATGGCCGCGTGACGGTGGGCCCCAATGCGGTGCTCGGCTTTTCACGCGAGGGTTACAAAAAGGGAAGCGCCAACCTCACCGACATCGTCTCCCTCGCCAGCCATCTCGGTTTCTGGCGCATGGCGGTCAAGAATCTCAAATCGGGGGTCACCGAATTCCGCAATTCACTATTTCGCCGCCATTACCTCGAAGAATGCCGCAAATACTGCCCAAGCCTAACGCTCGACGATTTAGGCGAACCGGGTGCCGGCATCCGCGCCCAGGCCATTCTCGACGATGGCACGCTTGTCCATGATTTTCTGTTTCTGCAATCGCGGCGTATGCTCCATGTCTGCAACGCACCCTCACCGGCCGCCACGTCGGCAATGCCGATTGCATCGATGATCGTCGATCGGCTGCATGGAGTGCGCGAGGGTGAGGGGCATGGAAACGCGGTTTCTTGAAACGTTCGTTCTGGTGGCCGAACTCGGTTCGCTGGCCGAGGCGTCCCGCCGGCTGGGCATAACCCCGGTCGCCGTCGCCCAGCGTATGCAGGCGCTCGAAGACGAAGTGGGCGCCCAATTGCTCATCCGCGCCGGGCGTCGGGTGAAACCTACGCAGGCCGGGTACGCTATCCTCGAAAAAGGTCGCCAGATTCTGGTCGATATTCGCTCGCTTTCCAGCCTCGCCCAGCTCGACAACGTCGCGGGCGATATCCGTCTCGGCGCAATCTCCACGGCGCTGACGGGCATTCTGCCCGAAGCGTTGCGGGCGCTGAGCGCAACCGCTCCCGACGTCAACGCCTTCCTACTCCCCGGTACCTCGAACGATCTTTACCGCGCGCTGCTCGATGGCAAGATCGATGCCGCGCTGTTGGTCCAGCCGCCCTTCGAGGTCGCCAAATCGCTGCGCTGGAAAACGTTGCGGAGCGAACCCCTGGTGGTTCTTTGCCGCCCGGAACACGCCGACGCCAACCCGCTCGCGCTTTTGAAAACCGAACCCTTGATCCGCTACGACCGCAACAATTGGGGTGGGCGGCTGCCCGACCAGTATCTTCGCGATGCGGGCATAAAACCCAGGGAGCGTTTCGAACTCGATTCCCTCGATGCGATCGCCGTAATGGTTCGTTCGGGGCTCGGCGTTTCGCTCGTGCCCGACTGGTCCGTGCCCTGGGACGAAACCGGCTCTCTCATCCGGCTTCCAGTCCCCCGACCACGCTCCGCGCGGGCTATCGGCATGCTCTGGCCGCAAAGTTCTCCTGCTGGCCGCCTTATCGACGTGGTCATAGAGGCCGTGGAATCCGTTCCCGCCAAATCGGCTCAAAACAAATAATTTCTTTGTTCTCAATCAAGCCTTGCGCTTGTTTTCTTCAGCTCTCGCTCGGGCAAGATGCGCATCACACGGAGGGAGTCCATGGACCTATCAATTTCAGACAAGACCGCGTTGGTGTTCGGCGCGGGCGGCGGGTTGGGTGGTGCCATCGCCCGTTCGCTGGCAGCCGAGGGCGCCAAGGTCGCGGTGGCCGATATCAATGCCGAGGCGGCGCAGGCAACCGTCGACGCTATTGTCGCGACCGGCGGCACTGCGAAAGCCTTGATATGGGATATGGCCGATCTTTCGATTATTGCCGCCAATATCGGGAAAATCGAAGCTGATCTCGGCCCGATCGATATTCTGGTCAACAACACGGGCGGGCCTCCGCCCACACCAGCGTCCGGTCAACCCCCTGAGGATTGGGAGAAATACTTCCGCGCCATGGTGGTTTCGGTCATCGCCATCACTGATGCGGTGCTGCCCGGCATGCGGGAGCGCAAATGGGGCCGCGTCGTCACCTCGACCTCCTCGGGCGTCGTCGCACCCATTCCCAACCTCGGCATTTCGAACGCCCTGCGCCTGTCGCTGGTCGGCTGGTCCAAGACGCTGGCTCGCGAGGTCGGGCGCGACGGCATCACTGCCAATATCGTCCTGCCGGGCCGCATCGCGACGGGACGGATCAAATTCCTCGACGAGCAGAAGGCCAAGCGCGAGGGCAGGGCGGTCGAGGACGTCTCCGCCGAAAGCACCGGCTCCATCCCGCTCGGCCGCTATGGCGATCCCGCCGAATATGGCGATGTGGTCGCGTTCCTCGCCAGCAAGCGCGCTTCGTACCTCACGGGCTCGGTGATCCGGGTCGATGGCGGGCTGATCGCCAGTATTTAGGAGAAACAAAATGACCTTGGACCCCAAGGCCATCGAAACGCTCAAGGGCGTGTCGACGGCAACTCTCACTACCGTCCTGCTCAAAAAGGGCCTGCGTAATGTGTGGATACGCAACGCCAGGCCGATCCGGTCGGGATTGCCGCGTATCGTCGGTCCCGCCTTCACCCTGCGCTTCGTTCCAGCGCGCGAGGATCTGGCTACGCCGGCAAGCTGGGGTTCGCCCATCTCCACCCGATCTGCTATCGAGGACATGCCGGAGGGCGCCGTGGTCGTTGCCGATGCCATGGGCGTTTCCGATGCCGGCATCTTTGGCGACATTCTCTGCTTCCGCATGGCCAAGAAGGGCGTTGCTGCGCTCATCACCGACGGCATGGTGCGCGACGCCGCCGGGGTCCACTCCACCAATCTGCCTGTCTGGTGCAACGGTATTTCCGCGCCACCTTCGGTCGCGGGCCTCACCTTCGTTGGCTGGCAGGAGACGATCGGCTGCGGCGGGGTTGCCGTCATCCCCGGAGACACGATAGTTGTTGATGATGATGGCGCGGTCGTCATCCCCCAGGCGCTGCTCGACGAGGTGCTGGCCGAAGCGCCCGAGCAGGAAGCCATGGAAGCCTGGATCATGACCGAGGTCGATCGCGGCGTGCCGCTGCCGGGGCTTTATCCGATGAACGAAGAGACCAAAAAGCGCTACGAAACCTTCAAGGCCCAGTCCTGACCATGCCGCTCGACCACACCGCCAAGGGCGTCTATGCGATCGCCACGACGCCCTTTCTCGACGATTTATCGGTCGACATCAAATCGGTCGACCGGCTCACCGATTTCTACGCCGAGGCGGGAGCCACCGGCATCACCATTCTGGGTATAATGGGCGAGGCGCCCAAGCTCGAATATGAGGAATCGGTTGGGATCGTGCGGCAGGTGGTCGGGCGCTCGGACCTGCCTATCGTCGTCGGCGTGTCCGCTCCCGGCTTTGCCGCCATGCGGCGCCTGGCCCGCGAGTCCATGGATTTTGGCGCTGCCGGCGTGATGATCGCGCCGCCGTCGAACCTGCGTACCGACGACCAGATCAGGGGCTACTACGCTTCCGCCGTCGAGGCGATCGGCGAGGACATTCCCTTCGTCCTTCAGGATTACCCGCTGACGCTCACCGTGGTCATGACCCCCGGGGTGATCCGCGACATCGTCAACGCCCATCCGTCGTGCGTCATGCTCAAGCATGAGGATTGGCCGGGGCTGGAAAAGATCAGCGCCCTGCGCAAATTCCAAAGCGAAAGCGGCATGCGGGAGATTTCGATCCTCTGCGGCAACGGCGGCCTGTTCCTCGATTTCGAGATGGAGCGCGGCGCCGACGGGGCGATGACCGGCTATGCCTTCACCGACGCGCTCGCCGATATCGTCCGTCTCCAAGCTGCCGGCAATCGCGATGCCGCCCACGACCTGTTCGACGCCCATCTGCCGCTGATCCGCTACGAGCAGCAGCAGGGCGTCGGCCTCGCCGTGCGCAAATATGTGCTCCATAAGCGCGGATTGATGTCCACCGACTTCCAGCGCAAGCCGGCTGGCGTATTGACCGCAAAGGCGCAGGAAGAGGTCGATTACCTGCTTTCCCGGGTGGCTGCCCGCGATGCAAGCGCCAATCCCAGAAGCGCGTAGCCTTCGCTGCGTTGGATTCCGGGAATAAATCCCGGAATGACAAGTTGGGTTTGTGGCAACGCCGCTCACTCCCCAATCTTCGCCCCACGCCCAAACCGCGCTTCGAACGGCTCCAGCAGCGAGCGCACCTCGATTCCCGCCGCCGTCAGCGCAACATAGCCTTCGGTGAGCACCGCGCCGGGGTCTTCCTGATGGTCGCGCGGCGGAATGGAATCATCGATATGGGCCTTGAGATCGCGCAAATCCTCGGGCGATCGGACGTGCCGCTCGAGCAGCCATTGCAGCACCTGCCGTTGGGCGGCCAGCCGGCCTTCGAGATCGAAATTGCTCATGGCCCCGTCGGTCATCGTTGCACTCCTCAAGATTTTCGACTGGGCAACGGAATTGGCCGACGCGGGGTTCCGCCGGGCCCATTGACGTACCGCAAGGCGAGGAACGAACCCATCGCCAGCGCATTGCCAGCACGAGATATTCTCGCGATGGAGAACGACCGATGGCCAATCAGCCCGCCCAGCGCCAGACTCGGCAACCGGGCCGTGAAGACAAGATGCATCCCGAGCCCGAATACATGCCGTTCTATCCCGGCAGCGGACGGCTGGAGGGCAAGGTGGCCATCATCACGGGCGGCGATTCCGGTATCGGGCGCGCCGTCAGTGTGTTGTTTGCGCGCGAAGGCGCCAAGGTGGTTATCGTCTATCTCGAAGAGCATGAAGACGCCGACGCGACGCGGGCGCTCGTCGAGGACGAAGGCAGCGAAGCGCTGCTGATCGCCGGCGACGTCGGCGATCCCGATTTCTGCAAGGACGTCGCCGAGCGCACGCTCACCGCCTATGGTCGCGTCGACATCCTCGTCAACAACGCCGCCGAACAGCACGTTCGCGACGATATCGCCGAGCTCGACACCGAAGCCATGAAGCACGTGTTCGAAACCAATATCTATGGCTATTTCCAGATGGTGCAGGCGGTGATCGACCATTTCGAAAGCGGAGCGAGGATCATCAACACGGCCTCCATCGTCGCCTATCGCGGACATCCGCAACTGGTGGACTACGCGATGACCAAGGGTGCTATCGTCGCTCTCACCCGTTCCCTTGCCGCCCGGTTCGCCGATAAGGGCATCCTCGTCAACGCGGTCGCGCCGGGGCCGATCTGGACGCCGCTGATCCCGGCCAGCTTCCCACCAGAGCAGGTCAAGGAGTTCGGCGCATCGACGCCGCTGGGGCGCGCCGGCCAGCCCAACGAGGTCGCGCCGGCCTTTTTGCTGCTGGCCACCGAGGACAGCCGCTTCATGACCGGCCAGACTATCCATGTGGATGGTGGTGAGTTCCCGAGCAGCTGACCGTAAATGACCACGATTGATCCCGGTCTTTCCAATGGCCGCCTCCGCTATGTGAACGATGACGAGCCGGGCATCGCCCGGCGCCGTCACGGAAAGGGCTTCAGCTATGTTCGCGACAGCGGGCGTTCGGTCAACCGGGCGAGCGATATTGCGCGGATAAAGGCGCTCGCCATTCCCCCGGCGTGGACCGATGTATGGATTTGCCCCGATCCAGAAGGGCATATTCAGGCGACGGGCCGGGACCAGAAGGGGCGAAAGCAATATCGCTATCACGACCAATGGCATGCTGATCGCGGCATGGCCAAATATACCCTTCTGGCCGATTTCGCCGACAGTCTCCCCAAGATCCGCAAGGCCGTCGATGCCGATCTGCGCCTTCGCGGCGTTCCGCGCGAAAAAGTCGTGGCCAGCATCGTCTGGCTGCTGGACAACACGATGATCCGGGTCGGCAACGACAGCTACGTCAAGGACAACAAGAGCTTCGGGCTCACCACCCTGCGCGACCGGCATCTGGATATTTCCGGGTCCCGGCTGCGGTTCCGGTTCAACGGCAAATCGGGCAAGACCTGGGATGTCGGGGGCGCGGACCGCCGGATGGCGAAGATCCTTAAGACCGTTGAGGACTTGCCGGGCCAGAGATTGTTCCGCTATCGCGACGAGGAGGGTGCCCTGCACGATGTCGGCTCGAACGACGTCAACGCCTATATCCGCGCCACGATCGGCGAGCGGTTCAGCTCCAAGGATTTCCGAACCTGGGGCGGCACGATGCGGGCGCTGACCCTATTGGCGAAAACCGAGGTTCCCGAAACCAAATCGGGCCGTGCCAAGGCGCTCAACGCGGTCATCGACGCAGTTTCGGCCAAGCTGGGCAACACGCGCGCCGTATGCCGCGCCTGCTACATCCATCCAGCCGTGTTCGAGCGCTGGGAGCAGGGCAGTCTTGCCCAGGATATGGCATTGATCCGCGAAAAGCGGCCGCGTCGGGTTGGCCTCGATACGGAGGAATGTATCGCCGCCCGATGGCTGGCGCAATTCGCCAACGGGCGCTCTAAAGCTTGACGACCGTCCGCGAAGCCATGCTCCGGCGCAGCAGGGCCAGCCTGATCAGGCTGGGATCGGGGCAATTGTGGGTGCCGGCTATACGGGTGGTGCTCTCTTCGAGCTTGAGCAACCGCCGTTTATGCCGATCCACTTCCTCGCGCACTGATTGCGCGACAGTCTTACGGATTTCCATTGCGCGGCTCCTTGTGTCCAAGGAGCTTATAGCATGAAAAGTCCGCCGCATTAACATAGGTTAAATACGGCGGACTCCGGCTGATCTACTTGTTCGTCCGCCCTCGGCGGCCGGGATTGACGCTGCCGTCGGGCTCGGGGTCGTTCATCACGTCGCCTTCCAGGGCGGATGCCCCACCGGCGTAGCCAATGTCGGGATCGTTTTGGAGATCGTTGCCCGTGTCCGGCTGACCATTCAGGCGGCCATCGGCCATTTCCCGCTCGGCTTCTTCCCAATGCGCGTGGTCGCGCCCGTCGGGGCGTCCTTCGTTTTCCCAGATTTGATGCGCTCTTTTGCGGATGGTGTCTTCGCGTGCGGTGTCCATGTTGACCTCCTCGACTGCACTTTCAGATCAACTCGAACAAGCGGTCTCCGTTCCGGAAGTGTCGTGCATCAATATCGCGCTGCACGGGGCGTCCGAACGCAGGGAACCGGCGGTCTCGGAAGTGAATTGAGTCTCCACCAGTCATTCGCGTTTCAAGGACCGTTCCATGCCTTCAGCTCGCCCCGTCTGGAAGGGCCAGATCAGACTGTCGCTCGTGGCCATTCCGGTGGAACTTTATTCGGCCTCCAAATCCGGCGCGCGGCTTTCGTTCCGGCAGATTCACGAGCCTTCGGGCAAGCCCGTCAAATACGAAAAGGTCGTGCCCGGCATCGGCCCGGTCAATGCCGACGACATTCTCAAGGGCTTCGAATACGAGAAGGACGATTACGTGCTGCTCGATGATGAGGAGATCGACGCGGTAAAGCTCGAAACGCGCAAGACGCTGGAACTCGTCCAGTTCGTCGGCGGATGCGAGATCGATCCCATCTATTTCGACAAATCCTATTACGTCGTCCCCCAGGACGAACTGTCCGAAGACGCATTCCGCGTCGTGCGCGACGCGCTCCGGGCCTCCGAAAAAATCGGCCTGGGACAGATCGCCATGCGCGGGCGCGAATATATCTGCGCGATAAAACCCTGTGGAACCGGTCTATTATTGGAAACTCTTCACTACGAAGATGAAATCCGAAAAGCCGACCCGTTCTTTTCCGGCATTTCGAAAGCCAAGGCGGAAAAGGATTTGCTCGACGTCGCAACGCAATTGATCGAGCGCAAGACAGCACCCTTCGAGGCCGGCAAGTTCAAGGATCATTACACCGATGCCTTGCGGGCTCTCGTGGACAAGAAGCTCAAATCCAAGAGCCGCAAGAAGATCACCACCGACACCGACGAGCCGACGGCCGCCCAGAGTAAGACCAACGTCATCGACCTCATGGACGCGTTGAAATCGAGCCTTGAAGGAACCGGCAGCCGTTCGAAATCCAAGGCCGCGTCGAAAACCGCGAAATCTTCGCCGCGCAAGAAAGCCAGCTAGTTATGGCGCGTGCCCGCGACCTGCTCGACGAATACCGCGCCAAGCGTGATTTCACCAAGACCAGCGAACCCTCCGGTGGTGCGCGCTCGGCTTCGGGCAACATATTCGTTGTGCAAAAGCACGATGCGACCCGGCTGCATTACGATTTCCGCCTCGAATATGAAGGCGTGCTCAAAAGCTGGGCCGTGACCCGCGGCCCCAGCACCGACCCCGCCGACAAACGCCTCGCCGTCCGCACCGAGGATCATCCGCTCGATTACGCGACCTTCGAGGGCACCATTCCCAAGGGTCAGTATGGCGGCGGCACGGTGATGCTTTGGGATTTCGGCACCTGGGAGCCCATCGAGGACCCCAGGAAGGGTTTCAAGTCCGGCAAGCTCAAGATCCGCCTCGACGGCGAGCGGATGAAGGGCGGCTGGGCCCTGGTGCGCATGAAGCCCCGGCCGGGCGAGAAGGGCGAAAATTGGCTGCTCATCAAGGAGCACGACGAATACGCGACCGGCGACGGGGAAGGGATTCTCAAGGCCGACAAAAGCGTTTCCACCGGCCGCGCCATGGACGCCATCGCCGCCGGAAAGCCTCCGGCCACGAAACCGCGCAAGAGCGACAAGCCGCTGCCGAAATTCGCCGAACCGCAGCTCGCGACACTTGTCGATACCGTACCCTCGGGCAGGGACTGGCTGTTCGAGATGAAATATGACGGGTATCGCTGCCTTGCCGCCGTCTCCCGCGACACCGTCCGACTCTACACCCGCAATGGTCTCGACTGGACCGACAAATTCGCGCCCCTGGTCGCGCCATTCTCCGGCCTCACCAAGTCGAGCGCGCTGATCGATGGCGAGATCTGCGCGTTCGATGGAGACGGCAAGACCAGCTTCTCGACGCTCAAAAAGCACCTCTCCGAAGGCGGTCCGCTGATCTATTTTGCCTTCGATCTTTTCGAACTCGACGGCAAATCCCTGCGCTCCCAGCCGCTTTCCGAGCGCAAGAAGGAGCTCGAAGGCCTTTTGGGCGGGCGAACGCGGCACGATCCGATCCAGCTTTCGCCCGACATCGCCGGCAAGGGCGAGGAGGTGTTCAATGCCATCTGTAAGGC
This sequence comes from Pelagibacterium mangrovi, assembly GCF_036662815.1. NCBI lineage: Bacteria > Pseudomonadati > Pseudomonadota > Alphaproteobacteria > Hyphomicrobiales > Devosiaceae > Pelagibacterium > Pelagibacterium mangrovi. The sequence goes on along the minus strand of NZ_JBAFXA010000004.1, from coordinate 223,123 downwards.
AGGCCATGAGGGCGTCATCGCCAAGCGCGCCGATGCGGCGTATCGCCCGGGGCGCGGAAAATCCTGGCTCAAGATCAAATGCACGCTCCGCCAGGAGTTCATCATCGTGGGCTGGACGCCCTCTGAAAAGCGCCGGGGCGCCTTCGCCTCGCTGCTGCTGGCGACGCAAGAAAACGGCAAGCTGGTCTATCGGGGCAGGGTGGGGACCGGCTTTTCGGATGATCTGCGCGCTCAATTGCAGAAAATGCTCGAAGCCGACGCGCGCAAGACAGCGCCGTTGACGGGCGTTCCCCGGCCTATGTCGCGTGGCGCCCGCTGGGTTTCCCCGCGCCATCTTGCCGAAATCGCCTATACTGAAATCACACCGGACGGCGCGCTGCGGCATCCTTCGTTTCTCGGTTTGCGCGAGGACAAGCCGGCCAGAAACATCGCGCTGGAGCGGCCCGCCAAGCTCAAGGGAGGCAAGTCCATGACGCTTTCGGATGAAGACGGCATCGCCGCCGCCGCAAAGGCCGGCGTCAAGCTTTCCAGCCCTGACAAGGTGCTGTTTCCCGAGCAGGGGGTGACCAAGGCGCGCCTCGCCGCCTATTACGCGGCGGTGGTCGATGCCATGCTGCCCTATATTGCCGATAGGCCGCTCAGCCTGGTGCGTTGCCCAGCGGGCCGCGCCAAGCAATGCTTTTTTCAAAAGCACGATACGGGCGGCTTCACCCAGGGCATGCATACGGTTTCGATCGTCGAAAAGGACGGCACTGCCGACGATTATTTCACCCTCGACGGTATCGAGGGCCTTCTGGCCGGCGTGCAGATGGGTGTCCTCGAATTCCACATCTGGGGCTCGCGTCGCGATTCCATCGAGAAACCCGACAGGATCGTCTTCGATATCGATCCCGACGAGGGCCTTGATTTCGGCGATGTCAAATCCGCCGCCTTCGATATCCGCGATCGCCTTGCCGATCTGGGGTTGAAAACGTTCCCCCTCGTGACGGGCGGCAAGGGCCTGCACGTGGTCGCCCCCATCACTCGCCGCGCCGAATGGCCGGCGGTCAAGGCCTTTTCCGCCGACTTCGCCAAGCAGATGGCCGCCGACGAGCCGGATCGGTTCACGGCAACTTTGTCCAAGAAGGCGCGCAAGGGAAAGCTCTTTATCGACTATCTGCGCAACGAACGCGGCTCGACAGCCATCGCGCCCTATTCCAGCCGCGCGCGGCAGGGCGCGCCGGTCGCCGTTCCCGTTGCTTGGGATGAGGTTGCGTCTCTATCGGCGGCCAACGCCTTCTCCCTCGAAGCTGCCGCCGAGCGGGCCGCGAACGACCCCTGGCCGGGCTATGCGAAGCTCAGGCAATCGCTTCCGAAATCGGCCGGCTGATGGCGTGGCCAGCGCTGCGCTGGATTCCGGGAATAAATCCCAACGATTGAAATTCGACCCTATGCCGCCGCTGGCCGAGGCAAGTGCGTTTCGCGCAAATGCAGATATCCCGCCGCAAACATCGCCATTTCCGAGAGCGCCGCGAAATCGAAGATTTCGACGGTCCCCGACTGGAAGGCGATCAGCCCCGATTTGCGCAGCTCCTGGAGCGTGCGGTTGACGTGAACCGTCGAAAGCCCCAGCACGTCGGCGAGTTCGCTTTGTGTCAGAGGTAGCGGAAAGCGTGCGCCGTCGTTGCGGTCCACCGCCGAAAGGCGCAGGTAGATTTCGCACAGCAGATGGGCTACCCGCTCTATGGCCGAGCGCTTGCCTACGCTCACCAGCCATTCGCGCGATATGGATTCCTCTATCAGCGTCGTGCTCCAGAGCGCGCGGGTTATGCGGGGGAAAACTTCGAGCAGCTTGAACAGGCTGGCGTTGGGAATCGCACGGACCGACAGCGGGGAAAGCGCCGATAGGGAAGGCTGCGCGCCACCGAGTACGAACTGGCGCAGGTCGATGATATCGCCCGGCACCAGCAGCGAAAGAATCTGGCGCCGCCCGTCCATCAAATCGCGATATCGGCAGGCAAAGCCGTCCTCGAGCACATGGACGTGGTTTTCGGTCAGCTTTCCGGCTAGCGCCGGGCCGCGCACCGAGATGTGGCGCACCTGGGCGGGCAGGGCCAGCAGCCCATTGCGTTCGGCCTGATCGAGCGGCAGGTGGCTTTCGAGCCGGGCGACGAGAAGGTCGGTCAAGTCCATCAACTCCCCGGTCTCATTGGACGCTGGGATAGGGCTTGTCGGCCAGCAGCCGCGCCAGATGCGCCGCCGACCGCGCCGCCATGGTCACCGCGCCCGACACCACGTCCGGCACCGTGTCGAGATCCCTGAAATCGGTCGAACCCATGGCTTCGCCCACCCAATAGCCGACAGCGTTGGGCGCCAGCGTGAACCCCACATCGTTGAGCGATTGGAACAGCTCGGCGGAAACGTGGTGGGCGCCGTCCTCATTGCCCACTGTTGCGATGATGGCGACCTTGCCATAGCTCGGCATGCGGCCTTCGTCGTCTTTTTCGGACAGGAAGGCATCCATGCGTTCGAGCGCCCGCTTGATGACGCTGGAGGGTTGTCCCATCCACACCGGCGTGCCGGCAATCAGGATATCGGCATCCAATATGCGGCGCCTGATATCGGGCCAGGCGTCCCCGTCGCCTTCATCGGAGGTGACGCCGGGCAGCACCGAATGATCGGCCAGGCGAATGGTTTCGCCCTTTATTTCCTCGGCTTCCAATTCCTTGAGCAGCAGTGCGATCATTCTGTCGGTCGAGGAAATCTCCCCTTTGGCGGAAGTTTTGAGCGTACCGTTGAGGGCAAGGACGGAAAGGGTTTTCGGCATGGTCTTTTCTTTGTCGGTTCTCAACACGAGCGGTTCTTAACGCATGTTAAGGTTTGCGGCGGTGGAGGCGGCTCCCCGGTCGGAGCCGGCCGGGCGGTTCTGTATCAACGGGAATGGCGCGGCCTGCGTTCCACCCGGAAGCGGCGGCCCGGCGTCATATTATCGACCGCTCGTGCAACGAAACTGCCGCGAGCGGTTTTTGGGATAGGGGCCGCATGCGGCCCCCGTTAGCGGAGGGGCGCATATGGAACCGGTCAATCCTGTTCTGTCCGGGAAAGCCATCATGGTGGTGGAAGACGAGTACCTGATCGCGATCAGTATCGAGCTGGCCTTCGAGGAGATGGGGGCGACGGTGGTCGGTCCCTTTTCCAGCGTCGATGCTGCCCTTGAGGCCCTGCAGGGGAGCGAGCTTCCCGACGCGGCCATTCTCGATATCAATATCCGTGGACGCCCGGTCTTCCCGGTTGCCCAACGCCTTAACGATCGCGGCATTCCGTTCGTCTTCGCCACAGGTTACGACCACTGGGCCATTCCGCCCACGCTTTCGCACATAAGGCGGTTCGAAAAGCCCGCCGATCCTATGGTCCTTGGAGAAGTCCTCGCCGGCTATCTGGTTGCGCGCGGCAGTTCGGGGGTTGCATGAGTCTCAATGAAGATGGCGGGTCCGACGATATCGCCGGCAAATGCGTTCTGGTCGTCGAGGACGATTATGTTCTGGCGCGCGAAGTGTGCAACGACCTCAAGAGCCACGGGGTCCATGTGCTGGGGCCGGCGCCCACTGTCCATTACGCCAATCTGATCATCGGGAAGAGACGGCTCGATGGCGCCATTCTCGATATCAAGCTGTTCGGCGAGGAGGTTTACGATCTCGTCGATGTGCTGATGGCGCGCGGCGTCCCCATCGTCTTTGCGACCGCCTATCAGCCCGAGAGCATCGATGCGCGATATCGTGCCGTCGATACGCTTCACAAGCCCCTCAATCTGGCGCATCTGCGGCGCAAGGTGGCCGCGTTCAGGCCGCAGACGCCGCGCAATCTGGTGCATCGTGCCGAGCCGGCGGCGCGGGAAGCCGTTGTGCAGTCTTCCGGCTCGGCTCAGGATCGGTGGGCGCGGCTGCTGTTCGAGGCCATGCGTGACGCCTGACGCTTGGGGAGGGGCAGCATGAGCGAGAACCAGCATGTGGAAAACGCCCAGGCATCGGCCACCGGACGGTCGGACGGCGAGGAGCGGTTTCGGCTGATCGTCGAAAACGCCCGCGATTACGCCATTTTCACCACCGATCGCGAGGGAAATATCGACAGTTGGCCACCCGGTGCTGCCAATGTGTTCGGCTGGAACGCCGAGGATATTCTAGGCCAGTCCGCCGCGACGCTTTTCGTCGCCGAGGATCGCGAGAGCGGCGTGCCGCGCCAAGAATTTCAGACCGCACTGACCCGGGGCTACGCCCCGGATATTCGCTGGCACCAGCACCGCTCAGGCTCGCGCGTCTATATCGAGGGCAGCGTCTGGCCGCTCAAGGATGCGGACGGAGCGCCGAAAGGCTTTCTCAAGATCGGGCAGGACATGACCCTGCGGCGTCAGCACGAGATGGCGGTCATGGAAAGCGAGGAACGCTTCCGCCTGCTGGCAACCACCGTGCCCCATCTGGTCTTCCGCTCGACCACGCAGGGCAAGCGCACATGGGCCTCCCCGCAATGGGAGGCCTATACCGGCATGACAGACGAGCAGTCGGAAGGATATGGCTGGCTCGATGCCATCCATCCCGACGACCGGAACGTGGCGCTCGCGAAATGGGATGAAGCCGGCACCGATGGCGAAAGTTATTACGGCGAGCACAGGATACGCCGCCAGAGCGATGGCATGTATCGCTGGCATCAGTCGCGCGCCGTTCCCATCCGTGCGCTCGATCAGGATAAGCAGGAATGGGTGGGCTCGGCCGCCGACATCCACGATATGCGCATGCTTCAGGAACGCCAGGGTATTCTCGTGGGGGAATTGCAGCATCGGACCCGCAATCTTCTCGCCGTGGTTCGCTCCATCGCTTCGCAGACGGCGTCGATGGTAGAGTCTCTTCCCGATTTCCTGAGCGCTTTCGACAGCCGGCTGGGTGCCCTTTCACGCGTCCAGGGGTTGCTTTCGCGCGTCGATGGAGATGCCGTGACGGTCCAATCGCTGCTGCGCATGGAACTTGGCGCTGTTACCGAGACATGGGATCGCATCACGCTCGAGGGCCCCCGCGTCCTCGTTGCCGACGGCACGCTCCAGACGTTGACCCTGGTCATCCACGAACTGAGCACCAACGCCGTCCGGCACGGCGGGCTCGCCGATCCCAAGGGCCGTGTGGATATCGAGTGGTTCAAGCGCGAGGACGGTGGAAACGGCATGCTGGTCATCGAGTGGCGCGAAAAATTCGCGTTCCGTACACCCGATCCGGCTCGGCTGCGCGGGTTCGGACGGCAATTGATCGAGGAAGCCATTCCCTATCAATTGGGCGCGTCCACCCGTTTCGTTCTCGAACCAACCTCCCTTCATTGCGTCATGGCCCTGCCGCTCGATCCGCAGGAGGGGTAGGGAACCGCCAGCCCGCCGCAAACATTGATCTTGCGAGCAAGGGGGCGCAGATGGCCGAACGCGATACCAAATCCTCGGATAATCCGGTGATTGCCGAAGTCATCGAGCGCGACGCCCAATCGGCGGTGGCGGTCGCGGGCCATCCAATCCACGCCATGATGGTGCATTTCCCCATTGCGCTGGTCTTCGCCACCCTTGGCGCCGACATCTTCTACTGGTGGAGCGGTGATCCGTTCTGGGTGCGGGCCGGCATCTGGTCTGCCGGCTTCGCCTTCTGGTTCGGCATCGCTGCCGGGATCGCGGGCACCGCCGAACTTGTTCTCGTCCCCGGCATCCGTGGCCGCGTCGGTAGTTGGACACACGCCATCGCCGCCATGGCCCTCCTTGCCATTGCCGGCACCAATTGGGGCGTGCGCCTCACCGACCCCGATGCGGTTCTCCCGCTCGGGTTGGCCCTATCCGTCCTCGCGGGCATCTTTACGGGCCTTGCCGGATGGCATGGCGGCAAACTGGTTTTCGATCACGGCATCGGGATCATGGTCGACCCCAATAAGTGATCGTCAATGGGCTAAATGCACAATGATGTCGCCAAGGCCGGCACAAGCAGTCCAAAAAGCGCAGCAAACGCAGAACTCGACCCGTATATGCCCAATATGCCAAGGCTGGGAGCGGGTGCATCCTCAACCCGCGCACGGTCCTGCCAATGCCTGAAGGTCAGCCATCCCGCCAGGCCGGAAATCCCCAGAAACCCTGCCGCCAGCGCGATCAGCACGCCACGCTGCGTCCCCTCCGCCCAGCCGAATTCGCACCCGATCGCATTGGTCGCATAAAGCGTCACGAAGGCGAGGCTCCAGATGATAAAACCAAGCGGAATCAACATCATCCGCGATTCCGGTACTGTCGATTCCCCGCTCATCCGACCTCCGCCAATACACCGATCAGCCCTGGCATCAGGGCAATCATCGCCACCACCACGACCCCGGTCACCGCCGTATAATCGTGCCACAGCGAGGCCAGCCGCAGCGGCAGGCCTCGGCGGGCCGAGACATAGCCGCCGGCGTTTTTCATCAACGCGTTGATCGAAAACACCAACCCCACCCCGGCATGTAGCGCCGCATATCCCAAAAGCGCCGCGCTGGTGGCGAGATGGGCATGCTGGGTGGGGTCGGGCAGTCCGGCAAGTCTCAGGGAAATAACGACAATTGCAACCGCATCCAGGGCGATTGCGAGGATCGCAGCAGGCACGAAATTGCCGCCCCGCGCGTTTATCCCCGCGCTCCAGCGCCAGACTATACTCGCCAGGATCAAGAGGGGAGCAGCCAGCCAAAGCCAGAGATCGGGCTCGACGATATCGGCAGGCGGCCAACCGGGTGCAACGAGCCAGAGGTAAAGCGTGCCGAACAGCAGCGAGACGAAAAGCGTGCCATTGGCCGCAAGGGCGAAGACCATCGCCCACCATTGGGAGGGGCGTTCGACCTCGGTATCGCGCGGAGTATATTCGCCGTGCCCCACGGAAAGTGTGCCCTCATCGCGTTCCGAACCCATGATGGCCGGCCAGAACAGGAAACTCCCCACCGTCGCGATGGCGAGGAGCGCAGCCAGCGGGTATATCTTGAACAGCATGGCCAGAACCGTCATCCCCGTCAGCGACGCCGATACCAGCGGCATGAAGGTCGGTTTAGGCAGGACGACCAGATGCTCCAGCCTGCCTGTGGTCATGTCCACGGCAAGGGTTTCCATCCGATTGTCGCGCACGAACCCCAGATATCCTTCACCCGCCGCAAGCCTTGGCCCCAGCTCATCGGGATCAAGATCGTCGGCACGCCGATCGATGGTCGGCAGCGAGGCGAACCCGTAGGAAGTCGGGCGCGTCGGCATGGCCCAATCGAGGGTGCGGGCCTTCCAGCCATTGCGCCCGAAGCGGCGCCCGAACCGGAGGTGGAGTGCCATATCGACAGCAAACAGGGCAAATCCCATGGTCAGAATGAACCCGCCGATGCTGGATAAAAGGTTCAGCCAGTCCCAGCCGAAATTGGAGGGATAGGTATAAATCCGGCGCGGCATGCCCATGAGGCCCGTCAGGTGCATCATGAAAAAGGTAAGGTTGAAACCTATGAAAATCAGCCAGAAAGCGGGCACCGATATGCGGTGCACCGAGGCGCGACCGGTAATGTGCGGCAGCCAGAAATAAATGGCGGCCAGCATGGGAAAGACGAAGCCGCCGACCAGCACATAGTGCAAATGGGCGACGACGAAATAGCTGTCATGGGCCTGCTGGTCGAACGGAACCATCGCCAGCATGACGCCGGTCAACCCACCGATCACGAAGATCAGGAAAAAGCCCGTGACGTAAAGCATCGGAACATCGAAGCGCGGCCTGCCATGGGCGAGCGTCGCCAGCCACGCAAAAATCTGCACAGCCGTCGGAATTGCCACCAGCGCACTGGCTGCCGAGAAAAACGCCAGCGCCAGATGCGGGATGCCCACGGTGAACATGTGGTGCACCCAAAGCCCGAAGGAGAGAAAGGCCAGGGCGACGATCGCGGCGATGATGATATGATATCCGACGATCGGCCGCCGGGCGAAAACCGGGATGATCGTCGAGAGCGCCCCGGCTGCCGGCAGGAAGATGATATAGACCTCGGGGTGCCCGAACAGCCAGAACAGGTGCTGCCACAGCAACGGATCGCCGCCGCGCGTGGGATCGAAGAACGGAAGCCCGAAGGCACGTTCGAGTTCGAGCAGTATCGAGCCCAGGATCAGCGGCGGAAAGCCGAACAGCATCATCAGTGCGGTCACCAGCATATACCAGGCAAACAGCGGCATCCGATCGAGCGACATGCCCGGCGCGCGCAGTTTCAGGATCGATACGGTAATCTCGATGGCCGCCGCGATGGCGGAGATTTCGACGAAGGTGATGCCAAGGAGCCAGATGTCGGAATTGATCCCCGGCGCATAGGGCTGCGATGAGAGCGGGGTGTACATGAACCAGCCGCTGTCGGGCGCAACGCCGAACAGCATGGAGGCCACCACGATGGTGCCGCCGAAAAGATAGCACCAATAGCCATAAGCCGAGAGGCGCGGGAAGGCGAAGTCGCGCGCCCCGAGCATCTTGGGCAGAAGGTAGATCGCCAGCCCTTCCAGCATGGGGATGGCGAAAAGAAACATCATCACCGTGCCGTGCATGGAAAAAAGCTGATTATAGATTTCCGGACCCACGAACGCCGAATTGGGCGTTGCCAGTTGCGCCCGGATCAGCATGGCCAGAAGGCCGCCGATGGTGAAGAACACGAAGGCGGTCACCATGAAACGCTTACCGAGCACCGTGTGGTTCACGACGGCCAGTTGCTGCCAGCCGGGGCCGGTGCCCCATGCGCGTTCGAGAGCCTTGTGCAGGCGTATCGGCGACATCGGCTCGGTCATGGCTGGCCCCCGTTGATCGCCGCCGGATAGTCCTCGGGCGCGTGAGCTTCGACGACAAAGCGCATATCGGTATGGCCCCCGCCGCAGAATTCGGCGCAGACCCCGCTATAGGTCCCGGGCCTATCCGCTTGTATTCGAATGATGTTCTGGTGGCCGGGAATAGCGTCTATCTTGCCGGCAAGCCGGGGAACCCAGAACGAATGGACCACATCTCCGCTGGTGACCAGCACGTCCACCGGTTCTCCGGCCGGGATGTGAAGGACGCTCGTCGTTTCGCTGCCGGGCGCATCGGGATAACTGAATTGCCACTGCCAGCGAACGCCATGGGCGGCAACGCGCGCCGGTTGGTCGGCGAGCGCGACTGGCAGCAGGCGCTCGCCGGTAAAAAGGGCGTAGCCAACCAACAGGGTCAACAGCACGCCGGGCATGACGAGGCCACCGAATACGATCCAACGCTTCGGTGAAACCGAGGCTCCGAAACCGGGGCGCAGCCAAACAGCGGCCAAAAGGCCCGAAACGAGGAGGAAGAGGGCGACCGACGCCCAGAACATCACCCACCAGAGGGTGGCCACCGCTTCGGCGGATGGGCCGGCGGGATCGAGGGTGGAGAGTGATCCGGCGCAACCTGAAACCGCAGGCAGGATGGGCAAGAGCAGGGCGAGGCGCCTCATTGGAAGTCCCACCCCAGAATATTCTGCGCCAGCTCGGAAAGTTGGCCGGGCGCTATCCAATCGGGCGTGATCCGGTTCATATCGAATTCGGGCTTGGCGAGCACGACGGCCAGAATTGCCGAAACGATGGCCAGCGTTCCACCCGTGAAAACGATATAACGCAAGCGCGAATATCGGGCGCTTTCGTCGAACAGCGAGAGGACCAGAAGCCCCGAGATGATGTGGATCAGGACCATCAGGCCCACGAGCAACAGCTTGAGCGCAAACCATGGTTCGAATGTCGCGCGCAGGAAAACCAGCGCCGTCCCGCTGCCGATCGCGACAAACGCAGTGGGCGAAAGGATCACGACATAAAGGAAGCGCACCATCGCATGGAGCCGGTGAAGCGCGTCCTCATGGCCGACATCCTTGCGTTGGGCAAAGAGAAACGGCAGGCACACAAGCCCGGCGGCCCAGACCGAGATCGTGGCGATATGGACGAACTTGAGCAGTTCCGTCATCGGGCGAGACCGGTGCGCGTGTTCGACAATCCGTTGGTGAGACGCAGCACCAGCCAGAGTCCGGCGCCCAGGTAGGGCAGCATGGCGGGCACCCACATGAGCAGCCCGGCCAATTGCTGATCGGCAAGCGCGGAAAGCCCATAGGGCGCCGTGGTGCTCAGATGCGGCGCATAGACCGCAAAGGGGCTGAAGACGAGGAGAGCGCCGAGCAGGCCCATCTGTCCGATAAAGGCCGCCAGCGCGACCAGCGCGCCTCCGGACCGGGCGAGCGGCGAGAGCACTTCGCGCCAGAGCAGCCAGGAAGACGCGAGAAGGGAGAGCTGCATCAACCAATAAGGGCCGGCACCGTAGATCGCCCATTCATAGGCGCTGGGTGCATGCCATATCCATAAAATCAGCGCGTTGAGGATGGTTAGAGGGGCAAGCGGCAGCAATGGCCCGTCCCGCCAGGGCAGGGCGATGGCGAGAAGCGGGGCGACGATGCCGATAAGCACTACATGGTGGGCGACGCGCGCCGAAAACAGCGCCGTGGTAAGCGCGCAGATCGGGGAAAAGAACGCGATTACGATCAGTCCAAACGCGCCGATCAACGCCAGACGGCCGGTCGTATCCCGACGACCGGCCAACAGCCATGCTCCGAACAGCGCGGCCATCAGCCCGGCAGCAAAGGGATCGAAATTCCATTGCAGCCAAAGATCGGACGGAAGCGGCGGCGGACCACAGTACGCGTCGGAAAAATTCATAGAGAGATGCCCCCGAAAACCTTGGCGCACGCAACGCGCGCTTAGGGTTTCCAATGCCGTTCAGGGCATTTCGGTTCCTCCGGCTAGGCGCGAAATCCGGTGTAGTTTTCGGCCAGCGACTGTCGGGCAATGCGGGAGGCGCGCAGATAGTCGAAATCGGCACGCTGGATGCGCCGGCCGAAATCGCCGCTGTCGGGGAAAGTGTGCAGCAATTGGGTCATCCACCAGGAGAAACGCTCGGTGCGCCAGGTGTTTTCGAGCACTGCCGCCGAATACGCTTCGATGCCGGCTTCCGAGCGTTCGCTGTAGAATTCTTCAAGGGCTCCGGCGAGGACGCTGACGTCGTGGATGGCCATGTTGAGCCCCTTGGCACCGGTCGGTGGGACGATGTGAGCGGCGTCGCCCGTGAGGAATAATCGCCCGAAACGCAGGGGTTCGGCGACGAAACTGCGCAAGGGGGCTATTGATTTTTCGATCGAGCCGCCGGTCTTGATGGCTTGGGCGATGTCGGGATTGAGGCGGTTGCGCAGTTCGTCCCAGAACCGGTCGTCCGACCAGTTCTCGGCCTTTTCGCTGGCGTCGACCTGGATGTAGTAGCGCGAGCGGGTGTGGGAGCGCATTGAGCACAGGGCGAAGCCGCGGGCGTGGTGGGCGTAGAGCAATTCCTCGGAAACCGGGGGTTCGTCGACCAGAATCCCAAGCCAGCCAAAGGGATAGATGCGTTCGAAGACCGAGATCGCGGAGGTGGGGACGCTGGCGCGGGAGATGCCGTGGAAGCCATCGCAGCCGACGACGAAATCGCATTCAACACTATGGTGTTGACCGTCTTTTTTGTACGAGATTCGTGGTGTTGAACGGTCGAAATCGGCGATGTTGACTTCGGCGGCTTCGTAGACCGTTTTGCCGCCCGATTCCGCGCGTGCATCCATCAGATCGCGGGTCATTTCGGTCTGGCCATAGACCATGACGCGGCGACCGACGAGTTCGTGAAAATCGATCCGCAGCATGTCGCCGTCGAACGAGAGCTCGGCACCGTCATGGAGGATGCCTTCAGCATCCATGCGGGCGTTGACGCCGAGGTCACGGAAGAGATCGACCGAGCTCTGTTCGAGCACGCCGGCGCGGATGCGGCCGAGCACGTAGTCGGCGCTCTGGCGTTCGAGGATCACCGCGTCGATCCCGGCTTTTTCCAGAAGCCGGCCGAGCGTCAAGCCGGCCGGGCCGGCGCCGATGATCGCAACCTGCGTGCGCATGATTTTCCTCCCCATACCGGCAGGTCTATCGCCGGATTTGCCGGGAGGATGGGCATCGCGCCCCAACTTGCCAATGGACAGGCGCAACAAAGAGTTGGACTATAACAACATGAAAGCCATACCGACCTATGCCCTTTACGGGGAAAACGAAAGCAGCGACGAGAGCTGGTTGCATTGGGAAACCATCACCTCGCGCTCGCGCCTGCACGGCTTCCGTATTTCCGCGCATCGGCACGATCTGCTGCACCAGATCCTTTATCTCAAGAGCGGCAGCGCCACGGTGATGCTCGATGGCGAAACCTTCAAGGTTTCCCCGCCCGCCATGATTCTGGTGCCGCCGCTGATCGTCCACAGCTTCGTCTTTTCGACCGATGTGGACGGGTTCGTGCTCACATTTTTTGCGCGGGACGTCAAAGCGGCGCTCGAAGAGATTGGACCGAGCGCCAACGGGCTCATGCGTCCGCTCATTCTCGCGCCCGACGAAGCCATCGTCGAGGCGCAGGATCTTGAGCATGCGATACGGCGGCTGATCGCGGAGGCGGACCGTCGCGCGCCGGGGCAGGTGGCTGCGCTTCGAGCCCGGCTTTCGCTGCTGCTCGTCATGGCGCACAGGCTCGATCTCGCGGCGTCGCGGCAGGCGGAGGATCATCGCGATGCGGGCGAACGGCATGCGCATCAGTTTCTCGCACTGGTCGACCAGCATTTTCGCGATACGCGGCGGGTGGGGTTTTATGCCGGCAAGCTCGGGATTACCCCCACGCATCTCAACCGCGTGTGCAGGCAGGTGCTGGGTCTTTCGGCGCTGGCGGCGATCGAGCGGCGGGTGTTGCTCGAAGCGCGGCGCTATTTGCAGTTTTCCGGCCTGAGCATCAAGGAAATCGGTATCGTCCTGGGCTATCCCGACCCGGCCTATTTCAGTCGCTTCTTTTCCCAGCGCATGGGGCAGGGGCCACAGGCGCTCAGGGATTCGATCAGCCTGCACGCGATCGGGTAATTTCCCGGACGATTCCGGCGAGGATATCGAGCGAGGCGTTGGACGGCGCGTTCTCGCGGGTGGTGAGCCCGACAGCCCCTTGCGTCTCCGTTGTGTCGATCGGCAACGGACGCAGCCGGCCTGCCGCGACGTCGCGGGCGACCACGCCATCGGAAATGACCCAGACCGCATCGGTCTCTTCGATAAAGGCGCGTCCGAAGGAATCCGAGACCGTCTCGATGGCATGGGGCAGTTCGGCCATGCCGTGGGCCAGCAGGTAACGGTCGACATAGGGCCGGATGACGGAACCGGCGGGGGGCATGAGGATGGTATAGTCGCGCAGGCGTCCGAAATCGAAGTGCAGGTCCTTGAGCAAGGGATGGCCGTCGCGGACCACGAAGCGGACCTGCTCGGAATAGAGGTATTCGAAGGTCAGGCCGCTCATCTGTTCGGGCGCGGCCAACCTGCCGATGACCAGATCGAGCGTTCCGGTGCGGAGCTGTTCCAGCAGCACCTGATTTTCACCGGTGACGATCTTGACCGGACTGTCGGTATTCTCGGCAAGAAAACGCTGCATCGCAATCGGCATGATCCGCGCCGAGACGGTGGGCAGGGCACCGATGCGGATGGGCGGGCCGGCATCGGTGCGGCTGAGGCTGTCGACGCCGTTCTGGACCGCCGCTATCGAGGCGCCGGCGTGGCGGAGGAAAACCTCGCCATAGCGGGTGATGCGGACGCCACGCCCGTCTTTTTCGAGCAGCTTTTTGTCGAGGATGCTCTCGAGCTCGCGCATGGTCTTTGTCACCGCCGGTTGGGTGATGCCCAGCACCTGCGCCGCGCGGCCCACGGAATTGTGGCGGGCGATTTCCACGAAGGTGTGCAGATGCCGAAAACGGATGCGGGTTTCGATCATGCCTAATCCATGAACTATGGGTTATCTATATGGCTCATAGTTTCATTTTACAAAACCATTTTGTCGTTCCACTGTGGGCGGCAAGGAGGACTCCCATGAATTGCGTAAGGCTTGGCGACATCGTCGTGCATTATCGACATCGGCCAGCCGCGCCGGGCGCACGGACGGTCGTGTTCATCAATTCGCTGGGGACCGATTTCCGCATCTGGGACGGCGTGATCGAAGCGCTGGATGCCGATCTGGGCGTTGTGGTTTACGACAAGCGCGGGCACGGGCTTTCGGGCATCGGAAGCACGCCCTACACAATCGCCGATCATGCGGGCGATCTGGTGCGGCTGCTCGAAACGCTGGGCATATCCGACGCCATTGTCTGCGGCCTTTCGGTCGGCGGGCAGATCGCCCAGCAGCTCTATTTCGACCGGCCCGATCTCGTGGCGGGGCTGGTGCTTTGCGATACCGCCGCAAGGATCGGTGATCCCGATTTCTGGCACAGGCGGATCGAGGCCATTTCCCGCGATGGAATCGCGTCGGTGACCGAAGGCATCATGGAGCGCTGGTTCAGCGCCGGTTTCAGGCAGTCCGGCGGGCCGGAATACGATATCGCGCGGGCCATGTTCGAGCGTCAGCCGGTGGAAGGGTATCTTGCCACCTGCGCGGCGATAGCGGAGTTCGACCGGCGGGCCGATACAGCGAGCATCGCGGTGCCCGTGTCGGTGCTGGTGGGGTCCGAGGACGGCGCCACGCCGCCCGACCTGGTCGCCGAGTTCGCGCGCCAGATTGCGGGAAGCCAATTTCAGATCATCGAAGGTGCGGGGCATCTGCCCTGCATCGAGACACCCCTGCCGGTCGCGGCGGCAATCGCCGCGCTGGCCGAACGGGTCGAACAGGGAGAAATGCGCAATGTCGCATCATGAAGGGCCGTCGGCCCGCCACGCCGAGGGCATGGCAACGCGCCGCAGCGTGCTGGGCGAAGACTATGTGGACAGCAAGCAGGCTGCGATGACCGATTTCGAGCGGCCATTTCAGGACCTCATCACCGAGGCGGCCTGGGGGCATGTGTGGTCGCGGCCCAATTGGGACAAGCGGCAGCGTTCCATCGTGACCATTGCGCTGCTTGCCGCGCTGGGGCACTACGAAGAAATGGTCATGCATATCGAGGCGACGGCGCGCACCGGCGCGACCGAGGAGGATATCCGCGAGATCATGCTGCACGTTGCGATCTATGCCGGGGTTCCGCACGCCAACCATGCGATCAAACTGGCGCGGCAGGCGCTGGAGCGCATAAAAAAGGGCAATGACAATGACTGAGCGTCTTTCCAACAGCCGGCCGGAAGCCGCGGCCTTCATGGAGCGCGATTTCAGCCAGCACCCGCCCGCATTCACCCCCGGCTACAAATCGAGCACCCTGCGCGCGCCCAAGCAGGCCTTGATCAGCTTTTCCTCGACAATGACGGAAAAGACCGGTCCTGCCTTCGGGCACAACATGCTGGGCGAGCTCGATAACGATCTCATCGTCAACTACGCCAAGGCCGGCGAAGAGGCGATCGGGCAGCGTATCGTCGTCCACGGCCATGTGCTCGACCAGAATGCCAAGCCGATCCCCAACGTGCTGGTGGAATTCTGGCAGGCCAATGCCGGGGGACGCTACCGCCACAAGCGCGAAGGCTATCGCGCGCCGCTGGACCCCAATTTCGGCGGGTTCGGGCGAACGGTCACCGATGAAGACGGATATTACTGGTTCAGGACTATCAAGCCCGGACCCTATCCCTGGCCCAACGGCATCAACGACTGGCGGCCTGCCCATATCCACTTCTCGCTGTTCGGCACGGGGTTTGCCCAGCGCCTGATCAGCCAGATGTATTTCGAGGGCGATCCGCTCATCCCGCTCTGCCCCATCGTCAACACTGTGCCCGACAAGGCGGCGATCGATCGGCTGGTGGCGCGGTTGGACATGAACAATACGATTCCGATGGATCTGCGCGCTTATCGTTTCGATATCGTCCTGCGCGGACAGCGCTCGACCTTTTTTGAAAACCGTCCGGAGGGCAATTGATGGTCAAGCCGTACGACTATCTCAAGGAAACGCCGTCGCAGACCGCCGGCCCCTATGTCCATATCGGAATGACCCCCAACCTCTACGATATCGATGGGGTGATCCCCGAGGATCTGGGGCTCAACGTGGTTTCCGACGGGGTCAAGGGCGAGCGCATCACCGTCAAGGGGCGAGTGATCGACGGAGGCGGCAACCCGGTTTTCGACTGCGTTGTCGAAATCTGGCAGGCCGATGCCAACGGCATCTACAACAGTCCCGCCGAGCACCGCACCGGCGTCGATCCCAATTTCTCGGGTTGGGGGCGGCAGGCAGCCGGCACCAATGGCGAGTTCTCGTTCGATACCGTAAAGCCCGGTCCGGTTCCGGCGCCCAGCGGCGGTTTCATGGCGCCGCACATCACCTTCTGGATCGTGGCGCGCGGCATCAATATCGGGCTGCACACCCGGATGTATTTTTCCGAGGAGCAGGACGCCAACAGCAAGGACCCGATTCTCGCCAAGGCGCGGATGGTGGGTCGTGAAAATACGATGATCGGCAAACGGGACGGTGACACGGTCACTTTCGACATTTATCTTCAGGGAGAAAACGAAACCGTCTTCCTGGATGCCTGATGAGTCTGTCGCCCTTCGATCATCCAATTCTTTCCGGCCTGTTCGGTGACCCCGAACTGGCCGGTTTCCTTTCGGCCGAGGCGGCCGTCGCGTCGATGGTGACGTTCGAAATCGCGCTTGCGGCGGCGCAGGCCGAGTGCGGGGTGATTTCCGCCGAGGCGGCGAGGGCCATCGACCGTCTCACGACCGATCTGGTTCTGGATATGGATGGCCTGCGCGATGGATTGGGGCGCGACGGCGTTGTCGCGCCCGAACTGGTGCGGCAGATGCGCGGGGCGCTGGACGGGGACGCCGCCAAGGCGCTGCATTTCGGCGCCACGAGCCAGGACGTGATGGACACCAGCCTTGTCCTACGGTTCAAATCGATCTGCGACATTCTCGCGGACCGCATCGCCGCCATCGAGGGCACGCTGGAGGCGCTGTCGGGCCGTTTCGGCGGGCGCCGGCTCATGGGCCGCACGCGTATGCAGGACGCGCTCGAAATCTCGGTGGCCGATCGGATCGCCGATTGGAAGGCGCCGCTCGAACGCCATCGGGCGCGGCTCGAACAGGTCAAATCGCGCCTGCTGGTGCTTCAATATGGCGGCGCTGTGGGCACGCTGGAAAAGCTGGGCGAGGAGGGGCCGCGTGTGGTCGCCGCCCTGGCCGAGCGGCTGGAACTGGGGACAACGGATAAATCCTGGCACAATCAGCGCGATGCGGTGGTGGAATTTGCCGGCTGGCTGAGCCTGGTGTGCGGCAGCCTGGGCAAGATCGGGCAGGATATCGCCATTCTCGCGCAGAACGCCAATGGCGAAATCGCCCTGGCCGGGGGAGGCGGGTCTTCGGCGATGCCGCACAAATCCAATCCTGTTGCCGCCGAAGTGCTGGTTTCGCTCGCCCGCTATAGCGCCGGCGCCAGCGGCACCATAGCGCAATCGCTGGTCCATGAGCAGGAGCGTTCGGGCGCGGCGTGGACGCTCGAATGGCTGGTGCTGCCGCAGATGATCATGGCGACCGGCAGTTCGCTTCTGCTTGCGGCGCGCTTGCTCGGTTCGGTGGAAAGCCTCGGGCGGCTCCAGCCGGGCTGAAAGAGCCGTCCATCCAATGTCGGGGTATGAGCGGGGCTTGAGATCGGCTAAGGCGGCGGCCACATATCATGAACAGCCGGCATCGCAGCCGCATGTGGGAGAGCATTGATGACCTATGGCAAGACGCCCACGCCGCCGATTACACCTCCCGCGCTTATGGCGCGCAAGGGGCAGGCGCCGATCGTTTGCCTGACGGCATATACCACGCCGATCGCTCAACTGGTGGATCAGCACTGCGACCTGGTTCTTGTGGGCGATAGCGTGGGCATGGTTCTGCATGGGCTGCCCGATACGCTGGGCGTCACGCTCGAGATGATGATCCTGCATGGCAAGGCTGTGCGGCGCGGGCTGAAATCGGCGCTGATGGTGGTCGATATGCCGTTCGGCAGCTATGAGGAAAGCCCCGAGCAGGCGTTCCGCAACGCGGCGACGCTGATGCGCGAGACCGGGTGCGGTGCCGTCAAGCTCGAAGGCGGCGCGCATATGGCGCCGACCATTCGGTTTCTCACCCAGCGCGCCATTCCCGTGGTTGCCCATATCGGGCTGACGCCGCAATCGGTCCATACCTTTGGCGGCTACAAGGTGCAGGGGCGCGGGGCCGAGGCGCAGGCGGTGTTGCACGACGCGCAGGCCGTGGCCGAAGCTGGGGCCTTTGCTGTGGTGATCGAGAAAGTGCCCGACATTCTGGCGCGGCGCGTTACGGCGGATATCGACATTCCCACCATCGGCATCGGGGCTTCGGCTGCGTGCGATGGGCAGATTCTCGTCGTCGATGACATGCTGGGCATGTTCGCCGATTTCAAACCCAAATTCGTCAAGCGCTATGCAGAACTTGGCCTGGATGCTGAAAAGGCGGTTGCGGCCTATGCGGAAGACGTTCGGGCCCGCCGCTTTCCGGCGGCCGAACATCTGTTCGGTGATGCTCCGGCCAGCGTAAAGGGTGCTTCATGAGCCTTTCGGTTTGCCGGACGGTCGCCGATTTGCGCGCGCAAATCGCCCGGTGGCGCGCGGCGGGCGACAAGATTGCCGTGGTGCCCACCATGGGGGCGCTGCATGAGGGGCATCTGTCGCTGGTGCGTTCGGCGCGGGGCAGGGCGGCGCGGGTGATCGTGACGTTGTTCGTCAACCCCAAGCAGTTCAACAACAGCGACGATCTGGCCCGATATCCTCGTGATGAGGACGCGGATCGGGCAAGGCTGGCGGCTGAGGATGTCGACCTACTGTTTGCTCCCGATGCCGAGGAGATGTACCCGCAGGGGTTTTCGACGACGGTTTCGGTCGTCGGGCTGAGCGAGGGGCTGTGCGGGGCGCATCGGCCCGGTCATTTCGATGGCGTTGCCACCGTCGTCACCAAACTGCTGCTCCAGACGCAGGCGGACGTCGCGCTGTTTGGGGAAAAGGATTATCAGCAATTGAGCGTCATCCGCCGTCTGGTGCGGGATCTCGATATACCGGTGGAGATCGTGGGCGTGCCCACGGTTCGGGAAGCGGATGGATTGGCGCTGTCGTCGCGGAACGTGCGGCTGAGCGCCGAGGGACGGCAGAGCGCGCCGGCTCTCGCGGCAGCGCTGGCGGCGGCGGGGGCGGCGATGGAAGGCGGCGAGGCGGCCGGCGCGGCGATAGATACGGCGAAAGCCGCTATTGTCGACGGTGGGTATGCGGAGGTCGAATATCTCGAATTGCGCGATGCCGAGACGCTCGAGCCGGTTTCGCGGGTGGAACGACCGGCCCGGTTGCTTGTGGCCGCGTGGCTCGATGGCGTGCGGCTTATCGACAATATCGCGGTGCTTCCATCATCGCGCAGATCGGCCTGACGGTTACTGCGCGGCTTTTTCGATATCGTCGCGGGTGATGAGGGGCAGCGTTATGCGGAAGCAGGCGCCTTCGTCGGTGCCCGAGACGAGTTCGAGATTGCCGTTCATGCGCGAGACGATTTCGCGGCTGATCGGCAGGCCGAGCCCGGCTCCGGCATAGGGGCCGGTTTCTCCCAATCGCCCGCGATAGAATTTGTCGAAAATCCGCAGGCGCTCCTCCTCGGCGATGCCCAGGCCGTTGTCCTCGACTTCGATTATGTAGCTCTTGCCCTTGAGGCGTGAGCGCACTTCGACGACGGGAGCGATGGCGCCATTGTATTTGATGGCGTTGGAGATGAGGTTGATGAGAACCTGGCTGAGCCTGTCCGGATCGGCCCGCACATAGGCCGCCGAGGCGCGCGTGCCGATCTTGACGCTGGTGTTGGATTGCCGGGCCAGCGCGTCGCAGACCCGAAGGGCCTGATCGAGCGATTCCTCGGCGTCGACCGGTCGGTTTTCCCATGCCCGTTCGCCCCGCTCCAATGCCGAAAGGTCGAGGATTTCGTCGAGCAGCGATGTGAGGCGCAGGCTTTCCTTGTGGATCGTGGAAACGAATTTGTGCCGCGCGCCTTCGTCGAGGTCGTCTTCGCTCAGGAGAATTTCCGAGAAGGCGCGGATGGCGGTCATGGGGGTGCGGACCTCGTGGCTGACCTGGCTGAGAAATTCGTCCTTTTGCAGATCGACCTTGCGGAGCTGGCGATTGGCTTCCTCGAGTTTTTCCGCCGTTGCTCGCAACTGGGTGGAGGTGCGCTCCAGCTCCTGGGAATATTCGATGGCCTGCTGGGTCTCGTCGGCCATCTGCATGACTTCTTCGAGCGAAATGGCATCGCCGGAAACCACTTTGGACAGCATGACATGCGCCGAGGCGGCGCCGATGGAGCCGGCCATTTCCCGTTCGAGCCGCCGGATGAAGGCGGGACTGGGGTCGAGCGTCGTCCAGGGCATGCGGGCCTGTTTCGCCTCTTCGGAAAACAGGGCCACGGCGCGTTCATGTCCCAGCACCCGGCGCGCGACGAGGAACAGATCGTCGGCGGTGGCGGTGCCGTGGATGGGGTTGGCCTGCGTGCCGGTGCGGCGGAAGACGTTGAGGAACAGCGTGGCCTGTACATGTTCGAGCGCAGACTGGCTGGTGGCCAGGGACCCCAGGATCAGAACAGAGGTGTTGAGGAACAGGCTCCAGAACACCGCATGCGTCAGCGGGTCGAGCCCGTCGAGGCCGAAAAGGCCCTGTGGGCGCAGCCACAAAATGCCCAATGGTCCATTGGCCATGATGTCGGCGACAAGGCTGGACGATGAGGCGAAGGACGGCATGAAGCTCGACCACAGCCAGACGATAAAACCAATACAAACCCCGCCTATGGCGGCTTTTGTTGAAGCATCGCGCCAGAAGAGGCTGGCGAGGATGGCAGGGAGGAATTGCGCAACCCCGGTGAAGGAAATGAGCCCGATGGGGGCCAGCGCATCGGACCCGCGCGTGAGGTAGAAATAGCCGAACCCGAGAAACAGGATCAGCATGATGGAAAGCCGGCGGGCGTTGAGGATCAGCCGCCGCACGCCCTGTCCGTCGCCGATCCCGTCACCTGCGGTCAGCCGCAGCATGATCGGCACGACGATGTGGTTGGAAACCATTATCGAAAGCGCAATGGATTCGAGGATGATCATCGAGGTGGCCGATGAAAATCCGCCGATGAAGGCGAACAGAGCCAGAGCGTCCTGTCCCTGGGCCAGGGGCAGGGTGAGCACGAACATGTCCGGGTTGGAACCCGCCGGCATGGAGGTGAGCCCGAACAGCGCGATGGGCAGGGTGAACAGGCTCATCGCCAGCATATAGGCGGGGAAGGCCCAGCTTGCCGAGCGCAGGTGCTTTTCGTTGGAATTTTCGACAACGGTCACCTGGAACTGGCGCGGCAGACAGATGACGGCGGCGGCGGCGAGAACCAGCGTGGAGATCCAGCGGTCCCCGAAGGTGTTGGTGGCGTGGATGTCCAGACCGGCGGATGCGGCGTCGGCGAAGATCGTTTCCATGCCTCCGCCGATGTAAACGACGAAAAAGCCCACGCAGAGCAAAGCGGTGAGCTTGACGATGGCCTCGAAGGCGATGGCGGCGACGACGCCGTGATGCTGCTCCTTGGCATCGACGTTGCGTGTGCCGAACAGGATGGTGAACACAGCCATGCCCGCCGCGACGCCGAAGGCCAGGCCCACTTCGTCCCAGCCTTCCAGGCTGCCGCGTCCGAACTCGGATGACCCGGCTATCGCTTCGATCGATGAGGTGATGGCCTTGAGTTGCAGGGCGATATAGGGCGCGATGGCGATGACGGCGAGAACGGTGATGAGCACGCCGAGCGTGCTCGACTTGCCGAAGCGCGAGGAGAGCAGGTCGGCGATCGAGGTGATGCGCTGGTCGTGGCTGATGCGAACGAGCCGCCGGAAGATGAACCACCAGCCCACGAAGACGACGGTCGGGCCGAGATAGATCGTGAGATATTCCAACCCGTTGCGCGCGGCGGTGCCCACGGCGCCGTAAAACGTCCAACTGGTGCAATAGACCGAGATCGAGAGCGTATAGACGAAGGGCGAGCGCAGGAAACCGCCCGTCGACCGGCGCGTGTGGCGATCGCCGAGATAGGCGATGACGAACAGCAGGCCCACATAGGCCACGGCTGTCGCAATCACCAGATCGGCGGTCAGCGTCATGGGTGGCGATCCTCGGGCGGCTCGGACGGTTCGTCATGAGGCAGGACGACACTGAACCACGCCGCGCCCACGATCAGGACCAGCCAGAGCCCGAACAGGAAAATGGTTTCGACCGGGACGCCGCCGATCAGCGCGTCGAAGCGGAACAGCAGGATGAGCGGCGGCAAAATGGCCATGGCGCCGAACAGCGTGAAAAACAACGAGGCGCCGATGAATTTACGCCGCGTCATGGCTGTCAGTGGGGATGGAGCGGGGCCGCTTCATCGAGCAGGCTGCGCACGGCATCGACCACATCCGCGTTGGAATAGGGTTTGGTGACGAACCGGTCGGCGCCCAGTTCCTCGGCGATGCGCCGGTCCTGCTGCTGGCCCTTGGCGGTCAGCACGAGTACCGGCAGGCTGGCCGTGGATCGGTCGGCGCGGATCTGCTTGAGCACTTCGAAGCCGCTGCGCTTGGGCAGCATGATGTCGAGAACCAGCACGCGCGGCCGCTGCCGCCTGACGGCATCCATAACCGCTTCCCCATCCATGACGGCGCCGATGGTCCATCCTGCTCTTTTCAGGACGAAATCAAGGGCTTCAAGAATGGATGGCTCGTCTTCTGCAATGAGAATGTCGATAGCCAAAACTCCCCCTCCGAGTCCCATCCTCCCCGGGCCTCGACTCCAGATAAACGCAATTGTGACGGTTCGCCAACCCCCGTCAGGCGATGGCACCGGCCAGCCATGCTTCCGTGCCCGGTGCGAAAGGCGCCTCCTGACGGCTGGGACAGTCGGCGCGCGTGCACAGCCGGCAGCTCGGGCCGACCGGAACATCGGCGGTCGCGTCGCTCAAATCGAGACCATCGGCATAGACGGTGCTGTCCGCGTGCAGGATATCGGTGGCCAGAAGGATCGAATGGGGCAGGGTCTGGTCGGTAAACCCCGAGGATCGCCGGGAGACCGCCTTGGCTATGAAGAGAAAGCGCGAGCCGTCCGAAAACCGCACCACCTGGCGCACCAATTGGCCCGAGGACCGGAAGGCGGCGTATATGGCCCAGAGCGGGCAGGCGTGACCGGTCTGGGGCAGCAGCAGGCCGGGCAGGGGGAAGTGCTTGGTGAGGCGTCCGGCCGGGTCCGACCGCAGGAACCCGAAGGGAACGCCTTCGGCACCCTCTCGCCTGAGCGTCACCAGCCGATGGGCGATCTGCTCAAAGCTCGCGTTGTAGCGCTCGCTCAGCGCTTCGATATCGTAGCGCAGCGTTTCGGCATCGGCGCGGAACGGTTCATAGGGAAACAGAACCGCGCCGGCCATGTAGGACGAGAGGTAAGAGCGTGCCAGCCGCCGCGCCGTATCCGAGGAGAGGTAAGGGGTGTTGGCGGCGGCGTCGAGCACGTCGCCGCCGGTCAATTCCGCAATCAGGCGGACCATCTGGAACTGGCGGGTCGATTGGGGGACCGTGTTGCGGAACCAGAGCGTGGCGCGCGCGGCATCATAGGCGAAGGCCTGCCCTGCGGGAGGATTTGCAGTTCGCTCCACGGCGATGCCATGGGCGTCCCGCAGGTGGCGCACGATTGCCGGTTCGCCGAACGGGACTGCCTTGCCGAGGGTTTTCGCGATCCGGTTGGCCCGCTCCTCGAGCGAGGGGAAATAATTGCGGGCAGCGAAGATCATGTCGTCGAGCTCGCGCCGGACCGAGGCGGAACGGCTTACGGTGCTGGCGTGGTCGAACTGGCCGATGAGGTTTTGCGCCACAGCCGTCAGCCCCCTCGTTTCGCGCGATATCGAGCCGACGAACCGCCCCCGGTCGGCCTCGCTGAGATCGTCGGTCTCCTCGAGAATTTCGGCCGATGAGCGCACAGCCGTGATGCTCGAAAGAACCTGGTGCAGCAATTGGCTGAGCAGCGGATCGGCGCGCAGCCGGTTGGCGTATGCATCGGCGTTGGTCGAGGCGGCCATATAGGCGCGGTGGAGCCTTGCGATCACCTGCGCGATCTGGGGCTGGGTGGCCACGAGGCTGCGGGCCTGCTCCGCCTCCAGCCCGGCATTGGCCAGGACCGGATCTGCGAAGGCTTCGACGAGTTCGTGGATGAGCCGGTGCTCGGCCTCGCCGGTCAACTCGTCGATGGGGACGCCGAGTTCGGCGGCGATGCGCTGGAGCAGGGTTCCGCCCACCTGACGCTTGTTGGCCTCGATCAGGTTGAGATAGCTCGGCGAGATATCGACGCTGCGCGCCAGCGCCGCCTGGGAGAGACGCTTGGCCTTGCGGCGTGTGCTGATCCTGAGCCCGATGGGCGCGCGCATGAGCCCTCGATTGTTAAGTCATTGACTGGATAATGGCCAAATCTGGTCAATGATTGACAGAATTATCCTGTAAATACAATCGCATATTGCGGCGGGATTAACGCGCATCGATACTTCGGTGAGGCGAAGAGGCGTATGGAGGTATGCCGCTTCGGCGTCAAAGGAGGAGATCAATGAGCGAAATGAAACGCGGAATCAGCCGTCGGCGCGTCGTCAAGACGGGCATGGCCGGTATTCTCGCCACGGGGGTATCGCCCCTTATCCTGTCCAAATCGGCCTGGGCGCAGGAATTCTGCAATGCCCCCACGGGCGATACGGTTACGCTGGGCTTCAACGTCCCGCAAACCGGGGCTTATGCCGATGAAGGCGCCGACGAACTCAAGGCCTATGAGCTGGCCGTCGAGCATCTCAATGGCGAGGGCGACGGTGGGCTTATCCCACACTTTTCGTCCAAGACGCTGACCGGTAGCGGCATTCTCGGCAAGCGCGTCGAATACGTCACCGGCGACACCCAGACCCAGTCCGACCCGGCCCGCGAATCGGCCCGCCGCATGATCGAGCGCGATGGCGCGATCATGATCACTGGCGGTTCGTCCTCGGGCGTGGCGGTGGCGGTGCAGAGCCTGTGCCAGGACATGGGGGTCATCTTCATGTCCGCCCTTACGCACTCCAACGATACCACCGGCAAGGACAAGCGGCGTTATGGCTTCCGCCATTTCTTCAACGCCTATCAGTCCGGTGTGGGCCTCGGGCCGCAGCTCGGTGCCGCCTATGGCAATACGCGCCGCGCCTATCACCTGACCGCCGATTACACCTGGGGCTGGACCCAGGAAGAATCGATGATCGCGGCAACCGAAGCGCTGGGTTGGGAGACCGTCGAAACCGTGCGTACGCCGGTGGGCGCGGGTGATTTCAGCCAGTACATCACCCCGGTTCTCAATTCGGGCGCCGACGTCCTGATCCTCAATCACTACGGGTTCGACGGCGTCAATTCGATCACTCAGGCCACCCAGTTCGGCCTGCGCGACCGTCAGGCCAATGGGCAGAACTTCGAGATCGTGCTGCCGCTGGTGTCCGATCTCATGGCCCATGGCGCGGGAACGGCCATTCAGGGCGTTTACGGCACGTCCAACTGGTACTGGAGCCTGGGCGACGACGCCTCCAAGGCCTTCACCGCCTCGTTCGGCGCGAAATGGGGCTCGCCCCCCAGCCAGGCCGCCCACACATCCTATGTGCAGACCCTGCTTTATGCCGATGCTGTGGAGCGGGCAGGGACCTTCTATCCGCCCGAAGTCATCGCGGCGCTGGAAGATTTCGAATTCGACGGCATGGGCAATGGCCCGACCCTGTACCGCGGCGCGGACCATCAGTGCTTCAAGGACGTGCTGGTCGTGCAGGGCAAGGAGACCCCGTCCAACGAATACGATCTGCTCGAAGTGGTGAACACTGCATCGCGCGATGCGGTGACCTACGATCCCTCGATCTTCGGCGGCGAGCTGGGCCCTTACGAACCCAACATGTGCGCGTGACGCCCGCCTGAGAGCACACATGAGTGTCCGGCCGCGAGAGTGGCCGGGCAAACCGGTACATCTGGAGCACTTCGATGGATGCAATTCTCGCGCAATTGCTCAATGGGCTGGACAAGGGCGGAGCCTACGCCCTGATCGCCCTGGGCCTCACTCTGGTTTTCGGCACGCTGGGCGTTGTCAATTTCGCCCATGGCGCGCTGTTCATGCTGGGCGCGTTCTGCGCTGTGGCGTTCCGTGCGCTCATCACCATGGAAAGCGTGGTTATCGACGAAACCCAGCTTTCGCCCTGGGGCACGCCGCTCGAAGTGCGCACGCCGCTGGCCGAAACATGGTTCGGCGAATGGGGCGCGGTGCTCGTGGATTATTCGGTGCCGTTATCGATCCTGCTGGCCATTCCGGTGATGCTGATCATCGGTGTCGCGATGGAACGCGGGCTCATCAAACACTTCTACAAGCGCCCCCATGCCGAACAGATTCTGGTGACTTTCGGTCTGGCCATCGTGCTTCAGGAACTGGTCAAGACCTTCTTCGGTCCCAACCCCTGGCCGCAGCCTATCCCGTCCGATTTCAGGGGCGCCGCCGATGTCGGCGCGTTGTTCGGGCTTCAGGCGGGCGCCGTCACCTATCCGCTCTGGCGGCTCGTCTATCTCGGCTTCTCGCTCGTGGTGATCGGCGCGGTCTTCGCCTTCCTGCGGTTCACGACGTTCGGGATGGTGGTGCGCGCGGGGATGGCCGATCGCGAAACCGTGGGGTTGCTGGGGGTCAATATCGACCGCCGGTTTACGATCATGTTCGGCATCGCCGCCGTCGTCGCCGGGCTCGCGGGGGTGATGTACACGCCGCTGCTGCCGCCCACCTACCATCTGGGCATGGATTTTCTCGTGC
This sequence comes from Pelagibacterium mangrovi, assembly GCF_036662815.1. Taxonomy (NCBI): domain Bacteria; kingdom Pseudomonadati; phylum Pseudomonadota; class Alphaproteobacteria; order Hyphomicrobiales; family Devosiaceae; genus Pelagibacterium; species Pelagibacterium mangrovi. Next base: position 196,290 of record NZ_JBAFXA010000004.1, on the reverse strand, counting down.
TGTCGTTCGTGGTGGTGGTCGTCGGCGGCATGGGCTCGCTGTCCGGGGCGGTCGCGGCGGGATTTCTCCTGGGCATCCTGCAATCGTTCGCCTCGATGACCGCCGTAAAGGCCATCATTCCGGGGATCGACCAGATCATCATTTACGCGGTTGCCGTCATCATCCTGCTTGTCCGTCCTCGTGGGCTGATGGGCCGGCGCGGCATGATGGAGTCCTGAGCGATGAACTTCTTCCGGCTTCCCAAGAACGAGTACGTCACCCTGGCGGTGTTTTCGCTGGTCGTGCTCACCATGCCGTTCTGGCTCCAGCCGCTGGGCGCGGCCTATCCGGGCCTGATGCAGCAATTCATGATCTTTGCGATCTTCGCTGTGGGCTTCAACATCCTGTTCGGGCTCACCGGCTATCTCAGCTTCGGCCATGCCGCTTTTCTGGGCGTGGGGTCATACACAGCCGTCTGGTCGTTCAAGCTGTTGTCGATGGACGTCATTCCGGCGCTGCTGTTCGCCATCGTCACGGCGGCGCTGTTCGCGCTGGTCATCGGCTATGTGTCGCTGCGCCGCTCGGGGATCTATTTCTCGATCCTGACGCTGGCCTTCGCCCAGATGAGTTACAATCTGGCCTATTCGGTGCTGACGCCCATCACCAATGGCGAAACCGCGCTGCAACTGGCCGGCTCGGACCCGAGGGTTCTCGATAACCTCTTCACGGTGGGGGTTTCGGGCCGTATTCCGTCGCCGAGCCTTCTGGGCAACCCCCTCGGAGGCATTCAGGGGTTCTATCTCTGCGCGATCATCCTGCTGATCGCCTTTTTCGTGGCCCAGAAGATTTTCACATCGCCCTTCGGGATGATGCTGCGCGCCGTCAAATCCAACCAGACGAGGATGGCCTATACCGGGTTCAACACGCGTCCCTATACGCTGGCCGCCTTCGTCATCTCGGGCATGTATGCAGGGCTCGCAGGCGGTCTGCTGGCTGTCACCGACCCGCTGGCGGGCGCCGAGCGCATGCAGTGGACGGCGTCGGGCGAAGTGGTGCTCATGACCATTCTTGGCGGCGTGGGCACGCTGATCGGCCCGGTCATCGGCGCATGGCTCATCAAATACATGGAAAACATCTTCTCGGCCTTCAACGAGCGTATCCTGCACTACGTCTTTTCATGGATGCCCGATGGGCTGGAAGACATCTGGGTGGCGATCGCATCCAAATTTGTCGGCGAGGGCTGGCATCTCACGCAAGGTTTGGTGTTCGTCCTCGTCGTGGTGTTTCTGCCCGGCGGCATCATGGAGGGCGTGCGCCGCATCCGGGCGATGTTCGACAACAGGGGAGCGGGCAAAACCCGCTCCGCCCTCAGCACCTCGGCAGCCGAATAGGAGCACGGACGATGGAAACCAGAGAAAATGTCGTTCTGCACGTTGCCGACGTTCACAAGAGTTTCGGTGGGTTGCATGCGCTCGCCGACATCGACCTTCAGGTCGAGGAGGGCAAGACCCATGCGATCATCGGGCCCAACGGGGCCGGAAAATCCACGCTGCTCAATGTGGTGATCGGGCGTATCCCGCCCACCAGCGGCGCCGTGGTGTTCGACGGCGTCGTGCTGACCGGCAAGAAGCCGCACGAGATCAACCAGCTTGGGGTCAGCCGCGTTTTCCAGACGCCGGAAATCTTTGCGGACCTGCCGGTGCTCCATAATGTCATGACCCCGGCCTTCGCCCGCCGGGACGGTGCGTTCAAGATCAATCTGGCGACGCCGCTCGAGCGGGAAACCGCGCTGCGCGAGGAAGCGGAAGCCATGCTCGAGGATGTGGGGCTGATCGAGCGCCGCCATGTCCACGCCGGCTCGCTGTCGCGCGGCGACAAGAGACGGCTCGAACTGGCGATGTGCCTCATCCAGAAGCCGCGCCTGCTGCTGCTCGACGAACCCACCGCCGGCATGAGCCGGCACGACACCAACACCACCATCGAGCTTTTGAAGAAGATCAAGAGCCGGGGGATGACCAAGGTGATCATCGAGCACGACATGCATGTGGTGTTTTCGCTCGCCGACAAGATTTCGGTTTTGGCGGGCGGGCGGATCATCGCGGAGGGCCTGCCCTCGGAAGTTCGCGGCGACCCGCGTGTGCAGGAAGCCTATCTCGGAGGAGCGCACTGATGAACGCAGTATCCACCATCCAGCTCGATCCCACCACGAAACCGGAAGCGGCCGCGCCGTTTCTCTCGGTGCAGGATATCCATTCCTATTACGGGGAAAGCTACATCGTTCAGGGGGTGAGCTTCGATATCGCGCATAGCGAAATCCTTGCTCTTCTGGGACGCAACGGGGCGGGCAAGACATCGACCCTGCGCACCATTGCCCGGCTCGACAACCCGGCCTTGCAGCAGGGTGAAATCTGGCTCGACGGGCAACCCGTCCACAAACTCAAGGCGTTCGAGGCCGCCCGCTCGGGCATCCAGCTCGTCCCGGAAGACCGGCGCATCATCCAGGGGCTGACGGTTGAGGAAAATCTCGCCCTTGCGCAGGTTTCTCCCGGCGCGGGCTGGGAGCTGGACCGCATCTACGGCCATTTCCCGCGTCTGGCCGAACGCCGCAAGCAGGAGGGCACCACGCTCTCGGGGGGCGAGCAGCAGATGCTGGCCATCGCTCGCGCGCTGGCGCGGGACCTCAAGTTGCTGTTGCTCGACGAGCCCTACGAGGGCCTTGCGCCGGTGATCGTGCAGGAGATCGAGACCATCCTGCACGAGATCAAGGAGCTGGGCATCACCACGATCATCGTGGAGCAGAATGCGGTGGCGGCGCTCAAGCTCGCCGACCGGGCCGTCATTCTCGATACCGGCGAAGTCGCCTTCTCCGGTTCGGCCCGAGAAGTGCTCGACAACGCCGAGCTACGCCAAGAATACCTTGCGATCTAGAGCATTTCCGCGTTTCTTCGAATCGCTTCAATAGCTCTAAGTCTTTGTTTTATCACGTTTCCGAACCGCAAAAGTGATGTCCACTTTTGCTGGAAACGCTTTAGGAGCGCGCCATGAGCAGCCAGGCCCCGATTGCGCGGCACACGCGCCTGACCCCGCAGCAGTTCGAAGAGAAATACGCCGCCTCGATTTCCGACCCCGAGTCGTTCTGGGCCGAGGAGGGCAAGCGCCTCGACTGGATCGAGCCATATTCCAGGGTCAAGAACACCAGTTATGCCTATCCGGATGTTTCGATCAAATGGTTCGAAGACGGGGTTCTCAACGTTTCGGCCAATTGCATCGACCGGCATCTGGCGAAAAACGACGATAAGACTGCGCTTATATTCGAGCCGGATAATCCTGCCGATCCCGCGCAGCATATCACTTTCCAAAAGCTTCATGACGAAGTGTGCCGGCTGGCAAACGTCCTCAAGGACCACGGCGTCAGAAAGGGCGATCGCGTCACCATCTATCTGCCGATGATCCCTGCCGCCGCTTACGCCATGCTGGCCTGCGCGCGCATCGGCGCCGTCCATTCGGTGGTGTTCGGCGGGTTTTCGCCCGACGCTCTCGCCGGCCGGATCAACGATTGCGACAGCCGGCTGGTCATCACCGCCGATGAAGGCCGCCGCGCCGGCAAGACCGTGCCGCTCAAGGCCAATGTGGACATCGCGCTCGAGGGCTGTCCCGGCGTGGAAAAAGTGATCGTCGTCGAAAATACCGGCAACCCCGTAGCGATGAAGGACACGCGCGATATCTGGCTGCATCAAGCGGCGTCCGGTGTCGAGCCGATCTGCGCGCCAGAGCCGATGAATGCGGAAGACCCGTTGTTCATCCTCTATACGTCCGGTTCGACGGGAAAACCCAAGGGCGTGCTGCACACCACGGGCGGCTATCTCGTCTGGGCGTCGCTCACCCATGAATTGATCTTCGATACGCGCCCGGACGACATCTTCTGGTGCACCGCCGATGTGGGCTGGGTGACCGGCCACACCTATGTGATCTACGGCCCGCTCACCAACGCGGTGACCTCGGTGATGTTCGAGGGCGTGCCCAATTGGCCCGATTGCTCGCGTTTCTGGCAGGCGGTGGACCGCCACAAGGTCACTATCTTCTATACGGCGCCCACGGCGATCCGCGCGCTGATGGGGGCGGGCCTCGAATTCATCGAAAAGGCCGATCTTTCATCCCTGCGCCTGATCGGCACCGTTGGAGAGCCCATCAACCCCGAGGCCTGGCACTGGTACGACAAGAACATCGGCAAGGAGCGCTGCGAAATCGTCGATACGTGGTGGCAGACCGAAACCGGCGGCGCGATGATCACGCCGCTGCCCGGCGTTATCGCGACCAAGCCCGGTTCGGCGACCAAACCGTTCCTGGGCGTCAAGCCGCTGGTCCTCACCGCAGAGGGCGAGGAGATCGCCGACACGAAAGCCGAAGGCGTGCTTGCCATAGCCGATAGCTGGCCGGGGCAGGCGCGCACCATCTGGGGCGATCATGCCCGGTTCGTGGAGACTTATTTTTCTACCTACAAGGGGCTGTATTTTACCGGCGACGGCGTTCGGCGCGACGAGGACGGTTATTACTGGATCACCGGCCGGGTCGATGACGTGCTCAACGTTTCCGGCCACCGGCTCGGCACCGCCGAGATCGAAAGCGCGCTGGTCGCCCACCCCAAGGTTTCCGAGGCGGCGGTGGTGGGATATCCGCACCAGATCAAGGGGCAGGGGATTTATTGCTACGTCACGCTGATGGCGGGGGAGGATGAAGAACCCGAGCTGGGCGCCGAATTGCGAAACTGGGTGCGCAAGGAGATCGGCCCCATCGCTTCGCCCGATCTGATCCAGTTTGCGTCCGGCCTGCCCAAAACGCGCTCCGGCAAGATCATGCGCCGCATTCTGCGCAAGATCGCCGAGAACGATTATGCCGCCTTGGGCGACACCTCAACCCTCGCCGATCCGGGCGTCGTCGATAGCCTCGTGGAGAACCGGCTGAACCGGTAATCCTTTTGTTGGTCTGGACGCCGTGGCAGTGCGCGTCATAAGCAGGTCGCAAATTCACGACTTGGAGATGGACCGTGGCGCGCAAGACCCTCGAAACCTGGATCGCCGAAAACAGGCTGGACGCTCCGATCGCGACGGTGTTCGCCATGGTCGCCGATTGCGCCATCGAAATCGCCGTTGCCCTGCGCATGGCGTCCGTCGCGGGCGATACGGGTGCGGCCCAGGCGGTCAACGTCCAGGGCGAAGTGCAGAAGAAGCTCGACGTCGTCGCCAACGAGATCTTTCTCCATCACGGCCGTGCCAGCGGAGTTCTCGCCGCAATGGTGTCCGAGGAACTCGATGAGATCGAACGTGTCGAGAACGCGAAGGGCGCGCGGCATGCCCTGGTTTTCGACCCGCTCGACGGCTCGTCCAATCTCGAAATCAACGGTGCCGTCGGGTCGATCTTTTCGGTCCTCGATCTGGGCAAGTCGGAAGCGATCTCGACCGGTGACGTTCTCCAGCCCGGCGCGCGGCAGGTGGCGGCCGGCTATGTGCTCTACGGCCCGGCCACCCTGCTTGTGCTGACTACGGGGAAATCCGTTTCGGTGTTCAGCCTCGACGAGTCCAGCGCCAGCTTCGTTCTCGTCAACGACGGGGTGAAGATACCCGCCGAGAGCGCCGAATTCGCCATCAACGCATCGCGCCAATCCCAATGGTATGCGCCCACTCGGGCCTTTATCGACGCATGCATCGCGGGCAAGAACGGGCCGTTCGGCAAGAGCTATAACATGCGCTGGTGCGCGGCGATGGTGGCCGATCTTCACCGTATCCTGTGTCGCGGTGGCGTGTTTCTCTACCCCGAGGACGAGGGCACCAAGGACAAGGGTGGACGGCTGCGGCTGCTTTATGAAGCCAACCCGATGAGCATGATCATCGAAGCGGCAGGAGGGGCCTCGACTACGGGGACCGAACGTATCCTTGATGTGGTTCCCGCGGGGTTGCACCAGCGCATCGGGATCATCATCGGCTCGCGTGAGGAAGTGGCGCGGGCCAAATCCTTTTACTGACCCGTTCCCTGTAGCGTTAACGAAAGGTAAATCTTGCCGGACGGTTTTGGAAGTGCTGCGTAAGTTTACTTAAAATCACTTCAGCTATTGTTTGCCCGCTATCGGTTGGCGCTCCGCCTTCCGTAACAGGGCGACATGGGCATGGGACGCAGCTTGTTGGATTTGCTCCGGCGCGACGACGGTGTCGTGGCGGTTATCTTCGCCGTTATGGCGATACCGTTCATCGCGATGGCCGGATGGGCTGTAGATTACGTGCGGTTGCAGCATGTGAAGGACAGGTTGCAGGTCGAGGTGGATGCAGCCGCGCTCAGCGCCCTACATGATGATTTGGAATGGGACGATATCCGCAATGCTGCGATTGCCGAGATGCGACGGAGCTATAGTGGCAGTTGGGTGGAGCACGACGTCGACTTTTCCGGTGGCTGGTTGAACGCTGTCGACTTCGAGGTCGTGGCGGAAGCCGACGTGCCGCTGGCCTTCATCAAATTGCTGCCAGGAGTGGGGGAAACCCAGCATATCCGGGTTTCGGCGGTGGGGCGTGTGTCGGAACCCGAGCTTCGCTATAGTCCACCCGAATTTGCCGCTCTCGAGTTCGAGGCGTGGGATTTCAACCGGCTATGGCTCTATTGCTACTGGCCCGACCGTCCGTCCAACGATCCCAACAGGCCCCAGCGCACCCAAATGGTGCCGATCGCCGACAATGGCGGCTCAACCTTTATCCCCGATCCGGGCGATCCCAACGATGACGACAATCCCATCCAGGATTCGTGGCTGCGATCTACGTATGAAACCCGCACAATGCTGGGGCCGGAATATCTCGATACCCAGGTGGAAGGGGTTTGGCGGCAGATCAGGGGCGGAAGCATCGGCCAGCGCAGATACACCTATATCATGCCGCAATGTCCGACAGGCTCGCATTTGAGCATGCGCCTGGAGAACGTTGAGAACGCGCTGGAACATGTCCGGCAAGGGCGCGTGACGGCGGCCCGTTGGGACAGCGGCGGCACGCGGTACAATCGCTACACCGATACGGTATCCGAACGCGGCAGGGCCGATATGCATACGGGACTGACGGGGTTGGGTTCGGCCAAGGTTCTCGAAACCATTCATTGCCAGACGCGTGGGGAGTGTGTGACCCCCGACGGCAAGCCCGGTACGCTCATCCCGCCGCGACGGACCAACAGAAATCCGCAAGAAGCGGTTATTGGCTGCAGCTCCGGACAGTACATGTATTACGGATGGGAAGACCGTGTTAACGGCGATCGGGACTTTGACGACATTCGCGTCGTGATGGCCTGTCCCACGGAGGTGCGTTCGGGCGAACGCAACGCGCGCCTGCTCAGCTAAGGTCGTCTGTAGCGGGGGTAGCGGCCATGCGACAAAAACCACTTGTCTCACCGCGCTCAACCGGGTAAACGCCCCGGCAGTTCTAACTCTTGATGTATGGTTGTGAGCAATGGGCAAGGAAAAATTCAATCGCGGCAAGCCGCACGTTAACATTGGCACGATTGGCCACGTTGACCACGGCAAGACGAGCTTGACGGCTGCGATCACCAAGGTTCTGGCCGAAAAGGGCGGTGCCACGTTCACGTCGTATGACAACATCGACAAGGCGCCCGAAGAAAAGGCGCGCGGCATCACCATTTCGACCTCGCACGTCGAGTACGAGACCGATGCGCGCCACTATGCGCACGTCGACTGCCCGGGCCACGCCGACTATGTGAAGAACATGATCACCGGCGCCGCGCAGATGGACGGTGCGATCCTGGTGGTTTCGGCCGCCGACGGCCCGATGCCGCAGACCCGCGAGCACATCCTTCTGGCCCGCCAGGTCGGCGTGCCGGCGCTTGTGGTGTTCCTCAACAAGGTCGACCAGGTCGACGACGAGGAACTGCTCGAGCTGGTTGAACTGGAAGTGCGCGAGCTGCTCTCCTCGTACGAATTCCCCGGTGACGACATTCCGATCACCAAGGGTTCGGCGCTGATGGCGCTGGAAGACAAGCGTCCGGAAATCGGCCGCGATGCTGTCCTGGCGCTGATGGACACCGTGGATGCCTACATCCCGACCCCCGAGCGTCCGAAGGACCAGCCGTTCCTGATGCCGGTCGAAGACGTGTTCTCGATCTCGGGTCGTGGCACTGTTGTGACCGGTCGCGTCGAGCGCGGTATCGTCAAGGTGGGCGAGGAAGTCGAGATCGTGGGCATCAAGCCGACGCTCAAGACGACGGTGACCGGCGTTGAGATGTTCCGCAAGCTGCTCGATTCGGGTGAAGCCGGCGACAACATCGGCGCGCTGATCCGTGGTATCGACCGCACGCAGGTGGAGCGCGGCCAGGTGCTGTGCAAGCCCGGTTCGGTGACCCCGCACACCAAGTTCGAAGCCGAGGTCTATATCCTGACCAAGGAAGAGGGCGGTCGTCACACCCCGTTCTTCACCAACTACCGCCCGCAGTTCTACTTCCGCACGACGGACGTGACGGGCGTGGTGACGCTCAATGACGGCGTCGAGATGGTGATGCCGGGCGACAACGTGAAGATCAATGTCGAGCTGATCGTTCCGATCGCCATGGACGAAAAGCTGCGCTTCGCCATCCGCGAAGGCGGCCGCACCGTCGGCTCGGGCGTCGTCTCCAAGATCGTCGCTTAAGCGTTACGTCTTCCAGAGATTTTGAAGGGCGGCCACCACGGCCGCCCTTCTTGTTTTTGTGCCTGTATCGCAACTGGCACTTGCACTCCAAATCCAACTCGACTAGATCATGCCTCGACCTGCTTTGCAGGTCCACATACGCGCCTTCGAGGCGCTGCAGGGGTGTAGCTCAGTTGGTAGAGCATCGGTCTCCAAAACCGAGGGCCGTGGGTTCGAGTCCCTCCGCCCCTGCCATTTTCCTTCCAGTCATTCGGGACGCTTGAACAGGCCGACATAAGTCGCCTTGCCCAGAATATGTCCGTCCATGGCGTCGAGGACGGCGCGGCGATTCTCGAAGGCATCTTCCACCGGTTCGACATCCAATGTCGTATCGAGCGCGTAGAGCTCGAAGACATAGTGATGCAGCGGGCCGGCGGCGGGAGCGCCGGGGCCGCGATAGACCGGTCCGGTGGCGCTGGTCTGGTAGCTGCCGTCCTCGAGCTGCTCGCCGCGTTCGACGCCCTCGGGCAGCATCGCCGTATCGGCCGGCATGTTCCAGACGAGCCAATGAAGCTGATCCTCCAGCGTCATGTCGCGAACCACATCGATATCGTGCATGTAGAGCACGAAGCTCTCGGTGCCTTCGGGCGCGTTTTCCCATGTGATTTCGGGGGAAGTGCCTTCGCCTTCCGCGACGCCCTCGGCGGCCTGGGAGAAATCGACGGGAATCTCGCCACCATCCTCGAAGCCGGGTATGGACAGCACGAAGGGCGGTGGGGCTTCGGTATCCTGTGCAACTGCCGCTCCGGCGGCCAGCATGCTCATGCTCAGGATTGAGCTCAGAAATAGATTACGCATTCTGTATCTCCATTGGTGAGTTCATGATCCCCCACCGGGGAGTACAATTCATGCATCCATCATGGTCAATGTCGCCGCCGATAAAATCTGGCGGCGCCAGGAATTATATTATTTTACTATTTTGGATTTGTCGGAAGGGCGCGGAAAGGCCCGGAATAGTGCTTTGCCGTGAATAAAAAAGAAGGAGCGCGGCGGAACCGGCTCCTTCAAGAGTTTCAGGCGGCGAACGGGCCGGGCGCCTCTGGGGAAGGCTGGATGGCGCCATTTGCCTGCGTGTTGGCGTCGTCGTTGGAAACGGCGATCACCTCGAGCTGGCGTTCATGTCCGTCCCGCGCGGTCCAACCGATCGATTGGCCGGGGCTCAGCCCGAGAAGGGCCGTGCCGATGGGCGTGAGCACCGAAATGGCGCCCGAGGAGATGTCGGCGTCGGCGGGATAGACCAACCGAACGGTGCGCGGGCCTTCATCATTGATGGCATAGCTCACCGTCGATCCCATGCGCACGATATCGGCGGGGATAGGGTCGGCCAGGGTGGCGCGCTCGAGCTCGCTCATCAGGTCCTCGGCAGTTTCCCCGCGCCCGGCGGAAGCAAGGCGGCTGAGGAGTTCGAAATCGTCCTGGCTGACCAGGATTGCGGGCAACTGCCCGTGAGGTGCAAACAAACTCATTGTTCACTCCATGAGTTGTGGGCCGCACGAGGGCGGCGATCATATAAAACTGAAATAGGAAGAAGCGTCGGGATTCCGGTGTCGGAATCGGCAACAGGCATGACCCCAAGGCCATGCGACGCAAAGCATGACCTTAGGGCCGCGAGCCCATCACGATGTGGCCGCGGCGGAGATTATCGAAGAAAATATCCGCAAGCTTTGTCATGGGGCAAAGGTAAGTCACCTCGCGGCAAAGTCAATGCCTCCGCGATAAGGGCAGGGGCCATTGCAATCGGGGCTGGAAATACCTAAATGGGTATTCCTTCCCGACCCCTCGGAGTTTTCATGGCCAAGCCCGTCCATTCGATGATCCGCGTTCTCAACGAGGACCGGTCGGTCGATTTCTATCGCCGCGCATTCGGGCTGGAAATTCGTGACAGGCTGGAGTTCGAAGGATTCGCGCTCGTTTATCTGCGCCACCCCGACGAGTCCGATTTCGAAGTCGAGCTCACCGTCAACTTCGACCAGTCCGAGCCCTACGATCTGGGTAATGGTTATGGCCATCTGGCGGTGACCGTCGAGAATCTCGAGGCGGAGCACGCCCGCTTCAAGGCCGAGGATCTGGAGGTTGGCGATCTCAAGGATTTCCCCTATAAGGGCCAGCCCTTCGCGCGCTTCTTTTTCGCGACCGACCCCGACGGATATAAGATCGAGGTTATACAGCGCGGCGGCAGGTTTGTTTGAGGCCCCGGGCGGACCAAAAAAGATAGTGGCAGGACTTGCCTTCACAGGCCGCAACGTCTAGATAGGCCATTCTTGGCCGTGCGATCCGACTCGCGCGGCAATTGCTTATGGACTAAAAGCCCCAGATTTAAACACCAGGTATCGAGCGGTATATGGCCCGGACTAATCCTTTTACGTTCTTTCAGCAGGTCCGTTCGGAGATTGCCAAGGTCGTATGGCCGACCCGGAACGAGACGCTGATCTCCACCGTGATGGTGCTGGCCATGGTGGTCTTCGCGAGCCTTTTCTTTCTGGCCGCCGATCAGATCATCCAGTTCTTTGTCGGGTTAATTCTGTCCATTCGCTAAGGCGAAGCGACGGAAGAGGAGCGAAACAGCAGTATGGCCAAGCGTTGGTACATCGTTCAGGCGTATTCGAATTTCGAGCGCAAGGTTGCCGAGGACATCAAGCAGAAGGTTGCCTCCAACGGCCTTGACCATTTGTTCGACGACGTTCTCGTGCCGACCGAAAAGGTCACAGAAGTGCGCCGTGGCCGCAAGGTCGATGCCGAGCGCAAGTTTTTTCCCGGCTATGTGCTGGTCAAGATGGAACTGACCGACGAGACGTTCCACCTGATCAAGAACACGCCGAAGGTTACGGGGTTCCTGGGCGCGGACAACAAGCCGCAGCCGATCTCCGAGCGCGAGGCCATGAGCATCCTGCAGCAGGTGCAGGAGGGCGTCGACCGTCCCAAGCCGTCCGTCAGCTTCGAGGTTGGCGAGAACGTGCGTGTGTCGGACGGTCCGTTCGCGAGCTTTTCGGGCGTCGTCGAGGAAGTGGACGAAGAACGTTCGCGCCTCAAGGTCGAGGTTTCGATTTTCGGCCGGCCCACGCCGGTCGAGCTGGAATACGGTCAGGTCGAAAAGGTCTGATCCGTCTGATCCTGAAAATGGATCAAGCGATGTGTGGGAGAGGGCGGCGGTTGCCATCCGTCGGGTAAACCTCGCACCACACCGTCACCAAATGGCCGCTTTGGCGGCTTATTGAAAGGAACGATCATGGCAAAGAAGATTACAGGCTACATCAAGTTGCAGGTGCCTGCCGGCTCTGCGACCCCGTCGCCCCCGATCGGCCCGGCCCTCGGCCAGCGCGGTCTCAACATCATGGAATTCTGCAAGGCCTTCAATGCGGCTACGCAGGAAATGGAAAAGGGTTCGCCCATCCCCGTGGTGATCACCGCTTTCGCCGACAAGAGCTTCACCTTCGAGATGAAGCTGCCGCCGGTGACCTTCTTCATCAAGAAGGCGATCAACCTCAAGTCCGGTTCCAAGCGGCCGGGCCACGACAGCGCCGGTAAGCTGACCGAAGCGCAGGTGCGTGAGATCGCTGAAAAGAAGATGAAGGATCTCAATGCGGATACCATCGAAGCCGCAATGAACATGGTTGCCGGTTCCGCCCGTTCCATGGGCCTCCAGGTCGAGGGTTGAGGGTTATGAGCAAGCTCGCAAAGCGCACGAAGTCGATCCGCGAAGGTATTGACCGCAAGAAGCTTTATGGTGTCGACGAGGCCATCAAGATGGTCAAGGAACGCGCCGTGGCCAAGTTCGACGAAACCGTCGAAGTCGCGATGAATTTGGGTGTCGATCCGCGTCACGCCGACCAGATGGTCCGTGGCGTCGTCAACCTGCCCAACGGCACGGGCAAGACCGTTCGCGTCGCCGTGTTCGCCAAGGACGCCAAGGCTGACGAAGCCAAGGCTGCCGGTGCGGATATCGTCGGTGCCGACGATCTGGCTGCTGACATTCAGGCCGGCAAGATCGATTTCGATCGCTGCATCGCCACTCCGGACATGATGCCGCTGGTCGGTCGTCTCGGTAAGATCCTGGGCCCGCGCAATTTGATGCCGAACCCCAAGGTCGGCACCGTGACCCCCGATGTCGCCGGCGCCGTGAAGGCCGCCAAGGGTGGCGCCGTGGAGTTCCGCGTCGAAAAGGCCGGCATCATCCATGCCGGCGTGGGCAAGGCTTCGTTCACCGAAGCCCAGCTCGTCGAGAACATCAAGGCGCTGACCGACGCCGTGTCCAAGGCCAAGCCCGCGGGCGCCAAGGGCACCTACGTCAAGCGCGTCGCCGTTTCCTCGACCATGGGCGCTGGCGTCCATGTCGATCCCTCGTCGGTCCTCTAAGACCAGCGAGAAAGATTAAGTGGTCGCGTTTCCGAACCGAATAAAGTGGGTGCCACTTTTTCCGGAAACGCTCCAGCAAGTTTCGGGCGGTTCCGGCCGCCCGAGATGCCGGGAAGGGCGAAATCCCTTTCCGGTAAAGTCCTGTCCGAGACTGTGTGGTGATGGCGGCTTGCCATCCTAATCGCCGGGGGCTCCCGGTGGCCACCAAGAGATGGGGTGATGACCGGCACGAGATTTCGGGCGAATGCCCACTCGTTTTGGTTTGAACCGAACCGGTTGTTTTGACCGGTTTACAGGCGCTGCACCGCCGCCCTCAAAGCGGCTTATTGCAACGGGTTCGATCCCGCTCGGATCGGGCCTAACTCGTGGAGAGTAGCAATGGATAGAGCGGAAAAAGCTGAGGTCGTCTCCTCGCTCCAGCAGGCATTGGCCGGCTCGGGCGCGGTCGTCGTCGCTCACTATGCCGGTCTGTCGGTGTCTGACTTCGAAAAGCTGCGTGTGCAGATGAAGCAGGCCGGTGGACAGGTTAAGGTCGCAAAGAACCGCCTTGCCAAGCTCGCTCTTAAGGAAACCGAAATTGCGGATTTCTCGGGCCTTCTGACTGGCCCGACGGTCCTTGCCTATTCGGAAGATCCCATCACGGCCCCCCGGGTCGCCAAGAAGTTCGCCGATTCGAACAATAAGTTCGTGATCCTCGGCGGCGCGATGGGTTCGACCGAGCTCGATGCCGACGGCATCAAGGCTCTGGCCGATCTGCCTTCGCTGGACGAACTGCGCGCCAAGCTCGCCGGTCTGCTCACGCAGCCTGCGGCACAGCTTGCACGTCTGGCCAAGGAACCGGGCGCATCCGTCGCCCGCGTTATCTCCGCTTATTCGGAAAAGGGCGCTGCATAAGGCGGCGCGACCATCCACGGTTCAAACTGAAACCTAAGTTGAAAAGAAAAGGCTGATCAAATGGCTGATCTTGCAAAGCTCGTAGACGATCTGTCTGCACTGACCGTCCTGGAGGCTTCCGAGCTCTCCAAGATGCTCGAAGAAAAGTGGGGCGTTTCCGCCGCCGCTCCTGTTGCCGTCGCTGCTGCCGGTGGCGCTGCCGCCGGTGCCGCTCCGGCCGAAGAACAGACTGAATTTGACGTGATCCTGACCGGCGCTGGCGATCAGAAGATCAACGTCATCAAGGAAGTCCGTGGCATCACCGGCCTGGGTCTGAAGGAAGCCAAGGACCTGGTCGAAGGCGCTCCCAAGCCCGTCAAGGAAGGTGTCAACAAGGCGGAAGCCGAAGACATCAAGGCGAAGCTCGAAGCTGCTGGCGCCAAGGTCGAACTCAAGTAAGTTCGTCTTCTGCGATAGATTTGCGGGATGGCCCAAGGGCCGTCCCGTTCCCGCCTCCGGTGTTTGACGGATGCGGACGCCGCCCCGGACCGGGGTAGGGCGGAAGTTGCGAAAATGGCGATGATCCCGGCAAGGCCACAATCAGCCGGTATCGAAGATCGCCACACGAGAATAACGTCAGAAAGGGCACCTGTTCAAAGAACCGACGGCTGATTGTCGATTCTTTGAACAGCTGCCTCCGAGACATCAAGACGCGTTTCCAAGGAAAAGTGAGCATCACTTTTTCGGTTCGGGAGCGTGGCGAAAAGAGACTGAGGACCGGTGTTCCGGTCCGCAAACGAGAGGAAGCGGGTACATGGCTACCACGTTCAACGGGCGCCGCAAGGTGCGCAAGTCCTTTGGGTCCATTCGTGAAGTCACGGAGATGCCGAACCTGATCGAGGTCCAGAAGGCCTCCTACGATCAGTTCCTGATGGTCGATGAACCGCAGGGCGGACGGGCCGACGAGGGCCTGCAATCGGTGTTCAAGTCGGTCTTCCCGATCACCGACTTCTCCAACACGGCAAGCCTCGAATTCGTGCGCTTCGAATTCGAACAGCCCAAATATGACGTCGACGAGTGCCGCCAGCGAGACATGACCTTCGCCGCGCCGCTCAAGGTGACGCTGCGCCTGATCGTGTTCGAGGTGGATGAAGACACCGGCGCGCGTTCGGTCAAGGACATCAAGGAGCAGGACGTCTATATGGGCGACATGCCCTTCATGACGTCCAACGGTACGTTCATCGTGAACGGCACCGAGCGCGTTATCGTCTCCCAGATGCACCGTTCGCCCGGCGTGTTCTTCGATCACGACAAGGGCAAGACCCATTCCTCGGGCAAGCTGCTGTTCGCCGCGCGCATCATTCCCTATCGCGGGTCCTGGCTCGATATCGAATTCGACGCCAAGGACATCGTCTATGCGCGCATCGACCGTCGCCGCAAGATTCCGGTGACCTCGCTGCTCAAGGCGCTGGGGCTCGATGCCGAGGAAATCCTCGATACCTATTACGACATCCAGAGCTACACCAAGAGCGAGAAGGGCTGGAACAAGCCGTTCGACGCCGAGAAGATGAAGGGCACCAAGCCCGTCTTCGACCTGATCGACGCCAAGACCGGCGACGTCGTCCACGAAGGTGGCACGCGTCTGACCCAGCGCGCCGCCAAGAAGCTCATCCATTCCGGCGTTACTCACCTGCTGGCCACCGACGAAGACCTCTTCGGCATGTATCTGGCCCGCGACATGGTCGATCTTGCCAATGGCGAGATCTTTGCCGAAGCCGGTGACGAGATCGACGAGAAGCTGCTTGCGACCCTGGTCGACAAGGGCTTCGACGCGCTGCCGATCCTCGACATCGACCACGTCAATGTCGGCGCCTACATCCGCAACACGCTGGCCGTGGACAAGAACGAAAGCCGCGAAGACGCGCTGTTCGACATCTACCGCGTGATGCGTCCGGGCGAGCCCCCCACCATCGAAACCGCCGAAGCGATGTTCAATTCGCTGTTCTTCGATAGCGAGCGCTATGACCTTTCTGCGGTCGGCCGCGTCAAGATGAACATGCGTCTCGATCTGGAAGCCGAAGACACCGTGCGCGTCCTGCGCAAGGAAGATATCGTTGCGGTCGTTCGCACGCTTCTCGAACTGCGCGACGGCAAGGGCGATATTGACGACATCGACAACCTCGGCAACCGCCGCGTGCGTTCGGTGGGCGAATTGATGGAAAACCATTATCGCCTCGGCCTTCTGCGCATGGAACGCGCCATCAAGGAGCGCATGAGCTCGGTCGAGATCGATACGGTCATGCCGCAGGATCTGATCAACGCCAAGCCGGCCGCCGCAGCCGTGCGCGAGTTCTTTGGCTCGAGCCAGCTCAGCCAGTTCATGGACCAGATCAACCCGCTGTCGGAAATCACCCACAAGCGCCGTCTTTCGGCGCTTGGGCCGGGTGGTCTTACCCGCGAGCGTGCAGGCTTTGAAGTTCGCGACGTTCACGTCACGCACTATGGCCGTATTTGCCCGATCGAAACGCCGGAAGGCCCGAATATCGGCCTGATCAACTCGCTGGCCACCTTCGCCCGCGTCAACAAGTACGGGTTCATCGAAACCCCGTACCGCAAGGTCGTGGACGGCAAGGTGACCGACGAGGTCGTCTATCTTTCGGCGATGGAAGAGGCCAAGCACCACGTTGCCCAGGCCAACGCCAACATCGACGAGAGCGGCCAGTTCGCCAACGAAATGGTCGTGGCCCGTCACGCCGGCGAGCCTTCGCTCACCCCGCGCGAGATGGTCGACCTCATGGACGTTTCGCCCAAGCAGGTCGTCTCGGTTGCCGCCTCGCTCATTCCGTTCCTGGAAAACGACGACGCCAACCGCGCGCTGATGGGCTCGAACATGCAGCGTCAGGCCGTGCCGCTTCTGCGTGCCGAAGCCCCCTTCGTGGGCACGGGCATGGAGTCGGTCGTGGCTCGGGACTCCGGCGCCGCCATCGCCGCACGTCGCTCGGGTATCGTCGATCAGGTGGACGCGACGCGTATCGTTGTCCGCGCGACCGAGGAAACCGATGCGTCCAAGTCGGGCGTCGACATCTACAATCTGATGAAGTTCCAGCGTTCGAACCAGTCGACCTGCATCAACCAGCGCCCGCTGGTGGTTGTCGGCGACCATGTTCAGGCTGGCGACATCATCGCCGACGGTCCTTCGACCGAACTGGGCGACCTCGCCCTGGGCCGGAACGTGCTCGTCGCGTTCATGCCCTGGAATGGCTACAACTTCGAAGACTCGATCCTGCTGAGCGAAAAGATCGTCAAGGACGACGTCTTCACCTCGATCCATATCGAGGAATATGAAGTGATGGCCCGCGACACCAAGCTCGGTCCGGAAGAAATCACGCGCGATATCCCCAACGTTTCCGAAGAGGCTCTCAAGAACCTCGACGAAGCGGGTATCGTCCATATCGGTGCCGAGGTTCAGGCAGGCGACATTCTCGTCGGCAAGATCACGCCCAAGGGCGAAAGCCCGATGACGCCGGAAGAAAAGCTCCTGCGCGCCATCTTCGGCGAGAAGGCTTCGGACGTTCGCGACACCTCGCTGCGCATGCCTCCCGGCGATGCGGGCATCGTGGTCGAAGTCCGTGTCTTCAACCGTCACGGCATCGACAAGGACGAGCGTGCCATGGCCATCGAGCGCGAGGAAATCGAGCGCCTGGCCAAGGACCGCGACGACGAGCAGTCGATCCTCGACCGCAACGTCTATGCGCGTCTGAAGGAAATGCTGTTCGGCAAGGCCGCGACCTCGGGCCCCAAGGGCTATGTCGCGGGCACCAAGCTCAACGACTCGATCTTCGACGCTCACGCACGGTCCAAGTGGTGGCAGTTCGCCATCGAGGACGACAAGCTGATGAGCGAAATCGAAGCCCTGCAGGCGCAGTACGACGAATCCCGTCGCCTGCTCGAGCAGCGCTTCATCGACAAGGTCGACAAGCTGCAGCGCGGTGACGAGCTTCCGCCGGGCGTGATGAAGATGGTCAAGGTCTTCGTCGCGACCAAGCGCAAGATCCAGTCGGGCGACAAGATGGCCGGCCGTCACGGTAACAAGGGTGTGGTTTCGCGCATCATGCCGGTCGAGGACATGCCGTTCCTCGAAGACGGCACGCATGTGGATATCGTGCTCAACCCGCTCGGCGTGCCTTCGCGCATGAACGTGGGCCAGATCCTCGAGACGCACCTTGGCTGGGCGGCTCGTGGCATGGGCCGCAAGATCGATGCGATGATGGAGGCCTATCGGCAGTCCAAGGACGTCACCCCGCTCAAGAAGGAAATCTCCGCTCTCTATGACGGCGACGACTTCGTGGGCGATCTGGACGACGACGGCATCGTCCGTCTCGGCCAGCAGATTTCCAAGGGTGTTTCGATCGCAACGCCGGTGTTCGACGGTGCGAAAGAAGCCGATATCGTGGATATGCTGGAAATGGCCGGCCTCGATGGTTCGGGTCAGTCCACGCTCTATGACGGACGCACGGGTGATGCCTTCGACCGCAAGGTCACCGTTGGCTACATCTACATGCTGAAGCTCAACCACCTTGTGGACGACAAGATCCACGCCCGTTCGATCGGCCCCTACAGCCTCGTCACCCAGCAGCCGCTGGGCGGTAAGGCCCAGTTCGGCGGCCAGCGCTTCGGTGAAATGGAGGTGTGGGCGCTCGAAGCTTACGGTGCCGCATACACCTTGCAGGAAATGCTCACCGTCAAGTCCGACGACGTTGCCGGCCGCACCAAGGTCTATGAGGCCATCGTCAGAGGCGATGACACCTTCGAAGCGGGCATCCCCGAGAGCTTCAACGTTCTCGTCAAGGAAATCCGTTCGCTGGGTCTCAATGTCGAGTTGACCGATATCGAAGCGGACAATGACGAGCCGGGTGGCGATCCCGAACTCGCACCTCCTGCGGACGCGGCGGAATAATCCGCCGCTTCCATCTGGCCGGATCGTTCCTATATAGGACGGTTCCGGCCTGAACCGATTGCTTTTGCCCCAGGGCGCGTGCTGCTCCCAAGCGCTGCCCGGGCATCAAGGAGACACCAGATGAATCATCATCAGCACGTCATGGATCCGTTCAACTCGCAGGCGGCTGCGCCGACTTTCGATCAGATCAAGATCAACATCGCGAGCCCGGAAAAAATCCTGTCGTGGTCCTACGGCGAAATCAAAAAGCCCGAGACCATCAACTACCGTACGTTCAAGCCCGAGCGTGACGGCCTGTTCTGCGCGCGTATCTTCGGCCCGACCAAGGACTATGAGTGCTTGTGCGGCAAGTACAAGCGCATGAAGTTCAAGGGCGTCATCTGCGAAAAGTGCGGCGTGGAAGTCACCCTGTCGCGCGTTCGCCGCGAGCGCATGGGCCATATCGAGCTGGCCGCTCCGGTCGCTCACATCTGGTTCCTGAAGTCGCTGCCGAGCCGCATTTCCCAGTTGCTCGACATGACCCTGAAGGATGTCGAACGCATCCTCTACTTCGAGAACTATGTGGTTATCGAGCCGGGCCTGACCCCGTTCACCCAGCACCAGCTGGTGACGGAAGAAGAATATCTCGACGCTCAGGACAATTACGGTCCCGACGCCTTCACCGCCATGATCGGCGCTGAAGCCGTGCGCGAGATGCTGGCCGCTCTCGACCTCGAAAAGCTCGCCGCCGATCTGCGCGTTGAAATTGCCGAGTCGACAACGGAACTTAAGCCCAAAAAGCTCGCCAAGCGGCTCAAGATTGTCGAGCAGTTCATCGTTTCGGGCAACAAGCCCGAATGGATGATCATGACCGTCATTCCGGTGATCCCGCCGGAACTGCGTCCGCTCGTTCCGCTCGATGGCGGCCGGTTTGCCACGTCCGATCTCAACGACCTCTACCGTCGCGTGATCAACCGTAACAACCGTCTGAAGCGCCTCATCGAGCTGCGTGCGCCCGACATCATCATCCGCAACGAAAAGCGCATGCTTCAGGAGGCCGTCGACGCGCTGTTCGACAACGGTCGCCGTGGCCGCACCATCACCGGTGCCAACAAGCGTCCGCTCAAGTCGCTGTCCGATATGCTCAAGGGCAAGCAGGGCCGGTTCCGTCAGAACCTGCTCGGCAAGCGCGTCGACTATTCGGGCCGTTCGGTCATCACCGTGGGTCCGGAACTCAAGCTGCACCAGTGCGGCCTGCCCAAGAAGATGGCGCTCGAGTTGTTCAAGCCCTTCATCTATTCGCGTCTCGACGCGAAGGGCCTCAGCTCGACCGTCAAGCAGGCGAAAAAGCTTGTCGAAAAGGAAAAGCCCGAAGTCTGGGATATCCTTGACGAAGTGATCCGCGAGCACCCGGTTCTCTTGAACCGCGCGCCCACGCTTCACCGTCTGGGCATCCAGGCGTTCGAACCGATCCTGATCGAAGGCAAGGCCATCCAGCTTCACCCGCTGGTCTGCGCCGCGTTCAACGCCGACTTCGACGGCGACCAGATGGCCGTGCACGTTCCGCTGAGCCTTGAGGCCCAGCTTGAAGCGCGCGTCCTGATGATGTCGACCAACAACATCCTGCACCCCGCCAACGGCCAGCCGATCATCGTGCCGAGCCAGGACATCGTCCTCGGTCTCTACTACGTGTCGATCATGGCCGAGGGCGAGCCGGGCGAAGGCATGGCGTTCTCGTCCATGTCCGAACTCGAGCACGCGCTGGAGAACAAGTCGGTCACGCTGCACACCAAGATCAAGGGTCGCGTCAAGACCACGGATCAGGACGGCAACATGGTCACGGCGGTCATCGAGACCACGCCGGGTCGCATGATGCTGGGTCAGATCCTGCCCAAGGACGTTCCGTTCGAGGTGGTCAACCAGCTCATGACCAAGAAGAACATCTCCAAGGTCATCGACACGGTTTACCGTGCCTGCGGCCAGAAGGAGACTGTGATCTTCTGTGACCGCGTCATGGATCTGGGCTTCAAGCAGGCCTGCCGCGCCGGTATCTCGTTCGGCAAGGACGACATGGTGATCCCCGATTCCAAGGCCAAGATTGTGGGCGACACCCGCAAGCAGGTCGAGGAATTCGAGCAGCAGTACAATGACGGACTGATCACCCATGGTGAGAAGTACAACAAGGTCGTCGACGCCTGGGCCAAGTGCGGCGACAAGGTCGCCGAAGAGATGATGAAGCGCATCTCGGCGCAGGAGAAGGACGGAAACGGCCGCTCCAAGCAGATCAACTCGGTCTATATGATGAGCCATTCGGGCGCCCGTGGTTCGGTCGCCCAGATGAAGCAGCTCGCCGGCATGCGCGGCCTCATGGCCAAGCCGTCGGGCGAAATCATCGAAACCCCGGTGATCTCGAACTTCAAGGAAGGCCTGACCGTTCTCGAGTACTTCAACTCGACCCACGGTGCCCGTAAGGGTCTGGCCGACACCGCGCTCAAGACGGCGAACTCGGGTTACCTGACCCGTCGTCTCGTCGACGTGGCGCAGGACGCGATCATCACCGAGCAGGATTGCGGCACCGAGAGCGGCCTGACCATGGAAGCGATCGTGGACTCCGGTCAGATCGTGGCCTCGCTCGGCCAGCGTATCCTGGGCCGCGTTTCGGCCGACGACATCTTGGTTCCCGGCACCGACGAGGTTCTCGTCGCCAAGGGCACGCTGATGGACGAAGCCGACGTGGAAAAGGTCGAAGCCGCCAAGGTGCAGTCGGTGCGCATCCGCTCGCCGCTGACTTGTGAAGTCCGCCAGGGCACCTGCGCGACCTGCTATGGCCGTGACCTTGCCCGCGGTACGCCCGTCAACATGGGCGAAGCCGTCGGCGTCATCGCCGCGCAGTCGATCGGTGAACCGGGCACCCAGCTCACCATGCGTACGTTCCACATCGGTGGTACGGCCCAGGTGGTGGACAATTCGTATCTCGAGGCCGGTGCCGAGGGTACGATTGCGTTCCGCAACAAGAACATTGCGACCAACTCGGACGGCCATATCGTCGTCATGGGCCGCAACGTTTCCCTCGTCATCGTCGATGCCGAGGGCAAGGAACGCTCCGTCCACAAGGTGGCCTATGGTTCGCGTCTGCGGGTCAACGAAGGCGATCAGGTCAAGCGCAGCCAGCGTCTTGCCGAATGGGACCCCTATACCCGTCCGGTCCTGACCGAGGTCGAAGGCGAAGTGATCTTCGAGGATCTGGTCGATGGGGCTTCGGTCTCCGAGCAGACCGACGAGACCACCGGCTTCACCAAGCGTCTGGTCATCGACTGGCGTTCGAGCCAGCGCGGCGACGGGCTCAAGCCCGCCATCGCCGTCGGTTCGAAGGGCCAGCCCTTCAAGACCGATCGTGGCACCGATGCGCGCTATCTGATGAGCGTGGACGCGGTCATCGCCGTCGAGCCGGGGACCCGCGTGGCCCAGGGCGACGTCCTGGCCCGTATCCCGCTCGAAAGCGCCAAGACCAAGGACATCACCGGCGGTCTGCCGCGTGTGGCCGAACTGTTCGAGGCTCGCCGTCCGAAGGATCACGCGATCATTGCCGAACTCGATGGCACGATCCGCTTCGGTCGCGACTACAAGAACAAGCGTCGCATCATCATCGAGCCGAACGACGAGAGCATCGAGCCGGTCGAGTACCTCATCCCGAAAGGCAAGCCTTTCCACCTGCAGGAAGGCGATCCGATCGAAAAGGGCGAGTACATCCTCGACGGCAACCCGGCCCCCCACGACATCCTTGCGATCAAGGGCGTCGAGGAGCTGGCGCGCTACCTCGTCAACGAGATCCAGGAGGTCTATCGCCTCCAGGGCGTGTTGATCAACGACAAGCACATCGAGGTGATCGTTCGCCAGATGCTGCAGAAGGTCGAGATCACCGATCCGGGCGAATCCGGCCTGCTCAAGGACGAGCAGATCGATCGCCTCGATTTCGACGAGCTCAACGAGCAGCTCGTTGCCGATGGCAAGAAGCCCGCTGTGGCCGTTCCGGTCCTGCTCGGCATCACCAAGGCATCGCTGCAGACCCGCTCGTTCGTGTCGGCCGCGTCCTTCCAGGAGACGACCCGCGTCCTCACCGAGGCCGCCGTCTCGGGCAAGGCGGACCTTCTCGAAGGTCTCAAGGAGAACGTCATCGTCGGCCGTCTCATCCCGGCGGGTACAGGTGCGCGCATCTCCAACGTGCGCCAGATCGCGACCAAGCGCGACGACCTCATCCTCGAAGAGCGTCGCCGCCAGGCCGAAACCGTCGCCATTCCGGCGCCCGAGGCCATGCCGGCCGCTCCGGACGCACCGGCGGAATAAGGCCGCGTATCATCGAACAGGGAAATGGGGGCTTCGGCCCCCATTTTCATTTGCGGCGGTGTCGTCAAACCGACATCGATCCGTCGCGCAACGGTAAACGGGCTGTCATATACCTGGGCCTAAATCCCGACCCGTACCCACCGGTCAGGAGGCCCAAATGATCCGGCAATCGCTGTTGTCCGTCGTTTCCATTCTTGCTGTCGGCGCTGTCGCGCAGGCGCAGGACTCGCAGGAATTCCCCGCGCTTCTCATCGAGCACGCCCAGGTTCCGGCGCAAACCTTCCTTCCCGCTCCGGCCGATGCGCCCGCCAGCCTCAACATTTCGGGGCGGTTTGCCGGCGGCGAGCGCAGCGAAGCGCCCTACAGCGTCATCGACGCCAATTCCGGCCTCGGCCGCCCGTTCCCCGGCCAGCCGCTGCAGGGTTTCTCCGGCGTGCGCTCGCTGGGCGAGGATCGTTTCCTGTTCCTCACCGACAACGGTTTCGGCAACAAATTCAACTCGTCCGACGCCATGCTGATGTTCAACATCCTTCATCCCGATTGGCAGACAGGTCAGGTCGCCATCGAAAAGACGGTGTTCCTGTCCGACCCGAACCGCGTCGTGCCGTTCCCGATCACCAATGAGCACACCGATACCCGCTATCTCACCGGCGCCGATTTCGACCCCGAATCCATCCAGCCGGTCGGCGATCATTACTGGATTGGCGACGAGTTCGGTCCCTGGCTGTTCGAGGTCGATGCCGAGGGCGTTGTTCAGCAGGTGTTCGCCACCGAGCCGGACGGCGAGTTGCTGCGCAGCCCTGATAATTTCTTCATCGGCTCGGTCAACCCCGGCGCCGCTCAGCCCGAAAACGTCCGCACCTTCAACTCGGGCGGCTATGAAGGCATGGCGCTCGGCGAGGACGGCACCACGCTTTATCCGCTGCTCGAAAAGCCGATCTGGATGCCCGAAGAGGGTGCCCAGGAAACCGTCGATGGCACGTCCGTGCTGCGTATGTTCGAGTTCGACACCCAGGCAGGCGAATGGAGCGACGTCATCCGCTACTATCCGCTTGATGACGCCACCCACGCCATCGGCGATTTCAACATCATCGAGGGCACCCGCGCCCTGATTATCGAGCGCGACAACAACCAGGGCGATCCGCGCGACGAGAGCGTCGAAAATCCCGCCGGGTTCAAGCGCATCTATCTGGTCGATCTCGAGCGCGCCGACGAGAACGGCGTCCTCGAAAAGATCGCCTATATCGACCTGATGAACATCGAGGCCCCCGACGGCATCGCCTCGCGCGGTTCGATCGAAGGCGTCTTCAACTTCCCCTTCGTCACCATCGAGGACGTCGACCGCGTCGATGAAACCACCATCGTTGTCGCCAACGACAACAACTATCCCGGCTCGACCGGCCGTGAACAGGGCCGTGCCGACGACAACGAGATCATCCTGCTCGACGTCGCCGATTTCCTGGCCGCCGAATAAGCGTGCCGAAAGCAGGGAAGGGGCTTCGGCCCCTTTCTTTTCTAAAGCGAAATATCAGCCCTGGAGATTGCTGAAATGCGCAGCCTGTATTCGATCCTGCCGTCCATCGCGATTCTTGCTTCCGCCGCCAATGCTCAGGAACTGGCGGCGCCGGTGTTTCTCGACGAGGTGGTGCTGCCCACCGAACTGGCCATCGCCGGCGTTCCCTTCGGGGGGATATCGGGCCTCGACTATGACGCGGAAAACGACGTCTTCTACGCGATCTCCGACGATCGCGCCCAGAACGGCCCGGCACGCTTCTATGTGATCAAGCTGGCCGTCGAGGATGGCGAGATCGCAAGGCTCGATATCGTCTCGACCCATGAACTCACCGATGAGGACGGCGCCAGCTTCCCCGAAGGCGGCGTCGATCCCGAAGCCATCCGCTTTTCTGCCGAGACCGGCACACTCTTCTGGTCCAGCGAGGGGGATGCGGACGGCAATCCCGCCATCTATGAAGCGAACCTCGACGGCAGCGCCATCCGCCGGATCGAAGTGCCCGCCGCCTATCTGCCCGACGCCGAATCCAAGGGCATCTACGGCAACCTCGCCTTCGAAAACCTTGCGCTGTCCACCGATGGCCCCCGTATTTTCGTGGGCACCGAAAATGGCCTGGCCCAGGATGGCGACAAGGCCACCGTCGATGCCGGCAGCCCGGCGCGCGTCGCCGTGTTCGATCGGGAAAGCGGCGATCTGTTCGCCGAATACATCTACCAGACCGACCCGATCCGCGTGCCCTCCACCGAGGAGCCGCATTACAACGACAACGGCCTCTCGGAATTCCTGATGCTGGACGACAATCGCCTGATCGCCGTCGAGCGCACCTTCGCGAGCGGCTATGGCAATGAGATCGCCTTCTATGTCGCCTCTTGGGACGAGGCCGACGACATTGCCGGCAGCGAAACCATCGAGGGCCAGGACGTGGCCGCGATGAACAAGCAGCATTGGTTCACCATCGGCGAAGGCGATTTCGGGCTCGACGTCGACAATATCGAATCCATCACCTGGGGTCCGGACGTGGATGGCGAGCGCACGATCGTCATCGCCTCGGACAACAATTTCAACCGCGTCGGCCAGTTCACTCAATTCGTGCTGTTCTCGGTTCCCGGTCTCTGAGTCGGTTTATCGACATGGTTTGTTGGGGAAGGGGCCTTCGCGCCCCTTTTCTTTTCATTAACCTTCGGTCAACCTCTTGATCGCGGCGTCCGCTCTCCCATATTTCCGCCATGCACGAGATGCAGGGCAGGTGATCGATGCGGGTGCGAGGCTTTTTTCCCGGAAAGCCTTGACGATTCTGAATCAACCCAGTAATACCCGCCCTACCTAAGCGGTCGGTCGTGATCCGGCACCGAATGCGAAGCGCCCAATGCGACGCATTCAAGCCGATCAAACACACTGTCGGGTAGTTAGACGAAACAAGTCTTGGGCGCATGATTGCTTCCGTATGGGGGTGATCCTCTGCATTCTTGGCGCCGCCGGTTCCCGTTGGAATGCCGGACTGGCGCCGCTCGCTTGTTATGTCGAACAAGGATTTTGTTTGTACGGATGGAAAGAGGGTTCGAGCAATATGCCGACCATTAATCAGCTGATCCGCAAGCCCCGGCAGGCCAAGCCGAAGCGGAACAAGGTTCCGGCTATGGAGGCCAACCCGCAGAAGCGCGGTGTTTGCACGCGTGTCTACACGACGACCCCCAAGAAGCCGAACTCGGCTCTGCGTCGTGTGGCCAAGGTGCGCCTGGTCAATCAGCGTGAAGTCATTACCTATATTCCTGGCGAGGGTCATAACCTGCAGGAGCACTCCGTGGTGCTGATCCGCGGCGGTCGTGTGCGTGACCTTCCGGGTGTGCGTTATCACGTGCTGCGCGGTGTGCTGGATACCCAGTCGGTAAAAGATCGTAAGCAGCGCCGGTCGAAGTACGGCGCCAAGCGGCCGAAATAAGGAGATCTGTGAGTCATGTCCCGTCGGCATCGTGCAGAAAAGCGTGAGATCAACCCCGATCCCAAGTTCGGTGATCTGGTTGTCTCCAAATTCATGAATTCGCTCATGAAGGACGGCAAGAAGTCGTCCGCAGAGGGCATTGTCTATGGCGCGTTCGAGATCATCGAAGAACGCACCAAGCAGGACCCCATCCAGGTCTTCCACGGCGCGCTGGACAATATCCGTCCGGCCGTTGAAGTGCGTTCGCGCCGCGTCGGTGGTGCCACCTACCAGGTGCCGGTCGAAGTCCGTACCGACCGCCAGCAGGCTCTTGCCATCCGCTGGCTGATCGACGCTGCCCGCAAGCGCGGTGAGCAGACCATGGTCGGCCGTCTTTCCGGCGAGCTTATGGACGCGATGAACGGTCGCGGCCAGGCCGTCAAGAAGCGCGAAGACACGCACCGTATGGCTGACGCCAACCGCGCGTTCTCGCACTACCGCTGGTAAGGAAGAACGATCATGGCCCGCGAATACAAGATCGAAGACTACCGCAATTTCGGCATCATGGCGCACATCGATGCCGGCAAGACCACCACGACCGAGCGTATCCTGTTCTATACCGGCAAGAACCATAAGATGGGCGAGACCCATGATGGTGCTTCCACCATGGACTGGATGGAGCAGGAGCAGGAGCGCGGCATCACGATCACGTCCGCTGCGACCACTACGTCCTGGCAGGGCCGTGACGGCAAGCGTCGTCGCTTCAACATCATCGATACGCCGGGCCACGTGGATTTCACCATCGAGGTCGAGCGTTCGCTGCGCGTGCTCGACGGTGCCGTTGCGCTGCTCGATGCCAACGCCGGTGTGGAGCCCCAGACCGAGACCGTGTGGCGTCAGGCCGACAAATATGCGGTGCCCCGCCTGATCTTCGTCAACAAGATGGACAAGATCGGCGCCGACTTTTTCCGCTGCGTCGACATGATCGAAAAGCGTCTCGGTGCGAAGCCGGTGGTTCTTCAGCTTCCGGTTGGTGCTGAGAGCGATTTTGCCGGTGTGGTCGATCTTATCGAGATGAATGCCCTGATCTGGCACAACGAAGAGCTGGGCGCTCATTGGGATGTCGTCGAGATTCCGGCTGACCTCCAGGCCAAGGCCGAGGAATACCGCGAGAAGCTCATCGAAGCCGCCGTCGAGCTCGACGAAACCGTCATGGAAGCCTATCTCGAAGGCAACATGCCGGATAACGATACGATCCGGAAGCTGCTCCGCAAGGGCATCATCGCCAATGATTTCTTTGGCGTGCTTTGCGGTTCCGCGTTCAAGAACAAGGGCGTGCAGCCTCTTCTTGATGCGGTTGTCGATTTCCTCCCGGCTCCTGACGATATCGAAGCCATCAAGGGCATCGACGCCAAGACCGAAGAGCCGATCGAGCGTCACGCCGACGATAACGAGCCGCTGTCGATGCTGGCATTCAAGATCGCCAACGATCCCCACATGGGTTCGCTGACTTTCTGCCGCGTCTATTCGGGTCACCTCGAGGCCGGTGCGCAGCTTCAGAATACGGTCAAGGACAAGCGCGAGCGCGTTGGACGTATGTTCCAGATGCACTCGAACTCCCGCGAGCAGATCACTGAAGCCTTTGCCGGCGACATCGTGGCCATCGTGGGTCTCAAGGATACCACCACTGGTGATACGCTCTGCGTGCCGACCAGCCAGGTTATCCTGGAGCGCATGGTGTTCCCCGATCCGGTCATCGACATCGCCGTCGAGCCCAAGTCCAAGGCCGACCAGGAAAAGATGGGCCTCGCCCTGCAGCGTCTCGCTGCCGAGGATCCTTCGTTCCGCGTCAAGTCGGATGAGGAATCGGGCCAGACGATCATTTCGGGCATGGGCGAATTGCACCTCGACATCCTTGTCGACCGCATGAAGCGCGAGTTCAAGGTCGAGGCCAATATCGGTCAGCCGCAGGTGGCGTATCGCGAGACGATTACCCGCCAGGCCGAAATCGACTACACCCACAAGAAGCAGTCGGGTGGTTCGGGCCAGTTCGCCCGCGTCAAGCTCGTCATCGAGCCCAACGAGACCGGTGCCGGTTTCGCGTTCGAGAGCAAGATCGTCGGCGGTTCGGTGCCCAAGGAATACATTCCTGGCGTGCAGAAGGGTCTGGAGTCCGTGATGGGCGCCGGTATCCTGGCAGGCTTCCCGATCGTGGACGTCAAGGCGACCCTGATCGACGGTGCCTACCACGACGTCGACTCCTCGGTGCTGGCGTTCGAAATCGCTGGTCGTGCGGCATTCCGTGAAGGTCTTCAGAAGGCCGGCGCCAAGCTGCTCGAGCCGATCATGAAGGTCGAAGTGACCACCCCTGAAGATTACATGGGCGACGTCATCGGCGATCTCAATTCCCGCCGTGGTCAGATCCAGGGCACGGAAAGCCGCGGTGTGGTGCAGGCCATCAACGCCTTCGTGCCGCTGGCCAACATGTTCGGTTACGTGAACTCGCTGCGCTCGATGAGCCAGGGACGTGCACAGTACACCATGGAATTCGATCACTACGAGCAGGTGCCCCAGGCGGTCGCCGACGAAGTCCAGGCCAAGTACGCCTAAGTAGAAACAATTTATCGGCAGCCCCAACCTGCTGAAGATGGAGATATGTGATGGGCAAGGAAAAATTCAATCGCGGCAAGCCGCACGTTAACATTGGCACGATTGGCCACGTTGACCACGGCAAGACGAGCTTGACGGCTGCGATCACCAAGGTTCTGGCCGAAAAGGGCGGTGCCACGTTCACGTCGTATGACAACATCGACAAGGCGCCCGAAGAAAAGGCGCGCGGCATCACCATTTCGACCTCGCACGTCGAGTACGAGACCGATGCGCGCCACTATGCGCACGTCGACTGCCCGGGCCACGCCGACTATGTGAAGAACATGATCACCGGCGCCGCGCAGATGGACGGTGCGATCCTGGTGGTTTCGGCCGCCGACGGCCCGATGCCGCAGACCCGCGAGCACATCCTTCTGGCCCGCCAGGTCGGCGTGCCGGCGCTTGTGGTGTTCCTCAACAAGGTCGACCAGGTCGACGACGAGGAACTGCTCGAGCTGGTTGAACTGGAAGTGCGCGAGCTGCTCTCCTCGTACGAATTCCCCGGTGACGACATTCCGATCACCAAGGGTTCGGCGCTGATGGCGCTGGAAGACAAGCGTCCGGAAATCGGCCGCGATGCTGTCCTGGCGCTGATGGACACCGTGGATGCCTACATCCCGACCCCCGAGCGTCCGAAGGACCAGCCGTTCCTGATGCCGGTCGAAGACGTGTTCTCGATCTCGGGTCGTGGCACTGTTGTGACCGGTCGCGTCGAGCGCGGTATCGTCAAGGTGGGCGAGGAAGTCGAGATCGTGGGCATCAAGCCGACGCTCAAGACGACGGTGACCGGCGTTGAGATGTTCCGCAAGCTGCTCGATTCGGGTGAAGCCGGCGACAACATCGGCGCGCTGATCCGTGGTATCGACCGCACGCAGGTGGAGCGCGGCCAGGTGCTGTGCAAGCCCGGTTCGGTGACCCCGCACACCAAGTTCGAAGCCGAGGTCTATATCCTGACCAAGGAAGAGGGCGGTCGTCACACCCCGTTCTTCACCAACTACCGCCCGCAGTTCTACTTCCGCACGACGGACGTGACGGGCGTGGTGACGCTCAATGACGGCGTCGAGATGGTGATGCCGGGCGACAACGTGAAGATCAATGTCGAGCTGATCGTTCCGATCGCCATGGACGAAAAGCTGCGCTTCGCCATCCGCGAAGGCGGCCGCACCGTCGGCTCCGGCGTCGTCTCCAAGATCGTCGCTTAAGGGCAAGCAATAGAGAATGCGGTGCGCCCGATCCTGGCGCGCACCGCAATCCTTTTTTCGGGATAGAACACAATGAACGGTCAGAATATTCGCATCCGGCTCAAGGCGTTCGACCATCGCGTGCTCGACAATTCGACCCGCGAGATCGTCAACACGGCCAAACGTACGGGCGCGCAGGTTCGCGGTCCCATTCCGCTGCCGACGCGAATTGACAAATACACCGTCAACCGGTCGCCCCACATCGACAAGAAGAGCCGCGAGCAGTTCGAAATCCGGACTCACAAGCGTCTTCTCGACATCGTGGACCCGACCCCTCAGACGGTCGATGCACTGATGAAGCTAGATCTCGCCGCCGGCGTCGACGTCGAAATCAAGCTCTAAGTAATCTGAGTTTCTAGCGTTTTTCATTCTGGTGGGTCCTCTTGGGAAACAATGACCCGGAAAAACGCCCAAAAGAAAAGGTAACAACCGATGCGTTCTGGATTGATCGCACAGAAGCTGGGAATGACCCGCATCTTCACCGATGACGGCGCTCATGTTCCCGTTACCGTTCTGGCCCTTCAGGGGTGCCAGGTGGTGGGCCAGCGGACGCAGGAAAAGGACGGCTACGTCGCGCTTCAGCTCGGCGCCGGTTCCGTCAAGGTCAAGAATGTGAACAAGGCCCAGCGCGGTCATTACGCCGCCGCCAAGGTCGAGCCCAAGCGTAAGGTCGTCGAGTTCCGCGTGTCGGACGACAACCTTATCGAGGTGGGTGCCGAACTTCAGGCCGATCACTTCGTCGAAGGCCAGCTTGTGGACGTCACCGGAACCTCGATCGGTAAGGGTTTTGCCGGTGCGATGAAGCGCCACAATTTCGGTGGTCTGCGTGCCTCGCACGGCGTGTCGATCTCGCACCGTTCGCACGGTTCGACCGGTAACAGCCAGGACCCCGGCAAGGTGTTCAAGGGCAAGAAGATGGCCGGACACATGGGCGACGCGCGCGTCACCACCCAGAACGTCAAGGTCGTCAAGACCGATGTCGAGCGTGGCCTGATCATGGTTCAGGGTTCGGTTCCGGGCGCCAAGGGCGGCTGGATCCAGATCCGCGATGCGGTCAAGAAGCCGCGCCCTGAAGGCGTAGCGCTGCCTGGCTCTTTCAAGGCCGCTGCTAATGGGGAAAGTGCATAATGGAACTCCAGGTCACAACCCTTGAGGGTAAGTCGGCCGGCAAGGTAACGCTCGACGACGCCGTTTTCGGTCTCGAGCCCCGCGCCGACCTCATCCAGCGCATGGTGCGCTATCAGCTCCTGAAGCGCATGGCCGGTACGCACGACGTCAAGAATCGTGCCGAGGTTGCCGCGACGGGCAAGAAGTTCGGTCGCCAGAAGGGCGGCGGCGGTGCGCGTCACGGTTCGCGTCGCTCGAACATCTTCCGCTCGGGTGGTCGCGCTTTCGGTCCGACCCCGCGCAGCCACGCTATCGAGCTGCCCAAGAAGGTCCGCGCGCTGGCACTGAAGCATGCCCTTTCCGCCAAGGCCAAGGCCGGCGATCTCGTGATCATCGAGAGCGCGGTTGCCGAAGCCCCCAAGACCGCCGCTCTGCGCGCAGTCTTCGGAAAGCTGGGCTTTTCCAATGCGCTGATCATCGGCGGCGCCGAACTGGATACGAA
Source organism: Pelagibacterium mangrovi (assembly GCF_036662815.1). Classification (NCBI taxonomy): domain Bacteria; kingdom Pseudomonadati; phylum Pseudomonadota; class Alphaproteobacteria; order Hyphomicrobiales; family Devosiaceae; genus Pelagibacterium; species Pelagibacterium mangrovi. The sequence continues at coordinate 164,170 of NZ_JBAFXA010000004.1, read as the reverse complement.
TTTCGCGCTCGCAGCGCGCAACATTCCCCAGATCGACGTGCTTCCGGCTCAGGGCATCAACGTTTACGACATTCTGCGTCGTGAGAAGCTCGTCCTGACCAAGGACGCTCTTGCTGCGCTGGAGGGCCGGTTCCAATGAGCGCGCTCAAGCATTACGACATCATCCGCAACCCGGTCGTGACTGAAAAGTCGACCATGGCTTCGGAATACAACCAGGTCGTTTTCGACGTGGCGATCGATGCGACCAAGCCTGAGATCAAGGCTGCCGTCGAGGCGCTGTTCGAGGTGAAGGTCAAGGCCGTCAACACCATCGTCCGCAAGGGCAAGGTCAAGCGGTTTCGCAACATGCTCGGCACCCGCAAAGACGTCAAGAAGGCCGTCGTGACCCTCGTTGACGGTCAGACCATCGATATTTCGACCGGTCTGTAAGAAGGCGAGAAGGAAGAGTTCAAATGGCTTTGAAGCAGTACAATCCCACCTCGCCGGGCCGCCGTCAGCTTGTCGGCATCGATCGGTCCGAGCTTTGGAAGGGTTCTCCGGTCAAGAAGCTGACCGAAGGTCTCACCAAGTCGGGTGGCCGTAACAACAATGGCCGCATCACCGCGTTCTCGCGGGGTGGTGGTCACAAGCGCAGCTATCGCATCGTCGATTTCAAGCGCACCAAGTTCGACGTCGTGGGCACTGTCGAGCGCCTCGAATACGATCCCAACCGGACCGCATTCATCGCGCTGGTCAACTACGAAGATGGCGAGCAGGCCTATATCCTGGCTCCGCAGCGTCTCGCTGCCGGCGACAAGGTGATCTCATCGATGAATGCCGTCGACGTGAAGCCGGGCAACGCCATGCCGCTCGAGCGCATGCCGGTCGGCACGATCGTGCACAACATCGAGATGAAGCCCCGCAAGGGCGGCCAGATGGCCCGTTCGGCCGGTGCCTATGCTCAGTATGTTGGCCGCGACTCCGGTTGGGCGATCCTTCGCCTCAACTCGGGCGAGCAGCGCCTGGTGCACGGCTCCTGCCTGGCAACGGTCGGTTCGGTGTCCAACCCGGATCACTCGAACACCTCGATCGGCAAGGCCGGCCGCGCTCGCTGGCTGGGCAAGCGTCCGAACGTCCGCGGTGTCGCGATGAACCCGATCGACCACCCGCACGGTGGTGGTGAAGGCCGCACTTCGGGTGGCCGTCACCCGGTTACCCCGTGGGGCAAGCCGACCAAGGGCAAGCGCACCCGCACCAACAAGTCGACGGACAAGTTTATCGTCCGCTCGCGTCACCAGAAGAAGGGCAGGTAAGGGCCATGGCACGTTCCGTCTGGAAAGGCCCGTTTGTCGACGGGTATCTGCTGAAGAAGGCAGACAAGGTCCGGGAATCGGGCCGCAACGAAGTGATCAAGATCTGGAGCCGTCGTTCCACGATCCTGCCGCAGTTCGTTGGCCTCACCTTCGGCGTCTATAACGGCCAGAAGCATGTTCCGGTATCCGTTTCGGAAGACATGATCGGCCACAAGTTCGGTGAGTTTTCGCCCACGCGCACCTATTACGGGCACGCGGCCGACAAGAAGGCGAAGAGGAAGTAACGATGGGCAAGGAAAAGCGTGAACGCACGCTCAAGGACAATGAGGCGAAAGCCGTCCTTCGCATGGTGCGTACGAGCCCCCAGAAGCTGAACCTGGTTGCCGCACAGATCCGCGGCAAGAAGGTCGAGCGCGCTCTGGCCGAGCTCGAGTTCTCGCGCAAGCGTATCGCTACGTCGGTCAAGAAGACCCTCGAAAGCGCCATCGCGAACGCTGAAAACAACCATGGTCTGGATACGGACTCCCTGGTGGTCTCCGAAGCCTTCGTCGGCAAGGCTCTGGTGATGAAGCGGTTCCATGCTCGTGCCCGCGGTCGCGGCGCACGTGTGGAGAAGCCGTTCTCGCACCTGACCATCGTCGTCCGTGAAGTCGAGGAGGCCGTCTGATGGGCCAGAAAGTTAATCCGATCGGGCTTCGCCTCGGCATCAACCGCACCTGGGATTCCCGTTGGTACGCCAACAAGGGCGAATATGGTTCGCTTCTGCAGGAAGATCTCAAGATCCGCGAGATGCTCGAGGAAGAGCTCAAGCAGGCCGCTGTTTCCAAGATCGTCATCGAGCGTCCGCACCGCAAGTGCCGCATCTCGATCCACTCGGCTCGTCCGGGCATCGTGATCGGCAAGAAGGGCGCGGACATCGAGAAGATCCGCAACAAGGTCAAGAAGTTCACCAACTCCGAAGTGCACATCAACATCGTTGAAGTGCGCAAGCCGGAAACCGATGCGACCCTCGTCGCCCAGGGCATCGCCCAGCAGCTCGAACGCCGCGTGGCGTTCCGCCGGGCCATGAAGCGCGCCGTGCAGACGGCAATGCGCATGGGCGCCCAGGGCATTCGCGTCAATGTTGGTGGTCGTCTCGGCGGTGCCGACATCGCGCGTACCGAATGGTATCGCGAAGGCCGCGTGCCGCTTCATACGCTTCGTGCCGACGTCGACTATGGCGTTGCCGAAGCTTCCACCACCTACGGCATCATCGGGATCAAGGTCTGGGTCTTCAAAGGCGAGATCATGGAACACGACCCGATGGCCCACGAGCGTCGCGCCACTGAAGGTGGCGGCGATTCGAGCGGGCAGGGCCGTCGTCCGGCTGCTGACAGGAATTAAGACAAATGCTGCAACCGAAACGTACAAAGTTCCGTAAGGCCCATAAGGGCCGGATCCACGGTGTCGCCAAAGGCGGCTTCGATCTCAACTTTGGCGAATATGGCTTGAAGGCTCAGGAACCTGAGCGTATAACCGCCCGCCAGATCGAGGCAGCACGCCGCGCGATGACTCGTTACATGAAGCGCGCAGGCCGTGTGTGGATCCGGGTTTTCCCGGATGTGCCCGTGTCGTCCAAGCCGACTGAAGTCCGTATGGGTAAAGGTAAGGGTGCTCCCGAATATTGGGCAGCCCGCGTCAAGCCCGGCCGGGTCATGTTCGAGATCGACGGCGTAAGTGAAGAAGTTGCGCGTGAAGCTCTGCGTCTTGCGGCCATGAAGTTGCCGATCAAGACGCGGTTCATCAGCCGCATTGCAGACTAAAGGACGGATGCCGCGATGAAGCCGAGCGACGTTAGGGCCAAGACGGCCGATGAACTCAAGGATGAGCTCGTCAGCCTCAAGAAAGAGCAGTTCAATCTGCGTTTCCAGCGCGCTACCCAGCAGCTGGAAAACACCTCTCAGGTGAAAAAGGTCCGCCGCGACATCGCGCGCGTCAAGACCGTGCTCGCCGAGAAGGCCGCGGAAGCAAAGTAAGGAGACACAAATGCCCAAGCGTATCCTGCAGGGGACAGTGGTCTCCGACAAGAACGACAAGACGATCGTTGTGACCGTGGAGCGTCGCTTCACTCACCCGATCCTGAAAAAGACGGTGCGCCGTTCCAAGAAGTACCATGCTCATGACGAGGCCAATTCGGCCAAGGTCGGCGATTTGGTGCAGATCCAGGAATGCGCCCCGATCTCCAAGAACAAGCGTTGGACCGTCGTAACGTCGGCTTAACGCAAAAGAGGTCAGGTCCGTACCCGATGACGGTGGCGGAAACCATAAAGAATAAGAAGGCAGCCAGTCATGATTCAGATGCAGACGAACCTCGACGTCGCCGATAATTCGGGCGCTCGTCGTGTTATGTGCATCAAGGTGCTGGGCGGTTCGCATCGCAAGTATGCGTCGGTTGGCGACATCATCGTGGTGTCGGTCAAGGATGCCATCCCGCGCGGCCGCGTCAAGAAGGGCCAGGTGATGAAGGCCGTGGTGGTTCGCACCGCATCCGACATCCGTCGTCCCGATGGCACAGTGATCCGTTTCGACCGCAATGCGGCGGTCATCATCAACAACAACAAGGAACCGATCGGCACCCGTATCTTTGGCCCGGTTCCTCGTGAGCTGCGTGCGAAAAATCACATGAAGATCATTTCGCTCGCGCCGGAGGTGCTGTAATGGCTGCCAAGATCAAAAAGGGTGACAAGGTCATCGTTCTGACTGGCAAGGACAAGGGCAAGACCGGCACTGTGCTGCAGGTGATGCCGTCCGATACCAAGGCCCTGGTTCAGGGCGTCAACCTGATCCGCCGCCACCAGAAGCAGACGGCGAACCAGGATGCCGGTATCATCACGCGCGAAGCTCCGATCCATCTGAGCAACATCGCGCTGGTCGATGCCAAGGACAACAAGCCGACCCGCGTCGGTTTCAAGATCGAAGACGGCGTGAAAAAGCGCGTCGCTAAGCGTTCCGGAGAAGTGATCGATGGCTGAGACATACGTTCCGCGCCTGCGCACACATTACGATGATGTGGTGCGCGCCGGTCTCACCGAGACCTTCAACTATGCCAACCCCATGCAGGTTCCCAAACTTGAGAAGGTCGTTCTCAACATGGGCGTCGGCGAAGCGGTCGGCGATTCCAAGAAAGTGAAGGCCGCCCTGGCCGATCTCGAGAAGATCGCCGGCCAGAAGGCAGTCATCACCTACGCCCGCAAGTCGATCGCCGGCTTCAAGGTTCGCGAAGGCATGCCGCTTGGCGTCAAGGTCACGCTGCGTCGTGCCCAGATGTACGAGTTCATCGATCGTCTCGTGAACGTTGCCCTGCCGCGCGTTCGTGACTTCCGTGGGCTCAACCCCAAGAGCTTCGATGGCCGCGGCAACTATGCCATGGGCATCAAGGAGCACATCGTGTTCCCCGAGATCAACTATGACCAGATCGATCAGGTCTGGGGCATGGACGTGATCGTCTGCACCACGGCAAAGACCGACGACGAAGCGCGTGCGCTTCTCAAGGCTTTCAATTTCCCGTTCCGCCAGTAAGCGGATAACGGGAAGAGAGACGAAAGAGAGACTTAGATGGCTAAAGTTAGCTCCATCGAGAAGAACAAGCGCCGCGCCAAGCTCGCCAAGCAGTATGCCGGTAAGCGCGCCGCGCTCAAGGCTAAGGCCAAGGACGAGTCGCTGAGCTTCGAAGAGCGTTTCGCCGCTCAGCTCAAGCTTGCCGAGCTGCCCCGCAACGCTTCCCCGGTTCGCATCCGCAACCGGTGTGAGGTTTCGGGCCGCCCGCGCGGTTACTATCGCAAGCTCAAGCTGAGCCGTGTGGCTCTTCGCGAGCTTGGCTCGATGGGCAAGATCCCGGGCCTGGTCAAGTCGAGCTGGTAAGGAAGAAGAAAAATGACTCTTAGCGATCCGCTTGGCGATATGCTGACCCGCATCCGCAACGCGCAGATGCGCCGTCGCGATGTTGTTCGTACGCCCGCTTCGACCCTGCGCGCTCACGTGCTCGATGTTTTGAAGTCCGAAGGCTACATCCGTGGCTATTCGGAAGAGACCGGTGACACGGGCCTGCCCGAGTTCGCCATCGAGCTCAAGTACTCGGAGAACCAGCCGGTGATCCGTGAGCTGCAGCGCGTGTCCAAGCCCGGCCGCCGGGTTTATGCGTCCGTCAAGAATATCCCCGTAGTCGGTAACGGCCTGGGTGTTTCGATCCTCTCCACCCCCAAGGGTGTGATGGCCGATCATCAGGCGCGTTCTGAAAATGTTGGCGGTGAGGTCCTCTGCCGCGTCTTCTAAGACGCGTCCAGAGGAGACCCCACCAACGAAGAGAAGGCAAAGAAAAATGTCGCGTATTGGCAAACAGCCGGTAGCCCCGGTCAGCGGCGTGACGGTCACAGTCGATGACCAGAAGGTTACTGCCAAGGGCTCCAAGGGAGAGCTCTCGGTGGTGCTCGTCGATCTGGTCAAGCCTGAGCTGACCGATGACGGCGTTGTCGTCACGCCCGTCAATGACAGCCGCGAGGCCCGTTCGGCCTGGGGCATGTCGCGTACGCTCGTGCAGAACATCGTCGCAGGTGTATCCACTGGCTTTGAGCGCAAGCTCGCCATCACCGGCGTTGGTTATCGTGCCCAGATGCAGGGTTCGGACTTGAAGCTTTCGCTGGGTTTCTCCCACGAAGTCATCTTCAAGGCTCCCGATGGGATCACTCTTGCTGCACCGACCCAGACCGAGATCGTCGTGACGGGTATCGACAAGCAGCAGGTTGGCCAGGTTGCGGCCAACATCCGTGAGTTCCGGCCGCCGGAGCCCTATAAGGGCAAGGGCGTGCGCTATGCGGATGAGGTCATCTACCGCAAGGAAGGCAAGAAGAAATAAAATGGCAAAGCTTTCTGGTATCGATCGCCGCAAGGCGCGTGTTCGTCGGGCAGTCAAGGCCCGGGCTTATGGCCGTCCGCGGCTGTCGGTGTTCCGTTCGGAAAAGAACATCTCTGCGCAGATCATCGACGATGCGAACGGGGTGACCCTTGCGTCGGCCTCCTCGCTGGAGAAAGATCTCAAGATCGCCAATGGCGCCAATCAGGCTGCCGCCACCGAAGTGGGCAAGGCACTCGCCGAGCGCGCTACCAAGGCCGGCGTCACCGAGGTCGTCTTCGATCGCGGCGCATACAATTTCCATGGCCGCGTCAAGGCCCTGGCCGATGCTGCCCGCGAGGGCGGCTTGAGCTTCTAAGCGAACGCTCCTTACAAGATAAAAGAGAAAAAAGACTGGTAGGAACGATGAAAGACTTTCAAGAACGCGACAGCGAATTCGTAGATCGCCTGGTACACATCAATCGCGTCGCCAAGGTGGTTAAGGGCGGTCGGCGGTTCGGCTTTGCCGCGCTCGTCGTCGTCGGTGATCAGAAGGGCCGCGTCGGCTTCGGTCATGGCAAGGCGCGTGAAGTGCCGGAAGCCATCCGCAAGGCGACCGAACAGGCCAAGCGTCAGATGATCCGCGTGCCGCTGCGCGAAGCCCGCACGCTGCACCATGACGTTGCGGGCCGCCACGGCGCCGGCAAGGTCATCCTGCGCGCCGCTCCGGCCGGTACCGGCATCATCGCCGGCGGCCCGATGCGCGCCGTGTTCGAAACCCTGGGCATCAACGACATCGTCGCCAAGAGCCAGGGTTCGGCAAATCCCTACAACATGGTTCGCGCCACGTTCGACGCGCTCAAGAACGTCGACAGCCCGCGTTCGGTCGCTGGCCGTCGTGGTCTGAAGGTTTCCGAGCTGCAGGCCCGTCGCGGCGAAGCCGCCGTCGAAGCCTGATCGAGGCTCGAGGAGAAGTTCAATGGCTAAGAAGACCATCATCGTCGAGCAGATCGGATCGCCGATCCGCCGCAAGGAAGATCAGCGCGCGACCCTCGTTGGCCTCGGGCTCAACAAGATGCATCGCCGCAGCGAGCTGGAAGATACGCCGTCGATTCGCGGCATGATTTCCAAGGTCGCTCACCTCGTCCGCGTCGTGGACGGGAAGTAAGAGGGATTTCGGTACAATGAAACTCAATCAGATCGCTGACAATGCCGGCGCCACCAAAGCCAAGGTCCGTGTGGGCCGTGGCATCGGTTCGGGGCTGGGCAAGACCGGCGGCCGTGGCGTCAAGGGCCAGAAGTCCCGTTCCGGCGTAGCCATCAACGGCTTCGAAGGCGGGCAGATGCCGCTCCACATGCGGATGCCCAAGCGCGGCTTCAACAACGCGTTCGCCAAGAAGTGGAATGCCGTCCGTCTCGACCGCATCCAGGCCTATATCGATAGCGGCAAGCTCGATGCCAAGGGCGTCGTGGATGCCGAAGCTCTCGTCAAGGCCGGCGTCATCCGCCGCGTCAAGGACGGTGTGCGCCTGATCAATGGCGGCGAGTTCAAGGCCATGAAGGTGACCTTCAAGGTCAATCACGCTTCGGCTGGTGCCGTTGCCGCCATCGAAGCGGCCGGTGGCAAGGTCGACGTGATCGGCAAGGCCGCCGACGCCGAGTAATTTCTGCGACTTTGGAGCGCGCCCTCGCAGTCATCCCATTCCGGGGATTGCATGAGGGCGCGCTCTGACTATATCAGAGCACTGGAGAGCTTCCGGAAAGGGTGCACGCCACTTTCGGTTCGGAAGCGCGACCACAAGAATTCTTTTTGACGGGCCAGCGGCCCGTTCCCTTGCTCTAAATCTCAGAGGGAGCCGTCATGGCGTCTGCAGCCGAGCAACTGGCCCGCAATTTGAGCTTCTCGACCTTTTCCAAGGCCAAGGATCTCCAGAAGCGGATTTTATTCACCCTTGGCGCACTGCTTGTTTATCGGCTCGGCACCTATATTCCGATCCCCGGTATCGATCCGGACGCCTTCGCCGCGACCTTCCAGCAGGCCCAGGGCGGTATTTTCGGGCTTTTCAACATGTTCGCGGGCGGCGCAGTCGAGCGCCTCGCGATCTTTGCGCTGAACCTTATTCCCTACATTACCGCCTCGATCGTCATCCAGGTGATGGGAACCGCCTCTCCGCGTCTTGAGGCGCTCAAGAAGGAAGGCGAGAGCGGGCGGCGCAAGCTCAATCAGTACACGCGCTATCTCACCGTCGTCTTCTGCGCGGTTCAGGCATACGGCATCGCCGTCGGCCTTGAGGCCAGCGAAGGCGTCGTGGCCGATCCGGGCTGGTTCTTCCGCATTTCGACCGTCATCACGCTGGTCGGCGGCACCATGTTCCTGATGTGGCTGGGCGAGCAGATGACCGCGCGCGGCATCGGCAACGGCATTTCGCTGATCATCTTTGCGGGCATCGTGGCCTCGCTGCCGGGCACCATCGCCCAGACGCTCGAATTGAGCCGTACGGGCGCGCTGCCGACCATCGCAGTCGTGGGCATCCTGATCGGCGCGATTGCCGTCATCGGCGTCATCGTCTTCTTCGAGCGTGCCCAGCGCCGGCTTTTGATCCAGTATCCAAAGCGCCAGGTCGGCAACAAGATGTACCAGGGCGACACCTCGCACCTGCCGCTCAAGCTCAATACGGCGGGCGTCATTCCGGTGATCTTTGCGTCCTCGCTGCTGCTGCTGCCGGCGACCATCGCCACCTTCTCGGCGCAGGGCGACGCCCCGCAATGGCTCCAGTACATTTCGGCGCTGCTCGGCCGTGGCCAGCCGCTCTATCTGGGCCTGTTCGCCGCGATGATCATCTTCTTTGCGTTCTTTTACACCTCGATCGTGTTCAACCCGACCGAGACGGCGGACAATCTCAAGAGGTCCGGTGGTTTCATTCCGGGTATTCGTCCGGGTGAGCGCACCGCTCAACATATCGACTACGTGCTGACCCGCATCACGGTCGTTGGCGCGATCTATCTTACCGTTGTTGCCCTTATTCCAGAGGTGTTCCTGAGCCAGCTCAACATCTCGGCGTTCCTGGGTGGTACGTCACTGCTCATCATGGTCACTGTGACGCTCGATACGGTGAGCCAGATCCAGAGCCATCTGATCGCGCAGCAATATGAGGGCATGGTCAAGAAATCGCGTCTAGGGGGACGGAAAAGATGAGACTCGTACTTTTAGGGCCTCCGGGCGCGGGGAAGGGCACTCAGGCCCAGATACTGGTCAAGACCTACGATATCCCGCAGCTTTCCACCGGTGACATGCTGCGCGCGGCCATCGCCGCAAAGACCCCTCTGGGGCTCGAAGCCAAGGCGATCGTCGATCGTGGCGACCTGGTTTCCGACGATATCGTTTCGGGGATCATCTCCGAGCGCATGGACCAGGCCGATTGCGCCAACGGGTTCATCCTCGATGGCTTCCCGCGCACCATTGCGCAGGCCGAGGCGCTGACCCATATGCTGGACCGCAAGGGGCTTCACCTCGATGCGGTCGTCGAAATCAAGGCCGATCCCGATGTGCTCGTCGAGCGCATCATCAATCGCGCCAAGGAATCGGGCGGAGCCCGGGCGGACGACAATGAGGAAGTGCTGCGCAAGCGCCTCGACGTTTACACCCGGCAAACCGCGCCGCTGGTGAGCTTCTATGCCGAACGCGGCTTGCTGAAGTCCGTCGACGGCATGGCTCCGATCGAAGAAGTCACTGCTGCGATCAAGGCAGCTATTGACTAAACCAGAAGAGTACACGCGGCGCTGTTGACTTATTCGCCGCGAGTCCTTAGAACCGCGCCCAGTCTCAGAAATTTCGAGGGCTGGATTCGGTTCCTTCCGCTAAGTGAAGGGGGTCGGATGCCGGTCCCTTGTTGTTGAACGACGTAGGGCGATAAGCTCTCACACCAATTTAGGAGATCCGGCGTGGCTCGTATTGCTGGCGTCAACATCCCGACGAACAAGCGCGTGGTTATCGCGTTGCAGTATATTCACGGGATTGGGCCGAAGATGGCCTCTGAAATTTGCGAGAAGGTTTCCATTCCGGCCGAACGGCGCGTGAATGAGCTGACGGACGCAGAAGTTATCCAGATCCGCGAAACCATCGACCGTGACTATCAGGTCGAGGGTGATCTTCGCCGTTCGGTTGCCATGAACATCAAGCGTTTGATGGATCTGGGCAATTATCGCGGCCTGCGTCACCGTCGCGGTCTGCCGGTGCGCGGTCAGCGTACCCATACCAATGCCCGTACCCGCAAGGGTCCGGCAAAGGCCATCGCTGGCAAGAAGAAATAAGAAGGCCGGGCGCGGGTTCGTGTGGGGCAGGGCAGTATCGTCCGTCCTTATCGTCTCGTTTTCGGTTTTCTCCCAGGTGTAGCCGCTGGCACCACGGCGGCGCTCGATATCGAGTTGAGGAAGTAAATGGCTAAAGCAGATACCACCCGCGTTCGCCGCCGCGAGCGCAAGAATATCAGTGCTGGCGTTGCACACGTAAACGCCTCGTTCAACAACACGATGGTTACCATCACCGACGTTCAGGGCAACGCGATCTCCTGGTCCTCCGCCGGTATGATGGGTTTCAAGGGCTCGCGTAAGTCGACCCCTTATGCGGCCCAGATGGCTGCTGAAGATGCCGCCAAGAAGGCGCAGGAACATGGCATGAAGACCCTCGAGGTCGAGGTTCGCGGTCCGGGTTCGGGTCGTGAGTCTGCTCTGCGTGCCCTGCAGGCTGCCGGTTTCACCGTCACTTCCATCCGGGACGTTACCTCCATTCCCCACAATGGCTGCCGGCCGCGCAAGCGCCGTCGCGTCTAAAAGTGAAACGAACCTCGGCAGGGCCAGCCGAGGTTCGTTTACGGTTTGCGGCATGGCGGCCGGGGCAGGGCCGCGATTTTAAGAAGGAAGTTGGACGTGATGATCCAGAAAAACTGGCAGGAACTGATTAAGCCGACCAAGCTCGACGTCGTTCCGGGCAGCGATTCCGCGCGCGTCGCCTCCGTGGTCGCCGAGCCGCTCGAACGCGGCTATGGCTTGACCCTGGGCAACACGCTGCGCCGGGTTCTGCTCTCGTCGCTGCAAGGCGCTGCAATCACCGCCATCCAGATCGATGGCGTTTTGCATGAATTTTCGTCGATTCCCGGCGTGCGTGAGGACGTGACCGATCTCGTCCTCAACATCAAGGAAATCGCGGTCAAGATGGAAGACGAGGGGCCCAAGCGCCTCACGCTTTCCAAGCAGGGTCCGGGTGCCGTCACCGCTGGCGACATCAAGACCACCGGCGATATCGAAATCCTCAATCCCGAGCTCGTGATCTGCCACCTCGACGATGGTGCAGAGATCAATATCGAGTTCACTGTCAACACCGGCAAGGGCTATGTCCCGGCCGACCGCAACAAGCCTGAAGACGCCCCGATCGGCTATATCGCCGTCGATGCGCTGTTCTCGCCTGTCAAGCGCGTCAGCTACAAGGTCGAGAAGACCCGTGAGGGCCAGAACCTCGATTTCGACAAGCTCACCATGCAGATCGAAACCAACGGCGCCATCAGCCCCGAAGATGCTCTGGCATTCGCCGCCCGCATCGTTCAGGACCAGCTTTCGGTGTTCGTGAACTTCGAAGAGCCCACCAAGGAAAAGGCCGAGGATTCGGCTCCCGAGCTCGCCTTCAACCCGGCGCTGCTCAAGAAGGTGGATGAGCTCGAGTTGTCGGTCCGTTCGGCGAACTGCCTCAAGAACGACAACATCGTCTACATCGGCGATCTCATCCAGAAGACCGAGGCGGAAATGCTCCGCACCCCGAACTTCGGACGCAAGTCTTTGAACGAGATCAAGGAAGTGCTGGCTCAGATGGGCCTCCATCTCGGGATGGACGTCAACAACTGGCCGCCCGAAAACATCGAAGACCTCGCCAAGCGTTACGAAGATCACTACTGATCGTCCGCGGGCTAAAAGAGCATATTAGGAGAGTACCATGCGCCACGGTAAAGCCGGCCGCAAACTGAACCGGACCTCTTCGCATCGCAAGGCGATGTTCAAGAACATGTCCGCATCGTTGATCAAGCACGAGCAGATCGTGACGACCTTGCCCAAGGCCAAGGAACTGCGTCCGATCGTCGAAAAGCTCATCACGCTCGGCAAGCGCGGCGATCTGCATGCCCGCCGCCAGGCCATTGCCCAGATCGGCGATGAAGCGATGGTCAAGAAGCTGTTCGACATCCTCGGCCCGCGCTACAAGGACCGTAACGGTGGCTACACCCGCGTCCTCAAGGCCGGCTTCCGCCACGGCGACAACGCGCCGGTCGGCGTGATCGAATTCGTGGACCGCGACGTCGACGCCAAGGGCCAGGACTCCGGCCCCACCGCCGACTTCACGCGCGACGAGGAAAACGAAGCGGCGTAATCCGCGGTCGTTTTGGAATATGAGAAGGCCCGGCATTGCCGGGCCTTTTTATTTTTGGCTCTCAGGCATCCACGGATTTATGGCTCGAACTCCCGTCGGCTCGAAGTCGCGTACGTTTCGGGTCACTACGCTCATCCCATGCACCAGCGCACTTGCCGCTATGAAAGCGTCGCGGTTGGAGCGTGGATCGGGGACGTGCAGGCTGGCACAGCGCAGCGCGACGGTCGTATCCACCGGCAGTGTCCTCTCGGCGAATTCGGGCAGCACATGATTGTCCATCCATTGGCGCAGTCGCCCTCCCTGCACGGGATCACGCCGCTCGACGAGGAGAATGCCGAGTTCGATTTCCATGAGGCAGATGACCGACACATAGCACAGCGCTGCGTCTCGCTCGGCGAACCAGGCCGTTACGTTGCCGTCGGCTTTTCCATCTCCGAGCTTGCGCAGTTCGGAGAGGACGTTGGTGTCGAGCAGATACATCAGCTCAGATCTGCCGGGCGAGGGGCGTCATGCGGCGCTTCGAAATCCACTTCGATATCGGAGAGCCCGGGCATGGCAAGGGTCTCGACAAGCGTTCGCCGTTGCCCCGTCATCCGCCGATAGTCTTCGTAACTGAGCAGCACCTGCGTCGGCTGGCCGCGATTGGTGATGAACACAGGGCCCTGGCGGCTCGCCTTCTGGGCCCGATTGGCGTTCTGCTGGAATTCCCGGCTTGAAAGCGTCGTGATGGTCACTGGCGTGCTCCGGTATGCTATAATGTTCTTACGTTAGAACATTGTATGGCAACACGCAATCGTCAAGCCCTGGGGCCGAAAATACAAACGCCCGGCCCGAGGGTTTCGGGCCGGGCGTCCAATTGGCTTATACCGGTGGCGATCACACCAGAATATCATCGACCCAATAGAGATCCCGCCGGTCGAAGCCGTTGAACGGGGTCAGCGAGGCCTGCGTATAGGCGCCCATCAGGCCGAATTCGATATAGTCGTCCTCGGCGATGGCGGCGGGGAGGATAAAGGTCTGGGGCATCACGTCATAGCTGTCGCAAGTCGGCCCGAAAATCTTGAAATCCCAGCTTTCTCCGGTCAACACCTTGTCCCCGCGCCACACGCGGATCGGCGGCATAAACTCAAGGATCATCGCCTCCATCAACGAGCCATAGACCCCGTCGTTGACGTAAACCGATTGCTCGCCGCGCACGTGCTTGACGCGCAACAGCAGCGACGTGCAGCCCGTCGAGAGCGCACGACCCGGCTCGGCGATCAGGTCGGGCTTGGCCGACCCGAACGTATCGGTCACCGCGTTGCGGATGGTCTCGAAATAGACGTCCAGGGGCGGGGCGGTGTTGGTGATGTAGGGAGCAGGGAAGCCGCCACCGATGTTGAGGCGCTTGAGTTCAATCCCCGAGGCCTGCGCAATGCGCCCGGCCGCCGCGATGTGGCGTTCATAGGCATAGGCTTCCTCGCACTGGCTGCCGACGTGGAAGCACAGGGAGGTGGAGTAGCCCATGGCCTTGGCCAGCGTGCAGATGGCGATCGCACCGTCTTCCATCACGCCGAATTTGGTGCCGAAATCATAGGATTTGAGCGCCTTGCCCGCCTTGAACCGCACGGTCACCTCGACATCTTCCGATGGCGGGATCACTGCGGCGAGCTGGTCGAGCTGGGCCACGTGGTCGATGGTGAACGAGCGCACCCCGAATTCCTCATAAGCGCGGGCAATTTCGCGCCGCGATTTGATCGGGTTGTTGTAGTGCATCCCCGCGCCGGGCGCGTATTTCTCGATCAGCGCCATTTCGGTATTAGACGCCACGTCGAACGCCTTGAGCCCCTCGCGGTGCATGATCTCGAGGAGATGCGGGGAGGGGTTCGATTTCACCGCATAGGTCAGCAGCCCATCGAACCCTTTCTTGAAGGTATCGATGGCCTGGACCAGAAGTCTCTCGGAAAAAAGGAAGCTCGGGTAATCGGGCTCCTCGGTGGCAATCAGTTCGGCTGTGTTCGCGTAGCGGCGAGACGGCGCGTGGTCCATTGACCTTGATACCTTGTACGGGGGTTGAAAGCGGCGCTGTATAGGCTGCATTGCCCCCCTCTGCAATGCCGATTCCGGCCTATAGCTTCAACGTGTGACGATTCTTTGCACATCGGCATCAACGTCCCATTCAACACCAATGTTCCGCGTCAATCTTACCGCTTTGTCACTTGCATCCGCCGACGCAAATCCTAACCTCTATGGCACATTCCAAGGCTTTGGAGTTTCAGCATGTTTCGCCAGTTTGCCCTCGCGACCCTGATTGCAATCGCCCCTTTCGCCGCCCACGCGCAGGCCGAGCGCCAGGTGCCGCAAACCCAGCAGCAGATCCAGCTTTCCTACGCCCCGATCGTCCGTGAAGTGGCCCCCGCCGTCGTCAACGTCTATGCCACCCGAGTCGCGGAGCGCCAGGTGACCTTCGGCGATCCCTTCTTCGACCGGTTCTTCGGCCGCTCCCCGTTGTTCGAACAGCGCCCGCAAACCTCCCAGTCGCTCGGCTCGGGCGTGATTGTCAGTGAGGAGGGCATGATCCTCACCAACAATCACGTCGTGGAAGGCGCCACCGATATCCGGGTCGTCGTCAATGACGGCCGCGAATACCCGGTCGGGAGGGTGATGTGATCCTGGCGCTCAACGGCATGGAGATTCGTGATATCGAGACCTTCGAACACATTGCCAGCCAACGTCCGCGGTCCTGGCAGATCATCATGCAACGGAGCGGCAACGTCATCCGTTCGGTGGTGAGCGGCTAGGGGGCCTGGAGTTGGCTTTGGCGCCGGCCCGTGCCAAGAGAACGGATATGAGCGATCTTTTCCCCGACGACCTGCCGTCGTCCCGCCCCACCGATGAGCTTTCAGCCGACCGGCCACTGGCCGATCGGTTGCGGCCCAAAACACTCGATGAAGTGATCGGGCAGAGCCATATCATCGGTCCCGATGGCACGCTGCGCCGCATGCTCGCTTCGGGTCGGCTGGGCTCGCTCATCCTCTGGGGGCCGCCGGGCACTGGCAAGACCACTGTCGCCCGGTTGCTCGCCGATGCCGTCGATTACCGGTTCGAGCAGATTTCGGCGATCTTTTCCGGCGTCGCCGATCTGAAGAAAGTCTTCGAAACGGCCCGCACCGCCCGCCGGGCCGGGCAGCGCACGCTGCTGTTCGTCGACGAAATCCATCGCTTCAACCGTGCCCAGCAGGACAGTTTCCTGCCGGTTATGGAGGATGGCACGGTAGTTCTCGTCGGCGCCACGACAGAGAATCCCAGCTTCGAGCTCAACGCCGCTCTCTTGAGCCGGGCGCAGGTGCTTAAGTTCACCAGTCTCGACCGCGACGATCTGGCCGCGCTCGCCGAGCGCGCCGAAGCCGAGATCGGGCAGCCCCTGCCGCTAGATGCCGACGCCCGCGAAACGCTTATCGGGCTTGCGGATGGGGACGGGCGCGCGTTGCTGGGCCTGATCGAAGAGACCATCGCCGCCACAGGCCCCGACGAAATCCTCGATCCCGCCGGACTCGCCCGTCTGGTCCAGCGTCGGGCGCCGATCTACGACAAAAGCCAGGATGGCCATTACAACCTGATTTCCGCGCTGCACAAAACCGTACGCGGCTCGGACCCGGATGCCGCGCTCTATTATTTCGCCCGCATGGTCGATGCCGGCGAGGACCCCATGTATCTCGCCCGCCGCCTCATCCGCATGGCGGCCGAAGATATCGGCATGGCCGATCCACAGGCGCTGCCGCTTGCGATAGCGGCCAAGGATGCCTACCACATGCTCGGTTCGCCCGAGGGTGAGCTGGCGCTGGCGCAGGTCGTCGTCTATCTCGCCACGGCTCCGAAATCGAACGCCCTCTACAACGCCTATAATCAGGCTCTGGCGCTTGCGAAAAAGACAGGCTCGCCCACGCCGCCCATGGCCATCCTCAACGCCCCCACAAAGCTCTTGAAGTCCGAAGGCTATGGCGAGGGCTACATCTACGACCACGACACGCCCGAAGGCTTCTCCGGCCAGGAATATTTCCCCGAAAAGATCGGCCGCCAGGATTTCTACCAACCCGTCGAACGCGGCTTCGAACGCGAAATCAAGAAGCGCCTGGACTATTTTGGAAAGCTTCGGGCAGCGAAAAAGGGCGACTAGGTCGCCGGTAATTTAGCGTGCTCTGCACTGGATTCCAGGATTTATTCCCGAAATCCAGTAACACCGTTTCCATGCACCCAAGCGTGACGGCGCTCCCATTTCCCGCTAGAAGGTCCCGAACGAATAGAGGTTATTTCGATGAGCGGTGTGCAATTGCGGGAAGTGGCGCGGGACGAGGACGGAATGCGGCTCGACCGCTGGTTCTCCGTCCATTTCGCCGAGCTGAGCTTCGGCCGGTTGCAGAAGCTCCTGCGCTCGGGCCAGATCCGCGTCGATAGCGGGCGCGTGCAGACCAATACGCGGCTGGTCGCCGGGCAGACCGTGCGCGTGCCGCCCTTGGGCGACATGCCCCCGCCCTCGGACAAACCGCGCGTCAACGAAAAAGACGCAGCCTTCTTGCGCGATCTGATCATCTATGAAGACGATGATGTCTATGTCTTCAACAAGCCTCATGGCCTTGCCGTGCAGGGTGGGTCGGGCACCAAGCGCCATCTCGACGGCATGCTGAAATCGCTGCCCAACAAGAAGGGTGAGCCGCCGCGCCTTGTCCACCGCCTCGATCGCGACACTTCGGGCTGTCTGCTGGTCGCCAAGACGCGTGCCGCCGCCAGCCATTTCGGCACGGTGTTCCGCTCGCGCTCGGCCCGCAAGATCTATTGGGCCGTGACCATCGGAGTCCCAAATCCGCGCCAGGGCCGCATTTCGTGCTTTCTCACCCGTCAGTCGACCCAGGATGGCGAGCAGATGGTGGTGGTCGACAATGGCGTCGAGGGCGCCCAGCACTCGGTTTCCTATTATTCGGTCACCGACACCGCCGCCAACCATTTCGCCTGGGTCACCTTGAAGCCCGTCACCGGCCGCACCCATCAGTTGCGCGTGCACATGATGGAGTTGGGCACCCCGATCCTCGACGACCCGCGCTACAACACGCTCGACAACTGGAATTGGGAACGCCCCGATGATGTGGGCGAGGGGCTGCATCTTCACGCCCGCCGTCTGGCGCTTCCCCTGAGAAACGGCAAGCGCCTCGACATCACCGCTCCGCTGCCGCCCCATATGAAAAAGACCTTCGACGTTCTGGGTTTCGACGCCAACCAGTACGATGCCCAGAATGTCGATCCGGAGGATGACGCCTGATGTCCGAACCTCGCCTCATCATGTTCGACATGGACGGTACCCTGATCGACTCCGGCGCGATCATTGCCGAGAACATGGCGACGACGTTCCGCGATCACGGATTGAGCGAGCCCACGCGCGAAATGTCCCATTCGGTCATCGGGTTATCGCTGGAAATTGCCATGCAGAATCTTGCCGGATGCGATCCCGAGCTCGCTTTGGCGATGGCCGATACCTATCGCGGCCATTACCGGGCCATGCTGGCCACCGGCGAGCGCCACGAGCCGCTTTATGTCGGCGCGCTCGAGGCCCTCGCGCGCCTCCGCGCGCATGAAGCATCGCTCTTGGGCATCGCCACGGGGAAGGGGCTTACCGGCGTCAACCGCATCCTTGCGCTTCATGCGCTGTCCGATCATTTCGTGACGCTGCAGACACCCGACCACAATCCCTCCAAGCCGCACCCCGGCATGATTCTGCGGGCCTGCGCCCAGACCGGCATCGACCCGGCCGCGACCGTCATGATCGGCGACACCACATTCGATATGGAACTGGGTCGTTCCGCCGGTGCCCGAACCATCGGCGTCACCTGGGGCTATCACGCCCGTGTTGCACTCGAGGAAGCTGGCGCCCATATCATCATCGATGATTACGCCGATCTCGACGACGCCATTGAAAAGGTTCTGAGCTGATGCGCGAATTTCTCGAAGATGCCCTCAGCCATCAGGACGCCGGTGCTGGCCGCCAGCAGAAAGATCGGTTGGTCGAACTGCCTAAGCGGTTCTACGATTCGGTCGAGGTGAGGGAAGACGACGGCGTCTATACCGTCACCTTGAACAATCGTGTCACGAAAACCCCAACAGGCAAGAGCGTTACGACCACAAACGCCGAACTCGCCTCGTTTATGCGGCACGAATGGGAGGCGCAGGGCGAGTTCATCGATCCCGATACCATGCCGCACGTCAAGCTCGTGAACTCCGCCGTCGAAGCCGGTGAGGAGGCTCAGGCGGCGCTTGTCGATGAGATCATCAAATACGCCGGCAACGATCTATTGCTCTATCGAGCGGACTCGCCGCGAGAGCTCGTTGCGCGGCAGGATGAGTTCTGGGACGATGTCCTGGTTAAGCTCGCGCGCCATTTTTCCGTAAGTTTTCAGCCCACTGTGGGGATACTCCACAAGGAGCAATCTCCGGAAATGCTCTCGCGCCTCAAGGCGTCGCTCACCGATCTGCACTTCTTGCCGGCCACGGCGATGGTTTCTATGACCGGCCTTACGGGCTCCGGACTTCTAACCATGGCCCTGCGCGAGAAGCTGGTTAATCCGGACGCTGCATGGACCGC
The DNA here is from genome assembly GCF_036662815.1 of Pelagibacterium mangrovi. NCBI lineage: Bacteria > Pseudomonadati > Pseudomonadota > Alphaproteobacteria > Hyphomicrobiales > Devosiaceae > Pelagibacterium > Pelagibacterium mangrovi. The sequence continues at coordinate 144,989 of NZ_JBAFXA010000004.1, read as the reverse complement.
GGCGCATGTGGACGAGGACTATCAGATTTCCCTTTGGGGCGAGGACTACGAAGCCTCCGAAAAGCGCAAGCAGCGCTGGCGGGAATTCGACGCGGCGGCCAATGTTATCAGGCTCTTAGCCTGATTTCCTGCTCGTTCGATTCACGAGCCAATCGGCAATCTCCGGTGCGATTTCGCGCACCGGATCGAGCACGAAATCGCGCTCATGGGCATAAGGGTGGGGTAGGGTAAGGCGTTCGGATTCGAGCACGAGATCGTCATAGGCAATCACGTCGATATCGATGGCCCTCGGGCCCCATTTCTCCACCCGCACTCTGCCGATTTCGGCTTCCGTCGCAAGGCAGAAGTCCAGCAGTTCCAGCGGTTCGAGGGTGGTTTCGATCAGCACGGCAGCATTGTGGAATTCGGCCTGATCGGTTTTTCCCCAGGGTGGGGTGACGATCACTGTGCTTTGTTTCAAAAGCGAATTTTGCGGATGATCCGCAATAGCCTCAATCGCCTGCTCGATCTGACGCGTCGGGTCGCCCATATTGGCGCCCAGCGCCAGAACGGCACGCGCCATCACACCTGATCCCGCGTCCTGAGCATCTCGATCGCCGCTTCGCCAGCGACGATGGGCAGGGGGGCTTCGGGTTTGCGAACCTTGATCCTGATCCAGTCAAGCCGGTCGAAATGCCCGAAAAGCCGCACGATAATATGGTGCCCAAGCGCCTCGATCAGCTTGAAGCGCTTCTCCTCGAAGGCTTCTTTGACCAGGTCGTAAACATCGGCGTAGGAGATCGTGAAAGCGACCTCGTCGGTCCGCGCGGCCTCGGTCATGTCGAGGCCCAGCTCGAGATCGATGCGGAAGCGCTGGCCGAGCTTGTTCTCCTCCAGCATCACGCCGTGATAGCCGTAAAAAGCAAGGTCGGCCAATATGATGCGGTCGCTATCGGCGAACTGGGTCATCGCTTTATTCCCCTGTGGCAGGTGGACCATAAAGTGTGGCCGCCGCAACGCGCAAGGCGTCCCGATTGGCGCGCACGTCATGAACGCGGAAGATGTGGCCGCCCTTGATATAGCCCAGAACCGAGGTGGCAATTGTTCCGGCGACGCGTTCGCGAGGGGGTACGTCGAGGAGGTTGCCGATCATGCGCTTGCGCGAGGTTCCGACGAGGAGGGGAAAGCCGAGCGCGTGCAATTCGTCCAGGCGATTGAGCAGGCTGTAGTTTTCCTCGAATGATTTGGCGAAGCCAAAGCCGGGATCGAGAATGATTTTTTCCCGCGCCACGCCCGCCTTCAGCGCGATATCGATCGAACGCTCCAGCCAGCGCTTCATCTCGTCGACGATATCGCGCGCGGTGTCGCGCTCGGTGTCCCAGTGCATGGCAATGACCGGCACGCCATGGTGCGCCGCCACATCGGCAATTTCGGGATCGCGTTGTAGGCCCCATACATCATTGACGATTTTTGCCCCGGCCTGGATGGATTGATCAGCCACCAGCGCCTTGTAGGTGTCGACGGAAATGGGCGTGTCGAAGCCGTCTCCGGCCAATGCGTCGAGCACGGGCAGCAGGCGGTCCAGCTCGTCTTGAACCGGCACTTCTTCCGATCCGGGCCGGGTGCTTTCTCCGCCGATATCGAGAATATCGGCGCCTTCGGCCACCAGTTGCCGCGCGTGCGCCACGGCCGCTTCCACTTGGGAGAATTCACCGCCATCCGAAAAGCTGTCGGGCGTGACGTTGAGGATGCCCATGACGAGCGGGTTACGGCCCAGTTTCAGCAGGCCGTCACCCATCGGCACGTCATAGGCAATATGGTTCACTGCACGGTCCCAGCCGGGACGGCGTAGAGATCATATTCGTCCGAATCCACCACTGTCACCGAGATCATGTCGCCGGGCTTGATGCCCGTGGCATTCTCGACGATCACATTGCCGTCGATCTCGGGCGCATCCCATTGCGAGCGGGCGATGACGCGCTGTTCTTCGGGCTCCACGTCGTCCACCAGGACGTCGATAGTGCGGCCCACGCGGCTGGCAAGGCGCTCGGCGGAAACCTCCTGCAGGGCTTCCATCAGGCGGCCATAGCGCTCCTGCTTGACCTCGTCGGGGATTTCATCGAGGCCCAGATCGTTGGCCCTGGCACCGGTCACTGGCTCGTAGGGGAAAGCGCCGGCGCGGTCGATCTTGGTCTCCTTGACCCAGTCGAGCAGCATCTCGAAATCTTCTTCCGTCTCGCCGGGGAAGCCGACGATGAAGGTAGAGCGGATGGCGAGGTCAGGGCAGATTTCGCGCCACTTGCGGATGCGGTCGGCGGTCTTTTCCTGATTGGCCGGCCGCCGCATGGATTTGAGCACCTGCGGGCTGGCGTGCTGGAAGGGAATGTCGAGATAGGGCAGGATCACCCCATCGCGCATCAGGGGGATCACATGGTCCACATGCGGATAGGGATAAACATAGTGCATGCGAACCCATGCGCCGAGCTGTCCCAGTTCCTCGGCAAGCGCCTGGAAACGCGCCTCGACCTGACGGCCGCGATAGGGAGAGGTGGCGTATTTGAGATCCACGCCATAGGCGCTGGTGTCCTGCGAGATCACCATGATCTCCTTGACCCCGGCTTTCACTAGCCGTTCGGCCTCATAGAGCACCGAAGCGATGGGTCGCGAAACGAGATCGCCGCGGATCGAGGGGATGATGCAGAAGGTGCAGCGATTGTTGCAACCCTCTGAAATCTTGAGATAAGCATAATGGCGCGGGGTCAGGCGCAGGCCCTGTTCAGGCACCAGGTCGACATAGGCGTTGGGCACGGGCGGCACGGCTTCGTGGACGGCCTCGACAACGGCTTCGTACTGATGGGCGCCGGACACGGCCAAAACCCCCGGATGGGTCTTGCGGATCAGCTCTTCCTCGCCGCCCAGACAGCCGGTAACGATGACGCGTCCGTTTTCGTTGATCGCCTCGCCGATGGCGTCCAGGCTCTCGGCCTTGGCGCTGTCGAGGAAGCCGCAAGTGTTGACGATCACGACGTCCGCGCCCTCATAGGAGGGCGAGAAGCTGTAGCCCTGCGCGCGCAGGGTGGTGAGGATGCGTTCGGAATCCACCAGAGCCTTGGGGCAACCCAGGCTCACGAGGCCGATCTTGGGGGCGTTCTGCATTGGCGCGCTCATGGGCGTCCATCAAATCCTTGCAATGGCGAGATTGCCAAAGGCGCCGCACGGAAGTAGGCGGCGCCAACGGGATCGAAACTCGCGTGAATTAGCGCGTGTCATAGCGGAAAGCGCGCAAAGGTCAATCTTCGCGCGCTTCAAGCCAGCCATGATTTGAGGGCAGGGCGCGCCGATTTCAAGTCTCGGGCGTTGTCTTTGAGGGCGCTTCGTCCGGTTTTTCGCTCGGCTTGGGCGCTTCGGGATCGTCCATGATTGCCGGCTCCTCGGCAACTGGCGTCGGCACAGGTTGCGGCGTCACCGCAGGTCTTGCCGGGGCGACGGGCGAGGGTGCTTCGGGCTCGATACGGTCCGGCTCGCGCTCGGCCAGTTCCTCGATCGCGTCGCGAACCTCATCGAGCAGGGAGGTGTTGGGGTGCTCGGGTTCGAGGATTTCGCCTTCGTCCGCATGGGAACGGAAGAACACGATCACGCCCTCGCAGACGATCCGAAGCGCGACGAAAGCCAGAAGTCCGAAAACGGCAATCTCGAGCAGGCCCCACAGTCCGTTGCCGAAACCGAAGCGGAAGCTGGAAAAGAAATGGCGAACCGCCCAAACCAGAATTCCGGCCAGCCCGAGCAGATAGAGGATGGTCACCAGCCGCGGCGACAGGATGCGCCGAAGGTTGAACAGCACATTGCCCGTGGCGAGTTTGCGCAGGTCATCGAACCGCATTTCGTCGTCCTTTTGCATCCCTGGAATCGTTAAATGCACCTTGTCGCGCTCACAGCGCGGAGGCAACCCTGACTGGGCCGAAGTGTTTCTCGAAGGTGGATTTGAGAACCAGATCCACCTCTTCCATGCTCACGAGGTGGCCCAGATCCTCAAAGCTCGTCACGCCGTGCTGGCTTATGCCGCAGGGCACGATACCTGAATAATGGTCGAGATCGGGGGCGACATTGAGCGAAATGCCGTGAAAGCTCACCCAGCGCGAGACGCGCACGCCGATGGCGGCGATCTTGTCCTCGGCGAACGGGCCTTTTTCCGGCCGCCGGACCCAGACGCCGATCCGCCCGTCGCGCTTTTCGCCCTTTATGTTGAAAGCGGCGAGGGTGTCGATCACCCAGTTTTCCAACCCCGATACCAGACGACGAATATCGCGCTCGCGCTCGCGCAGGTCGAGCATGACATAGACAACCCGCTGGCCGGGCCCGTGATAGGTGAACTGCCCGCCGCGTCCGGCCTCGAAAACGGGAAAACGGTCAGGAACCAGCAGATCTTCGCTTTTGGCGGAAGTGCCGGCGGTATAGAGCGGCGGGTGCTCGAGCAGCCAGAGCGCTTCGCCAGCCTCGCCGGCGGCGATGGCCCGGGCGCGCTCCCGCATCGTTTCGAGCGCGGTCGGGTAGGGGACGAGACGGTCGGCAATCGTCCAATCGGCGGGTATTCCGTCGGTGCGCAGCATGGGCGCACTTGCGGATGGCTGGGGGGCTTCGGTTCTTAACGCTTCACTAACCATGGCAATTCAATGTTGCAGGCGCACGGTGGGAGCCGGAACGATTCCCCTGCGCGGCGTTATCCCCGTCAGCCGGATCTTGTATGAATACGCTCGAAACCATCGAAATCGACGTCTCCGTGGAACTCGGCGCCGCCATAGTGCCGATCCATCATCTGCTGCGCATGGGCCGCGGCGCGGTGATCGAACTCGACGCTTTCGAAAACGATCCCATGCGTATCTATGCCAACAATACCCTGATCGCCAAGGGCGAGGTGCAGGTTGATGACGGCCAGCTCAATGTGGTGGTGACGGAAAAGGTCATCAAGCCCGCCTGAGCTGGGCCGGGCAAAACTTTATCCCCATTCTCTCAAATAGCTCTTGAGGGACGCAAAACCATTTGCTACATGCAGCCTCGCTTCGCCCCAAGGGCGCAAGCATTCCCCAGACAGTGCGGTCGTGGCGGAATTGGTAGACGCGCAGCGTTGAGGTCGCTGTGGGGTAACTCCCGTGGAAGTTCGAGTCTTCTCGACCGCACCATCTCTCTGGGTTCCTCGCGAAATCCCAAAGACAATAGCGATTTGTACCGTCCCGTTGACGCGGGATAATGGCGTTCGCTTCCAAAGAAAAAGCCACTCCCATGGCTTCATGGTGAGTGGCTTTATACGTCCGGTCCTGCAGCGACCGGTGGAATTAGCATCAATGAAGGCGCTGGTCGGCCCGAATCTCTTCAGCCTTGCTCTTGTACTGGTGGGCAATCAGCAGGCCCTTGATCGGGCGGAGCGGGGGGACGCATGTCAGAAAGAGCAGAGGCAGCGTGGTCACCAGATGCACCCACATCGGCGCCCGGAATGACACTTCCATCCACAGCCCGAAGATCACAACGGGAATGCATCCGAACATCATCACGAAAAAGGCCGGTCCGTCCGCCGGATCGGCAAACTTATAATCGAGGCCACACACCTCGCACTTGTCGCGCATCCGCAGAAAACCGGCGAACAAATGCCCCTCACCGCAATGCGGGCATCTGCCAAGCAGGCCGGATTTCCATGTGGGGGTATCAGTCATCATGCCATTTATCTCCCTGGAACGCCTCCTAGATAGGCATTTGTGGTTCGGGGCGCTGCCACAGTGCCGTCGCAGTGCCGATTTGTCGCACGTGCGGCGGCCTTCCGGACACTGCCACATTAGCACATGGCCGCAGGAAAGGCTCGATATCACCGTCCGGGAGGAGCGCAGGAGATAAAATAAGCCGCCTGCGTTACTTGGGGGCATACGCAGGCGGCTCAGCGATTGCTGAAGGTCAATCAACCGCATCCGATAACGCAGCACCAGGATTTTTGTTTCTCGCTTCCGGCTGGCTCGGGTGCCCCTTCGATAGGTGTTGCAGATTTGCTTCTGTGCGGCGATGCAATGAAAGCGACGGCCATTTGGGCGCCGATGCGCCTCATTTATGGTGAGAGAAGTTTTAACTCTTATGGTTAATCTTGACCCATATTGTTGATTCTTTTGCTTGGGTAACTATCGATGAGTCTGACGCGACGCGGGTTTCTTATCGGCCTTCCACTTCTCCTGGCCGCGTGTTCCTCCACCACACGTAGCACCACGGGCACCAGTTCAATGCTCAGTGCTTACGGTCCCATCACCGATGAGCCGTTTCCCGTGCCTGGTTTCAATGCACGGCTGATCAAGCCCGAACTGCGCAGGCAGACGGTTGATTATGATGGGAACCATGCCAAGGGCACCGTTGTCGTCGATACGCCCAGCCGTTTCCTTTATCTGGTTCAGGGCGACGGCAAGGCGATGCGGTACGGCGTGGGCGTGGGCCGGGAAGGGCTGGCTCTGCGCGGAAACGCATATATCGGGCGCAAGGCCCAATGGCCCAACTGGACGCCGACCGCCAACATGCTGCGGCGCGATCCGGAAACCAATGGGCCGTACAGAAACGGCATGCCGGGCGGCCCCAACAATCCGCTGGGCGCGCGCGCACTCTATCTCTATCGCAATGGCGGGGACACGATGTTCCGCATCCACGGCACCAACCAGCCGCAGTCGATCGGCCTGGCCATGTCGTCGGGCTGCATCCGCATGCTTAATCACGACATCATCGATCTTTACGAGCGCGTGCCGACCGGCAGCCGCGTCGTGGTCATCCAGGCCTGACAGCGCTCGATTGGATTTGTGCGCGGCCCCTTACTTCGGTGAGGGGCCGCTGCTTTTGAACGGACGGCTAAGGTATTTGCTGTTCGGCAGGCCAAATCGCCAGAGCAGGTCCACGGCCTTGGTGATGCCGATGCGGGGCCCGGTGACGATGGGTCCCTGAAGCGGTGGCGGGCTCAGCATGAAGGGCGGCTTATATAAGCTTTCGCCGTCATGGCCACCGTCGATCCCCAGCGCCTGCGTAAGACGCCCCGGGCCGCCGCAGAGTTTATAAATCTCATCGAGGCCGCGTCTGGCGGCCATCCTTTCGATGCCGCTCGTCGGTGCCAGGGCGCGGATCAACACGGCGCATCCGGGGCGACAGACGATATTGGCGCACCAGTGGATGCCATAGCTGCGATAGACATAGACGGTGCCCGGTTCTCCGAACATGGAGCCATTGCGCGGGGTAGGGCCGCGAAAGCTGTGCGAAGCGGGATCGTCGGGCGCGTAGGCCTCGGTCTCGACGATTGTCCCCCCCACGCCATCGACCAGAAAGATCGCGCCAATGAGCCGGCGCGCGACGTCAACGACATCGGCGTCGAAATAATCGGGGTCTAGGATGGCATCTGAACTCATTGTCCGCGTTAGATAACGTCGCGCCGAAAAATTGCAAAGGCCGCCGCAGCGTCTGTCACATTGCTGTAGCCCAGCTTGGCGACAACGCCGAAGTGCGAGCGGGGCCAAATTGTGCAGGCAGGTCGGTAAGATGAGCGTTGTGCAGTGGCAAAGCGCGAGCGGATGCGCTACGCCAAGTTGAGCCAGAGAGTCGCGCTTGCGCCAACCGGGAAGGAGAGCTGCAATGGACAATCCTGCATCGGCTGACCCGGATACCGAGCCCAATCAGAACACCATCTACGACGAAGACGGCCGCCTGCGGCAGGACTGGTATGAGGCCCTGTACGCTGAAATCGAGGCCGGCGACGCCGCTGCCCTGCGGGCGCGTATGGAGCCGCTTCACGAGTCCGAAACGGGCGATGTGATCGAGGCGCTACCGGCGGAAGATCGCGTGCGTCTGGTCAAGCTGCTGGGCGATGCATTCGATTATTCCGCGCTGACCGAAGTCGATGATTCCGTCCGTATCGAGCTCATGGAAGAGCTGCCGAACGCCGACATTGCGCGCGGCATGGCCGACCTCGACAGCGACGACGCCGTTTACATCCTCGAAGACCTCGAGGAAGAGGACCGCAACGAGATTCTCGAGCAGATGCCTGTGTTCGAGCGTATCTCGCTCAAGCGCAGCCTCGATTTCCCCGAGGAGTCCGCCGGCCGGCGGATGCAGTCCGAATTTATCGCCATTCCGCCGTTCTGGACCGTCGGGCAGACGATCGACTATCTGCGTACGGATAGCGATCTGCCAGACGATTTCTACCAGATCTATGTGGTGGACCCTGGGTTCAATCTTCTCGGCACCATCCCTCTCGACCGTATATTGCGCTCCCAGCGCGCTACGCGGATCGAAGAGATCATGAACACTCAGGTACGCCAGATCGATGCGGCGCTCGATCAGGAAGAGGCGGCGCGCATCTTCGAGCGATACGACCAGGTCGAAGTGGCCGTCGTCGACGAAAGCAAGCGGCTGGTGGGTGTCCTGACCATTGACGACATCGTCGACGTCATCAATGAAGAGGCGGCCGAAGATATCCACCGTCTGGGCGGCGTGGGCGACGAAGACATTTCGCGCACCGTACCCGGCGTGGTGCGCAGCCGGGCGACCTGGCTTCTCGTCAACCTCTTTACGGCCACGCTGGCGTCCCTGGTGATCGGGCTGTTCGATAGCACCATTCAGCAAATGGTGGCTCTGGCCGTGCTCATGCCGATCGTCGCCTCCATGGGTGGCGTAGCCGGCACGCAGACCATGACGGTGACCGTGCGCGCCATTTCGCAAAAGGAACTCGATAAGAACAGTACGCGGCGTCTCATCCGGCGCGAACTGCTCGTCGGCCTCACCAATGGTGTGGTTTTTGCCGTGCTTCTGGGGCTGGTCACCGCCTTCCGTTTTTCCGATGTCTCGCTGGGTCTGGTGATCGGCATGGCAATGTTGGTCAACATGATCGTTGCCGGCGGTTGCGGTATTTTGATCCCGCTGGCGCTCGAAAAGCTCAACGTCGATCCGGCCGTTGCGTCCTCGACCTTCGTGATGACTTTGACCGACGTCATCGGCTTTTTTGCCTTTCTTACCCTTGCGGGGTTGTGGTTCGGGCTGTTTTGAGTGATTCGCCGCCATGCGTCCGGCGCAAGCGAGATTTGCACCAATGTGGCGCAAACATGGCTTGTCGAATGCCGTCGCGATAGTTAATTAAGCGTTTCCGGCGCGCAGGCCTGAAGGCTTGGCGTCGGGAGTGCAACAATACAAGGAGCTTGCATGCGTAGCCAATCCAAGGCCGTATGCTGGCGAGCCGCAAGCTGGACATGTGTCGGCTTGATCTCGCTCGGTTTCATTGTCTCGGTCATTGCCGGCGCCTGATACGGCCTTTCGGTAGAGACTTGGGTCAAGTACAATGATGGGGTGCCCGGTGAACGGTCGCCCCATTAATTTTTTCCCGGATCGATATGCATATCATCAAGCTGTGCGTTGGCGTTTCTTCCGTCGAGGAACTGGCCGAGTGGCGTGCCCAGCGCCGCGCCCAGGGGTTTGGCCGACCGGATGGCCTTAACGTACATCGCACCCGGATGATGCCGAAAAAGGCCGACGAGATCGTCGGTCGGGGTTCGCTCTATTGGGTGATGGGCGGCGTCATACGCTGCCGCCAGCTCATCGCCGGTCTAGAGGCCGCCACCGACGCCGAAGGGCGTTCGTGCTGCGACATTCTTCTCGAACCCGAACTGATCCGCACCACTCCCTATCCGCGTCGCCCGTTCCAGGGGTGGCGCTATCTTGCCGCCAAGGACGCACCGCCCGATCTGGGGCGGCCGGGGGAGGAAGCGCCGCCCGAGGGCATGGCGGAGGAACTGGCGCAGCTCGGGCTGATTTAGTCTCTCTCCGAGCGCGATGATCCACACAGCAATTCAGGAACGTTCGGGATTCTCGTTCGTTGACTCCGCGTGCAAACAGCAACGGAGACTGACCATGGATCCGACAACTGACAATGGGCTTCGCGCCCGAGACCTTGACCGCCGCGAGTCCGGAAACCTCATCGGCAGCGACAAGGTGGAAGGAACCGCCGTTTACGGCATGGATGACGAAAAGATCGGCACCATCGAGCGGGTGATGATCGACAAGCTGAGCGGCAAGGTCGCCTATGCCGTCCTGAGTTTTGGCGGTTTCCTCGGAATCGGCGACGATCACTATCCGATTCCGTGGGCCAAGCTGACCTATGACGAAAGCATCGGCGGCTATCGCACCGATCTTTCCAAGGCCGAGCTCGACGAGGCGCCTCGCTATGATGCCGAGGATGATTTCGAATGGAACGATCGCCAGCGCGCGATGGATATCTACACCTATTACGGTGTTCCGCCGTATTGGATCTAAGCGAACACCAAGTGCGAATCGCTGGCCGGCGCCACATTTGGCACCGGCCAATTCGTTTATAAAATCTAAATCAAATGCAAACTAAGCTCTCTGGACGAGGGTAAATACGCCCTTGTGCCGCTGACGCGAAGCACACATTCTGTGCCCGCCGTGGGGCCGGTCGGGGTTCGGAGATAACGAGAATGCAGCGATCCAACGCGCATGTGATTGTTCTGGGCAATGAGAAGGGGGGCTCGGGAAAATCGACAACCGCCATCCATCTGGCCGTCCACCTCCTTTATGAAGGTTTCCGGGTTGCGACGATCGACGCCGACAGCCGCCAGCATACCTTCACCACCTATGTCCGAAACCGTCGCGAATGGGCGAAGGTCCACGGCCTGGACGTACCGCATCCGACCCATTTCCATCTGCCCCAGACGCGCAGCGAGTCGGTCGAGGAAAATGCGCGTCTCGATTTCGAGATGTTCCGCCAAGCCGTCGCCGAGGTCGAAACGCAGGTCGATTACCTCATCATCGATACGCCCGGCTTCGATACCCATCTCACGCGCATCGCCCATTCCCTGGCCGATACATTGATCACCCCGCTCAACGACAGCCTGATCGATCTCGACGTCATCGCGCGGATAGAGCCCGATACCGGCGCCGTCCTGGAACTGAGCCACTATACGCGGCTCGTCCAGCGCTCCCGGCGTGAGCGGCTGGCGATCGACGGACGGACTATCGATTGGATTCTGGTGCGCAACCGCATGTCGATGCTCAAATCGCGCAATGCGCGTCTCATGAGCGCCGGGCTTGAAAATATCTCCGAGCGGGTAGGGTGCCGCGTCGCCGAGGGAATTGCCGAACGCGTGATCTTCCGCTCGCTCTTTCCCATCGGCATGACCGTTTTCGATCCTCTCGATTCCGAAGCCTTGGGCGGCGCGCCGACCATGAGTCATATCGGGGCGCGTCAGGAATACCGTCTGTTGGCCGAGGTGCTCAATCTCGACCTGCGTAATCGAAACTCCGAGACAAAAACCTCGCCGGACCCGCACCTTCTCGCCGGAACTGTCTAACGTTCAAACCAGCAGCGATTGCGCGCCGTCGATCCAGATCGGCGTGCCCGTGATGTGGCGCGCCGCATCGGACGCCAGAAAGCAGACCAGGTCGGCCACGTCCTTGGCCTTGCCCGGTTCGCCCCCCGTGAGCGGTATCTCGCCCTTTGGATATTTCGCCGGCACTGCGGCCTTTTCCACGTTCTGCCGATTGGTGTTTTCATCGATTTCGCTCTCGATGGCGCCGGGGCAAATGGCGTTGACCCGGATACGGTATTTGGCGAGTTCAAGCGCGGTCATCTGTGCCAGCGCCAACTGACCTGCCTTGGTGGTGGAATAGGCGGAGGCACCGGCGGTCGTAAATGTGCGCGTTCCGTTGATCGAGGAGGTGATGATGATCGAGCCGCCGCGTTCCTTCATCAGCGGAACGGCGTGGCGCAGGGTCAGGAACGTGCCTCGGAGATTGACCGCGATGGTCGTGTCCCAATCCTCGATGGGGAGCTCGTCGATCGGCGCCCAGGTGCCGTTGATGCCGGCATTGGCGAAGACGATGTCGAGTCGCCCGAACGTCTCGGTAATCTGGTCGAAAGCGGATTGCATGTCCGAGGTGTCGGAAATGTCGGCGTAGAGGGGAAGAACCTTGCGGCCCAGGTTCGCGATCTGGGTGGCGACCCGATCGACCTCTTCCTTGCTGCGGCTGAGAAGTGCGATATCGGCGCCGTCGGTTGCGAGTTTGAGGGCGCTGGCCTTGCCGAGGCCCGAACCGCCTCCCGTGACCAGTGCGATTCTGCCTTCGAGCATCATGCTGAACCTCCGCGTCGGGTGTGGTTCAGCAACGCGGAGAGCTTTACTCCGTTCCTGCTCCAATTCGGCGAGCAGGCGGGAAGGGAATTATTCGTCGTGCGGGAGGTACATGCGCAGGGCGCGCTTGCCGTTGGGATCGAACACATCGACGTCGATCGAAACGCGAGGCAGCACCACGCGCCGCGTGCGGGCCGATAGTGCGAGCACGACCGACAGCATGTCGGACATTCGCCGCCGCACCGGCTTGTGTGGCTCCAGCCCGCGCATCAGCGAGCGCAGCGCTTCGCTGCGCACCGCGTCGTCCTGCGAGGCGAGGGGAGAGCGGGGTTCGAACTGGCTGAGGTCCGACAGTCGGTTCCATTCGCTCATTGGGCTACTCCATACACTTGCGCCAATTGTCGAGAGGGCGAGGGGATTATCCCTGTACTGTGAGGCAGTTGATGGAAGCGGTGGCCAAGGCATCGCAAGTGGTGCGCGCCTGGGTGCGGTCGGCAAATCCTGCGAAGCGGGCGCGGTAGTAAGTGACGCCATTGCGCTCGAAAGTTTCGACATAGCTCCGCAGGTTGGCCAACTGGTCATAGGTCTGGGTCGCTTCGGAGAGCATATCGTTGGCGCCATCCTCGCTGTCGGCGGCGCCGACCTGAACGATCCAGCCGCCGGCCGGCACGGTGTTCGAGGCGTTGGTGCTCATCATATCGACTTCAAGCCCTTCGGGACGCGCGATCGGAGCAGGGGGGATCAATATCTGTCCGGGCTGCGCGGTGATATCCGAAGGGGCCGGCCCCAGCTTCATGGTCTCGGCGATCCAGGCGCCGATGGGGTCGTTGGCGGGATAGACCGGCTGGTCGGACGGCATTACCCCCGTCGCCACATAGGTGGCCTGGTCGAGGGCGTTATCACCCGGTCGGGAGGGAATATCCTCGGCGGACACGACCTGGAAGGGGATCGTTTCGGGTTGGTTCGAGGTTTCCGGCGTGAGGCCGGCCACCTGCATGGCCTGCTCTTCTGTGATGACGGGCAGAAGGCTGACCGGGCGCACGGGCGGCAGGCGGTTGAGCGGCACGGCTGCTCCAGCCGATGCCACGGCAATTCCATTGCCCAGCAGGGTGGGGCGCGGGATCATGGCTTCGCGCCAATAATCGCCCTGACGGGCATCCGGAAGATACTCACGTACCAGTTCGGCCACCCGGGCATTGCGCGACGCACCGGTGTTGAAGCCCAGGCCGATCACGACGATATGACGGTTGTTCGAGCGGGCCGCGGTCATCAGATTGTAGCCGGAGGCGTTGATGTAGCCGGTCTTGATGCCGTCGACGCCGTTCTGGCCGAGCAATGCGTTGTGATTGCCGTAGGTCTTGGAGCCGTAGGTGAAGCTACGGGTCTGGAAATATTCGTAATAGCCGGGGAAGTGCAGATAGATGGCGCGCGCCAGAATCGCCTGGTCTGTCGCCGTGGTCACCTGGCCGCTGTCGGGAAGGCCGGATGCGTTCTTGTAGGTCGTGCGGCTCATGCCCAGGGCACGCGCCGTCTGCGTCATGCGTTCGGCGAATTTGCTCTCGGTGCCCGAGATGTTTTCACCGATGACACGGGCCACGTCGTTGGCCGAAAGCGTCACGAGAGCCTTGATGGCGTCTTCGACCTTGATGGTCGAACCGCGCTGGACATAGAGCTTGGTGGGAACCGCCGCTGCTGCGTGCGCCGAAACCGAAAGCTTGCTGTCGAGGCGAAGCCGGCCTGCTTCCAATTCCTGGAACAGGATATAGAGCGTCATCACCTTGGTGAGCGAGGCGGGATAACGCAGGTCGTTGGCGTTGTCCTGATAAAGGACCTGGCCGGTCTTGGCGTCGACTGCAATGCCGGCATAAGCGCGCGGCACGTTTTGGGCAGAGGCAGGAATGGACAAGGCCGCAATGGTGATCGCGGCGATGAAAAGCGATAGAACGAAGCGCGCAAAAGGGGCGCGTGCGGAATCGATACGCAGTAGGGTCGGCACCCGATACTCCAACTCTTTACTGGACCGGCACGAAAAACGCCGCACCGTTACTCAATCTCTGGATTGTCCGCGCCCGTCCCCCGAAAAGCACGCCGCACAATCCCCAACTGTGGGTCACGATAGGGCGATGCGGTTACAAATCGGTAAAGTGCTTAAAACTTGCAGCAAATTTCGTGCGTCATGGTTCACACCTGATTGATCGCCTTTTCGCCCCTTAACATGATCAAGATTTTGCCTACATAATGGGGCCGTCTTGCCTTTGACGATTTGGGACGAAGACTCTTGAAAATGCTTGCTCACTCTCCTGAAAACCGATTGCTGCGCCGCGGAGGTCCGCTTGCGTGGCCTGCCGTTCTGGCCGGCCCAGGAGATGGCGGGCGCGATAGCGATGATGAGGGCGAAGGGCAAACCGGCGTCGTGACCAAGACCCGGCCCAAGACCAAAAAGCCCAGCCTCTATCGTGTGCTGCTGCTCAATGACGACTACACGCCCATGGAGTTCGTCATCCTCATTTTGGAGGAGGTCTTCAACAAATCCCGTGAGGATGCGACGCGCATTATGCTGCACGTCCATAATCAAGGTGTGGGGGAATGCGGGGTGTTTCCGTACGAGGTGGCCGAAACCAAGGTCACCCGCGTCATGGACGCCGCGCGCCGAAACCAGCATCCGCTGCAATGCGTGATGGAAAAGCAATAGGATACCAACATGCCTTCATTCTCTCGCGGTCTCGAAAAGGCGTTGCATCAGGCCATGAATTTGGCCCGGGAGCGTAGCCATGAGTTTGCGACGCTCGAACACCTGCTGCTCGCCTTGACGGAAGATCGCGATACGATTTCGGTCCTGACCGGTTGCGATGTCGACATCGAAGCCCTTAGGACCGATCTCGAGGAATTCATCGACGAGGAACTCGACAGCCTCGTCGTTCCCAACGGACAGGACGCCCGCCCCACGGCGGCGTTCCAGCGCGTCATCCAGCGCGCCGTCATCCATGTTCAATCGTCCGGCCGCGAGGAAGTGACCGGGGCCAACGTGCTCGTTGCGATCTTTGCCGAGCGCGAGAGCCACGCCGCCTATTTCCTCGAGCAGCAGGACATGACCCGGCTCGATGCCGTCAATTTCATTTCTCACGGCATTGCGAAATCGGGTCGTGGTGCCGACCGTCCCGTGCGCGGGGCGGAAGAGGGCGGCTCGGGCTTTGAGGGTGAGCAGGAACGCGGCGGCGGAGCCGGGCCGCAGCAAAGCTCGGCGTTGGCCGATTTCTGCATCAACCTCAATGACAAGGCTCGGGCCGGCAAGATCGATCCGCTGATCGGCCGGGCCACCGAGCTCGAACGCACCATTCAGGTGCTGTGCCGGCGCTCCAAGAACAATCCGCTCTATGTGGGCGACCCCGGTGTGGGCAAGACCGCCATCGCCGAGGGTTTGGCGCGCCGCATCATCGAGGGTGACGTTCCCGAGGTTCTGGAAACCGCTGTGATCTATGCGCTCGATATGGGCGCGTTGCTGGCCGGCACCCGCTATCGCGGCGATTTCGAGGAACGCCTCAAGGCGATCATGAAGGAGCTCGAAAAGAAGGATAACGTCATCCTCTTTATCGACGAGATCCATACGGTGATCGGCGCCGGCGCGACTTCTGGCGGTGCGCTCGATGCTTCGAACCTTCTCAAGCCCGCTTTGGCTTCGGGCGCGATCCGTTGCATCGGCTCGACCACCTATAAGGAGTATCGCCAGTTCTTCGAAAAGGACCGGGCCCTGGTGCGTCGTTTCCAGAAGATCGACGTCAACGAGCCTACGATCCCAGACGCTATCGAGATCATGAAGGGCCTGCGGCCCTATTTCGAGGATTACCACAAGCTCAAATACACCGATGACGCGCTCAAGGCCGCCGTCGAGCTTTCGGCTCGCTACATCAACGACCGCAAGTTGCCCGACAAGGCCATCGACGTGGTCGACGAAACCGGTGCGCGGCAGATGCTGGTGACAGAGGACAAACGCAAGAAGCTGATCAACGTCGAGGATATCGAGGCGACTGTCGCCACCATCGCGCGGATTCCGCCCAAATCGGTGTCCAAATCCGATACCGAACTGCTCGGCAATCTGGAAACCAACCTCAAGCGGGTGGTGTTCGGGCAGGATAAGGCCATCGACGCGCTTTCGTCCGCGATCAAGCTGGCCCGTGCCGGTTTGCGTGAACCTGAAAAGCCCATCGGCTCCTATCTCTTCACCGGTCCCACCGGCGTCGGCAAGACGGAAGTCGCCAAGCAACTCGCCGATACGCTCGGCGTGGAACTGCTGCGCTTTGACATGTCGGAGTATATGGAGCGTCACACGGTGTCGCGCCTGATCGGTGCCCCTCCGGGCTATGTCGGATTCGACCAGGGCGGACTGATGACCGATGGCATCGATCAGCATCCCCATTCGGTCTTGCTGCTCGACGAAATCGAAAAGGCCCATCCGGACCTCTTCAATATCCTCCTTCAGGTCATGGACCACGGCAAGCTGACCGACCATTCGGGCAAGCAGGTCGATTTCCGCAACGTCATCCTGATCATGACGTCCAACGTGGGCGCTTCCGAGCTGGCGAAATCGCCGATCGGGTTCGGCCGCGTGCGTCAGGAAGGTGACGATGAAGAAGCGATCAACCGGATGTTCACGCCCGAGTTCCGGAACCGGCTCGACGCGATCATCTCGTTCGCCCCGCTGCCGCCCTCGACGGTCAACCGCGTGGTGGAAAAGTTCATTCTCCAGCTCGAAGGTCAGCTCGCCGAACGTGGCATCACCATCGAGTTGACGCCCGAGGCGTCCGATTGGCTGGCCACTCGCGGCTATGACGAAAAGATGGGTGCGCGTCCGTTGAGCCGCGTTATCCAGGAATACGTCAAGAAGCCGCTGGCCGAAGAGGTGTTGTTCGGCCTCTTGCAGAAGGGCGGTTCGGTCAAGGTGACCGTGGTGGGCGAGGGGAACGAGGCACGCCTCGAACTGGTCTCCATACCGCCGCGTCCCGCGCGTCCCAAGGCGATCACCGGTCCCAAGGGCGGCAAGAAGCCCGCGCGGAAATCCAAGCCGAAGGACGCGGAACAGAACTCGTGATCATTCGTTAAATGGCTGAGCCGACGCCTTCGGGCGTCGGCTTGTTTTTTGATGGGATGGGGGCTAAAACATGACGCGAGTTGTCATATTATAAAGGAGACTCGAATGCGTATCTTCAAGAGTGCTGTTGTGGCGCTGGCCCTTTCCGCGTTTGCCATTCCCATGGCGATGGCTGCCGATCATGAGATCGAAATGCTCAACGAGGGCAGCGATGGTGAAATGATGGTTTTCGAGCCAGCGTTCCTGGAGATCGAGCCGGGCGATACCGTAACGTTCGTTCCGACCGACGCTTTCCACAACGCGGCCACCATCGACGGCATGCTGCCTGAGGGTGCCGAGCCGTTCACCGGCGAAATCGATGAGCGCCTGACCATCACTTTCGATGAGCCGGGTGTTTATGGCGTTCGCTGCGACCCGCACTTCATGATGGGCATGGTTGCCATGATCGTCGTCGGCGATCCGGTCAATCTCGAAGAAGCCAAGGCCGTTGAAGTGCCCGAAGGTGCGCAGGAGCGTATCGACGCCCTTTTTGCACAGGTCGAAGCGCAGTAATCCACAGCGCGATCCGATAGAAAGCGGCCCTGCCATCGATGGCGGGCCGCTTTTGTTTTTCAAGGGCTTGGATCAACGGCTCCGGAAATTTTCCCCGGAGTTATTCCCGCTGTCGTCCACAGGCTTTTCCACAATCAAAGTGCGGAACGGATGTTCTCGGCCTGATCGGCGAGTTCCTTGGCGTCGGCCATGGCGCCCGAATGGGGCTTGAGGGCCACGCCGTCGTAAATGGGGATGATGTGGAAGTGCAGGTGAAACACCGTCTGACCGGCGGGCGCTTCGTTGAACTGAATGATCCGCAGACCATCCGCCTTCATCGCCGCCATCACGGCGCGCGCGACCCTCTGTGTCTTCTGAATCAGGTTGGCGAGAACCTGCGGGTCTGCATCGAGCAGGTTGCGTGAGCCTGTCTTGGGGATCACCAGGGTATGCCCGCGCGATTGCGGCATCACGTCCATGAAGGCAAGGGTATCGTCGTCTTCGAACACCTTGTGGCTGGGAATGTCGCCCTTGATGATCTTTCCGAAAATGTTGTCGGGATCGTATTCGGCCATCGCAAACTCCTCTCGCTGTCCCCTGAGCTATAGCGAAATGAGGAGGGCGGGCAAGCGCTAGCCTTTGCGGAAGGGGGTATAGTCGGTCAGCTCTTCGTTCTGCATGGCGACCATCCGGCGTTCGTCCTCCAGATAGTCCGCCACCGCGCGCCGCAGCCCGGGATGAACGATGTGATGGATCGATCGCGTCGTCACGGGGGCATAGCCGCGCGCCAGCTTGTGTTGCCCCTGCGCTCCTGCCTCGACGCGTTTCAATCCGTGCGCGATGGCGAAATCGATGGCCTGATAGTAGCACAGCTCGAAATGCAGGAACGGCACGTCCTTGATCGCCCCCCAGTTGCGGCCATAGAGCGTGTCGTCTCCAAGGAAATTCAAGGCGCCGGCGATGTATTCGGAGCCTTCCCGGGCGAGCATCAGCACAATTTTGTCGGCCATTGTCGCCGAAATGCGCGAGAAGAACTCGCGGTTCAGATATGGCCGGCCCCATTTGCGCGACCCCGTATCCATATAGAATTGATAGAATGCGTCCCAATGGGCTTCGGTCAGATCGCTGCCGGTAATCCATTCGCACGCGATCCCGTCGATCAGCGCCTCGCGGCGCTCGCGCCGAATTGCCTTGCGCTTGCGCGATTGCAGAGTGTCGAGAAACTGATCGAAATTGCCGAACCCGTCGTTGGTCCAATGAAACTGCGTATCGTGGCGCACCAGCCAGTTGGCTTGCGCGGCGATGGCTTCCTCTTCATCGGTCACGAAGGTGGCGTGCACTGACGATGCCCCCAGCCTTTCCGCGAGCGCTTCGGCAGCCTGCAACAGCAATGTCCGCGTATCGGCGCTCCCGTCAGCCGTGAGCAGCTTGGGCGCGCTTGCCGGGGTAAAGGGCACCGAGGACTGGAGCTTGGGATAATAATTTCCGCCGGCCCGTTCGATGGCGTCGGCCCAGGCGTGATCGAAGACATACTCGCCCATCGAGTGCGATTTGAGGAACAGCGGCATCATCCCGATTGGCCTATCGCCGCGCGAGATCAGGATATGCTGGGGCTGCCATCCGGTTTGGGCCGTGGCACAGCCCGCTTCCTCGAGCGCGAGGAAGAAAGCGTGGTCGAGAAACGGATTGCCGGGATTGGCCCCATCGCCCGACGCGAGCGAATTCCACACTCGGGCTGGAATGCTCGCCGTGCTGGGGTGGATAGCGATCGTGATTTCGGATTGGTCTGCCAAGGTGCGGTCGGACGATTCAACTGGTCTGGTAGAAATAGTCCTCGTCGCCGGGTGGTGTAAGGGCGCGGTCCCGGTCGTTCACCGAGATTTGTCCGCCATGATCGGCGCAGGCACGCTCCAAGTATGCAGCATTCGTGCCGGTATATTCAATCGTAGAACGGGCGCTGCCGCAAATTTCGCGGAACGACTATCAGGCGTCCGGATCAAAACCCTCAAAGACGATCTGATCCGCGCCGCGTCGGGCATCGGCCGCCTCGGTTTCCGAGCGGATCGTCCAGCTCATCACCTTGAACCCCAAGGCCCGGAACAACCGCACCGCCGGCAAGCCCAGTGCCGTGCGTTCGCAGGAAATGAAGGTGAATCGCGATCTTGGATAATGCAACAAATGCCTCAGGACGAACCGCGTGCCGGCCGGCATGTCGCCATACCATTCAGGCTTGTCGTAACCATAGGTGATGATCCCCAGTGGCCCGGTATAGCCCGCGCGACGCAGCGCAATCAGCATCAGCGGGTCGAAGGATTTGATGACCAACGGCCCCTGATAGCTTTTCACGCACTCCATGACACGGGCCGCAAGCGCGTCGGTGTCTTTGGCGTTGGCCTGCTTTTTGACCTCGACCACCAGCGGCGCGGCACCAGCGATCTGCGCGAGCATCTCGGAAAACGTCTGCGGGCAATCCGCGCTGCTGCTGCCGGTCAAGGGAGTGACGATCAACTCGTCGCTCAGTCGCGAGCGGACGAGCCCGGTTCGCCCCACCAGCCGTTCCAGGCCGTCATCGTGAAAGACGATCGCCTCGCCGTCGGCCGAAAGCTGGAGGTCGCACTCGATCCCGAATCCGCGTTCGATGGCGGCGGCGAAGGCCGAGCGCGAGTTCTCGATGATCCCCCGTTCCCTGTCATGCAGTCCGCGATGGGCGATGGGACGGTCGAACGGGGGATTGGCCATGGATTATTCGATCTCGATGATGGCGTCGATTTCAACGGCGGCGCCGAGGGGGAGGGAAGCCACGCCGAACGCGGCGCGGGCGTGCTTACCCTTGTCACCCAACAGTTTTATGAACAAATCCGAAGCCCCGTTGGCAACCAGATGCTGCTCGTTGAAATCGGGCGTGGAGGCGACGAGAACGGTCAGTTTCTGGATCGCCTTGATGTTGGCAAGCGCGGTGACCTGATTGACCTGAGCCAGGATGGAGACGGCGCAAAGCTCGGCGGCCTTCTGGCCCGCCGCAACGTCTGTGCCATCGCCCAGCCGGCCCTTCACGACGCCATCCGCATCGGCGGAAATCTGTCCCGAGACATAGAGCAGCTTTCCGGATTGGCGCACCGGCACATAGCTGGCTGCAGGCGCCGCCGGGGTGGGCAGGGTGTAGCCCAGATCATTGAGTTTCTGGTCGATCGTCATCATCGCTCTCCGGTTTG
This sequence comes from Pelagibacterium mangrovi, assembly GCF_036662815.1. NCBI lineage: Bacteria > Pseudomonadati > Pseudomonadota > Alphaproteobacteria > Hyphomicrobiales > Devosiaceae > Pelagibacterium > Pelagibacterium mangrovi. The sequence continues at coordinate 124,038 of NZ_JBAFXA010000004.1, read as the reverse complement.
ATCTCTTTGGTCTTGGGTCGGCGGTAGAGCTTGCCCCGGACCAGCGCCTCACGCCCGAACCGGTCGCGAACCCTGTCCATGGCGCGCTCCGCCGCCGCCTTGCGCGCGACGCCCGGCTCGATCAGATCGGTCGGATCGCTGCCGTCGGCCGCTTCGAGACCGGTAACACCGATCCCGAGCAGGCGAAAGGCGGTGCCGTCCACTTCGCGCGCCAGCAATTGCACGCCGGTTTCATAAAGCGTCGTGGCCAATTGAGTCGGCAGCATGATGTGCTGCGCGCGGGTGCGGGATTTGAACCCGGCGGTCTTGAGCTTGACGGTTATCGTATCGCCGACCAGCCCCTGTTTCTTCAACCGTTCGGACAGTCGCTCACTGAGGGAGAGCAGGGCGGTGGAAAGCGAATCGAAATCGGAAAGGTCGGTGAAGAACGTGGTTTCGGTGCTGACCGATTTGGTCTCACGCGTGCTGGAGACCCGCCGGTAATCCTCGCCCCGTGCCAGCTTGGCCAGGCGGGCGCCCATCTCGCCATAGCGGCGCATGAGATCTTCGGGCGAGCGCTCCTGAAGCTGCCCGATGGTAACCAGCCCATCCTTGCGCAACGTCTCCGCCATCACCCTGCCCACCCCGAAGATAACGGTTATCGGCTTGTCGGCGAGGTAGGAAACGGTTTCGGCCTTGCCGATCACCGCAAATCCGCGTGGCTTGTCGATCTCGGACGCGATCTTGGCGAGGAATTTGTTGTGAGAGAGCCCGATCGAGATGTTGACCCCGATATCCTCTTCGATCCGCTTAGCGAGGCGGGCCAGGGTCAGCGCCGGTGGCGCCTTGTGCGTCTTCTCCGTCCCTGAAAGATCGAGAAAGGCCTCGTCGATGGAAAGCGGCTGGACCAGCGGGGTCAGCGAATCCATCAGCGCGCGGATTTGGCGGCTCACCCCGACATATTTGGCCATGTCGGGCTTGATGACCACCGCCTGGGGGCACAGTCTTTTCGCCTGGAACATGGGCATCGCCGAGCGCACGCCGCTCATGCGCGCGATGTAGCAGCAGGTCGCCACCACGCCGCGCTGCCCGCCGCCCACGATCAGCGGCTTGTCGAGCAGGCTCGGGTCGTCGCGTTTTTCCACCGAGGCATAAAACGCGTCGCAGTCGATATGGGCGATCGAGAGCGAGAACAGCTCGGCATGATGAAGGACGCGCGGCGAGCCGCATTTGGGGCAGCGCGACGGCGCCACGCTGGTTTCTCCCGTGGCAAGGCAATCGCGGCACAGATGTCCGCCGGTCGCCATCGTTCAGCTCTGCGGGTTGAGGCCGTGCCAGAGGCGCATGACCCGGGAGACGTCGATGCCGGCATTGGCGCACATGGCGAGCAGAAGGGATTCGTGGCGCCCGAAATAGTCGACGAGCCCTTCGGCCAGCGACCTGCTGCCCACCGATTCCCGCAGGCGTTGGGGCGAATAACCCGCGAGCGCCATGAAACGCTCGAGTTCGTTCACATCGGCGGCCAGCCAGGACAGGCAGGCATCGCCAACGGCAAGCAATTCGGCAGTGTCGACCCTATCGCTCAATCGCCAGACTCAGCTTATTTCTGGTTTCGTAACATATTGCTGTTACCGCAACGCAATGACAACTCAAAGCATCGCGCGACCGGTGCCGGGCGAGGTGACATGGTCAAGACCGTGATGATCGTGGAAGACAATGAGCTCAACATGAAGCTCTTCCATGACCTGCTTGAATCCCGCGGCTACCGCACCATCCAGACCCGCAACGGGATGGAGGCGCTCGATCTTGCGCGCGAACACCGGCCCGACCTGATCCTCATGGATATCCAGCTTCCGGAGGTTTCCGGGCTGGTGGTCACCAAATGGCTCAAGGAAGACGAAGACCTGGCCCCCATCCCGGTCATCGCCGTCACCGCTTTCGCAATGAAAGGCGACGAGGAGCGCATCCGGCAGGGGGGGTGCGAAGGCTACATCTCCAAGCCGATCTCCGTGCCACACTTTTTGGAAACCATTGAAAGCTACATTGGCAAGGCCCGGTAGCAATCACTTTATCATTTCAGGTCGAGAGGACGCGCCGTGACCGCACGAGTGCTCATCGTCGATGATATCCCCACAAATGTGAAATTGCTCGAGGCTCGGCTGCTCGCCGAATATTTCGACGTCGCCACCGCTTCGTCGGGGGCGCAGGCCATCGAGATCTGCCGCAGCGAGGATATCGACATCATCCTGCTCGATGTGATGATGCCCGAGATGGACGGCTTTACCTGCTGCCAAATTCTCAAGAACGACCCTCAGACCGCTCACATCCCCGTCGTGATGATCACGGCGCTCGACCAACCCTCCGACCGCGTGCGCGGGCTTGAAGCGGGGGCCGACGATTTCCTGACCAAACCCGTCGATGACATGCAACTCCTGGCGCGGGTCAAAAGCCTCGTGCGCCTCAAGGGACTCAGTGACGAATTGCGGGCCCGCTCCCGGACCAGCCATCAGATCGCGCTGGAAGATGCCAGCCGTTCGGAATACGGCGTGCGGGTGGATGGCGGCCGCATTCTGATCGTCGATACGGAGCGGAGCAGGGCAGAGAGAATCGAGCGCCATCTTGGCGACATGCACAAGGTTTCGATCCTTACCGAACCGGCCGAGGCGGTGTTCCAGATGTCGGGGGGAGAGTTCGAGCTGGCCATCGTTTCGATGGCCCTGGACGGTTTCGACCCGCTCCGCATCTGCTCGCAAATCCGCACTGCTGACCAGACGCGGTCGATTCCCATCATCCTCGTCGCCGAGGAGCGGGACCGATCGCAGATCGTCAAGGCGCTCGATCTGGGCGTCAACGATTTCATCATGCGGCCCATCGAGCGTCATGAGCTTTCCGCTCGCGTCAAAACCCAGATTCGCCGGCAGCGCTACACCGTCGAACTGCGCGAAAGCCTCAATTCGACAATGGCCATGGCGGTCATCGACGAGCTGACCGGCCTCTACAACCGCCGCTATTTCGACCGGCATCTGGCCATGGTTCTCGGCAAGGCCGAAGAGCAGGACCGGGACATGGCGCTGATGCTGCTCGATATCGACTACTTCAAGCCCGTCAACGATACCTATGGGCATGACGTGGGTGACACGGTGCTCAAGGAGTTCGCCAACAGGCTGCAGCGCAATATTCGCGGCGTCGATCTTGCCTGCCGTTTCGGCGGAGAAGAGTTCGTGGTGGTCATGCCCGATACCGATATGGGGCAGGCGCAGGGCGTTGCCGAGCGCGTTCGCAGCGCGGTTTGCGACGAGGGGTTCAATGTGGGGCTCGACAAGCCGCTCAAGATCACGGTCAGCGTCGGGCTGGCGCTCAACGAGCGGGAAAACGATACTCCGGAATCGGTGACCAAGCGCGCCGATGTGGCGCTCTATCGCGCCAAGCGAACCGGCCGCAACCGCGTTGTTTACGACGCGGCCTAGTTTCGGCTGGGCGGTAAGGTTAACCTTTCATTATTAATGTCAAATCCGACGGCGAAAGCGCCCGGAACGCTTGGCGTTTTTCCGCCCGGAGAGTAGTGTCCAGGCACAGAAACGGACGCGAAACGCATAAATCCGTTCACCCAAACCCTACGGTTTTCAGGTCCGCCGCAACTCCTGTTCCGTAGGGCGGCTGGCTCGGCTTCGGGCAAGAGTGGCCTCTTCGACAACCGGGGCCGGGTCAGCCACATTCGGCGGCAATCCAACCGCCTTGCGCATAAAGAAAAGCCCCGCTCGAAGGCGGGGCTTTTCTTTCGGTGCTTTGTGTATTGTCGCGCTTCCGAACCGAAAAAGTGGTATCCACTTTTTCTGGAAGCGCTCCAGATCAAGCAGAATTACTTGATCTTGGCTTCCTTGAATTCGACGTGCTTGCGCGCAACGGGATCGTACTTGCGGAAGGCAAGCTTTTCGGTCGCGGTGCGGGTGTTCTTCTTGGTCACGTAGTAGAAGCCGGTGTCGGCGGTCGAAACCAGCTTGATCTTGATCGTGTTGGACTTTGCCATCGCGGGTAGCCTTTTAAACAAACAGGCCGCGCGACGGATCTGCGCACGGCTCGAAAATGAGTTGGGCGCAAACTATGCATTTCGCGCCAAAAGTCAAGCGCGTCAGGAGTAGCCGTTGCTCTCGAATTCATCATCGATGCCGGCCGGATCGAAGCCGTGCATATAGCGCGACCATTGCAATCCGACGATCGCGCCCTTGATGACCGGGAGCAGGACGAGGGACGAGATGATGATCAGCGGAATCATGATCCAGAGATAAGTGAGAGGAGGGAGCGGCGTCGAGCTCATTTCCATGTGCAGCACCGCTCCCACCGCGATGTGGCCGACAATCGTGACCACCAGATAGGGCGGGGCGTCGTCGGCGCGGTGGTGGAACAACTCGGTTCCGCAAACATCGCATTGGTCGACGACCTTGAGGTACCGCGAAAACAGCTTGCCTTGCCCGCAATTGGGACAACGGCACTTCATGCCCTTGAGCATGGCGGGCCAAAGCGGGCGCGCTGGCCTCAATCTCAGATCGGTAACCGGCATGTGCTACTTCCTTGCGCGGCGTCCGCGCGGCGCGGGTTTACCCTTGACGTTCCGGCGTCCACGGCCCGGGCCGGGTGCCTTTACCCGTTCGCCCTCAGATAAAACTTCGAATCGCAACGCGCCAGCCATCGGCGCTGCTTCAAGCAGTCGCACGTCGACCTTGTCGCCGATTCTGAACCGCTCGCCGGTGCGTTCGCCGATCAGCGCCTGCTGGTCCTCGAAATAGCGGAAATAATCCTGCCCCAGCGTGGACACGGGTACGAATCCATCGGCGCCGGTTTCATCGAGCCGCACGAACAGCCCGGCGCCGACCAGTCCGGAAATCGTTCCTCTGAAGCGCGCGCCGATATGGGCGGCCAGATATTGGGCCAAAAGCCGGTCGGAGGTTTCCCGTTCGGCGGCCATCGCCCGGCGTTCGGTCGCCGATATGTGCTCGCCGATTGCGCCCAGCCGATGCTCTTCTGCTCCCGTCAGCCCATCGTCGCCCAGATCGAGCGCCCGGATCAGGGCGCGGTGGACGATCAAATCCGAATATCGGCGAATGGGCGAGGTGAAGTGTGCATAGCGGTCGAGGTTGAGCCCGTAGTGGCCGTAATTGCCCGGCGCATATTCGGCCTGCGCCTGGCTGCGCAGCACCATCTCATTGACCTGCTGGCTCTTGTCGGCCTTTTCGGCGCGGAACAGGATCTGGTTGAAATCCCTGGGCCGCAGCGACTCGCTGCGCGGAACCGGCAGGTCGAGCGATTTCAGGAACTCGCCCAGCGCGACGATCTTTTCCCGGCTCGGCGCATCATGGACGCGGTAGAGCAGGGGCACCTTGTGCTTTTCCAGCGTCTCTGCGGCGCACACGTTGGAGAGGATCATCATCTCCTCGATCAGCTTGTGCGCTTCGAGGCGGTCGGGCACGTACACGTCCTTGACCATGCCGTTCTCATCGAGCCGGATGCGCCGCTCGGGCAGGTCCAGTGCCAGCGGACCACGGCGGTCGCGGGCCTTGGCCAAGGCTGCATAAGCGGCCCAGAGCGGCTTGAGAACGGGTTCGAGCAGCGGCCCGGACTTGTCGTCGGGGTCGCCGTCGATCGCGGCCTGGGCTTGCTGGTAGCTCAGCTTTGCGGCCGAGCGCATCATCACGCGGTGGAACGAATGGCTCTTCTTGTTGCCTTCGGCGTCGATGACGATCCGCAGCGCCATCGATGCCCGGTTCTCGCCTTCGCGCAGGGAGCACAGATCGTTGGAAATGCGCTCGGGCAGCATCGGCACCACGCGATCGGGGAAATAGACCGAATTGCCGCGCAGGAATGCCTCGCGATCCATCGCCGACCCGGTGCGGACGTAATAGGCGACGTCCGCGATCCCCACCCGGATGATGAAGCCGCCGGGATTGTTCGGATCGGTGTCGGGCTCGGCATGAACGGCGTCGTCATGGTCCTTGGCGTCCGCCGGATCGATGGTGACGAGCGGAATGTCGCGCCAGTCCTCGCGTCCCTTGAGCGTTGCTTCCTGGGCTTCCTTGGCCTCCGTGAGCACCGAGGCGGGGAAGCGATAGGGGATATCGAGGGAATGCAGCGCGATCAGACTGACCGCGCCTTCCGATTGCGGGTTGCCGACGACGCTCACCACCTTGGCGCGCGGAATCATCAGCCGGCCCGAAACGGTCACCTCGACCTCGACGAGATCGCCATCCTTGGCCTCGCCCAGATCGCCGGCGGAAATACGCATCTCGCGCGCCTTGCGCTCGATGGGCACCAGACGCGCGCCGTCGTCATCCATGCGGACAATGCCCAGATCGGCCTTGCGCGGCTTGTCCAGCACCTTCATCGGGCGGGCCGTATAGACCGGCACCACGCCGCCCTCGCGCTGGATGCGGGCGAGAATGCGGTCGCCCGGCGCCGGGGCCACGCGTGCGTCCTTGCCCACAGTCACCGCCACGCGGGGCTTTTCGCCGTCTTCCTCATCCCATTTGGCCGGGAAAGCATAGAGATCGTCGGGGTCGGCATCGGAAGGAATGTCCAGCACCGTGACCGCCGGCAGCTCGCCGACCGGGCGGAGTTCCTTGCGCTTGCGCGCCAGAAGGCCTTCCTTTTCCATATCGCGCAGCAGCACCTTGAGCGCGACGCGGTCATCGCCCTTGATATTGAAATGCCGGGCGATCTCGCGCTTGGAATTGATTTCGGGGAAATCGGCGATCGCTTCGAGAATGGCCTCCCGGCTGGGGAGTTCGCCGGGGGTGAAACTGGCCGAACGCCGGCTCTTGCGCGGGGCAGGAGCCTTGGATGGGGAGACTTCGCGTTTGGCCATTTTCGTCCTTTAAGCTTCGGCTTTCTTCTTGGCCGTCGCCTTGGTTTTGGGGGTCGCCTTTGCTTTGGCCGCTGCCTTGGGCTTGGCTTTCGCTTTGGTCGTCTTGCCTTTTGAACCCGCCTTGGCGGCGATGAGTTCCAGCGCCTTTTCCAAGGTCACGCTCTCAGGCGGCAGGTCGCGCGGCAGGGTCGCGTTGACCTTGCCCTGATTGACATAGGGCCCGTAGCGTCCCGAGCGAACCGTTATCGGGCCGTCATCATGGGCGAAGGTCTGGATAGCGGCGGCTGCCGCGCCGCGACCGCCTCGTCCACCACCGGCCCTTTTCTGGGCCAGCAGGTCCACCGCGCGGTTGAGGCCCACCGAGAACACTTCTTCCACATCGGGAAGATTGGCGTAGGTGCCCTCATGGAGCACGAACGGCCCGTAGCGGCCGATCCCCGCCGTAATCGGCTTGCCGTCCTCGGGGTGGGCACCCACCTCGCGCGGCAGCGAGAGCAGCTTGATTGCCTTTTCGAGGTCCATGTCAGCCGCGTTCCAGCCACGGGGCAGGCTGGAGCGCTTGGCGTCCTTGGCATCCTCGCCAAGCTGCACATAGGGGCCGAAACGGCCGGTCTTGAGATAGATTTCCGCACCGGTTTCCGGATCGGCGCCCAGCACGCCATCGCCGGCAGCAGCCTCGGACGCCTGGCCGGTGGCGCTTTCGGCCAGTTGCTGGGTGTGCCGGCATTCGGGATAGTTCGAGCAGCCGATAAAGGCGCCGTACTTGCCCAGTTTCAGCGAGAGCTGGCCGGTGCCGCAGGTCGGGCACAGGCGCGGGTCGGAGCCGTCGGCCTTGGGCGGGAAGATGTGGTGGCCCAAAAGCTCGTTGAGGGCGTCGAGAACTTCGGAAACCCGCAGGTCCTTGATCTCTTCGGCCTGATGGGAAAAATCCTTCCAGAAGCGCCGCAGCACTTCCTTGTAGTCGATCTCGCCCGCCGAAATCTCGTCGAGCTCTTCTTCGAGTCCGGCGGTAAAACCGTATTCGACATATTTGGTGAAAAAGCTCTGCAGGAACGCCGTGACCAGCCGCCCGCGATCCTCGGGCACGATGGCGCGTTTATCGAGGCGGATATAGTCGCGGTCCTTGAGCGTACCCAGCGTTGCCGCATAAGTGGAAGGTCGCCCGATACCCAGCTCTTCCATCTTCTTGATGAGGCTGGCTTCGGTATAGCGGGCAGGCGGCTGGGTGAAGTGCTGCTCGATATCGACCTTTTCGAGCGCGGGCGTATCGCCGACCTTGAGCGCGGGCAGATCGAGTCCGTCCTCATCGTCCTCGTCGGTCTTTTCGACGCCATAGACGCCGAGGAAACCGGGGAAGGTCACGACCGAGCCGGTAGCGCGCAGCGCGATCGCGCGCCCCGCCGCCAGCACATCGATATCGGCGGTGGTCCGCTCGATTTCCGCCGAGCGCATCTGGCTGGCCAGCGCACGCCGCCAGATCAGTTGATAGAGTTTGTGCTGGTCGGGATCGATGTTGCGCAGTGTGTCGGGATGCTTGCCAAGATCGGTCGGGCGGATCGCCTCGTGGGCTTCCTGCGCGTTCTTGGCCTTGGTCTGGTAGAGGCGCGGCTTTTCCGGCACGTATTCGGGCCCGAACTCCTTGCCGATTACGCGCCGGGCCGCTTCGATCGCCTCGGGCGCCATCTGCACGGCGTCGGTTCGCATATAGGTTATAAGTCCGTCCTCATATAAGCGCTGGGCGATCTGCATCGTCCGCGAGGGGGACAGCGAGAGTCGCGACGACGCGTCCTGCTGCAGCGTCGAGGTCGTGAACGGGGCGTAGGGGTTCCGCTTGGTCGGCTTACGCTCGACATTGGCAACCTTGAAATTGCCCTTTTCGATAGCGGCTTTCAGCGCCTCGGCGTCTTCCCCGGTCTTGATCGCCAGCTTGTCGGTCTTGTCGCCATCGACCGAATAAAGCCGTGTCACGAAGCTCTTGCCGGACTGGTTGAGCGTCGGCGCCACGCTCCAGTATTCCTGCGGCTTGAAGCGCTCGATCTCTTCCTCCCGCTCGGTCACCAACCGCAGCGCCACCGACTGCACGCGCCCCGCCGAGCGTGAGCCGGGCAGCTTACGCCACAGGATGGGGGAAAGCGTGAAACCCACGAGATAGTCGAGCGCCCGGCGCGCCAGATAGGCATCGACCAGCGGCGCATCGATATCGCGCGGCTTTTTCATCGCCTCGGTCACCGCGTCCTTGGTGATGGCGTTGAACACCACGCGCTTGACCGGCAAATCCTTCTTGATCGCCTTCTTGTCCTTGAGGGCGTCGAGCAGGTGCCAGGAGATTGCCTCACCCTCGCGATCAGGGTCAGTCGCCAGAATCAGTTCGTCGGCGCCCTTGAGCGCGCGGGTGATGTCGGCCAGCCGTTTCTTGGACTGGGAATCGACCTCCCAGCTCATGGCGAAATCTTCGTCGGGGCGCACCGATCCGTCCTTGGCAGGCAGATCGCGCACGTGGCCAAAGCTGGCGAGAACCTCGAAGTCCTTGCCCAGATATTTGTTGATGGTTTTTGCCTTGGCCGGGCTTTCGACGATGACGACTTTCATGCCTGAAAAGGCTCCGCGACTAAAAGAGAAATGGCCTTGAACCGGGGAGATAGGGCGGCGAACGCCCGCCCTCAAGGTCCGCGCAAAATGGTGATAACGTTCCGTTCTGTCAATCGCAGCAGGTCCGCGAGAGAGTTTGGGGGATAACTATCGCCCGGTAAAATCAGACCCGCAAAGCGAATTGCTGCCCCGCTGAACGCTCGATCCGCCCGGCCAGCTCGAGTTCGAGCAAAAGGATTTGCATGGCCGGCGCCGAAATGCCCGTGGCCTCGATCAGCATGTCGGTCGCCGTCGGCGCATGGCTCAGCGCCGTGAGCAGAAGGCCGCGTTCGTCCTCGGTGGGGTCGGCGGATTCGAGAGAGGCCGGATGGGCATCCTCATTCTCGAACAGCGGCAGGCGGGCCGGATCGGCGTGGGTGAGTTCGGCGATGATATCATGCGCTCCCGTGACCAGCCGCGCCCCTTGCTGGATCAGATGATTGCCGCCTTCGGCCCGCGCATCGAGCGGCGAGCCTGGCACCGCGAAAACCTCGCGATTCTGTTCCAGCGCCAGCCGCGCCGTGATCAGCGATCCCGACCGTTTGGCCGCTTCGACAATCACCACGCCGAGAGAAATTCCCGCAACGAGCCGGTTCCGGCGCGGAAAATCCCGCGCTCGCGGCTCCCAGCCCATCGGCATTTCGGTGAGCAGCGTGCCTCCGGCGTCGACGACCGCTTGGGCCAGCCCCAAATTCTCGTGCGGATAAATGCGGTCCAGACCACCCGCCATGACGGCGATGGTTCCTGTATCCAGCGATGCCTGATGAGCCGCCGCGTCGATTCCCCGCGCCAGGCCGGAGACGATCGTATAACCCTCTCGCCCCAGATCGGTGGCCAGGAGCTGGGCCATGCGGCGCCCGGCCGCCGAGGCGTTTCGCGCCCCCACGATGCCCACCGCGCGCTTGTTGGCATGAGCCTCCCCGCCCATGATCGTCAGCACCGGCGGCGGACCGGCGATATGGTGCAGATGCGGAGGATAGTCGGCATCGTTGATCGTTACCAGCCGCGCCCCTACAGCCTCCATCCGCGCGATTTCGTCCTCGGCTTCGGCCAGCGTCGGAATGGTCACCTGCCGCCCGCCGCCACGCCGGGCGAGATGGGGCAGGGCGTCCAGCGCGGCCTCGGCCGAGCCGAAGCGGTTGACGAGCGTGCGGAACGTGGCGGGGCCGACATTGTCGGCGCGGATGAGGCGAAGCCAACTGACGCGCTGGGCCGGAGTAAGGGGAGAGCGCGTCATCTGTCGGTCGATCCTAGACCTGTTCGGTTGGTTTCTTGTCGCCGATCTTGCTTTCAGTCCCTGCTATCAGCCGCTTGATGTTTTCGCGATGGGTGATGAACAGCGCGATGGACAATACGAAGGTCGCCCAGGTCAATTGCGGGCCGGAGAACGCAAAGGCGAACATCGGCGCGGTGGCCGCCGCTGTCAGCGCGGCGAGCGACGAATAGCGCTGGGCGAAGGCAATCAGCAGCCAGACCGCGCAAAAGATCAGTCCGATGACCCAATCGAGGGCCAGGAGGATGCCGATATAGGTCGCTACACCCTTGCCCCCCTTGAAACCCAGCCAGACTGGGAAAATATGGCCGATGAACGCCGCGACGCCGGCGAAAAGCGCCGCCTCATAGCCCCACAGCCAGCCGGCCACGGCAACCGCAAGGGCGCCTTTGCCCGCGTCGCAGACCAGTGTCAGCGCCGCAAGATCGCGACGGCCGGTGCGCAGCACGTTGGTCGCGCCGATATTGCCCGAGCCGATCGAGCGCACGTCGCCAAGCCCTGCCAGCCTCGTGGCGATCACCCCGAAGGGGACCGAGCCAAGCAGATATCCAATTACCACGGCCAGCGCATACTGGATCATGCGAAGCCTTCCTCTCTATGAACGATATTTCCCCCAACCAGCGTCGCCATGACCTTGCCGGTCATGCGAGCGTTCTCGAAGGTCGTGTTCGTCGAACGCGAGCGAAGTCTAGCCTCCTCCACGACCCAGGGATAGTCCGGATCGAAAAGGCACAGATCGGCCTTGGCGCCCTTGGCGATGCGCCCGGCCTGCAATCCCAGGATTTCGGCGGGCCGCGCCGTCATGGCGCGCAGGACCGTCATCAGGTCGACATCGCCCGAATGGACAAGGCGCAGCGCGGCGGAAAGCAGTGTTTCCAGCCCGATGGCCCCGGTCGCCGCGTCGGCAAAGGGCTGCCGCTTGCCTTCGGAATCCTGCGGATCGTGATCGGAGACGATCACGTCGATAACCCCGGCCTTCAACGCTTCGACCAACGCCATTCGATCGTCTTCCGTGCGCAGCGGTGGGTTGAGCTTGAAAAAGGTCCGGTAGGAACCGATGTCGTTCTCGTTGAGACAGAGATTGTTGATCGAAACGCCCACGGAGATCGCCTTGCTGCGTTGCTTGTAGAAAGCCCCGAGCTCGGCGGCGCGCGCCGTCGAAATCGCCGCCGCGTGATAACGGGCGCCGGTCGCCAGCGCCAATTGCAGGTCGCGGTCGAGCGGAATGGTCTCGGCTTCCGCCGAAATGCCCTTGAGTCCCCGGAAGGTCGCCAGCGGCCCGGCGTTCATCACGCCGTCCGAAACCAGGTTCGCCTCAGCCGGCAAATGGACGATCGGCATGTCGAAATTGGTGGCATAGACCATCGCCGAGCGCATGACGGCGGCGCTTTGCAGCGATTTGCGGCCCTCGGTGAAGCATACCGCGCCAGCTTCCTTGAGCAGGCCGAACTCGGTCAGATCCTTGCCCTCAATCCCCTTGGTGATGGCCGCCGAGGGCAGGACGTTGACGCCGCTGACCGCTTGCGCATGGCGCGCGATGAATTCGACCAGCGCGCCGTCGTCGATCACCGGCTGGGTGTCGGGCATCACGACGATCGAAGTGACCCCGCCCGCCGCCGCTGCCCGTCCGGCGCTCTTCAGCGTCTCGCGGTGTTCGTGTCCGGGTTCGCCGGTAAAGACGCGCATGTCGATGAGGCCGGGTGCAAGGACCATTCCCTTCGCGTCGATCCGCTGGGATTTTTCCGGAGCGCCGGGCGCTTCGCCCTCGGCCATGTCCGCAATCCGACCCCCCTCGATCAAAAGCGCGCCCTTGAAATCTGTATTGGTCGCCGGATCGACGATGCGCGCGTTTTCAATAAGGATCGGCTTATTCACCGGCCGTCTCCTTGTTGAGCAGCGCATCGAGAACGGCCATGCGCACGGCCACGCCCATCTCGACCTGCTCGGTAATCACCGATTGCGGCCCGTCGGCGATGGCCGGATCGATCTCGACGCCGCGGTTCATGGGACCGGGATGCATGACCAGCGCGTCGGAATTGGCGCGGCCAAGCTTGTCGGCATCCAGCCCGTAAAAGCGGTAATATTCGCGCACCGACGGAATGAGCTTGCCCGAGGCTCGCTCGTTCTGGAGCCGCAGCATCATCACGACGTCGACGCCCTCCAGCCCCTCATTCATATCGGTGAACACCTCGGAGGCCATCTGTTCGACGCCGCGCGGCAGCAGCGAGCGGGGTGCGATCACCCGCGTCCGCGCCTGCATGGCGCCTAGAAGAATCAGATTGGACCGGGCCACGCGCGAATTGGCGATATCGCCGCAGATCGCCACCGTCAGCCCGTTGAGGCGGCCCTTGTGGCGCCGAATGGTCAGCGCGTCGAGCAGCGCCTGGGTCGGGTGCTCATGGGCGCCATCGCCGGCGTTGAGCACGGCGCATTCCACCTTCTGGCTCAACAGCTCGACGGCCCCAGACGAGCCGTGCCGCACCACGATGGCGTCGGGCTGCATGGCGTTCAGCGTCGCGGCGGTATCGACCAGCGTCTCGCCCTTGGCCACCGACGAGGTCCTGACCGCCATGTTCATGACGGTCGCGCCGAGCCGCTTGCCGGCGATCTCGAAGCTCGCCTGCGTGCGGGTGGAATTTTCGAAGAACAGATTGATCTGCGTCTTGCCGGCCAGCGTCGGCAGCGTCTTGCGCTGCCGCGATATCGGGATCATCGCCTCGGCGCGATCCAGCAGATCGATGATCTCGACCGGATTGAGCTGGGCGATTCCGAGAAGGTGCCGATGACGGAAGGGGAGGAAGGGCCCGTTGGGGCTATCGAGGTTTTGCGGCTGTCGTCGTGCCATTGTCTCTTCCACTCGCGACTAGCGGTGCGTACCCCATGAGGCATGGGGCGGCAAGTCTCCGTGGCGACTATCAACCGCTTATCCCCGCCGCAGCCGATCCAGCGCCCCCTGCAGGATATAGCTCGCCGCGAGCTTATCGACCACTTCGGCCTGCCGCGCACGGGACAGGTCGGCCTCGATCATCGTCCGTGTCACCGCCATGGTCGACATCCGCTCGTCCCAGAAGGCGATGGGCAGGTCGGTCTTTTGTTTGAGGTTGCGCACGAAAGCGCGGGCCGATTGGGCGCGCGGCCCCTCGCTGCCATCCATGTTGAGCGGCAGGCCGACGATAATGCCCGTCACGTCGTGCTGGGCGATCAGCGCCATAAGCCGTTCTGCGTCGGCGGTGAACTTGGCTCGCCTGATTGTTTCGATCGGCGAGGCTGCCATCCGCAGCGAGTCCGAAATAGCCACCCCGATGGTTTTGGTGCCCAGATCGAGCCCCATCAGCTTGCCTTTTTCGGCGAGGCCGGCGAGAGGGTTGGTTTCATCGCTCATCTTGGACGTCCTTGCCGGCGGGCGGTTGCTGGCTTATCTCGCATTCGTGCAAGTTCTGGCAAGGGGAAGCGCAGATGAAGATCACATGGTTCGCGGCGATGACCCTGCGCATCCAGATCGCCGGCCGGATAGTGGTCATTCACGCCGACGACGCTCCCGATGGGGTCGATGCCACCGAGCTGATCGGCGGCGCACAAACCCTCGTGTCGACCGAAAGCCCCGACCTTGCCGGTTTCGATCCGGAAACCTGGCGTCCGCGCCGGCGGGCGAGGCTGATCGACCGGGAACCCGGGGACGAAGCGCTCGATCTCTACCGGCTCGGCATACGCGGCCTCGTCGCCGATTCGGCGGACGAGGGGCTTCTGGTCGTCGAGGATGCCGATGCCGCCGCGCAATGGAACCGTTGGGTCGATGAGGCAGTGGTGGTTCTGAGCGGTTCTGGCGCCCAATGCGCCGCCCATGGCACCGCGCTTCTCGATATCGCCCGCCCGCGTCTCATCGCCCTGGCCGTCACCGATGGCGAGGTCGATATCGCCTTCGACGCCCTGGCTCCGCTTCTGGGCGGCACCAGCCTTCTCGTACTCGAGCCGGGATTGGCGGTGGAGGTGTAGTGGATTTGGCGATTGCCATCGTCCAAGCGCCATTGCTAAAAGCCCATTCAACCTTAAGTTGAAATTCCACTCCAATCCCAGGAGACGCATATGTCGGTCGATGCCGATACCGTACGGCGCATTGGTCGTCTCGCCCGCATCCGGATTACCGAAGACGATGTCGCGGCTTACGAAGGTGAGCTGAACGCCATTCTCGGCTTTGTCGAACAGCTCGATGAAGTCGATGTCGAGGGTGTCGAGCCCATGACTTCGGTCACCCCCATGCAGCTCCGCCGCCGCGAGGACAAGGTCACCGATGGCGGCTATGCCGAAAAGATCGTCGCCAACGCCCCGATCTCTGAAGACAATTTCTTCATGGTTCCCAAGGTCGTGGAGTAGGCCGTGGCCGCAACCATCGCCATCGAGTCCCCGTTGCAGGACGAGGTGCGAGTGCTGGTCAAGGCGCTCAACGCCTATCTCAACCCGCTGTCTCCGCCCCAATTCCAGTTCCAGATGACCGTCGAGCAGATGGCCGATGAGGATACGACGGTCTTCATCGCTCGCGACGGAGAGGGCAGGCCGGTGGGCATCGGCGCGCTCAAGGTGTTCGATGCCGATCTGGCCGAAGTGAAGCGCATGTACACGCTTCCCGAGGTGCGCGGACAACGCGTTGGAGTTGCCCTGCTGCAAGCCATCGAGGCGCTGGCGCGGGAAAAGGGCATCAAAACGCTCAAGCTCGAAACCGGCAATGTGGCCGGGTTCGAGCCCGCGTGGCGTCTCTACGAGCGAAACGGCTTTACCCGCTGCGGTGCATTTCTCGACTATCCCGACAGTCAATATTCAGCATTCTACGAAAAGGCGCTCGCGTAAGCGCCGTCCGAAAGGATTTCTCAAGTGACCGATCTTACCCGTTTGAGCCTCAAGGCCCTGCGCGATGGCATCGCCGGCAAGGAGTTCACCGCGCTCGAAGCCACCGATGCCTATGTCTCGGCCATCGAAGCGGGCAATGATAAGCTCAACGCCTATGTGGCTGTGACCGCCGATCAGGCGCGCGAGATGGCCAGGGCCTCCGACGACCGGATCGCCAAGGGTGAAGCTGGTTCGCTGGAGGGCGTGCCGCTGGGCATCAAGGATTTGTTCGCGACAAAGGGCGTCCATACCCAGGCCGCCAGCCACATCCTGGATGGCTTCAAGCCCGAATATGAATCGACGGTCACGGCCAATCTCTGGCGCGATGGTGCCGTGATGCTGGGCAAGCTCAACATGGACGAGTTCGCCATGGGTTCGTCCAACGAGACCTCCTATTACGGTCCCGTCGTCAATCCCTGGCGCGGCGAGAATGGCAACAAGGACCTCGTGCCCGGCGGTTCCTCCGGCGGCTCGGCGGCGGCGGTGGCCGCATGGATGTGCGCCGGCGCGACGGCAACCGACACCGGCGGCTCGATCCGCCAGCCGGCGGCCTTTACCGGCACCGTCGGCATCAAGCCCACTTATGGCCGTTGCTCGCGCTGGGGCACCGTAGCGTTCGCCTCCTCGCTCGATCAGGCCGGGCCGATCGCCCGCACAGTCGAGGATGCCGCGTTGATGCTCCAGTCCATGTCGGGCTTTGACCCCAAGGATTCGACGTCCGTGGACATGGCCGTCCCCGATTTCGCCGCCGCCGTGGAGCGGGGCGTCAAGGGCCTCACCATCGGCGTCCCGCGCGAATACCACATGGACGGTATGCCCGAGGAAATCGAAAAACTCTGGCAGCAGGGCCTGGAATGGCTCAAGGCCGAAGGCGCGACGGTCAAGGACATCTCGCTTCCGCACACCAAATACGCGCTGCCGGCCTATTACATCGTGGCCCCGGCCGAGGCTTCGTCCAATCTCGCCCGCTATGACGGCGTCAAATACGGGCTGCGCGTCACCGGCAAGGACATTACCGACCTTTACGAGCTGACCCGCGCCGAAGGGTTCGGGCGCGAGGTCAAGCGGCGCGTGATGATCGGCACCTACGTGCTTTCCGCCGGCTATTACGACGCCTATTACGTCCGCGCCCAGAAAGTCCGCACGCTCATCAAGCGCGATTTCGAGGATGCGTTCAACGCCGGCGTCGATGCGATCCTCACCCCGGCAACGCCGTCCTCGGCGTTCGGCATCGCCGATCAGGAGCTGCATTCCGATCCGGTCAAGATGTACCTCAACGACGTCTTTACCGTCACCGTCAACATGGCCGGCCTGCCGGGCCTCGCGGTGCCGGCCGGCAAGGACGGGCAGGGGCTTCCCCTGGGCCTGCAGCTCATCGGCAAGCCCTTCGACGAGGAGACCCTTTTCGCGGCCGGCCGCGTCATCGAAAAAAGCGCGGCGCTGGATCTGGCGCCGGCGAAGTGGTGGTGATCTCGCAAGGCCAGCTCGAGGAGCTGATCCTTGCCGGCAAGCCGGTCGAAGACGCCGATCTTTCGGCCATTGACTGGACCGATCTGGCCGATGGCGTGCTCCATGCGCGCCATTGCCGTTTGAGCGGGGTCAGTCTTGCCGATGCGGATCTGGCCAGGGCGCGGTTCGAGTCCTGCACCTTCGAGCGGGTTCGCCTCGCGGGCGCCAATCTCACCGATGCCATCTTTTCGAGTTGCTCATTCTTCGATTCCGAAGCCCGCGAGGGCTGCGATTTCTCCCGGGCCGATCTCGAAGGCGCGACGTTCGAGAACTGCAATCTTGCCATGGCCAAATTCGGTCTCGCGAGCCTGTTCGACGCCACCTTCAAGCAGTGCAAGGCCGCCGGGGCCGATTTCGAGGATGCGCGCTTCGCCAAGACCGCCGGCGGGCGCGTCGCCGTTTCGCGCGTACGGTTCATCGGAACCATGCTCGATATGGCCAGCTTCCGGCAGGCCGCGCTGGACGATTGCCTGTTTTCCGAATGCAGCCTGCGGCAGGCCGATTTGCGGCAGATATCGGCCTCGAGCGCCGATTTTCGTGACTCGGACCTCAGCGAGGCCAATCTCAACGGCGCCATCCTCGACAATGCCGATCTGCGCGGAGCCACGCTCATGGGGATCGACATCACCGGGCTTGCCAGTTTCGAAGGCATCAAGGTGTCGGCCGAGCAATTGAGCGACATCGTGCGGCCTTTGGGCATCCGGGTCTTCCCTCGCGCCCGCTGAGCCACCATGTTGCACTCCTCGTGCTAAGCCGCTAACTCAACTTTTCATTCTATCATCCGGTAATTGCAGAACGTCATGTCCGATATCTTCACCACCCAGGACTGGTCGGCCCCGCCCAAGGACCTCAGCCTGCCGCTGCAGGCTCTCTGGTGGGTCCGCAAGGGCGAATTCCGCATGGGCCCCGAATGGGAGGAAGCCCATCGCATCGTCCAGCAAATGGAAGGCGTCCAGGCCTTCGACTGGGTCCACGCCCTGCTTCACTGGATCGAGGCGGATATGGGCAACGCCGATTACTGGTACCGCCGCGCCGGCAAACGCCGCAGCGCCCCCTCGGTTTCCCAGGAATGGGAACACATGGCAATGATGCTCTCGGACGCCCCAAGGCATTAGCTGAGTTGGGGTGGGCAACCGCCAGAAGCATACCCCGGGTCTTCTTCACCCCTACCGCTGTCACCCCGGGTTAATCCCGGGGTAAAAAGTGGGTGTTTGAGGCAACGCTGGGTGTTTGAGGCAGCGCGCTGCCCCCTCTCCAGCCTGTCATTCCGGGATTCATTCCCGGAATCCAGCTTCAGCCCCGCCACTCGCTTCACCGTCAAGACCATCCACCCCGCAGCACCGGCCCCAGTTCCCCTTCTCCCCTTGAGGGAGAAGGTGCCCCGAAGGGGCGGATGAGGGGTGCGCTGAGCCTGCGCCAAACACCCTCGCCAAAAACTTATCCCCGCCGCTCAAACTCACGCCATAGTGTGCCCACGACCCCGCACTCATGGACGCAAGCGCAACGAACGTTTGGGCGGGATCGGTTCGGGTCCGTTGGCGGTCGCGTCAGCGGAGGCAGAAACGTTCCCAGCGCCGACCCACGGCACGGTCGAGGGTGTACTGGCGAAAGCCAGCGGGGATTGGCCCCAGCATGAGAGGACGACCAGGCCCAAAATCCCGAATGCATGGGGCGATGACCGCTTCATACTAACTACCAAAGCACGAGGCGTTCATCGCCCCATGCCGTCTATAAATATCGCGAAACCGTCGCCCCATGGCGGACGGGCATTCCCCCATGCCCGTCCGGAAGCCTCAGCGGTTATCCACCTGACTGCGCACCAGTTCGATGCCGCGGCGGGTGATGCGATAGGCGCCGCCATTTCGCGAGACTATGGTTTTGCGGCGGCGTAGCTTTTTGAACAGCGCCATGTCGCACTGAGTCAAAAGCCAGCCGTCGCGGGTGTAGCATTCGATGTCGGCAATCTTGCCGCGCGTGTCCTTGATGGGGTGGATATAGCCACCCTGAGCCAGTGCGTGCAGCACGCGCTGTTCCTGTCGGGAGATGTCCATTGAAAATTGTCTGTCTACTGAATGGCGGACAAGCCGCCAGCCGATCGAAACCGATCCGCCCTGCATGCGCCGGGAGGCCGGTGGGTTCGATAGTCAGCCCGGTCTGGTTTCGACCGGGCCTCAGCAGAGCTCAGACAGATTAAACATGCCCGCGATGCTAGGCGGAGGGCAGGGCCGGCGCAAGCCCTACCAAAAGGGGTGGTTGAAAATCGCGGGCTGGCGATGCACACCTGCATCACTTGATTGAACGGGACTTTCGCCATGACCGCCACAAAACTGCCAGCCGAATGTGAGACCAAAGAGGATGTTCGGGCCGAAATCGACAGGATCGACCGGGCATTGATCGAACTTTTCGCCGAGCGGCATGCCTATGTGACGCGGATGGCAGAGATCAAGACCGATCCGCATGAAGCCAATGATCCGAGCCGAATCGAAGGCGTGATCGGCAAGGTGCGGGAGCGGGCGCTGGCTCACGATCTCGATGAGGACCAGGCCGAATTGCTCTGGCGCACATTAATTGACTGGAACATTAACTACGAAAAGGGCATCATCATTGCCCGGAACCGGAAAAACTAGAGCGCCCCAAATGCTCGACGATCTTACGCTCCGCCGTGCCTCCATCGCCGAAGCCGACAAGCTCGGCCGGCTGGCTTTCGCGTCGTGGGATTCGAGCATGCGCCATATCATCGATTCCGACAGCGACGATGAGCTTGATGCCGAGCGGGCCGCGCTCGAATTGACGTTCCAGCTCTTCTGCATCAACGCCAGCCCCGCGATCACCGTCGCCGAAAAGGACGGGACGATCATGGGCTGGGGCGCCCGCGAGCCGATGAGCGACTACATCTCGGACCTCTGGGTTGCGCCGGGGTATCAGCGACAGGGCGTAGGGCGTACGCTGCTCCACGCAGTCGAGCAGGACATCTTCCGGGCCGGTCATGACGTGAGCGTGCTCGAAACCCATGCCGAAAATGGCGGAGCGATCCGCTTTTACGCCCGCGAGGGCTATGGCATCGTCTGGCGTGGCGTCAAATTTTCCCGCATGCTCGGCCAACGGGTTGAAAAAGTGCGCATGGAAAAGCAACTGGTGGTCACCGCCCATTAGTGGCGTTCATCGCGTTTCCGAACCGCAAAAGTGGATTCCACTTTTGCTGGAAACGCTCTAGCTTCGCTCCCGCGTTTGTTTTATCCCCACCCTTAACATTTCAGATAAGTCATTGCTGACTTACGCTTGTCCGCCACAGGATTCGGTATCGCATGAGCATCGTCGACACACGTACGCCCAACCCCAAATATTTCATTTCCGGCGCCACTGGTGACTGGGAACTGGTGATCGGGATGGAGGTGCATGCTCAGGTGACCTCGGAATCCAAGCTGTTTTCCGGATCGTCCACCGAGTTCGGCAATCCGCCCAATGCCAACGTCTCGTTCGTCGATGCGGGCATGCCGGGCATGCTGCCGGTCATCAACGAGGAATGCGTGCGTCAGGCCGTTCGCACCGGGCTGGGGCTCAAGGCACAGATCAACAAGCGGTCGGTCTTCGACAGGAAGAATTATTTCTACCCCGATCTGCCGCAGGGCTATCAGATTTCCCAGTTCAAGGACCCCATCGTAGGCGAGGGCCAGGTGCTGCTCGACATGGGCGAGGAAGGGGAAGTCGAGATCGGCATCGAGCGGCTGCATCTCGAGCAGGACGCCGGCAAGTCGATCCACGACCAGCATCCCAATATGAGCTTTGTGGACCTCAACCGCTCCGGCGTCGCGCTCATGGAAATCGTGTCCAAGCCCGATTTGCGGTCCTCGGACGAAGCCAAGGCCTATCTCTCCAAGTTGCGCACCATCCTGCGCTACCTCGGCACCTGCGACGGCAACATGGAGCAGGGCTCCATGCGCGCCGATATCAACGTTTCGGTTCGCCGTCCGGGCGGCGAATTCGGTACGCGCTGCGAGATCAAGAACGTCAACTCGGTTCGTTTCGCCGGGCAGGCCATTGAATATGAAGCGCGGCGCCAGATCGATATCCTCGAAGATGGTGGGTCGATCGATCAGGAAACGCGGCTTTACGATCCCAAGACCGGCCAGACCCGTTCCATGCGGTCCAAGGAAGAAGCGCACGATTATCGCTATTTTCCCGACCCCGATCTTCTGCCGCTCGAATTCGACGATGCCTTCATCGCGATGCTGGCCAAGGATTTGCCGGAGCTTCCCGACGAAAAGAGCCACCGCTTCATCGAGAGCTTCGGAATTTCCCATTACGACGCGTCGGTCCTCGTATCGGACCGAGACTCGGCCGATTTCTTCGAGAACGTGGCCAAGGGTCGCGACGGCAAGCTGGCCGCCAACTGGGTCATCAACGAATTGTTCGGGCGGCTCAACAAGGAAGGCGTCGCGGTTTCCGACAGCCCGGTCAGCGCCGATCAGCTTGGGGGGATTGTTGATCTGATCTCCAAGGGCGAGATTTCCGGCAAGATCGCCAAGGATCTTTTCGAGATCGTATGGTCCGAAGGTGGCGAGCCCGCCGAGATCGTTGAATCGCGCGGCATGAAGCAGGTGTCCGACACCGGCGCTATCGAAAAGATCGTCGATGAGATCATTGCCGGCAACCCGGGGCAGGTCGAGGCGGTCAAATCCAAGCCCGGCCTTTTGGGTTGGTTCGTCGGCCAGGTCATGAAGCAGACAGGCGGTAAGGCCAATCCGCAGGCCGTCAATGACATCCTCAAGGCCAAGCTCGGGTTGGAGTAATACGATGGCCGAAGCGGAAACCGAAGGCCGACCTGCAGGAACCGACGAGCCGTTTTCCACGGCGTTGGGCGCTGGGGTGCGGCTTGTGATGCTGGTTCCTGTCGTCGCGATCCAGATCGCGGCGATCGCGCTCATCGTTTACGGCGGGATCGAGACCTGGCACTTTGTCGACGCGCTGTTTTTCAATACCGATCACGCGCCCGGCCACGACGGCATCCTGTTGCTCTCCATCGAGATCGTTGACCTGTTCCTTCTGGCGACGGTGGTGCAGGTCGTTTCGCTGGGGCTCTATCAGCTCTATTTCCATCAGGATCTGAAATTGCCGCCCTGGCTCAAGATCAGCACGCTGGACGATCTCAAGTCCAAACTGGTCGGCGTTGTGATCACCGTGATGTCGGTCTATTTCCTCGGCCGCGCCCTGACCTGGACCGAGGGCACGGACATCGCCTATCTGGGCGTGGCCGTCGCGGCGGTGATCGTGGCTCTGACCTATTTCCTGAGCAAGATAGACAGCCATTGAGGAACCCGGCCTTTGGCGCGGCGTTGCCCGAACTCGACGAGGAGAGTTCGCAATGCCGACCACAAACCGGATCATCTTCAATATTCTGGCGCGCGATATCGAGGAGACAGCGCGGTTCTACGAGGAACTCTGCGGCCTCAAGCGCATCTATACCAGCGATTGGTATCTGACGCTGACGCCGACGGGCGAGCTGGACGCGATGAGCTATGAGCTGGGCATCATAGATCAAGTCCACCAATCCGTGCCGCGAGCGGCGCGAGGGCCTTTCTCGGGAGGCTATCTCACCTTCGTGGTCGACGATGTTTACGCGGCCCATGAGCGGGCAGAGGCCATGGGCGTCGATATCGTCCAATTGCCTACGCCGATGGAATACGGGCAGACCCAGATGGTGGTCAGAGATCCCAATGGGGTGGTGGTCGATATTTCAACGCCGATTTCGGCATGAGGAACGCCGCGAGCACGGAGCCGTTGATGGTGAAAGGAGTTTCGCCATGACCAATCCGCCGCCCCACCAGCCCGGACCCGACGTGCCCAATCCCGATCCGCTGCCGCCGATCCCCAATCCGGACACCGACCCGGTTCCGCCCCAGCCCGACAGTCCCATTCCCGATCCGTCGGACCCGATCCCGCATCCGCCGGAACCGGAAATCCCGCCTCATCCCGGCGATCCGATCCAGCCGACGCGTCCCTGATCAGTTCGCTGTGCGCCGCCGCATACCCAACCAGCGGGGCAGGCGGCCATCGATCATCAGCAGGCCGATGAAGATGGCGATCATGCCCAGAAGATGCGTCGGCTGAATGATTTCCCCGAGCAGGAGAAAGCCGAATACAATGGCCGAAACCGGGGCGATGAAGGTCGTTGCCGAGAAGTTGGTGGCACCTACGCGCGGGAGGATGCGGTACATGACCTGGAACGTAAACGTTGTCGCAATTAGCCCGATCGCCAGTGCCGCGCCCCAGGTTTCGGCGCGCGTGATGACGAGGGCGCCTTCGCTCATGAATGCAATCGGGGCCGCGACGACCGCCGCTCCGGTAAGGGCGATGGCGGCGAAGACGGTGGGTTCGACCGATTTGAAGCTGCGGGTGATGTTGAGCGAAAGCGCGTAGCAGATCGTCGCCAGAAGACAGGCCCCAATCGCCCAGAGCTGGGAATTTCCGCCATTTGCGAGAGCGGGGGTGGCCAGGATCACCGCGCCGGTAAAGCCGGCGAGCACGCCGATGGATTTGTGCCGTGTCGCTCTCTCGCCGTCATGCCAGAAATGCGAGACGATCACGGTCATGATCGGGGTCAGCGCGTTGATGATGGCGGCGACACCGCTGGCCAGATTCGCCTGGGCGAGCGGAAAGAGAGCAAAGGGGATCGCATATGCAAGGACGCCGAGCAGTCCGAGCTTGATCCATAGGACGGGATCGCGCGGCACGGACTTCCGCAACGCAAGGACGGCCACCCAGCACCCCAGTGCGCCGATCGCCACGCGGAGACCGGAAACCCACATCGGGCCGAGTTCGCGAATCAGGATCGCGTTGAAAATAAATGAGAATCCCCAGATCGCGCCGAGAAAGACGATCCAGAACCAGTCCCGATTTGCCATTTCAGATCAGCCATGTGGTTGGACGCGAAGGTTACGCCTTCACGCGGCGCTTGTCGAAGCACTTGTGGCGATGAGGGGTATCAAATCGCGTGATGGTTGCGACCCGAATTTGACGTCAGCCGGGATATGCAACCGCGCCGCTGGCCAGCAATCGCAAAGCCTGCGGATAGAGCTTGTGTTCTTCGACCAGAACACGCGCAGCCAGCGCTTCGGCGGTATCGCCGGGACGAACCGGAACGCGCGCCTGGAGAAGCGCCGGCCCTTCATCGAGGCCGGGTGTCACGAAATGCACCGTACATCCGGCTTCCACGACGCCATCGGCAATGGCTCGTGCGTGGGTGTCGAGGCCCTTATAGGCGGGCAGGAGGGAAGGGTGGATGTTGATCGCCCTGCCCAGCCAGTGATTGGTGAACTCGGGCGAGAGGATGCGCATGAAGCCCGCCATGCAGACGATATCGACGTTCCAACCCTCAAGAATTTCCGTGAGGGCATTGTCGAAGGCAAGACGGCTGTCGAACCTGCTCTGGGCGAGGCTTGCGGTCGGGATGCCTTCGCCCCGCGCGACGTCAAGGCCGGGCGCGGCAGCGTGATTGGAGAAAACGCCAACGATCTTGGCCGGATAGTCGGCAGACCTTGCAGCCTGCATCAACGCCGTCATGTTCGAGCCTCGGCCCGAAATCAGGATCGCGACGCGCTTCTTTTCGCTCATAGAGACAGGGTGCCGGTAAATTCGACGGCGTCGCCGGTTCTCTCGACGAGGTCTCCGACGATGGCAGCGGTTTCGCCCTGGCCTGCGAGATGGGCGACAAGTTTGTCGGCGTCAGTCGCGCTCACCGCGACCAGCATGCCGACGCCACAGTTGAATGTGCGCAGCATCTCGCGTTCTTCGATGCCGCCCTGCTTGGCCAGCCAGCCGAAAACCTTCGGCGTGGAAACGGCGTTGAGGTCCACGCGGGCAGCCAGCGTTGCCGGCAATACGCGTGGAATGTTCTCTTGAAAGCCGCCGCCGGTAATGTGAGCGAGGGCCTTGATGCCGATGCCGGATTTCAGCGCATCCAGGATCGGTTTGACGTAAATCTTCGTCGGCGTCAGCAGCGCCTCGCCCAGGCTGGTGCCAGGCGCAAAGGGGGCGTCGTCCGACCAGGCGAGGCCGGACATCGAAACGATCTTGCGCACGAGCGAATAGCCGTTGGAATGAACGCCCGACGACGCAATCGCCACCAGCTTGTCTCCGACCGCGATATCGGCGCGCGGCAGCAGGGTTCCACGCTCGGCGGCGCCCACGGCAAAGCCCGCGAGATCGTAGTCGCCGCCATGATACATGCCCGGCATTTCGGCCGTTTCACCGCCGATCAGCGCACAGCCGGCCTGACGGCAGCCTTCGGCGATGCCGTTGACGATGGCGGTGCCCTGTTCGACGTCGAGCGCGCCGATCGCGAAATAGTCGAGGAAGAACAGCGGCTCGGCGCCCTGCACGACGATGTCGTTGACGCACATGGCGACAAGATCAATGCCGACGGTGTGGTGAAGCCCGGCGTCAATGGCGATACGGAGCTTGGTGCCCACGCCGTCATTGGCGGCCACGAGGACCGGATCGGTAAAGCCGGCGGCCTTGAGATCGAACAGTCCGCCGAACCCGCCGATTTCGCCATCGGCACCCGGACGTCGCGTCGATTTGACGGCGGGCTTGATTGCCTCGACCAGTGCGTTGCCGGCATCGATGTCAACGCCGGCCTGCTTGTACGAGAGGCCGTTTGGTGGCAGGCTGGTGTCGTCGGACATGAGCTTGGAACGCTATCCTTGGTGAAGTGCCGGCGTTACCTGCCAAAGCACCAGTTTGACGTTGATCGGCCCGTTCGGGGTCTGTATGTCGAAAGGCTGATACCGGCTCGTAACGTTTCGTGCAAGGACCGCCATGTCACTTAAGAACCAGATTACGGCCTGGATCGTCCTTCTCGTGATCTTCGGGCTCCTGTTGTGGATGTTCCGCGGCATCCTGCTGCCGTTCGTCCTCGGGATCACGCTCGCCTATCTCCTCAATCCGTTCGTGGATTGGCTCGAAGAGCACAAAGTACACCGCGGGTTTGCGGCATTGATCGTAATGTTGATCGCCGTGTTGCTATTGATCACGGCTTTCCTTCTCATCGTCCCGCTTCTGATCCAGCAAGGCTTCGGGCTGGCGCGGAATATTCCCGGCTATGTCGAGCAGTTGCAGGGGTTCATCGAGACGATGATTCCGCGGCTCGAACAGTGGCTGGGGGCCGAGCGTCTGCAGGAACTCGAGCGTGGGCTCGAGCAGATGTTTGCCGACAGCATCGGCATGCTGACCAGCATCACCGGCACGGTCATGCAGCAATCGATGAGCATCATCAACACGATCGGCGTTCTGATCGTGACGCCGGTGGTCGCGTTCTACCTGCTGCTCGATTGGGACCGGATGGTGGAAAGCGTGGATAATCTGTTCCCGCCGCTTCACCGAGCCGAGATGCGCGGCGTGTTCAAGGATATGGATCGCGCGCTGGCCGGTTTCGTGCGCGGGCAGGGTGCGGTCGTGGGCATTCTGGCAATCTATTATGCCGCTACGCTGTCGCTTGCGGGGCTCAGCTTTGGGTTGGCCATCGGGCTGATCGCGGGGCTGTTCAGCTTCATTCCCTATGTTGGGGCGCTGGTCGGGTTCATGCTTTCGATAGGCGTGGCGCTCGTTCAGTTCTGGCCCGACTGGATCATGATCGCGCTGATTCTCGGTATCTATCTCTTCGGGCAGTTCCTGGAGGGCAACATTCTCTATCCCAAGCTGGTCGGTTCGAGCATCGGTGTCCATCCGGTGTGGCTGATGTTCTCGCTGTTCGCCTTTGCGGTATTGTTCGGCGCCGTCGGCGTGATCATCGCCGTGCCGCTGGCGGCAATCAGCGGGGTGCTGGTGCGCTGGGCGGTCACCAAGTACAAGAGCAGTCCCCTCTATGACCCTCACAGCAAGCTGGTGCTGACAGCGAACGAGGTTACGTCGCACCCACAAACAAGGACGGATATCAAGCCGTGACGATGGCTGCCAAGGAACAGCTCGTCCTCGAACTCGGGCATGTGGAAGCCCAGAGTGAGGACGATTTCATGGTGTGCGAGGGCAATGCGCTTGCCTTCGAGCACATCATGGCTTTTCCCGATTGGTCGGCGCCGCTCACGCTTCTGGTCGGGGCGCCGAAATCGGGCAAGTCCCATCTTGCGCGCATTTGGGTGGCTCGGGCACGGGCGGCCGTCGCCAAGCCGGCGGCCGTGGAGGCATTGGCCGCGTCCGGCGGGCGGCAACCGATCCTGATCGAAGATGCCGATCGGGGCGGTTATGACGAGGTGGGGTTGTTTCACCTGCTGAACCAATCCATGCGCGACGACCGTCCGGTTCTCTTGACGGCGCGTACTGCCGTTGCGGAATGGCCCTACCGGACCAATGACGTCAAATCGCGAGCCCGGCTGGCGGCGCACTTTTCATTGACCGCGCCCGATGACATCTTGTTGTCGCAGATGTTCGTGAAGTTGTTCGCCGATAGGCAATTGTCGGTCGATCCGAAAGTGATCTCCTATCTGATCGGGCGCATGGAACGCTCGTCGGAAGAGGTGGTTGCGCTGGTGGAATTGCTCGACAGGCTTTCGCTGTCGCGGGGGCGGGCGATCACGCGCACCATTGCCGCCGAAGCGCTCAGCATCCGCTCCAAACGCTAGATTAAGTCGCACGGCGACCGGAAGGGCTCAGATTATGGACGATATGGCATATGAGCAGCACACGAGCGAGGACGTGACGCCCGATATCGAGGCGCTGCGGACGAGCCCGGCACGGTTCGTCAATCGCGAGGTGAGCTGGCTGCAGTTCAACATGCGCGTGCTCGAAGAGGCGGCAAATCCCAATCACCCGCTGCTCGAACGCCTGCGCTTCGTGTCGATTTCGGCCAACAATCTCGACGAGTTCTTCATGGTGCGCGTCGCTGGGCTGAAGGGGCAATTGCGCGCCGGCCTGCCGCGCGTGAGTGCCGATGGCATGACCCCGTCCGAACAGATCGAGGAGATCACCACGCTCGCCCAGCACCTGCATCTCGAACAGCAGGACCAGTGGCAGTCGATCCGCGACGAGCTGCAAGAGCAAAATATCGTCATTCACGAAGCCGACGATCTGGTGCCCGAGCAGGTGGAATTCCTGCAAAATATCTTCAGGGAGGAAATCTTCCCGGTTCTGACGCCGATCGCCGTCGATCCCGCACATCCATTCCCGTTTATTCCCAACCTTGGTTTTACGCTCGCCTTCCAGCTCGACCGTGCGACCGACAATTCGCGGCTGACGGCGCTGGTGCGCATACCCTCCAATCTCGACCGATTCATCAAGCTGCCGACCAAGGCGATCTCGGATCGGCAAGTGGAGATGGTGACCATCGAAACCATGGTCAAACTGTTCTTCCACAAGATCTTTCCCGGCTACAACGTGGTCGGTTTCGGCGCTTTCCGGATCGTGCGCGACAGCGAAATCGAAATCGACGACGAGGCTGCCGATCTGGTGGTCGAATTCGAGTCCGCACTGCGGCAGCGCCGGCGCGGGCAGGTGATCCGCCTGGAGATCGAGCGGTCCATGCCGCGCTCGCTCAAGCGCTTGATTGCCGAAGAGCTGGGAATTTCCCAGGAAGATACCTTCGAGGTCGATGGGTTCCTCGGGCTGGCCGATGCCGGCAAGATCTACGATCTCGATCGGCCGGAACTGAAGTTCCCGCGCTATCACGCCCGCTTCCCCGAACGTATCCGCGATCACCACGGCGATTGTTTCGCGGCGATCCGAGAAAAGGATATCGTCGTCCATCACCCCTACGAAAGCTTCGACGTGGTGGCGCAGTTCGTTGCCCAGGCGGCGCGCGATCCGGACGTGGTGGCGATCAAGCAGACGCTTTACCGCACCTCCAAGGATTCTCCCATCGTCAAGGCGCTGATCGCCGCGGCTGAGATGGGCAAATCGGTGACGGCGCTGGTCGAGCTCAAGGCACGGTTCGACGAAGAGGCCAATATTCGCTGGGCGCGCGATCTTGAGCGGGCGGGCGTGCAGGTCGTCTTCGGCTTTATCGAACTCAAGACGCACGCCAAGCTCAGCCAGGTGGTGCGGCGCGAGAAGGGCAAGCTGGTTTCCTATTGCCACGTCGGCACCGGCAACTATCACCCTGTCACCGCCAAGATTTATACCGATCTTTCGTATTTCACCGCCGATCCGGTGATTACGCGGGACGTTGCGCGCGTTTTCAACTTCATCACGGGCTACGCACGGCCAAGTGAACTCGAAGCGATTTCGATTTCGCCCTTCTCGCTGCGTGCCAAGCTGATGGAGCATATAGCCGCGGAAACCGAAATGGCGCGTCGGGGAGAGCCGGCGGCCATCTGGTTCAAATGCAATGCGCTTGTCGACCCCGAACTTATCGATGCGCTCTATACGGCGAGCCAGGCGGGCGTGAAGGTCGAACTCGTCGTTCGCGGCATTTGCTGCCTGCGGCCGGGAATTCCGGGCTTTTCGGACAATATTCGCGTCAAATCGATCGTGGGGCGTTTTCTCGAACATTCGCGCATCTATTGCTTCGGCAATGGCCGCGAGATGCCCTCGCGCGATGCTGCGGTTTATATCTCTTCGGCCGATCTTATGCCGCGCAATCTGGACTGGCGCGTCGAAACGCTGGTGCCGATCAAAAACCGCACGGTGCACAGGCAGATTCTCGAGAGAATCATGGTAGCGAACCTGCGCGACAATCAGCAGAGCTGGGAGGTGCTGCCCGACGGGACCGCTCAGCGGATTGTGGCGGCCGAAGGGGAGGAACCCTTCAACGCTCATGATTACTTCATGACCAATCCGTCCCTTTCGGGTCGCGGCAGCGCCCTGCATGGGGACGGCGAGGACGAGGACAACGACCTTTGATACGATTCTGGAGCCTCGAATCCGATCCAGCCGGGCAGGGGCGCATTGCGGGCGCAAAACCTGTAGCGGTGCTCGATATCGGTTCGAACTCGGTACGTCTCGTCGTCTATGAGCGGCTCGCCCGCGCCCTGACGGTGCTCTACAACGAGAAATCGGCGAGCACGCTGGGGCGGGGCGTTGCCGCAACGGGGAGGCTGGCCGACACGTCGATGGCCAGCGCTCTCAAGGCCATCAGGCGTTTCGCTATGGTCTGCCGGCTGACCGAAGTGGGCGAGATTTATCCCATCGCGACTTCGGCTACGCGGGAGGCCGAAAACGGGCCCGAATTCGCGCGGGCAGTCGAAGATATCATCGGCGTGCCCGTGCGCGTTTTGAGCGGAGCGGAAGAAGCGCATTTCTCGGCTCACGGCCTGTTGTCGGGGATGCCTCATTTCAAAGGAATCGTGGGTGACCTCGGGGGCGGAAGCCTTGAGTTGACCATGGTCGAGGACGGCCATGACACTGGTGGCGAGACCTATGAGCTGGGCGTCATCCGGCTTCAGGATGACAGCCAGATGACGCCGGGCAAGGCTGCAAGCATCGCGCGGGACAGGCTCAAGGAGTCCAGCCTTCTGTCGCCGGGCAAGCATAAATCTTTTGCCGCGATCGGGGGGACGTGGCGCGCGCTGGCCAAGCTCCATCAGGTCCGGTGCAATTATCCGCTGCATATGGTGCAGGATTATACGGTTCGCACCGAAGACATTCTGCCGCTCTGCGACGCGCTGATGGAGAGCAATGGCGACAAGAAGCTGATCAAGGGCATCGAAACCGTGTCGGGCTCGCGCCGAGATCTGCTTCCTTACGGCGCCGCCGTGCTTGCCGAAGTGCTGCGTGCCGGCAAGTTCGAGGAGGTTGTCTTTTCCGCGCTGGGTGTGCGCGAGGGATATCTTTACGAGCGGCTGAGCGACGAGGAAAAGGCGATTGATCCTTTGTTGCAGGCGGCCGAGGAAATCTCGACGCTACGGTCGCGCGCACCGGAATTTGCCGGCGATCTGATCGGAGGCAGCACGGCGCTGTTCGAACTGCTGGACGTGGCCGAGAGCCCCGATCAGGAGCGGTTGCGAAAGGCCGCCTGCTATA
This sequence comes from Pelagibacterium mangrovi, assembly GCF_036662815.1. Lineage (NCBI taxonomy): Bacteria > Pseudomonadati > Pseudomonadota > Alphaproteobacteria > Hyphomicrobiales > Devosiaceae > Pelagibacterium > Pelagibacterium mangrovi. The sequence continues at coordinate 92,962 of NZ_JBAFXA010000004.1, read as the reverse complement.
TGTCGGATATCGGCTGGCGCGCGCATCCGGACTATCGCGGCGAACAGAGCATCCAGATGGTTGCCTTTTCCGATATCGTCGGCATCGACCACGGGGGCCGCGCATTTCTGGCTCAAACGCTGGCCTTCCGTTACATGGGGTTCAAGCAAAAGAGTTCCAGCGCCAAGCTGCTCGAACTGGCCGGGTCGGAACTGGGCCAGCGGGCACGGCTGATCGCGGCCTATTTCCGCGTCGCTTATCCGCTGACCGCCGCCATGCCGGGTATTCTACCACGCACCCGCTTTTCGGTGGACAGCAAGACGCTGGTGTTGCACCTGCCTGCCGACCTGGCGTTTCTCGACGGCGACAGGATGCGCGGCCGCCAGCGCCAGCTTGCGCTGGAAGCAGGGCTTAAGGAGGGGACGATCCGGGTCGATTGATTTGCCCTGAACGTTCGTTCTAGACCGGCTCGATCGGGACTTCCACGACACCTTTGCGGGTGGCTGCCAGCGCCATGCGGCCGTGCTTTATGGCCAGCGCTTTCTCACCGAACAGCTTGCGGCGCCAGCCTTTGAGCGCGGGCACGTCGGCGTCGTCGTCGAGGACAATGGCGTCGATGTCATCGGAGCTGGCGATAATGCGGGTTGCGACGCCATTGGTGTCGGCAACAGCCTTGAGCCAGACGCGCAGCAGGTCGCCCACAGCACCCTTGGGTGACGGCCCGCGCGGGCGTTCGGCAATTTTGGGAAGGCTGGCCTTGTCAGCCGCTTCTACCGATTTGATCACCGCAATGAGTTCGGCGGCAGCGGACGACCGGCCATATCCGCGCGGCACGACGCGAAGCTTTTCGAAGGCCTCGGGGGTCGTGGGGCGCTGCACGGCCAGTTCGGCCACTGCGTCATCCTTGAGGATGCGGCCGCGCGGCTGGTCGTTTTCCTGCGCGCGCTTTTCCCGCCAGGCAGCTATGGCCTGGAGGGCCGCTAGGTCGCGGGGCTTGTTGACGCGCGCCTTGACGCGCTTCCAGGCGTCCTGGGGCTGAACGACATAGGTGTCCACGCTTTCGAGCACGGCCATCTCGTCGGCCACCCAGGCACCGCGACGGGCCTTTTCGATCTCGGTGCGCAATTGGGTGTAGATATTGCGCAGGTGGGTGACGTCGGCCAGCGCGTAGTCGAGCTGCTTTTCGCTCAGCGGCCGGTGAGACCAATCGGTGAAACGCGAACTCTTGTCGATCTGTTCGCCAACGACCGCCCGCACCAGATTGTCGTAGGAGACCGAATCGCCATGCCCGCAAACGCTGGCCGCGACCTGGGTGTCGAACAGCGGATGGGGCACGGTGCCGAACAGCTTGACGAAAATCTCGATATCCTGCCGCGCCGCATGGAAGACCTTGGTGACATGCTCGTCGGCAAGGAGGGCGGCGAAAGAGGAGAGATCGATATCGTCCGCCAGTGGATCGATGATCACGGCACGATCGGGCGTGGCGGCCTGGATCAGGCAGAGTTTCGGCCAATAGGTGGTTTCGCGCAAGAATTCGGTATCGACGGTTACGAAATCATAGGTCGCGGCGTCCTTGCAGAACGCTTCGAGCGCCCGCGTCGATGTGATGACCTGCATTGAGTCGGTATCCAGTTCAGAACAGTCGATTGTTTCCCTATCAGCTATGGTTGTCAGCCGCAAAGGCGCTGCGTTTATTTGTTGTCGTGTTTTGTGACCGCAAAAGTCGATTTGAGTTTTGCTGGAAACCCTCCATGCCTCATCGCGCTTGACAATCGAGCCCCCGCATGCGCTTTTCCGGCACAAATTCCCACTCCGTTTCGGAAAGATTTTTGTGATGCATCGCTATCGTTCGCATACCTGCGCCCAGCTCACGAAGGCAGATGTCGGCTCGACCGCACGCCTGTCGGGATGGGTGCATCGTATCCGCGATCATGGTGGGCTGTTGTTCATCGACCTGCGTGACCACTACGGCCTGACCCAGTGCGTGATCGATCCGGATTCCCCGGCGTTCAAGGACGCGGAGGCGGTGCGCGCCGAATGGGTCGTTCGCATCGATGGCGAGGTCAAGGCCCGTACGCCCGAAACGACCAACAAGACGCTGCCGACCGGCGAAGTCGAAGTGTTCATCCGCGAGATCGAAGTGCTCGGCAAGTCCGCCGAGCTGCCGCTGCCGGTGTTCGGGGAGCCCGATTATCCCGAGGATACGCGGCTGCGCTATCGCTTCCTCGATCTGCGGCGCGAAACGCTGCACGCCAACATCGTCAAGCGGACTCAGATTATCTCCTCGATGCGCCGCCGCATGGGCGAGATCGGGTTCGGGGAATATTCGACGCCGATCCTTACTGCATCCTCGCCCGAAGGCGCGCGCGACTTCCTGGTGCCCAGTCGCATCCATCCGGGCAAGTTCTTCGCGCTGCCGCAGGCGCCCCAGCAGTATAAGCAGCTTTTGATGGTGGCCGGGTTCGACCGTTATTTCCAGATCGCGCCGTGCTTCCGCGACGAAGATCCCCGCGCCGATCGCCTGCCGGGCGAATTCTACCAGCTCGACGTGGAAATGAGCTTCGTCACCCAGGAAGAGGTCTGGGAGACTATGGAACCGGTGATCCGCGGCGTGTTCGAGGAGTTTGCCGACGGCAAGGCCGTTACGCAGGAATTCCCGCGCATTCCCTATGACGTGGCGATCCGCAAATATGGTTCGGACAAGCCCGACCTGCGCAATCCTATCGAGATGGAAAACGTCACCGAGCATTTCCGCGATTCCGGGTTCAAGGTGTTCGCCAACCAGATTGCTGGCGATCCCAAGGTCGAAGTCTGGGCCATTCCGGCGCCGACCGGTGGCAGCCGGGCGTTCTGCGACCGCATGAACGCCTGGGCGCAGGGCGAAGGCCAGCCGGGCCTGGGCTATATCTTCTTCAAGGATGGCGCGGGATCGGGGCCGATCGCCAAGAATATCGGCGAAGAGCGCACGGACGCGATCCGGAGCCAGCTCGGGCTCAATGACGGCGATGCGGTTTTCTTCGTCTGCGGCGTGCCCGCCAAGTTCCATGCATTCGCCGGAGCGGCGCGCACCAAGGTCGGCACCGATCTCGAACTGATCGATCTCGACAGCTTCGCTTTGTGCTGGATCGTCGATTTCCCATTCTACGAGTGGAACGAGGACGAAAAGAAGCTCGATTTCGCCCACAACCCGTTCTCCATGCCGCAGGGCGGGCGCGAAGCGCTGGATGGCGAAGATCCGTTGACCATCAAGGCCTATCAGTACGACGCGGTCTGCAACGGATATGAGATCGCTTCGGGCTCGATCCGTAACCAGGAGCCCGAAACCATGATTGCGGCGTTCGAAAAGGTCGGGCTGTCGCGTCAGGATGTGGAAGATCGCTTCGGCGGCCTCTATCGGGCGTTCCAGTATGGCGCGCCGCCACACGGTGGCATGGCTGCTGGCGTCGACCGGATCGTGATGCTGCTGTGTGGGGTGCAAAACCTGCGCGAGATCACGCTGTTCCCGATGAACCAGCAGGCGGAAGACCTGCTGATGGGGGCGCCGAGCGAGGCTTCGGCACGGCAATTGCGCGAATTGCATCTGCGGCTCAACCTGCCGGCCGAGAAAAAAGCCAACTGATCGCGTCCTGCCGGACGTCGTTGGCTTAATGCGCGGTTAAAACCTGCCCGCTAGTGTCGGTCCTTGGGGTTCGGTACGAGCGGGCAGATCGTTGCGGTCGCGTTTTTCGCAGATAGTGTTGCTTATCGTCGCGCTGCTGGCATTCCTGCCAGTGGTGGCGGTCGATCATGTGCTCGATGGATACGTCAAGGCGCGCGAGACGCGCGAGCTACAGTCGGTCGTCGATGCGATCACGCATGACGCGCAGGTGACGGTGCACGAGGGCGTGCAGGCCCTGCGGCGCATTCTGGCGAACAGCCCTTCGTTGTGTGCCGCGACCTTTCTTGGCAATGTCGACAGGGAACTGGGCGCCAATCCGTTTTTGCGTCAGGTGATCGTCGAAAACAATGACGGCGTTCAATATTGCTCGGGGTTCGATCACACGGTGCAATATCGCGTGCTTTCGGAGAATCTCGCGATTCCCGGTTTTACCGAGACGCTTAGCGTCGTGACGATCGAAGGCAGCGATACGCCGCTTCTCAAGATCACGCAGGGGTTCGGGCGCGAGCGCGCTGTTTCCGTTCTTGTCATCGCATCGCCGATGTTGCTGCGTGATGCGGTGCGCCTGATTGCCGACATCAGCTACCTTCGGGTGGCGCTGACGAGCGGCACCTCGATATTGCTGCGTGGCGACCAGACCGTGGACCGGGAAACCGAGGGGAGCGATTATCTCTTCGCCCGATCGTTTGCTGGAGAAATTCCGCTCAAGGCTGAGGCTGCGGTGCAATTTTCCCAGGTCCGCTCCGATTATTCCCAACTCGACATAGGCTTTACGATCGCCGCCTGTTTTCTGGGCGTGCTTATTCTGGTGCTCGCCATCCAGTACGCGCGCAAGGCCGATATCGTCGCTTTTGATCTCGAACGGGCGATCGTCGCCGGCGACATGAAGCCCTATTACCAGCCCGTCATCAACCTCAAGACAGGCAAGCTGACAGGGTGCGAAGTCCTGATCCGCTGGATAAAGAAAAACGGGGAAGTCATTCCGCCAGGTGCGTTTATCGACTATGCGGAAATGTCGGGACTTGCCATCCCCATGACGCTGAGCTTGATGGAACAGGTCCGCTACGACCTCGAGGACATCTGCCGCAGCGTTCCGGATTTCAAGATTTCCATCAATCTGTTCGTGGGTCATTTCCGCGACGGGTCGATCGTCGACGACATTCAATCGATCTTCGAAGGCAGCGGGATATCGTATCGGCAGCTCGTCTTCGAGATTACCGAACGCCGTCCGCTCGACGACAGGAGCGCCGCCAATCGCGTGATGTCGGCAATGCACAAGCTGGGCGTGCGGATCGCGATGGACGACGCGGGCACGGGGCACTCCAATCTCGCGTATCTCGAAACCCTGGGCATCGATATCATCAAAATCGACAAGATTTTCGTTGAGATGATCAAGGACGTCGATACGCCGGTGCCGGTGATTGATGGGTTGATCGCTATGGCGCGGGAACTCGATATCGACGTGGTTGCCGAGGGCGTAGAGACGCAGGAACAGGCCCTCTATCTGCGCGCCAAGAACGTCATTTACGCGCAAGGATATCTGTTCGCGCCGCCCATGAAGCTCTCCGCATTCCTGGTTCTCGCCAACGCACTCCGGCCCGGTGGGCACCAAAGCAACCTCGCTCCTGGCTTGAAGGCTGCCTAGACCCAAGAAATGGGCCGCCATGCCTTTCCTTTTCCGCCGATTGATGGCAGGTATCTGCCGCCGAGAATCTTGGTATTTCGAGGAAACGCCAAGATTCTCCAGTCATTTTTTGGTCGCGCTTCCGAACCGCAAAAGTGACCCACTTTTGCTGGAAACGCCCAAGTCCGAGGAGACGGCATGACCGACGAACCGCGCGATCCGCAGAAGGCGCTCAAGGAAGCCGCCCTGCATTTCCACCAGCATCCCAAGCCCGGCAAAATCGAGATCACGGCGACCAAGCCGCTCGCCAATCAGCGCGACCTGGCCCTGGCATATTCTCCGGGGGTTGCGGCGCCGTGCGAGGAAATCGTCGAGGACCCTGAGACCGCAGCGATTTATACCTCCAGGGCCAATCTGGTCGCTGTGATTTCAAACGGCACGGCCGTTCTCGGGCTTGGCAATATCGGCGCGCTGGCCTCCAAGCCGGTGATGGAAGGCAAGGCGGTTCTGTTCAAGAAATTCGCCGGTATCGACTCCATCGATATCGAAATCGACGAGCAGGACCCCAAGAAATTCATCGAGACCGTCGCGCCGATGTGGCCCAGCTTCGGGGGGATCAATCTCGAAGACATCAAGGCGCCCGACTGCTTCGAAATCGAGGAAGCGCTGCGCGAGCGCATGCCGATTCCCGTATTTCACGACGACCAGCACGGCACCGCGATCATCGTTGCCGCAGCGGTGCTCAATGGCCTGCAGATCGCCGGCAAGGACATTTCCAAGGTCAAGATCTGCACCTCGGGCGCCGGCGCTGCGGCGATCGCCTGCCTCAACATGCTGATCGCGGTCGGTGCCAAGCGTGAGAACATCTGGGTGGCAGATCGCGAAGGGCTGGTGACGACGCGCCGCGACAATTCGGTCGATCGCTGGCGCGGTGCCTTTGCGCAGGACAGCGACAAGACTTCGCTGGCCGAAGTGATGGAAGGTGCGGATATCTTCCTGGGTCTTTCGGCGGCAGGCGCGCTCAAGCGTGAAATGCTCAAGGATATGGCACCCGACCCGCTGATCCTGGCACTGTCCAATCCCGTGCCTGAAATCATGCCCGAAATCGCGCGGGAAGAGCGTCCCGATGCGATGATCTGCACGGGCCGGTCGGACTACGCCAACCAGGTCAACAACGTTCTGTGCTTCCCCTTCATCTTCCGGGGCGCGCTCGACGTGGGGGCCACCACGATCAACGAGGAAATGAAGGCGGCTGCGGCGCACGCTATCGCCAAGCTGGCCCATGAGCCGGTTCTTGAGGCCGTGCCCGGTGCGCCTTCGACCTTCGGGCGGGACTACCTCATTCCCAACCCCTTCGACCAGCGGCTGATCTTGCGCATTGCGCCTGCCGTCGCCAAGGCCGCCATGGACAGCGGTGTGGCGCGTCGGCCGATCACCGATTTCGCAACCTACAAGGATAGCCTCAACAGGTTCGTCTTCCGGTCGGGCATGGTGATGAAGCCCATGATCGAGCGAGCCAAGGGGGCGGGGCAGCGCATCGCCTTTGCCGATGGCGAGGACGAGCGGGTTTTGCGCGCGACACAGGTGGTTCTCGAAGAAGGGATTGCGCAGCCGATCCTGATCGGGCGTCCGTTCGTCATCGAGCAGCGCATCGAACGGTTCGGGCTGCAGCTCGAGCCCGGCAAGGATTTCGAGATCATCAACCCCGAAGACGATCCGCGCTACAAGGACTACGTCTCTCTGTTCCATTCGCTGGTGGGGCGGAGCGGAGTAACCCCCGATACGGCGCGGACCATCGTGCGCACCAACACCACGGTGATCGGCGCGCTGGCGGTCAAGCGCGGGGAAGCCGATGGGCTGATCTGCGGCCTGCAGGGGCGCTATATCAAGCATGTTCGCGACATCAAGTCGGTGATCGGGACTTCCGACGGCGTTTCGGACGTCTCGGCCCTTTCGATGCTGATCATGCCGCGCGGCGTGTTCTTCCTGGCCGACACCTATGTGAACATCGACCCGACCGCCGACGAGATCGTCTCGATCACGCTGCAGGCGCGCGACCATCTGCGGCGCTTCAATATCGAGGCGCGGGCGGCGCTCTTGAGCTATTCGAATTTCGGTTCGCGCGAAGGGGAGACCTCCGACAAGATGCAGGAGGCCTATCGCAAGCTCAAGGATGTCGCGCCGGACCTGATCGTGGAAGGCGAAATGCAGGGCGATCTGGCGCTCAACCAGTCTCTGCGCGAGCGTTATATCCCCGATACCGCGCTCAAGGGTGAAGCCAATCTTCTGGTGTTTCCCAATCTTGAAAGTGCAAACCTTTCCATGACCTTACTCAAGGAAATGAATAACGCACTTCCGGTTGGGCCTATCCTGATGGGCACGAAAAGCCCGGCGCATATCCTTGCGCCGTCGGTTACCAGCCGGGGCATCGTCAACATGACGGCAATTACGGCGAACGAAAGCCTCGCTCTCAAAGGCTGAAAATGAAAAGGACGCCGGACCGTTCAGAGAAACGGTCCGGATGTCCGTTGGTCGGTTTTCGAACCGCAAAAGTGGTATCCACTTTTGCTGAAAACCTTCCTGAGGCGCCCTTTTCTTATTGGAAGGCCGTTTCGGCGAAGGATCGCAGCTTGCGTGAATGCAGGCGTTCGACCGGCTGGTTTCGCAGGATTTCCATGGCCTTGAGGCCGATCAGCAGATGGCGGTTGACCTGGGTGCGGTAGAAGTCGGACGCCATGCCCGGAAGCTTGAGTTCGCCATGCAGCGGCTTGTCCGACACGCAGAGCAGCGTGCCGTAGGGCACGCGGAAGCGGAAGCCGTTTGCGGCGATGGTGGCGCTTTCCATATCCAGCGCGATGGCACGTGATTGGGACAGGCGTCTGGTGATTTCGCTCTGGTCGCGCAATTCCCAATTGCGGTTGTCGATGGTGAACACGGTGCCGGTTCGCATGATCGCCTTGGCCTCGAGGCCTTCGAGATGGGTGATCTCTTCGACAGCTTCCTGCAGGGCGACCTGGATTTCCGCAAGGGCGGGAACGGGAACCGTCACCGGTAGGTCGTCGTCGAGCACGTGGTCTTCCCGCACATAGCCGTGGGCCAGCACGTAATCTCCCAGCGATTGCGAGTTGCGCAGGCCGGCGCAGTGGCCGAGCATCAGCCACGCGTGGGGGCGCAGGACGGCGACGTGGTCGGTCGCTGTCTTTGCGTTGGAGGGGCCGACGCCGATATTGATCATGGTGATCCCACGGCCATTGGACGCCTTGAGGTGGTAGGCCGGCATCTGTGATTGGCGCGCCGGCGCGACGCCGGTGGTGCCTCCGCCCAGCCGCGAATTCATGGTGACGACGTTGCCGGGCTCCACGAAGCTTTCGTAAAACTCGTGGCCTTCGCTCATCCATTGGTGGGCGAGGCGCGTGAATTCCTCGATATAGAACTGGTAGTTAGTGAAGATCACGAAGTTCTGGAAGTGCTCGGGCGTCGTCGCCATGTAGTGGTTGAGGCGATGAAGCGAATAGTCGACGCGCGGGCCGGTGAAGGCCGCCAGCGGATAGGGGCCGCCTGCCGGGGGGATGAACGTGCCATTGGCGATCTCGTCGTCCATATGAGCGAGGTCGGGCACATCGAAGATATCGCGAAGCGGCACGCCGATATCGAGCAGCACGTCGCCTTCCACGCGCTCTTTCGGATCGACGGCGAAATGGAGCGGGATCGGGGTTTCGGACTCGCCGATCTCGATTTCTCCGCCGTGGTTCTTGAGGATCAGCGAGAAGTTCTCGATCAGATATTTGTGGAACAGGGTCGGCTGGGTAATCGTGGTTTGATAGAGACCGGGGCTATGCAGGAAGCCATAGGCGAGGCGGGAGCTGGCCTGTTGCTGGAAGCTGGTGGAGAGGACCTGCACCTTGGGATAGTGCGCGCGCACCTTGCCCGGCGGGACTTTGCCCTTGGTGAGGTTGAGCAGGTGATCGCGGATGAAGCTGGTGTTGCGATCGTAGATTTCGCAGACATATTCCCAGGCCCGGAGCGGGTCCGAGAAGGATTTGAGCGGCAGGGGCGGCGGGGTTACCAGTTTCATCGGTGCGTCCTGTTCTTGTTTTTGTTTAACCGCAAGGCATGCCAGTTTCGGGCGGCGCGTGCAATGGGCGGCGATTAAGCCTGGGAAATATCACAGTTCGGTGATTGGGCCTTTTGTCGCCGCATTGGCGCACGATATTGAATGTGTCTGCTGGACTGGCAAACGAGCCCATGCACTAGCGGACAAAGCTTCCGCTGTAGTCCCCCAAGCCCTCAACAGCGCGGCGGAGGCATATAGGGAGACCGCAGCCGTCCGCCCGGCGCTGCGGTCTCTTCATTTCGCGGGGTAGGTGGCGCGCATATAGGCCACCGACTGGGAGACAAGCTCCTTGAGAACAACTTGATCCACATCCGCTAATTTCTTGATATACAGGCAGGATTTTCCCGTCGTGTGCTTGCCGAGCTTGTCCATCAACTCGCCATATCGGGAAAAGCCGGGCGTTATGTAGAGGGTCAGATTGGCCTTGCGGGGCGAGAAACCCGTGATGGGCCAGTTAGCCGGTGGGTTGGTGGTGTTGAACGGGGTGTTGACGTAGGTGTCGAAACCCACGATCGATGAGCCCCACATCACCGGCTCCGCACCGGTAATTTCGCGCATCATTTCGACCAGCGTCCAGCAATCTTTCCGTTTCTGTTCCGGCTCGACGGCGTCGATGAATTCGGCGACGCTGTTTTCGCTGGGTCGGGTCTTGGGGGTGGACATGGGCCGGCTCCTCAGTCGAAGCGGACCAGAGTCTTGGGACGGATTTCTCCGTCGTACTGCGCGTCGACCTCGAAGCGCTTGAGGATGAATTGGCCTTCGGACAATTGCCATGTTCCGCCTGAAAACGCATCGCCGATGCCGCGCCAGAGGCCGTGGCTGGTGATGGTGCCGGTGTCGAGATCGAATTCGGAGTTGGTGAGGATCAACTGGCTGTCGTAGCCGGTGATCGGAATGTCCACCACGGCGCCTTCGAAGTCGTCATTCTCATAGACCACTTCGAAATGGGGAGAGGCGAAGGAGACAGGCTGCGGGCCGCCGTAGTCGGTTTCGATGTAGTACATCTGATTGACGTTATAGGCGCCGGCGCCGCAGAAGAACCGATAGAGCGTCGCGGTTTCCGGCTCGTCGGAATAATCCGTTTCCCAGCTCAGCTCCCAGCTTTCGGGCGGATAGTAGTCGGCTGCGGCCGATCCGCTGTCGAGCTCGCAGAATTCGGTAAAGGCAGCGGTGAAAAGTTCATAGGCTTCGCTTTCGGCGGCGTCTTCGCCCTGGGCCAGGGCGACGCCGGGAACGATGCCGAGCGCTACGATCAGACAAGCCAGAGTTCGCATCATCAATCTCCAGAACCGTTCGCCAAGAGTGCAGGCAAACGGGCGCGGGGTCAAAGAGGGAAATTGGCGATTGTTTCGGGAGCGGGCCCCGTGGTAGGTCGTGAGTATCGACAGGGGTGCCCCGTATGGCCGGGGCTGAGAGGATGAAACCCAAGCATCCAACCCTTTAGCTGATCTGGATAATGCCAGCGGAGCGAGGCGAAAATGAAGTGCGGTGCACAGATCTCCCTTTACGTCATGGCGGACGATTTCGTCCCCGTCATCCTTTCTTCCATCGATGCGATCGAGCCGTTCCGGGACCGGCTGCGGATCGAGACCGACGATATTTCGACGCTGGTCGTCGGGCCGCCCGAGCTGATTTTCCCGACCATGCGCGAGATGTTCGTCGCGGCGGCGGCGAGCGGGCATCATGTAGCGCTTCATGCCACCATTTCGCGCGGTTGCCCCGGCGAGCCGGACATGGATATCTGCGAGCCCGCCGAGCCTTCCGCCTTCGATCTGGCGCTGGAGGAGCGCAAGCAAAGAGCGGCGCAAGCGGTGGCGGACGCCCAACAGACCGGACGGAAAATTGCCGTGCAGTTCTCGCTCTATCCGCTGGGGCCGGCCGACTACATGGGCGAGATTTACGGCTGCATCGATTTTCTCAAGGCGTCTCCGGTCTTCGACCGCGCCAAGAACTATTGCACGCGGCTGGCCGGCGATGCTGGGCCGGTCTTCGAGGCGTTGTCGCAGGCGTGGCTGAGCTTTGGGGACCCCAATGCCCATGTGGCGATCGATCTTACGGCGTCGGCCAACAGCCCCTCCAAGGACGCCGCTGCCTGATTGCCGGCACGCCGGCGTGGCGTGCCGGGCAGGGTGCTGCTTAGCCCTCGGCTTCAGGCATGGTGCGCGGACCACCCTCGTGCGGGCGCCCGGGGTGCTGGGGTGTCAGGGTTTCGAGCTGGGTGTCGTCGAGGCTTTCCACGAAGGCCTCAAAGCTGGGCTGGATGGCTTCCAATGCTTCCGCGCGGGCTGTGGTCATGGCGACCATCGCGGCGTAGCGGGCGGTGATATCCGATGCGGTGGCCGCATCTTCGTCCGAGGACGAGAATTCCTCGCGAATTTCGGCGATTTGGCCTTGGGCATCGAGGGCGGCGAGGCGGAGGTTTTCGAGAAGCTCCTGCTGCTCGTCGCTGAGGTCGAGCCGATGCGTGAGCCGGACGGCCGCGATATCGACCACTTCGGCGTTGCCCATAAGGAACATGCCGATCAGGCCGCCTCCCATGCCGAACCCTCCGAAGGCATCGGGGCCGGGACGGAAGCTCCTGGCCTCGCCGCCGGGAACGCGCTGGATTGCATGGTGACCGCCGCCGAACGGCTGCGCGAATGCCGGAGCGAAACTCGTTGCGCCGATCGAGGCGGCGGCCAAAGCCACAAGGGCGGTTTTGGTGATGATTTTCATGTGTCTGTCTCCTTTGCTGAAAGGCGCGAGGGGCGCCGACGCATTGGAGACTAGGGATGCTCACCTCACCTCATGCTGTCCCGCCGATGAAATGTTGGACAGGATGGTAAGGTAGGGGACTGGGATGCCAATCGCCTGGCTGGCTGTGGATAGGCTGCTGCTGTCACCCCGGGAATAAATCCCGGGGTGACAGGGGAGTGGTCCAAGAGTGTCAATTGGCCCATTCGCCTTTGCGGAAGACGGGGACGCGTTTGCCGTCGTGGGTGATGCCGTCGATGTCCATGTCGCCGGACCCGATCATCCAGTCGATGTGGATGAGGCTGGAATTTCCGCCCTTTTCGGCGACTTCATCTTCGCTGAGCTTGTCGCCATCCACGAAACATTCGGTGTAGCACTGGCCCATGGCGATGTGGCAGGCGGCGTTTTCGTCGAACAGCGTGTTGTAGAACAGGATGCCCGATTGCGAGATGGGCGAGGAGTGGGGAACGAGCGCCACTTCGCCCAAGCGCCGGCCGCCTTCGTCGGTATCGAGCACCTTGTTCCAGACCTCTTCGCCCTTGGACGCGCGCACTTCGACGGCGACGCCATCCTTGAAAACCATTTCGATGTTTTCGATGACCGTGCCGTTGTGCGAAAGGGGCTTGGTGGACCGCACATGGCCGTTGACGCGGCGGGCATGGGGTGTCGTGAACACCTCCTCGGTGGGGATGTTGGGGTTGCAGGTGATGCCGTTCTTGGCGAGCGACGCGCCGCCGGCCCATTCGTGATCGTCGGCAAGGCCGACGACGAGATCGGTGCCGGGCGCCGTGAAATGAAGATCCTTGAACTTCATCTCGTTCAGCCAGTCGCGGCGTGCATGGATATTGGCGTTGTGAGCCCGCCAGGCTTCGACCGGATCGGCCTGATCGACGCGCGAAGCGGCAAAGATCGCGTCGGCAAGTTTGGAGACGGCTTCATCCTCGCCCAGATCGGGGAAGACCAGTTGGGCCCATTTGGAGCCGGGGAAAGCGACGATGTTCCAATTGGTCTCGAAGCCGGTGATTTTCTTGATGGCGGGCTTATAGGCCCGGGAATTGGCGCGCTGGGCGCGCGAGACTTTTTCAGGGTCCTGCTCGGACAGCATCATGGGGTTGTCACCGGCGATGGCCAGACGGGCGGTGTTGGACCCGAACGCCTTGGCCATGCCTTCGTAGAGCCAATCGGCGGCATGGTCGAAAGCGTCGTCATTGCCGTATTTGTAGCGGGCGAGGGTGGTTTCCTCGTCGGAATAAATCGTGGTGACGAGGCCGGCACCGGCCTTATAGGCGTGCTCGGTGATCTTGCGCACCAGCGAAAGCGCGGAGAGCGGCGCCGTGATGAGGAGGTCTTGCCCCGCCTTGAGCCCCAGGCCGGTCTGCACGGCGACCTGGGCGAGCTTGTCGAGCTTTTCTTCGTTGATGGGGGCGTTGGAGCGTGAGTCGGACATGACGGGTCTCTTTGTGTTTTTGAGAGATGACTCAAGGTGATGGGCAAGCCTATCGGTTTGACAGCGGGCGCGAAAGGGTGTTCTGGGCAGCCATGGACAAACACATCGGGATCATTGGGGGCGGACCCGCGGGCTTGATGGCCGCCGAGACGATTTCGGCGCAGGGTCATCGCGTGACCGTTTATGAAGCCATGCCGACGGTGGCCCGCAAGTTCCTCATGGCGGGGAAATCGGGGCTCAACCTGACCCACGCAGAGCCGATGGCGGATTTTCTGCCGCGCTTCGGCAGGGCGAGGGAGCGGCTGGACGCCGCGCTTGAGGGGTTCGACAACCGGGCCGTGCAGGCGTGGGCGGCGGGCCTGGGCATTGAAACGTTCGTGGGGTCTTCGGGCCGGGTGTTTCCCACATCGATGAAGGGTTCTCCTTTGCTCAGGAGCTGGCTGCGGCGGCTCGAAGGGCAGGGCGTCGGGATTTCGACCCGCCACAGATGGGTGGGCTTCGATGGCGATGCCTTCGTTTTCGAGACGCCGACGGGACCGGTGCGGGAAACTTTCGACGCCGTGGTTCTGGCGCTGGGTGGGGCGAGTTGGCCGCGGTTGGGATCGGATGCTGCATGGGTGCCGTGGCTGGAGGCCAAGGGCATATCCGTCGAACGGTTTCGGGCGGCCAATTGCGGGTTTGTGGTCAACTGGAGCGACCATTTCATCGAACGCTTTGCCGGACAGCCCGTCAAAGCGGTGATGGCCGGGGAGCAAACCGGCGAGTTCGTCATTTCGCGGCATGGCATCGAAGGCAGCCTCGTTTATGCACATTCCGCCGGGCTCCGTGACAGGCTGGAGGTTGGGTCGGCGGCATTCGTGATCGACCTGGCGCCCGGACGCTCGCTCGAACGGCTCGAGCGCGATCTGGGGCGCCAGCCGGCCAAGGCGAGCTTTTCAAATCGCTTGCGTAAGGGGGCCGGGCTCGATGGGGTGAAGGCGGCTCTGGTGCGCGAATTGACGACGGACACCGAGCGCGGCGATACGCAGGCGCTGGCGCGCAAGATCAAGCAGCTCGCGATACCGCTCGAAGCACCGCGCCCCATTGCGGAGGCGATTTCTTCGGCCGGTGGGGTGGTGTGGGGGGAGGTCGACCGGGATTTCATGCTCGCCAAGCTGCCGGGCATTTTCGTGGCGGGGGAAATGCTCGATTGGGAAGCGCCGACCGGTGGCTATCTGCTCACCGCATGCCTTGCGACGGGCAGGGCGGCGGGCGAGGGGCTTTTGCGTCGTGTAAAATAAATTTGACTCGTGGTCAAAATAATCATACCCATGTGCTCGGATCAACGAAACGGTTCGAGCTTTCAAAATGTCTTACGAAGAACGGAATACGGTTGCGGCCATCGTCGTAAATCTTTGCGTCGTGGCGTTTTTTGCCTGGCTCATCATGTCGATGTATGGCGATGGGGCCTTTGCCGGCAATGAGGGGCTGGCGGTGTGGGCCCGGACGGTGTTGTGGGTCATCCCCGCGAGCGTCGTGGCATCGATCGTCGTGACGATCCTCTTCAACATCGTGTTTTCAATCGCGACGCAGGATGAAGACCCCGATACGACGGTGGACGAGCGGGACCGCTCGATCAGCATCAAGGGGATGCGGGTGACGATGATCGTCGCCTCGGCGGGGTTCATCGGGGCGCTGGCCTTGCTCGCGCTCGGCTGGTCGCCGCTCATCGGGCTCAACGTCATTCTCGCCGGCTTCGCGCTCGGCGATCTGGGCGGAAGCGTCACGCGCATGGCGCTGTATCGGAGCTAGCGCGTGAGCAAGATCAGGATCACCAACACCATCCGGCGTTTGCGGTTCGACGCCGACGAGATGACGCAAAAGGATTTGGCGGCGAAGGTCGGGGTGACCCGGCAGACGATCGTCGCCATCGAGAACGCCAAATATTCCCCGACGCTGGAGCTGGCTTATCTCATCGCCAGAACGTTCGGGAAGCAGATTGATGAAGTGTTCTTCTTTGCGGAAGAGGGCTAGCGGTTACTGATAACCGCCGGGCGCCGCCGCGAGCGTTTCATAGCCATGTTCGGCCAGCAACGCTTCGATTGTGCCATCTTCCGCCATGAAACCGATCGCCTCGTCGACGAGGGTGCGCAGGTAGGAATTGCGGGCAAGCATGATGCCGCCGATGTTCACATTGGCGGCGATCTGCGTTTCGAGAGGATGGACGAAAATCTCGCCTTCGATGGTGTTTTCGTTCAGGTATTCGACCAGGCTCGGGCCGTAAACCACCATGCCGGCTATGGTTTCGTCGAACAGGCGGGTCATCATGAGATCGGTATCGCCATAGGGGAGCGGCTGCCAGCGTTGGTTCTCGGGCAGGGTGGCCCGGTAGCGCATCACGGCGGAAAATCCGTAGGAGCCGACGAGCGCGCCGATGCGCCGGTCGCCGGGAATGTCGGTCAGGGCCTCGAATTCGGGGTCGGCGACGGCAAGGACGTAGGGCAGGCCGACATAGGCGCGCGTTGTCGTGAATTCGACGGGATAGAGGCCAGCCGCCAGACCCATGCCCAACATGATGTCGCAATCATTGGTGAGCGAGACGAACAGGTCCTCGATGGCGTATTCGCCGCCGATGCCATAGGCGTCGCCCAGGGGGGTGAATTCGGCGCTGACCAGAAGGCTGTCGGCGATGGCCTGGCCGACGGCCTGATCGAATTCGAAGGTGGGGGAGCTTTCGTACTGGCAGAAGCGAATGAGGTTGCCCGTGCTCAGGCGCCAGGATTCGAGCAAGGAGGAATCGACCCTGTCGGTGATCTGCGCGGACGCGCCCGAAGCCGAAAACGCGGCCAGGAGAACGACGGCGGCCGATTTCGCTGCGCGTGACAAGAAGGCGGCGTGGGGCAAGGGCATGGGACGAACTCACTCTTATTGGTGACTGGCCGATCGCCTTTGGCGAGCCGGCGGGGAAGAAAGAACGCCCCGGGAAGTTTCCCGGGGCGCCGTTGACTTGGGACCTGGAAATTATTCCTGGTCGGGCAGGCGATACACGTGGATCGAGTTGCCACCCATGCGCGGCGAAGCCAGGCCGGGGGTCAAGGTCGCGTGAGTCTGGTTGGACTGACCCGATGCAACGACCAGATACTGGACGCCGTCGACCTCATAGGTCACGGGCGAACCACCGATCGGTGCGGCCAGACGCTGCTGCCAGAGCACTTCACCGGTCTCGTCGTTCATCGCCTTGATGTAGCGATCGGCGTCGCCGGCGAAGATCAGGCCGCCACCGGTGGCCAGGATCGACGAGGTGAAGCGCGGACCCTGCTGCACTTCGAAGCCATCCGAGCCGTCGGCTGCGTGGAGAGCGTGGATCGCACCAACGCCTTCCGCACCCGGAGCAAGGCTTTCACCGAAGGACTGGAACAGACCCATCGAGGTGCCGGGGGCAGCCTCGGCGAACTGCTGCGCAGCGCTGGTCTGGCAGGTGTTGGCTGCCGGCAGGTAGAACAGGCCCGAATCGGGGCTGTATGCCGTAGCCTGCCACAGACGGCCGCCAGGGATGGCCGGGCAGAAGGTGAAGGGCTCACCGAACTCGGTCGGGATGGTTTCCTCGTTGAGGCTCACCACGCCGGTTTCGGGGTCGATGTCGGAAACCACGTTCTGGTAGATGGTTTCCTCGGCCCAGATGAATTCACCCGTTTCCGCGTCCAGGCCCCAGGTGATGCCGTTCTTGCCCGGTGTGCTGACGACCATCTTGCGGTTTTCGCCGCCGACTTCAGCTTCGATGATCATACGCTCGAACGGGGAGTCCAGATCCCAGTTGTCGCGCGGCAGGTGCTGGTAGTACCAGGCCAGCTCGCCGGTATCGGCATGGATGGCCAGCGTCGCGTTGGTGTAGAGCACGTCGCCGTCACCGGTGCCGCGAGTGATTTCCGCGTAGGGAAGCGGAATCGCGGTGCCGAAATAGGTCATGTCGAGTTCCGGATCGTACGAACCGGTGGCCCAGATGGAGCCGCCCCAGCGGTTTTCGGGCGGGACGCCGTTCCAGCTGGCGTCGACGTCCGGATTGTTGGGATCGGCCAGGATGTTGAAGCGCCACAGTTCTTCACCGTTGGTCGCATCATGCGCGGTGATGTAGCAAGCGCCTGCCGTGCCCACGATGGAGCAGCCCGAGGTGCCGGTGAAGATCTTGCCATCGGCGATCAGCGGGCCGGCGGTGAAGCTGTAACCCTTTTCCCAATCGTTGACCTGAACTTCCCAGTCGACCTGGCCGGTGAGGGCGTCGAGCGCGACGAGCTTGGCGTCCACGGTGGTCAGAATGACGTTGTCGCCGTAGAGGGCGACCGAGTTCTTCTGACGCATGGCCTGGTTGTTGTGATAACCGCCGGTGAATTCGGGGCGGCTGTGGGTGTAGGACCAGATGAGGTCGCCGGTCACCGCGTCGAGAGCTTCGACGTAGTTGTTGTTGGTGGCGACGAACATGATGCCGTCATGGATGATCGGCACGACTTCCTGCTGGCCGGCTTCACCGAGCGACCAGCTCCAGACCGGCTGCAGATCGGCGACGGTGTCGCGGTTGATCTGGTCGAGCGTGCTGTGACCCCAGTTGTTGACCGTGCGGCGCCACTGCAGCCAATCGGCCGGGTTGGGATCGAGAAGCATCTCGTCGGTGACGGTCGAATACTCGCCTTCCCACTCGGAAACCTGGCTTACGATGGAGGGTGGTACGGACTGTGCGGCGGGAGCGGCCGGTGCGGCAGCTTCCTCGGCAGGGGCTTCTTCAGCGGCTGCGTCGTCTGCAGGTGCTTCTTCGGCAGCGGCGTCGTCAGCCGGCTCTTCTTCGGCAGCGGCATCATCGCCAGCCGGAGCGGCTTCGATGTTGCGCGGATCGATCTGCGCGAGGATTTCCGGATCGGCCGGAAGTTCTTCGGTGCCGATGGGGAAGCCGTTCTCGTTGAGGAGATAGGCTACGATATCGGCATATTGCTGCGCCGGCAGGCTGCCGGGAGCGTTGGCCGGCATGGCGGACGAGACGAAGCTGTAGAACAGCGAAGCGTCCGGATAGCCGGCGATCGAGCTGACGATATCCTGGCCGTGACAGGTCGAGCACTGCTGGGCGTAGGCCGTCGCGCCGCGTGCGACCTGTTCCTCGGTGGTGTATTCCTGAGCCAGGGCCGCACTACCGATAAAGGACGCGAGCGTTAGGGCTGTACCGGATAGAAGCAGGCGCGTGCGGCCAGACATCCCTCCCCGGTTTTTATAGGCGTTGAGTTCGCCAGTCACTTTTCTTTCTCCTTCGTAAAAAGGTTATGTCTCCCAAGCAAATGCCATCCAGATTGGGGGTGATGGCATTTGTGCAGCGATCACTTTGTTCCACCGTGCCGCGCGCGAGGCCGAAGGCCGACATGCAATAGCGGAGGCTCCCTGGGTAAGCCTCCTGGAACACGCTAACATGACAGCGCGAGTTTGGCACCGCTTGCCCGCGTTTTCCATAGCCGGAAACAAAAATATGAACGGCAACATCGGTCCGGAAAGGGTTTCCCTCAACGGTTTTTGGCGCTAACCGGAGGTGGTGGCCAAAGCCGGCACCGGAGGCAGCGATGAACCCTTTTGTCGATTTCTCGTTCCAGCGCCTGTTGTACCAGGCTTGCGCCGCCGTGGTGATCATCGCCACTCACGGGCTGTTTCTCGCGCTCGCGGCCCGGTTGCTGGGCGATCGCGGGCCCGAATATGACGGGCGGCTGACCCTCAATCCCTTCAGACATCTCGAACCGATCGGTGCCTTTGCGCTTTTCTTCACGCAGTTCGGCTGGGTGAAACCCGTCACGATCGAGCGCGAGGCGTTGGCGGGACGGATGGCCGGGCCGCTGCTGGTGGCGGTTTTCGCGCTTGCGGCGTCGCTCGCGCTCGGCTGGGCGCTGTGGCAATTGCGGCCGCTGGCGTTCACCGTTTTAACCGGGGGAACGTTCGGCGTGACCGTGGTCGGCCTGCTGGAGACGACGGCAAGATCGTCGCTCGCTTTCGTCCTCGTCAACCTCATCCCGATTCTGCCGCTGACGGCAGGGCACCTTCTGATCGGTATCGCGCCGCGCCTGGCCGAACTGCTGAACCGCTTCCGGTTGATCATCGGGGCGGTGATGGCGGGGCTGATCTTATGGGGTCTGAGCCGCGGACTGGGCGCGACCGTGTTGACTCTCGCGCGCTCTTTTTACGGCTAGGTAGCTCGTACCACCCGATAAGCGTCCACTTGCTGGCGCAGGCTACACCATGCTAGCCATGTGTTCATGACACCCGAACGGACCAAAGAGGAGGCGGTCGGGTGGGAGTAGGACATATGGAATTGTATACGGCGGGAATGGCGCTTCCGGCCGACAACCGCTTCGGAATCATCGGGGCGATTCGTTCGGATACCGACTTGCAGGTTCGGCGTTTGGCCTTACGAGGGCGAACATGACCGGACGAAGCGATTTTCTTTTTTCACGCGTCTTGAAGATGTTCGCGGTGGCGCTGGTTTTCGCGTTGGCGGCCAATGCTGCCTGGGCGCAGGCCACGCGACCCCTCGAAGCGCGCGCCACGTCGCAAATTCGCGAGGCGCTGTTTCCGGACGCAGACCGGTTCGAGCTGTCGGACGGCGCGCCGCCCTATCTGCGCGTCTATGTGGGGGACGAGCAGGTCGGCTACATCTTTTCCACCCTCGATATCGTCCGGGCGCGAAGCTATTCGCCGATACCGTTCGACGCCATTGCGGGCATGGACCTTGCCGGCAATCTGACCGGCGCCAAGGTTATCAGGCAGCACGATCCGTATCTTACCGGATTTCCCCAGCGCGTCGCGCGGCTGGGGGAATTCCTCGATGCCCATGTGGGCTATCCCGTCGATGGAACCGCGACGGCGCCGCTGACACCCGATTTCGTGCAGGGAACCACCGTTTCGGCGCGGAACATGCGGGCGGGCATCATGGATGCGGGCCGCATCATCTTGCGGGCCAACGATCCTCGCCCGCCGATCACCGAACCGACGCTCGACCGGATCACATTCAGCTTTTTCGATTGGGATCAATTGCTGGAAATGGGGGCGGTCTCCAATCGCCTTATATCGTTCGGGGACGTGAGCGCCGCCTTTGCCGAACAGGGTGTCACCCCCGTCGAAATGGACGTGCCTCTCGACAGGGGAAGCGGGGAGGACCGCTACACCGAGCTGGTGGTCGCGCTGGCGACGCCGCCCGTTATCGGGCGCAACGTCATCGTGGCCAGCGCCTATTCGGATGTGGTCGAATCCGCACCCGACGATGTGGTGATGCTCGCCGTCATGTCGGGCGGCTATTACGACTTCCGGGGCAGCGAGTATGAGTCGGCTGAATTCGAAAACAGGTTCGACCGGGTCCGGCTGGAGCAGGGCGATCTGGAACTCGAATTCTTCGCTGACGATTTCCAGCGGGTTGGCCCGACCGTCCAACGTTCGGGCGGCCCCATCGTCCGCCATTCGGGGCTTTTTACAATTCCGCTGAGCTCGGGGTTCGATCCTTTCGCGCCCTTCGACGTGATTCTGATGGTGCACGCGACCGATGCGGCGGGCGTCGAGCATACGGTAGAATTTCCGGTGACCTATCAGGTGCCGGAAGAAGCCGTGCTGATGCCCTATGTCGAGCCGTTGCCGCCCTGGGCAGAGGCATGGCTCGATTCGGGGCTCGAACTGGGTATTCTGGCCGCTGCGCTGATCGTTCTCACGCTGATCTTCGTTTTCCAGCACCAGCTTTCGCGCAACCGCAAGCTGCATCTCTGGGTTCGCACCGGGTTCCTCGTCTTTACGCTGGTGTGGCTGGGCTGGATCGCCGGCGGGCAGCTTTCGATCGTCCATATCGTCAACTATATAAGGGCTCCTTTCGAGGGGGCCGATCTCGGCTTCTATCTGGCCGAACCGTTGATCGTGGTGATTTCGATCTATGTGCTGCTTTCACTGTTCTTGATCGGGCGCGGCGTGTTTTGCGGATGGCTTTGTCCGTTCGGGGCCTTGCAGGAGCTGACATCGAGGATCGCGCGGCTGCTGCGGTTGCCGGTGTGGAATCCCTCGCAAAACATGCAGCGCTGGATGTGGTTGCCCAAATACGGGCTGGCCGCGCTGATCGTGGGCACGGCCTTCGCGGTGCCCGAGGCGCTGGCCAGCGTCGAGGAAGTCGAGCCGTTCAAGACGGCGATCACCTCGGCCTTCACCCGCCCCTGGCCCTATGTGACCTATGCGCTGGTGCTGCTGGTCATGGGGTTGTTCACCGAGCGCTTCTTCTGCCGTTTCCTGTGCCCGCTGGGCGGCGTTCTGGCGCTGGGCGACCGGCTGCATCTGTTCACCTTCCTCAAGCGCCGGCCCGAGTGTGGCGTCGGGGGTTGCCATCTGTGTGAGCGCTCATGCCCGGTCAAGGCAATCGAGCGGAGCGGCAAGATCGTCATGGCCGAGTGCTTCCAGTGCCTCGATTGCCAGGTCGAATATTACGACGACCATCGCTGCCCGCCGCTGGCGCAAGACAGGAAGCGGCGCGAACGGGCCGCCAATCCCGGCCTGCGTCGGCCTCTGGTGATGACGCTCAACGGCAAAGTGCCGCCGGCAACCGTGTAGAGGAGCAGTTATGACGACGCTCGATCCTTCGGTTTCCGGCCGGCGCGGCCCTTCGAGGCGGCAGGTGCTCAAGATTCTTGCGGCATCGGCCGCGCTGCCTGTGGGGGTCGTCGGCTTTCGGCTGTTCGGGCCACAGCCAACGTTCCACGAATGGCATGGCGAAGCGCTGGGGGCGGAGGCGTCGATGCGCCTTTGGCACGCCAATGCCGGGCACGCGCAGCGCACGCTGGCGCGCATGGCCTCCGAGGTGAGCCGGCTCGAAAATGTATTCAGCCTTTATCGGCCAGGCAGCGAGATTTCGCGCCTCAATCGCGATGGCGCTCTGGCCGGCGCTTCGCGTGACATGCTGTCGGTGCTGGAAAGGGCGCGCGCCATTGCGGATGCGAGCGGGGGTGCGTTCGATCCCACGGTGCAGCCGTTCTGGACGCTTTACGAGGATCACTTTGGAAGTCCCGTGGCCGATCCGGCCGGGCCGCCGCCGAGAGTGGTCGACGCGGCGCGGGAGCTTGTGGACTATCGCCGCATCGATCTGACCGGGAATGGCGTGCGGTTTGCCTCGCCCGGCATGGCGGTGACGCTCAACGGGATCGCGCAGGGCTATATCACCGATGTGGTTGCCGACCTGCTGCGCAATGAGGGCTTCGACCATGTGGTTGTCGAACTGGGGGAAACCCGCGTGCTCGGCACCCATCCCGACGGCCGGCCCTGGCGGGTGGGGCTAAGGGATTCCGACGGGGAGACGGGGCGGACCATCGAACTCGTCGATGAATCTTCGGCGACTTCGGGCGGCTATGGCACTGTGTTCGACCCGACGGGGAAGCATCACCATATCTTCGATCCCGGCACCGGGCTGAGCGCCAACCGGCTGGCGGAGGCCTTGGTGACTGCGCCGCGCGCCATGGACGCCGATGCGCTGGCGACGGCATTGTTCGTGGCCGGCGAGGATCGCGCGGCGGCTATCCTCGCGACGACGCCGGGCGCGAGGGCCATGTTGACCCGGACGGATGGCGGAGTGGTGAGGGTCTAGTTTTCGCTAGAGGCCCGCATGCATGTCGCGGAACAGGCGTGGGGTTACGCCGAACCGCCGCTCGAAGATTTCCGAAAGTCGCGCGGTGGGGAACAGGCCGACCCGCGCGGCGACCGATTTGAGCGACAGCCCGCGCGATAGCAGCATGCGCGCGGCGTCGAGGCGGGCGGTTTCGACGAAACGGGCCGGCGTCATGCCCGTTTCCGCCACGAATTTGCGATGGAACGTGCGTTCGCTGAGACCGGCGCGTTCGGCGAGCGAAGGGACGTCCAGGGGCGTGTCGAGATTGGCCTGTATCCAACCCACGAGATCGGCGAAAAGGCCGGCGCCTTTGACCTGCGCCTGCAGGACCGGGCTGAACTGGGACTGGTAGCCCGGGCGTCGGGCATAAAGAACCAGCCGTTTGGCGACTTCTCCCGCGATTCCCGCATCGAGGTCTTCGGCGACCATGGCCAGCGCCATATCGATGCCCGTGGTGACGCCGGCGGAAGTCCACAGCCGGCCATCGGTCACGTAGAGCGCATCGGGATCGACCGAGATCGCCGGGAAGGCGTCGGCGAGCGGTTGGCAGGAATCCCAATGGGTCGCGACGCGGTGCCCTTCGAGCAGCCCCAGCGCGGCGAGGAGAAAACCGCCGCTGCAGACCGAACCGAAGCGGTCGGCCGTTGCGGTGAGATGGGGCAGGGCGGCGCGAAGGGCGGGATCGGCCAGGGCGTCGAGAAGCGGGTCCTGTTCCGCTCCGGCGACCAGCACGGTCTGGGCATCGCCAGCCTCGGCAATCGGCCTGGTTTCGACGGCGACGCCGCTGCTGCTTTCGACCGAACCGCCTTGAGCCGAGGCGAGCGCAATTGAATAGAAGGCATTGCGTTCCTGCCGATCCAGTGCGCGGTTGGCGCCGTTGAACACGGAGCCGGGGCCGGCGGTGTCGAGCAGTTCGAAGCCCGGATAGACGATGAAAACGATGTGATGCATTGGCAGGAAATACCATAATTTTGTCATTTCTGCCATAGGGCGCTGGGGCTAAGGTGTGGATGACCTTCCAGCCGCTGGAGAAACGCTCATGTCGAGATCGGTCTTTATCTGGAGCGGTGTAACGCTCTTCGTTCTGTGCCTGGTGGGGTTTGCCGGATGGGTCTTCAGCCTGCCTGCCGCAACGGCCTCGGCTGAGGTTCCGATGGTGCCGCGGGAGGAAACCGACGCCATGCTTGATATGCTCAGCCCTGGAACGGGCGAGCGGCCGCTGGTTGCGGTGATCGGGCTCAACGACGCCACGGAAACCACCGACTATCTGATGCCCACCGGCATCCTGCGGCGCGCCGATGTGGCGGACGTCGTGATGCTGGCGACGGAGCCGGGGGCGGTGCAGCTTTATCCGGCGCTCAGGGTGGAGCCCGATGCGACGATAGCCGAGTTCGATGCCCGGCATCCCGGCGGTGCGGATTACGTCATCGTGCCGGCGATGAGCCGTGATGACGATCCGGTGGTGCTCGCGTGGTTGATGAGCCAATCGGAAAAGGGTGCGGTGATCCTTGGCATATGCGCGGGTGCGAAGGTGGTTGCTGCAGCGGGGTTGCTCGATGGCAAGCGGGCGACAACGCATTGGTACTACCTCAATGAAATGCTCGAGCGCAGCCCGGCTATCGACTATGTCGCCGATCGCCGGATGGTTGCGGACGGCGATGTGGTCACCACGACCGGGATTTCGGCGTCCATGCCGATGATGCTGACGCTGATCGAGGCGATTGCCGGGCGCGCGAAGGCCGAGGAGGTCGCGCGGGATTTGGGGATCGAGGCCTGGGATGGGCGGCATGACAGCGCTGCGTTCAGGTTTACGCGCCCGTTCGCGACGGAAATCCTGGCCAATACGCTTGCGTTCTGGAACCGCGACCGGTGGGGCATCGCGTTGACGAGGGGAATCGACGAGGTGTCGCTCGCGCTTGTCGCCGATGCGTGGTCGCGGACCTATCGGTCGAGCGCGGTCACATTCGCTGCGTCATCCGATGCGGTGGTGACGGCCAATGGCGTTCGGATCGTGCCCGATTCGACGGTCCGGCCGAGCGAGATACTGAGTTTTCCCGAGCAGTCGCCGGCAGATGTGCTCGATTTTACGCTGGGTGAGATTGGAGAACGGTATGGGGCGCGGACGGCGGATGTGGTTGCCATGCAACTGGAATATCCGCGCGGGCCTTGATGGATAAATGCGCCGGACACGAGGTCCGGCGCACTGACTTGGGATCAGTTGGCGAACTGGGCTGCGAGGTCGATCATGACCTGGGCCGAGTCGGCGTTGTTGGTTTCGGCCATCGCGAAGTGGCCGGTGCCCGGGGCGCCGAGTTCGCCGAAATCGACGAGCGTGGCATCGATGCCGGCCTGCTGCATGGCGACCAGGCGGCAGGGCAGGGGTTCGGCGAGGAAGCTGTCCGGAGCGCCGATCAGGACCACGGGGATGTCAGCGAAATTGGGAAGGGTGCTGACGGCATCGTCGGCCTGCACGTCGCAGCCATCGCCATTCTGGACGGGTTCGAAACCTTCGGCCAGGGCGGGTTCGAAGGTCAGGCCCTCGGCAATGGAGAGCATATCCGAGCCGCTGGCTTCGAACGCGATGATGCCGGCGACGTTTTCCGGCTGCATGTCGGCGGCCCAAAAGCCGCTGACGCCACCAGCCGAGTGGAGCAGCAGGACGGACGGGCCGACCTGTTCGAGCAGCTCGGCGATGTTCTGGGCCGCCACTTCATTGCCGGCATAGGGGGTGGTGGAGGAAGCGACTACCCAGTTGAGAATGCTCTCACTTTCCGGACCAACCTCGCCTTCCGGCCAGTTGCTGGCGGCGGCGAGACGGGCGATCAGAGCGCTCGGGACGGCGGTCAATTCGCCCTCGCCATATTCCGGAGAGGCCGGGGAGCGGCCGTAGCCGGGGCGGTCGACGATGTAGAGGTCGAAGCCGGCGTTGAGGAAATAATCGCGCCAGCCGTCGCGGCCATCGGGGGTGAAGTACCAGTCGGACGCCTGGCCGCCGCCGCCGTGGACGAGGATGAGCGGCAGCTCGTGCTGGCGTTCCTCGGGCAGGTAGAATTCGACGTGCATCTGGTTCTTGACGAACACATTGCCTTCGGCATCAGGCTCGGAATATTCCGCGCCGACATAGAAATTTCCCATGTCGCGCAAATGGATAGGTCCGGCTTCGCCACCGGTCGAGGCAGTGTCCTGAGCGAAAGCGCCAGCGGCGGTCGTCGCCATCAGGGCGCCGGCCAGGACGGCCGTGAATTTGCGGTTCATATGATTCTCCTCCATGGATGGGCGCTCTAGGTCGCCGGGGCAAATCCAATCGCAGCGGCGGATTTATTGCCTGCACGATCCGCCCATCCTCCTGCACAATGCCGCTCGCATATTGTGCATCGAACGAAATCGCGGCGGGGGCGTTCACGGAGAGGCAGGGAGACGCATGGCAGAAACGTTCATCAACACCGAGCAATCGCTATTGACCGTCATCGTGGTCGTGATGGTCGATCCCGCGCGGCAGGATGCTTTTCTCGAACGGCTCGAGATGATGATCGGGACGTTCACGCGTCATCAGCCGGGGTTTGTCTCCAGCGCCGTTCATGCGTCCGAGGATGGGGGGATGGTGATCAACTATTCCCAATGGCGCGACCGGGACAGCTTTTGCGCATTCCGCGACCACCCCGAGGGCGAGCGGCATATCGCCGAGCTTCAGGACATATGCGAGAGCATGGATGCGCGGATCACGCCGCCGCGTTTCATCTATGCGTCGGGGGACTAAGCCTCGCCCTGCGCGCGCCGGTAAACGGCGGGCGTGGTGCCGCTGAGGCGGCGGAAGTGGCGGGTGAGGTGTTCCTGGCTGGCAAAGCCGCATTCGAGCGCGATATGGGCGATGGGCAGGCTGGTCGCCGCGAGCAGAAGCTGCGCGCGCTCGACGCGCAGGCCAAGGAGATAGCGGTGGGGCGAAGCCCGAAGATGGGTCTTGAACAGGCGGCCCAGATGAGAGGCGCTGCACCGCACATGGCCGCCGACGTCGCGCAGGGTGATCGAGCGATCCAGATTGCCGATCATGTATTCGACAGCGCGGGTGACCATGGTGCTCGATGTCTGGTCGGGATTGGCGGGCGGGAGCTGCCGATCGTCGGGGCGTTCGGCGTGAACGCTGGAGAGATGGGACAGGATGGTGCCGGCGAGACTGTCCAAGAGGCCCGAGGTGGCGCCCATGGGCAGGTCGAGAACGTCATGGGCCATGTCGAGCAGTCCAGACAAAACCGCGTCTGACGCGAGCATCATGGGGCGGCTCAAATCTGGCCGGCGATCTCGCGAATGGGCCACGGCGGTGCCCTGGGGCAGAGCGAGCGCGGCGTAGAGATTGGTGCCGCGCTGGGTGCAGCGCAACCTGAAGGCCGAATTGGGCGGAACGATCAACACGCCGCCCTCGGGCAACGAGCTTGTATAGACCCGGTTCGAATAATAGACGTCGGCGGCCATTTCGCCATCGCTGTGGCGGATGATGAGAAGGTCGGGCACCGCGCCGAACGAGGCCGAGAACGGGCCTTCGCGGCGCATCTCCACGGCCATGCCGCGACGACCGCTCGTGATGGGCTGAAAACCTGTAACCGATGTGCGGGACTGGTCTGCCCGCGCCATATGCATCTGCATCAATCGTCTCCGTTGCGTCCGGAACGCCCCCGGCTTGCGGACGGGCCCGGAGTTCATCCGGGCCTGCCATTTCGAAGGATTAAAAGCCGAACAGGGCTTCGGCTTCAGGCCGTTCCATGCCCTCTTCATGGAAGCGTTCCCACATCTGCGCCCACGGGCGGCCGAACCAGTCGGGGACGACATAATCGATGACCTGACCCGGAGAGACGGGCTGGCCGCGACCCTCGACCGGATAGATGGTCGGGTTGCATTCAACGAAGATGTAGGGATCGCGGTCCTGATATTCGCCGAGGCGTTCAAGGACGCGCACCATGCGGATCGGTTCGACCAGCGCTTCGGGATCGTAAAGGATCGCTTCGTGGCGCAGGCCGATCATGTTGCCGGCGTCGTCGGTTTCGGGCGAATAGATTTCGATCGACTGCATCTGGTTGGAGTGTTCGAACCCGCCATGGGTCATCCAGCCCTGGATGTTGGAGGTCCAGGTGATCAGGTGATCGCCATTCCAGAAACCGATGGTTTCCCCGTACCAGCGCGGGACGGCTTCGCCCAGACGCGGCACGCTGCCGTCTTCGATGGTGAACTCGTCGCCGATGCGGATCTGGGTGAGGAAATTGTCGGCTACGCCGGTGAGAATCTGGACGATATCCTCGTTCATGATCACCTGATGGTCGCGTACCGAATGCTCGTGCCAGCGGCGCAGGAAGCCTTCGGGCCAGCAATACTGGCTGGGCCACATGGCGGCGTTGGTGTTGGCGTGGTGATAGGCTTCCTGAACGAAGCGCTGCTGATATTCGGGCGTGAGAAGTGAAATG
This sequence comes from Pelagibacterium mangrovi, assembly GCF_036662815.1. Classification (NCBI taxonomy): domain Bacteria; kingdom Pseudomonadati; phylum Pseudomonadota; class Alphaproteobacteria; order Hyphomicrobiales; family Devosiaceae; genus Pelagibacterium; species Pelagibacterium mangrovi. The sequence goes on along the minus strand of NZ_JBAFXA010000004.1, from coordinate 64,329 downwards.
ATCGTATCGGCCTGGACGATGCGGCCCCAGAACCAGTTTTCGCTCGAATCGTCATAGACCCCGTTCCAGGCGGGAAGATCGTCCATGGGGCGCTTGAGCGTGGCGCCAGCCTCTTCGGCTTCGGCCAGAAGCGCTTCGTAATGCTCCTGAGCAGTTGGGAATGGGTAAGGGCTGACGATCTCCTCGCGCGGATAGTCCGCATCGCAAAAGCCCCAGGCGCCGGAACCGGGCGGGTTGTCGCCGATGATGGCGTTGCCATAGGCGCCCCATTGGCTTTCGAGCCCCATGGGGCTGTTGCAGCGGAAATAGCGCTGGTCGGACCACAGATCGGCGTCCTGATAGAAATCGTCGGATGTGAAGATGTCGCGTTCGAGCGGTTCGATCCCTTCGGGAACCTCTCCATTTCGGGCGGCGATGGCTTCCCCTCCGAAAGCACCGCCACTTCCCGCGCCGACGGCCTGATGGCCCTCCTGGTCGGCCATCGGCCACCCGAAGCCGACGCTCTCCTGCTCGTCCTGTGCAAAGGCCGGCTGAACCAGCGCAAGGCTGATGACGGCCAAGGACGTGAAAGCCAGGTGTCCTGGCAATCTCAAAGTCATATTCGTCTCCTCCCAGAGCAAAATATTCGCTGTACGAAAAAATATCCGTACAGCGAATATTGTTGAGGGAGAGGTGGGGCGTTGTCAAGGTGGGAGGGGTGTGGGGAACAGGTGGGCTGTTGGATGGGCGGGGCTGCGTGGACCCTCGGGTCGAGCCCGAGGGTGACGAGGGGGGTGGGGAAGGGTTGGGGGTGATGAAAAGTGACGAAAGGGGAGGAAGGGACAAGGGTGGGACGGGTGGGGCGAGTGAAGGTGGGGCTGAGGGAATATCTCTTTAGCTGAAACTTTCCCCTCGTCACCCTCGGGCTTGACCCGAGGGTCCATTGAACCTCTCATCCGCACATGGCTGGGGGTTATGTGTATATTTTGGCGAGCAAACCGCGCGGGACGCTCTACGTAGGCGTAACGAACGATCTCGTGCGCCGGGTTTGGCAGCATCGCGAGGAGATCACCGGAGGATTCACCACGCAATACAAGGTGAAGCGGCTGGTGTTTTACGAAGTGCACGCGACGATGCCGCTGGCCATCCAGCGAGAGAAGAATTTGAAGCACTGGGTGCGGGCGTGGAAGATCGCGCTGATCGAGGAGATGAACCCGGAATGGGATGATCTTTGGGAGATCGTGGCACAAGGGTGATGGAAGCCGAACTAGCTGTGGTGGATGGTCTGGGAAATGGACCCTCGGGTCAAGCCCGAGGGTGACGAGGGGGTGGGGCACGAGGAGGAATTGAGGGTGACGCAGGGGAGTTGGAGTGGCGAAGGCGCGAGGGTGACGAAGGGGCGAAGGGGCGAGGATGAGTCGGAGGTCTGGCCTGGTGTCGATCGCTAGCCGTGGAGGCGTTTGGCGATGTCGGCGAGGTGGCGGCCTTGCCAGGTGGCGCCGTCGAGTTCCTGGGCGCTGGGCAAGCGCGAGCCATCCGAGAGGGTGGTGGTGGTCATGCCGTAGGGCGAGCCGCCGCGGACCACGTCGACGCCCATCTGATCCTGATAGGCGTATCCGAGCGGGACGATGATGATGCCGTGATGCTGCAAGGCGGCTTGGGTGCTCAGGATCGCCTGTTCCTGTCCGCCATGTTGCGCGGCGGTGGAGGACATGACCGTGGCGACCTTGTTGACGAGCGCGCCCTGGGCCCAGAGCGGGCCGGTCTGGTCGAGGAAATTCTTCATCTGGGACGCCATCATGCCGAAGCGGGTCGAGATGCCGAAGATGAAGCCGTCGTAATCGGCCAGCTCGGCGGGGGTGGCGAAGGGGGCGTCCTGTTCGAGCTTGTAATAGGCCTTGCGGGCTACTTCTTCGGGCACCAGTTCAGGGACGCGCTTGATGGTGATTTCGGCGCCGGTTTCGCGGGCTCCATTGGCCGCGGCCTGAGCCATCGCTTCCATGTGGCCGAAGCTGGAATAGTACAATACCAGGATTTTTGTCATGCAATTTCTCCGCTAGGCGAAAAATAATTCGTTATGCGAAGATTTGATGAGTGGGGGTGGGATGTCAAGTGTCTCTTGGGGAGGCAGGGTCTGAGAGGAGGATGGTGATGGGGCGGGCGTTTGGGGAAGGGCGAGGAGGGTGAGCATACCTTGCCCCGGGACGAGCCCGGGGTGACAGGTGGGGATGGGGTGGCGCTGGGGGTTGGTCCCGTTTTTCCGGGGCGGATGATCTTGCCTAGCGGCCCGCCGGGGTAAGGGCGGTTTTGACGAGGACGGGGTATTGGGAGAGCTTGGCGGTGATGTTGCGGGAGGCTTGCAGGAGGAGGCTCAGGCGTTCCTCGATCAGGGCTTCGGCCGAGAGGCGGCCGCTGTAGCCGGAGGTGTTGATGGCGGCAACGGCGCGGCCTTCGCCGTCGAATACCGGGACGGCGAGGGAGGCGATGCCGTAATCGAGCTCGTCGATGCCCACGGCATAGCCCAGGCGCTTGGCTTCCTTGAGGACCTGGAGCATTTCGGTCTGGTCGGTGACCGTGCGGTCGGTCATCGGTTTGAAGGGGGCGGTGGCGAGGAAGCGGTTCTGGGTGGTCGAATCGGCATAGGCCAGAAGCACCTTGCCCAGCGATGTGGCGTGAGCGGGATAGCGCGCGCCGATCGCCGCGATGGGGCGGACGGCGCTTTGGCGCGAGGTGTGGGCGAGATAGAGCACCATGTTTTCATCGAGAATCGCCACCGAGGACGCGTCGCCGAACATTTCGACGAGCTGACGCAGTTCGGGGAGCAGGAATTCGTCGATCTGGCTGGAGCGCATGTAGGACGAGCTCAGAGTCAGAACACGCGCGCCGAGGGTGAATTTGCGGCCGTGCTGGCGCACATAGCCCAGGATGGAGAGGGTGTAGAGGCAGCGGCGGGCGGTGGCCGGAGAGAGGCCGGTGCGGGCGGCGACCTGCGATAGCGTCATCTCGACATTTTCGCTGTCGAACGACTCCAGAACGGCAAAGCCACGGGCGATGGCCGAGTTGAATTCCTTCTCGTCGATGACTTTGCCATCCAGAACGCTTGACATGGTGCTCCCTTTCCCTAAAATATTCGCTGTACGGATATAGCTTCGCTAAGCGAAAAAATCAATAGCCAAAGCGAAGCGGTACCGGGAGGGATTCTATCGATGGACAGGCCGAACTCCGCAAGGGGGGATGTTCCGGCGCGGGAGAGCGCGATTTCAGCCTATGGGTTGGCCGAGTACGGCGCGGCGTGGGCGGCGAGCGACCGGGTGCTGATCGTCGTGCATGGGCGGGACCGGGAGAGCGACGAGCTGGCAATTGGGTTTCTGCCGCAGCCGATCTCGCGGGTAACGCGGATCGTGGCGCCGTATGCGTCGGACAGGAGCTGGTATGGCGGGCGATACGATGCGCCGTATGCGGAGAACGCTGGGGCCGTGGAGGCGGGGCTGGAGCTGATCGATGCGGCTTTTGCGCGGGCGGCGGAGAATGGGATTTCGAACGTCGTTCTCGCCGGGTTTTCGCAGGGCGGATGCATGGTGGCGGAATATCTGCTGGGCGGAAGGCGGCGGCCGGAAGCGGTGGCGATTTTTACCGGCAGCGCGCTGGATGTCGCGCGCCGGGGGACGGGTGTCGATCTGAGGGGGCTGCCGGTCGTGCTTTCGGGCGGCGAGGGCGATCCGTGGCTGCCGGTGGGCGATCTGAGAGCCACCGGGGCGCTGCTTGAGGCGGCGGGGGCCGATGTTCGACTGCACATATTTTCCGATGGGGACCATGTGGTCCGGGATCGGGAGATGGAGCTTCTGGGCCAACTCGTGGAAGGGGTTGCCGCCCGGGGATAAATCCTGCGCGGGCCGCTGGCCGGCGCAGCATCAAGGACAAGAGAAGGAGGATTAAAGTGTCTCAGCGTCCCAATACCAACAAGCCGGCCAAGGGTCTGGACGGCAATCACCACATCACTGGCATTACCGCCGATGTGCAGGCCAATGTGGACTTCTGGTGCCGCATCATGGGGCTGCGCTTCATCAAGAAGACCCTCAATTTCGAGACGACGTTCCGCTATCACACCTATTACGCGGATTCGGACGGCACGCGGGGGAGCGTGGTCACCTTCCTCGAATTCAACGACGCGCCCAAGGCGACGCCGGGTAAGGGCAATCACGCCGCCGCCATCCTGCGCGTGCGCAGCCATGAGGCGCTGGACTATTGGATGGACCGGCTGACCAACGAGCAAATCTATTCCGAACTGATCCGTCTCGACCCGACGCAGCCGCGCCGGCTGGTGTTCGAGGATTTCGAGGGGCATACGGTCGAGTTGATGGCGACCGATGCCAAGGACAAGCCGCTGGCGTTTCCGGCCCAGGACATTCCCGAGGCGTATCGGGTTACTGGGATCGAGGGCATTCGCTCCTATGCCAGCCTCGACGAGTTACAGCCTTATGCCGAGCATATGGGGTTTGTGCGCAACGACGCGATGCAGCGCTTTGAGCTGCAGGGGGATACCAAGAGCGCGCGCTGGTACACGGCGCCCGCACCGCAGGGGCCGTTCCAGGAAATCGGCGTGGGGTTGTGGCACCATCTGGCGCTCGATGCCGACGAGGATTTGAGCGGCTGGCGCGACTATGCGCATTCCGGGCCTGTCCCGACGACGCCGGTCTATGACCACCACGTGTTCGATAGCTGCTACACCCAGACGCCGGGCGGGATTATCGAATTGTGCAGCGCGGGTCCGGGTTTCCTGGTGGATCAGGATGCCAGTCAATTGGGCGAGCGTCTGGCGCTTTCCAAGCGCGTCGAACCCCTGCGGGCGCGCCTGGAGCGGGAGCTCACCCCGATCACCAATCCGCGCCGCCCCGACGGCACGCTCAAGACCGAGCCGGCTGCCGCCGGTGAGAAGGCCAAGGGCGGCAAGGAAAAAATCGCCGGATAAGCACGACGCCCCGCCGCATGCGTGGCGGGGCTTTCTTTATGAGCGGAGGACACATTCCGGCGCGGGTCCGCTTGGATTGTGCAGGAACGCGACGGTTTAATGCAGGTATGAAAAGGGAGGGCTCGCCTGGGGGGCGAGTGAAAGGGAGACAATCATGACCAAGCTCATTTTGCCGCGCGGCATCAATCGCCGCCGGTTTCTCAAAGGCGCGGCGGGGGTCGGCACCGCGATTGCCGCGACCAGTCTTTTTGCGCCCGCCATCCGCGCCCAGGCGCCCACCATCCGCATCGGTTATGTGACGCCGCAATCGGGCGGGCTGGCCGGCTTTGCCGAAGCCGACCAGATGATGATCGCGATGTTCCAGGAAGCGGTGGCCGGCGGGCTCACCATCGGGGGCACGACATATAATGTGGAAGTGGTTGTCCGCGACAGCCAGTCCAACCCCAACCGCGCCGGCGAAGTCGCCCAGGAGCTGATCGTCTCCGAAGGGGTAGATCTGATGCTCACCGCCTCGACGCCCGATACGACCAATCCGGTTTCCACGGTCTGCGAACTCGAACAGATGCCGTGCATTTCGACCATGGCGCCATGGGATGCGTGGTTCATGGGCCGGCAGGCCAACCCCGCAAGCCCAGAAGGGTTCTTTTATACCTTCCATTTCTTCCCCGGCTCGCAGGACTGGTTCACGACCTACACCAATATGTGGGCGCAGCTCGATGGGCTGAACCAGAATGTGGGCGGGCTGTGGCCGAACGATCCGGATGGCAACGCCTTCTCCGATCCCAATACGGGCTTCCCGCCATTCCTTGCCAATCTGGGCTACAACGTTACCGATCCGGGCCGTTACGCCAACCTTTCGGACGATTTCTCGGCGCAGATCTCGCTGTTCCAGCAGAATGACAGCGATATCGTCACCGGCCTGATGATCCCGCCCGATTTCACCACCTACTGGACCCAGTCTTTGCAGCAGGGCTATCGCCCGCCGGTCTGCACCATGGGCCGCTGCATCCTGTTCCCGTCCGCAGTCGAGACGCTGGGCGAGCAGGGGCATAACCTCTCGACCGAAGTGTGGTGGTCGCCGAGCCATCCCTATTCCTCGTCGATGAACGGGATGAGCGCGGCGGAACTGGCCCAGGCCTTTACCGAGCAGACGGGCCGGCAATGGACCCAGCCGATCGGGTTCACCCATGCCCTGTTCGAGGTGGCTCTGGACGTTCTCAATCGCAGCGCCGATCCCAAGGACCTCGACGCCAATACCGACGCGATCGCCGCGACCAACCTCGAAACCATCGTGGGGCAGGTGGCGTTCGGCCGCGAGGACGTGCCGGGCTTTGCAACCGCCAACGTTTCCACCACCAAGCTGGTGGGTGGGCAATGGCGTTTGGTCGACGATGGCTATGATCTGGTGATCGTCGACAACCAGACAGCGCCGGAAATCGCCGTCGCTGGGGAGATGGAAGCCATCGCCTGATATGTGAATGCCCGATCCCCCTCGGGCATTCTCGTTCGCCGTCTCATACATTCCCGTGCCGGGGGGTGTGTGGGGCGGCGGTTTTGTTTTTGGGGGTGTTTTCGGCGGGCTCGGAGTTTGGGGCGTGGATCCTCGGGTCAAGCCCGAGGATGACGAAGGGTGGGAGGGGATGAGGGGGTGGAATGATTGGGGGAGCGTTGAGGATGATATTGGCGCTGCCGGTTACTGGATCCCGGATCAAGTCCGGGATGACGGTGGTTGTGGAAGGCTTGGGTGGGCCGGTTTCTCTCCTCGTCATCCTCGGGCTCGACCCGAGGATCCAGCAGCGGGGGAAGCCGCGAGGGGCTGAAAAAGTCAACTTCGCACGCCTTGACATCGTGGGGCGGACTCAACAAAATGCGTTATGCGAAAAAAACTTCGCTAAACGAAAAAATGGAGGATGGAGGCAAATTGCTGTGATAGCGGAGCGTTTCGTTATTTAGGCATTCGGCGTGTGGGCGAGGGCGCAGCGGGGGCGGAACGGAAGGGCTTTGTCTTTCCGGGGTTCGGCGCGCTGATCTCGATGCCCGCTCCATTTTTCCCAGACCCCAGAAGGCAATAGGTCCAGTATGAAGATCGGCCCAAACTCGACACGACAAACCAGCATTTCGACCGCGACGCCGGATCAGATCGTCATTCGCGGCAGGGATTTGTGCTTCGATTTGATCGGCAAGATCTCGTTTACCCAGCACACCTGGCTTCTGGTGGCTGGCGAAATGCCCACCGAGACGCAGACGCGGGCGCTCGATGCCGCGCTGGTGGCGATTGCCGAACATGGGCTGGTGCCTTCGGTGCAGGCGGCGCGCGTGACCTATGCGGCGGCGCCCGAAGCGGTGCAAGGGGCCGTGGCGGCGGGGCTTCTGGGCTGCGGCTCGGTGATTTTGGGGGCGGCCGAAGCGGCGGGGGCGTTCTTGCAACAATGCATAGATGCGGGCGGGGACCGGCGCGCCGCGATCCACAAGGTGGTTTCCGATTTGCGCAGCGAGAAGAAGGCCATTCCCGGCTATGGCCATCCCTACCACAAGGCGCATGACCCAAGGACCGGGCGGCTGATCGAGGTGGCGCGGGAATTGGGGGTTTTCGGGAAGCATTTCGAAACGGCGCTGTTGGCCGAGGAGGTGATCCCCGAGATCACCGGCCGCAATCTGGTGCTCAACGTTTCGGGGGCCATTCCCTCGCTGTTGCTCGATGCAGGCTATCCGCTCTTGGGCATGAAGGGCGTGCCGATCCTGGCGCGGACGGCGAGCCTGATCGCCCATATTCTCGAAGAGCGCGAAAATCCCATCGGGTTTGCGCTGACGGAGGCGGGGTCGGAGGTCATTTCCTATTCCGGCGAGGTGCCCGAGGGCTTCGTGTCGCAAACGAGCGGGGAGTAGGGACCATGAACCTGCCGCTCAAGAACATCAAGGTCCTCGAACAGGGCACGTTCATTACAGGCCCGTGCGCGGGCATGATGCTCGCCGATCTTGGGGCCGACGTCATCAAGGTGGAATCGCCGGGGGATGGCGACCCGTATCGCACCTATCAGGAAGGGCATTATTCGCCGCACTTCCAGGCCTATAACCGCAACAAGCGGTCTGTGGCGCTGAACCTCAAATCGGACGACGACAAGAAAATTTTCGACGGGTTGGTGGCCGAGGCGGATGTCTTTATCCAGAACTTCCGCCCCGGCGCGGCCGAGCGGATGGGGGCGGGGTATGAGCGGCTGTCGAAGATCAATCCCCGGCTGGTCTATTGCTCGATTTCGGGATTTGGCAAGGACGGGCCTTATCGCGATCGGCCCAGCTATGATTCCGTGGCGCAGGCGCTGAGCGGGTTCCTGGGCATCGTGACCGACCGCGAGCATCCGCGGTTTCTGGGGCCGGCGCTGGCGGATTCCATCACCGGCATTTATGCCGCTTATGGCGCGCTGGGCGCGCTGGTGAGCCGGGGGAGCGACGGCAAGGGGCGGCTGGTGGAGGTTTCGATGCTTGAGGCGATGACCCATTTCGCCATCGAGCCGTTTACGGCGCTGTTCGCGCTGGGTCAGGCGCCGGTGGGTATGGATCGTCCAAGACTGGCGCAGGCCCATATTCTCAAGACGCGCGACGACAAGCTGGTGGCGATCCATCTGTCGAGCCCGGAGAAATTCTGGGACGAGCTGACCGAAGCTTTCGACGCGGCTCATCTGCGCGAGGACCCGCGCTTTGCCACGCGTTTGGCGCGCATCGACAATTACGAGGCGCTGGGGGAGGAGCTCAATGCCATCACCGCGCGGCGGGACCGGGCCGAATGGGCCATGATCATGGAAAAATTCGACGTGCCGTTTGCGGCGGTGAATGAGGTGGCGGAGGTGGTGGAAGACCCGCAGGTCGATCACCTCAACCTCATCGTGCCTATGGAAAAGACCGGTGAGGACGCTGCCGACCGGGCGGTGCGGCCTGCGGTGACCGTGGACGGCAAGCCGTTCCTCAACGTGCGCCCCGCGCCGCGGCTGGATGCCGACGGCGAGGCGATCCGCAAGAGCGTGGCCGAGGGCAAGGGTTGGCCCGGCCTTGCGGCGAACGTTCGGCGGACGACCGAGGCGGCGCAGTGAAAGTCAGGACTCCGGCTTTGCCGGCATCGAATGGTTCCGTTCCGGCTTTCGGAGCGGCCGTGTCGCCCGTTCCTTTGGGAGAGGGAATGGGTTCAAAGGAGAGAGGGAAATGAGAAACACGAAAAAGGCCCTGATTGGCGGGGCCGTGGCGGTTGGCATTCTGGCGGGCGGTGTCGTGCCGGGCCTTGCGCACCACTCGTTCGCGATGTTCGACGGCAGCCAGGTGCAGGTGTTCACGGGGGTCGTGACGCGGATCAACCCCGACGCCAACCATTTGCAGATTTTCTTCGCGCCGCTCGATGACGCGCGGCAGGCGGTGGTGCGCAACGACAATGGCGAGCCCCAGATCTGGGCCGTCGAGATGAGCGGGGCGGCGCAGGCGGCCCAGGACGGCATTTCGGTCAACGGCTTTGCGCCCGGCACGATCTTTTCGGTGGGACTGCATCCGCTGCGCAATGGGCAGCCGGGCGGGGACCGTGGGGAATCGGCGCTTTACAAATGTCCTGCGAACACGCCTCCGGCGGCGGGCGGGCATTGCTGGGATATCTCCGAGGCCACTGCGCATGGCGATGGGGAAATTCCCGTGGCCGGGGAACTGGACGAGGAATACGTTCCGGAGTGATGGGTAGGCCCGCCGCCGCCGGGTTGTGGCGGCGGCGGGCTGATCTGTGCTCGGGGTCCTGGGTTGATGCTGCTGCTGGATTCCGGGAGGCCCTTCGAGCTTAGCTCTCAGGGCGTTCGTGCGCTGTCAAAGCTCCACCGGAGCTTCGACTTCGGCTCCGCCGAACCGCTTCTCACTCCCGGAATGACAATGTGAGTGGGGCAAGGTAGTGCGCTGAAACGCTAAGCTTTGCGCACCCCCTGTTTCCCCCGATGCAGGGGGATGATGTTGAGCGTGGCCTCGAGGTCGGGGTTGGCGGCGAGGTCGGCGATGGTATATTCGGCGAGCACGGCCTGGAATGCCTGCAAGGCGCGATCCAGAGCGCTGGTGTAGGCGCTGCGGTCCTCGCGGTTGCCAGTGAAACTGTCCGAGAGCGTAAAATTGTCCTCGGTCAACGTGATGACGTCGAGCAGGTTGATCGTGCTTGCGGGGCGGGCGAGCCGCACGCCGCCACGGCGTCCGCGCACGGTTTCGAGCAACTGGTTGCGGGTGAGCGGCACGATGATCTTGAACAGGAACATATCCGAAATGCCGAACGCCTTGGCGATGTCGCCGACCCTGTGGAGTTCGCTATCGCTGGCCGCGCAATAGACGAGGGTGCGGACCGCGAAATTTGTTTGTGTCGATAGTCGCAAGACTTTTTCCTCCGGCTCTAGACCAGGGAGGGGAAGAGGGCCGAGACGCCGGTCTGGACCAGTACGGTGAGCCCCACACCCGCGACAACGCCGCCGATGACGCGGGCGTTGGCATAGAGCCTGTCGCCGCACCAGAGCGCATAGGCGGCAAACATCGCGCCGCTGGCAACCAGTGTCTGGATGATGGCAAAGCCCAGAAGATAACCGCCGAGCGAGGACGAAACGGTGCCGATGATCGCTTCGGCATAGACGCTGCCGTGCAGCACCCCGGCGATGGAAAAGGCGGCGGTATCGAGGACGGGCATGCGCTGTTTGCCCAAGGCCAGAGCCAGGCCCAGCGCAACCAGCGCGGCGTGCACCAGCCAGACATTGAGCGGAATGGTGAAGCCGCCGACCGCCAGAAGGCACCCGGCAACGGTGCCGAGCACGAACCACAATGGCAGGAGTTTTGAAGCCTGCGTTACGGCGGCAAAAACGCCGACCGCCGCGATGAAGGCGAAATGGTCGAAATTGATGATCGGGTGGGCGAGGCCGGAGAGCAATCCGGTTTCGAAGGTGATCGGCAGGTTGCCGCCTAAAGCGTGATGGGCTTGGGCAGGCGTTGCCGGCGCGAGAGCGCAAAGGCTGGCAAGGAGTGCCGCGCAGAGCTTTGATTTTGAGTGCGGTCTGGTCATTGTCGCTTCCGATCCGGAGCGAAAGCGTCGGAGCGGGAGGCTCCGGCGCTTTCCAAGGCAAATAAACTTAGTAGGTGCCGAGCGTGATTTCGCCGGTGGCCATCACGGTGCCCTGGTCGTCGAGGGCGGTGATATCGGCGGAATAGGTGTTGCCGTTGCCGCCCGAGCAGGGGGGCATGTAGCCTTCGGCGAGGAAATCGCCCTCGGTGGCGTTGGGGGCGGCGACGAAGGCGGGTTCGGGCAATTCGTCGGTTTCACCCGGAACGCTTGGGAGCGAAACGGTGCCGTCGGTGGGGGTGACGGTGAACCCGACGGTGCCATGGCCGCCATCGTTCATGGGCTGATAGGTTTCATCCGAATAGGCGACGTGGATTTCGGTCGTGCCTTCGGGCACGCCCGAGATGGTGAGCGCGGGGGTGGCGCCCGAGCCGCCCTGCAGGCTGCAATGCTGGCCCTCGGGGACGGTATCGCCGGTCCACTCGGCGTCGGTGAAGGAAACCTCGAGCGCTTCCTGTGCGAAGGCGGGGGCGGTGGCAAGGGCGAAGGCGGCGGCCAGGGCGGCGCCGAAGAGCTTGGATGTCGTCGTCATTTCCTGGGGTCTCCCGGATGGAACTGGGTTAGCCCTTCCAGTCAACAACGCGCGGCGGGCGTTGGCCTGCACAAAGCAGGCAATTTCCTTATATTATCCGCGCCGGGACGATGCCGGGGCGGTCAAGTTGTTGTAATACTTAAGTATATGAGGGGGTGGCCGGCGCTTTGCATGTTTTGTGCAGAACTCGGATCGCTAACATGCAGGTCAGCATCGGGGGGCTTGGACATGATCGGCTCGGACGCTTGCGAGCGTGCATCCCAAACCGTGTGTCCGAGGTGGAGCCGCCGGTGTTGGGACATCCGTGGGAGGACGATATGACGATTACCAGAATTGGCTTTGCGACAGCCGCATCGGCGATCGCGCTGGCATTGGCGGCCGGCCCGGCCATGGCCCAGTGGGCCAGCGAAGCGGAAATGATCGAGGCCAACCCCGATCTGACCTTTTACGATCCCTATGAAGGCGACAGCGCCGGCCGGGGCTGGGCTTATGTCGATGCGCGCGAATACCAGCAGGTCGGCGCATCCGGCGATAACGTGGCCGCCAGCGACGGCGACGCCCCCGAGGGCATCGAGGCGCTGGAACGCGATCTCTACACGTCGGACGATTTCTACATCGATGCAGAGCTTTGGAGCGATCCGCGTTACTTCCGCTGTAACTCGCCGCTGGCCAATGAATCGATGTGGGGTGCCTATGGCGGCAACACGGCCAATGGCGACAACCCGCCGCTGACCACCTCCTGGGGTTTCTGCGATCGCGGTTATCCGCGCGAAGGTATCGTGAGCCCTTATCAATTCGAGACGGCTCAGGACCATTACGAGACTCTGATGGCCGAGGCCGAAGCCAATGGCGGGCCGACCGACTACGACTATGACAACCCGCCGCCCAATTGGAGCGGCCGCTATCAGCGCCTGGGCGGCACCGGGCCGAACCAGGAATGGGGTTATGAAAACTGGTGGTGGGGCCGGATCACCCAGATTCCGACCATGCTTTCGGTGCTGACCGAGCAATACCAGACCCGCGTGGTTCAGGAAGCCTATCACCAGGGCAATACCAACGCCGCGCAGTGGCCGAGCCAGTATTGCTGGCCGGAAGGCATGATGCGCCGGTGGCACCAGTATTCGGTACAGCAGCCGCACCAGCTCATGGTCACCGAGAACCTCGTGCAGTGGCTGATGGGTACCGCCGACAACTTCCTGCTGCAGTACAATATCGGCCGTGAGTTCAACATGGAAGGCGCGGTGCCGCGTCTGGGCCAGGACGTGCCGCGCTGGTACGGCGAGTCGGTCGGGTTCTGGGATGGCGATGCGCTGATCACCTGGACGTCCAACATCCAGGGCTGGGCAACGCACAATGCTTACGAGCATTCCAACCAGCTCCAGATCATCGAAATCTTCACGCCGATGGAGACCGAGGACTTCACGGGCCTGCACCACGAGGCGATCTTCTACGATCCTGAAGCGACGGTGGTGCCGACGCGTCAGATCCAGTGGTATCAGCAACTCGATCAGTTCGATGAAGTCGATCCGTATATCTTCATCGAGTGCAACCAGACGATCTTCCCGATCGACGGGCGCGCGCAGCCGGTCTCGCCGGGCGCCACTTTCGAATACACGGTTCCCGATCGCTTCGGACGCCCCTGGGCCGCGATTCAGGAGCAGTATTTCGAGCAGGACATGGAACGTCCTGAAGGCCAGGGCCTGTTCGGGTTCTAAGCCGACATGAACAGCGCGAACCGGGGCCTCGGCGTCCCGGTTCTCCGCCCACAGGCGCGGGCGGGCTCAAAGGAGAGAGGAAAATGATGAATATCAAAAAGGCCTTGATTGGCGGGACTGCAATGGTCGGCATTCTGGCCGCGAGCATGGTGCCGAGCCTTGCGCACCACTCGTTCGCGATGTTCGACGGCAGGCAGGTCAAGGTGTTTACCGGCGTCGTGACGCGGATCAATCCGGACGCGAACCATCTGCAGATCTTTTTTGCCCCGCTCGACGAGGCGCGCCAGGCGGTGCTCCGCAACGACAATGGCGAGCCCCAGATATGGGCGGTGGAAATGAGTGGGGCGGCGCAGGCGGCCCAGGACGGCATTTCGGTCAACGGCTTTGCTCCGGGCACGATCTTCTCGGTGGGCCTGCATCCGCTGCGCAACGGCCAGCCGGGCGGCGACCGTGGGGAGTCCGCGCTTTACAAATGCCCTGAAAACACGCCTCCGGCGGCGGGCGAACATTGCTGGGACCTGCCTGAATCCACAGCGCATGGCGATGGCGAAATCCCGGTCGAGGGTGTCCTCGAAGAGGAATACAACCCCGACGAAGAGGGTTGATGCCGGAACGGCACGCCGCGGCTTTTGGGACATGCCGCGGCGGCGACTGACGGATTGGGCTGGCCCAAACCGGGCGAAACGGCAAACCGCAACGCGATAAAAACAAAGAGATCAAGGATTTACAGCCATGCGTGAATTTGCAGCCTGGCTGGCGGGCACGGATTTTAGTCAGACGATTGCCTCCAGCCTCTGGATGATCCCGGTCATTCAATCGATTCACATCTTGACCTTCGGCGTGCTGATCGGGGCGCTGCTGATGGTGGATCTGCGCATTTTGGGATTTATCGCCAAGGACCAGTCGCTGGTGACCGTGACGCGGCGCTTTGCCCCCTGGATCTGGGGATGCATCGTCGTGCTCGCGACCACCGGGCTGCTTTTGATCGTGGGCGAGCCGGCCCGCGAACTTTTGAGCTTTTCGTTCTGGGTCAAGATGAGCCTTCTGGCCGTCGGCCTGATCATCGCCGCCGCGTTCCAGATTCACGTCCGCAACAATGAGGTGAAATGGGCCGAGACCGAAACGGTCGAGCCGGTCACCAAGTTTTTTGCCGTGATCTCCTTCTTCATCTGGCTGGGGATCATCGCGATGGGCCGCCTGATCGCCTGGGATGCCGAAATCTGGGGCAGCCTGTCGTCGCAGGCTTAGGTGAGAAGGAAAGACAATGGACTTTTACAGCTTTTTCGCCGCCATCGAAAATTCCGGCATTGGCACTTTCGTGCGCGAGACGATCAACGCGCTGCCGATCATCAACGTCTTCCACGTCGTGGGCCTGTCGCTGGTGTTCGGGACGATCTTCATGGTGGACATGCGGCTGATCGGGCTGCAATCGGTCACCCGCCCGGTCAGCCGGGTGGCGCAGGATCTGCTCAAATGGACCTGGGTGGGGTTCGCGCTCGCGGCCGTCACCGGACTTTTGATGTTCGCGGCCAATGCGACCACCTTCTACGTCAACCTCCAGTTCCAGCTCAAAATGGTGGCGCTGGTGTTTGCCGGGTTGAACATGGTGGTGTTCGAGATGATCACCGCGCGCAACATGGCCCATTGGGACAATGAACGGCGCACGCCGCCGGCGGCGCGGTTTGCCGGGTTCGCCTCGATCTCGCTCTGGGTGCTGATCATCATCCTGGGCCGCTGGATCGGCTACAGCAAGGGCTTCAACTTCTCGGCGCCGCCGCCGAGCGATCTTGATCTGGACAATCTTTTCGGCGCCATATCGCTGGTCCAGACTGCCGTGGGATAAATCGGAGGAAAACCATGAAATACAAGACGATTTCGGCGCGCGGGCCTTTGTTTGCCGCGCTTGCGGCGGCGGGGCTGATCGGCCTCGCCGCCTTTCCTGCTTTATCCCAGGTGCAGGAGGGCGGCCCGATGGAAACCGATTTCGCTCCCTACGCGCTGGGGCGGGCGAGCGAGGACATCACCACCGATTTCGAAACGCCCTGGCGCACCGATACCGTTACCATCACGGTCAACGGGCTGGTCGAAAATTACGGCCAGATGGAGTATAAGGTCTCGATGGAAGAGGGCGACGTGCTGCTCTATTCCTGGACCGCGTCGGAGGAGATCTATTACGAGATGCACGGGCACCCACTCAATCCCGATGGGACCTATGGCGACGCCATGCTCTATCGCGACGAGATGGGCACCGAGTCCCACGGTTTCGTGCGTGCGCCGCTCGAGGGCATCCACGGCTGGTATTTCGTCAATGATTCCTTCGATACGCCGATCGAGATCGAATTGACGCTGGCCGGGACTTATGACCTCGAGCCGGGTATTATCGAGATGACGCGGTAACGATCCGCTTTGGATCAGGGCCGGAACAGCTCGGCCCCGATCTGCGCCTGGATGGCTTTATGCCCATGAGATTTAGAGCGCGCGCAATCGGTTTTGCCCTTTCCACGGCGCTGGCGCTCGCCGTGCCGACGAGCGTATTCGGCCACCCTTCCTATGCGATGTATCTGATGGACCAGGAGATGGTTCTGGTGGGGGAGGTCAAGAGCTTCGACTACACCATTCCCCATTCCTGGCTGCAGCTCATCATCGTCGGCGAGGACGGGAGTGCGCAGGATTGGGCCATCGAAATGGAAGGCGTGCCGCAGCTTTTCCCGCAGGGTATCCGGCCCGACTATATCGCGCCGGGGGACACGATCACGGTGCTGGTTCACCCGATGCGGGGCAACCGGCCAGCCGGGTTGTGGCAGGGCTCGATCGATGCGGCAGGCAGGGCGTTCGGGCGGGCCGAGGGGCTGGAGGCGCCGGCGGGGGAGTAGGCGGCTTGCGGTTAGGCGTTAAGGCCGGTGGCTTTCCTGCGCTGATGGACCCTCGGGTCGAGCCCGAGGGTCCAGGCGGAGGCCTTACGCGGCGTTGGCGGGTTCGGCCGAGTGCTCGTGGCGGTGGGTGCCCATGACGAGGTTGGGGCCGCTGGCGGGCAGGTGGGCCAGGTCGAAATCGAAGGAATTGTCCTTCTTGCTGAACGAGAGCAGGCGGGCCGAGTTGAGGATGAAGGCCAGTTCCGATCCCACATGGATCATCACCGCCGCCACGGGTCCGACGAAGCCCAGCATGACCGCCATGATGCCCAGAATGTCGATGATGATGGTGCCGGCGAAGTTGAACAGGATGATGCCGCGCGCCCGCCGGGCGATCTTGACGGTTTCGGCGAAGCGTTCGAGATCATTGCCCAGGAGCACGATATCGGCGCGCTCGCGGGCCACTTCGGTGCCCGAGCCCATGGCGACGCCCACATCGGCGGCGGCCAGCGCCAGCGTGTCGTTGATGCCGTCGCCGACCATGGCGACCTTGTTCTTGCCGCCGACCAGTTCGCGGATGTGATCGAGTTTGTTTTCCGGCAGCAGTTCGGGCCGGACGTCGTTGATGCCGAGCTTTTCGCCCATGGCTTTGGCGACGGGCGCGCTGTCGCCGGTCAAAAGGATGGTGCGGATGCCCATCTTGTTGAAGGCGGCGATGGCGCGGCGGGCTTCGGGCCGCTCGCGATCGGCGATGCCGATGGCGCCGAGCAGTTTGCCGGCCTGAGCCACATGCACCCAGGTGGTGGCTTCGTCGCGAGGGGCAATGCCGGCGAGGGAAATGCCATTACGCTCCATCCAGCCGGCATTGCCGACGACGATGGAGCCGTTCTGCGCGGTGGCGGAAATGCCCATGCCGGGGGTGTAGCTGAAGCTTTCGGGCTCGACGATGGCCGTTCCGGCCTCGCGGGCGCGGGCGATGATGGCCTTGCCCAGAGGGTGTTCGGAGCGGATTTCGGCTGTGGCGGCAACGGCCAGGATTTCGGCTTCGCTGACGCCCGGCGCCGTGGTGATGGCGACGACGTCGGGCTCGCCGAAAGTCAGCGTGCCGGTTTTGTCGAGGACGATGGTATCGACCTGGCTGAGGGTTTCCAGATGCGTGCCGCCCTTGATGATGGCGCCCAGCCGGGCCGAGCGGCCGATGGCGCCGAGGATGGCGAGCGGGGTGCCCGCCGCGACGCCGCAGGCGCCAGCGACGATGATCACAGCGATGGTCGAGGAGACGTTGCCGCCGGAGATGAAATATTCGATCACCGCGAAGATCAGCGCTACATAGACGATATAGGCGGCGAGCTTGTCGGCGTAGCGCTGAACGGGCGCGCGCGAGCGCTCGGCCTCTTCGATGGCGGCGATGATGCGGCCATAGCTTGTGTCGCGTCCGATGCGTTCGGCGCGGATTTCGAGCGCGCCGGACTGGTTGATCGAGCCGGCAAAGACGCGCGCTCCGCTGACTTTTTCAACCGGCATGGATTCGCCGGTGATGCGGGTTTCATCGACGAAGGAATTGCCGCCCGTCACCGTGCCGTCGATGGCGACCAGCGCGCCGGGTTCGACAAGGACCGTGTCGCCGATGGTCAGATCTGACGTCGAGATGGTGTTGACCGCGCCCGACCGGCGCACGGACACCTCGCGCGGCAGCAATTCGAGCAAATTGCGGATGGCGCGGCGGCCGCGCTCGACCGTCATGCCCTCGAGCACTTCGGCGATCAAAACGAAGAAGGTGATGACGAGGGCGACGAAGAAATAGCCCGTATAGGTCGCGGCCAGGATGGCGATCACCATGGAGAGTTCCATGGTCATCTGGCGGCGGCGGATCGATTCCCAGGCTTCCACGAACAGCGGCCAGCCGCCGAACAGCAGGCCCACCAGCGCGTACCACGAGAAGGGGAGGAAGATGTCCGACCCGATCATCAGGAGCGGCGGGTTGGCGTCGGGCAGGCGCAATTGCACGGCTGCCGCGCAGAGGCCCGCTACCGCGATGCGGGCGATCACCAGGGGTGAGAATTCGTGATCGTGGTGGTGGCCATGCCCGTGGTCATGATCATGACCATGACCATGATCGTGGTGGTGGTCATGATCGTGATGATCATGGTGGTGGTGATGATCGTGGCCGTGATGGTGGCTGTGCGGGCGCTCTGGCGCGTGATCGGTCATGGCGAAATCATCCTCCCTAGAATCCAGGCTCATCCTTATTTTCCGCCGGTGCGACAGAACTTTGCGCGGAACGTGCAGAAGTGCAGCAAAGTTGTGCAGGCGCCGCATCGGCTTGCAGGTGTTGGATGCGCGCTAACCGTCACACTAGCCCCCCCTGCGCCGATTGCCTGCACGATCACTCCGGCAAACCTGCACGAACCAATCATGTATCGGGGAGTTGCGATGTGTCACGCCAATGCCAATCAGGAGAAGCCGGCATGCATGACAACCCCGTTGAAAGCCTCAAACTGGGCACCGGAGAGGATTTGACGATCGTGCTGGTGCACGGGCGGACCCAATCGCCTCAGGACATGAAGGTGCACGCCGAACGGCTCGGGCTCGATAACGTCACGTTTCTGTTTCCGCTGGCCGCTGGAAACACCTGGTATCCGGGGCTGTTCATGGCGCCGATCGCGGAAAACGAGCCGGCGCTTTCGGCGGCGATTGCCCATTATGAAGCGATTGTCGCGGGACTTATCGCCAAGGGGATTCCGGTCGACCGAATCGTTGTGGGGGGATTTTCGCAGGGTGCATGTCTGACCTCGGAGTTTCTGGCCCGCCACCCCCGACGTTACGCGGCCGCGATTCTGTGGACGGGCGGGTTGATCGGGCAGGCGGGATCGGTCTGGCCGTTGCGGCCGGTGCTTTCGGGGATGCCCGCTTACATCACGACGGCCGAGAACGATCCATGGGTGCCGAGCGACCGGGTGGAGGAAACCTTCGACTGGCTGCGCCAGAGCGGGGCCAAGCCCGAGCTCGAAATCTTCGAGGATCGCGAGCATGGGGTGCTGGATGTCGAAATAGCCGCCGTGCGGCGCATGATCGAGGCGGTGCGGTCAGACGCCGCAGATGAGCGTTTTGTGCAGCCGGGGTGATGCGACTTTAGTCTAGTCTCCATCATATGCGGCAATCGATAATCTACGTGTTATTTCAATGTATTAGGTTGATTTGTAATAATAATCTATGCCGCAGTCAGGCTCGCGGGAGGGGATTGGAGGCCCCAAAGGGCGATGGTAACGTGCAGGACGGTCATCGCCCACTATGGGAATCTGCCAGACCGGCACGAGGAGGTGCCGCTGGTCGAGGGGACCGGCAGGTTCGATCCAGCCGCCCCAAACGATGGCACAGCCGGAAGATAGAGTGGAGTGGGCTCGCCCGCGCTTGCGCGCGGCCGGGCAAGGAGGATTTGTGGGAGGAGCGGAAATGCGTGCAAGCGCACCCTTTGGCGTGGGCGAAACTCACGGTGTTCTTGGGCAAAAGCCGAACAAAACGGCGGCGAGCAGCGACAATTACAATTGGAATTCGATCTATGCATCCTCGCAGAGCGAATTCCCGTTCGAGGCGTTTTTTTCGGCAGTCGACGACCAATTGCTGGTTCTGCACCGCAGCGGCCCGGTCTCGGTCGACCGGCTGAAGGGTGACAAGGCGCAGAGATGCGTGGTGCCGGCGGGCGGCATCCATCTTGTTCCGGGCGGCACAAGCTTTGGCTTCCGGTTGTTCGAGCAGCTCGATACGCTCCATGTCTATGTGCGGCGCGCAGTGATCGAGGAAGTCGCCGCCGAAATGGCGATCGGCGATCCGACCAATATCTCGGTGGTGGGTGAGTTCGTTGATTCCGATTTGCAGATGAACAATCTGCTCCAGGCGGTGATGTTCGCGCTCGAGGACGCAGATTACGCCAACGCGCTCTATGTCGATTGCCTGGCACGCGCCGTCGCCTCGCGGCTGGTGCGCAATTATTCCAATGCGCGGCTGCGGCAATCCTCGCCATCGGATTCGATGTCCTCGGGGGCGCTGGGCGGGCCGATCGTTAACGAGGCCATCGCCTATATGCGGGAAAACCTCGACCGCTCCATCGGGCTGGACGACATCGCGGCGGTGATCAATCGCAGCCCCAGCCATTTCGCGCGGCAGTTCCGCAACGAAATGGGCACGCCACCCTATCAGTATCTGGTCAATCTGCGGCTCGACAAGGCGCAGTCGCTGCTGCGCGAGACGCGCATGTCGGTGGCTGAGGTGGCGTTCGAGTGCGGGTTTACCCATCAGGAGCACCTGACGCGCCTGTTCCGCCGCCGCTTCCAGACCACGCCCGCCGCCTATCGCAAATCGTGCCAGAACTAGCGCCCGGACGTACAGGCGCAAAGATTGTTTTGTGCAGGTTCCGTTGCGAGAACGTGCAGGAGCGGGGTGGCGCCAGCAACTAGCTTCCAGAATAGTAAAGGCGCAAATATCCCGCGTCTGGAGGAAGTTATGTATCCATTTGTCTATCAAGCGCTTTCCCAGCGCGTGGTCTTCGGTTCAGGGACCATCGCGCAGGTTGGCGATGAGCTTGCGCGAATGGAGCTGTCGCGGGCGCTGGTGCTGACCACGCCGCAGCAGGAAGAGACTGGGCGGGAGATGGTCGCCGCGCTCGGGAGAAGGGCGACGGGACTGTTTTCGGGCGCGGCCATGCACACGCCGGTTGAGGTGACCGAAAGGGCGCTCGAAGAGGTCGAAAGGATCGCCGCCGATTGCGTCGTTTCGATCGGCGGCGGTTCGACCACGGGGCTGGGCAAGGCCATCGCGCTGCGCACCGATCTGCCCCAGATCGTCATTCCTACGAGCTATGCCGGTTCGGAGGCAACGCCGGTTCTGGGCGAGACGAAAAATGGCGCCAAGACCACGCAGCGATCGATGAAGATACTGCCAGAAGTCATTGTTTATGATGTCGATCTGACCGTGAGCTTGCCGTCCAGGATGACGGTGACCTCCGGGCTTAATGCCATCGCGCATTCGGTCGAAGGGCTTTATACGCAGGAGCGCAACCCCATCATTTCGATCGTGGCGCGGGAAGGCATCGCCGCTTTGGCGCGGGCGCTGCCGGTGATCGTGGAGCGGCCCGATGACAAGGAAGCGCGCTCGGACGCGCTCTATGGCGCATGGGCCTGCGGCACGGTGCTGGGGGCGGTGGGCATGGCGCTGCATCACAAGATTTGCCACGTTTTGGGCGGCAGTTTCGATATGCCGCATGCCGCAACCCACACCGTCATCCTGCCCCATGCCACTGCATACAACGAACGCGCCGTGGCGCGGGAGCTGGCGCCGGTGGCCGAAATCTTCGGGTCCGAAAGGGCGGCATCGGGGCTTTGGGCCTTCGCCAAGCGGCTCGACGCGCCCATGACGCTGGCCGAATTGGGCATGAAGGAAAGCGATCTCGACCGTGCCGTCGAGATCATGATGAACAATCCCTATTGGAACCCACAGCCGCTCGACGCGGGGGATTTGCGCGGCCTGCTCGACGACGCCTTTTTCGGGCGGGCGCCGGGCACGAGCTTTTAGGGGAGGGAATTTATGGCGAAGCGGGCAGGTAGGGTCGAATGCTTCTCGAATTGAAATCGGTTTCCAAGCGATTTGGAGCCGTGGTCGCGGCGGAGGGGGTTGACCTCTCCGTGCGGCAGGGGGAGGCGCTGGGGATCATCGGGGCCAATGGGGCGGGAAAAAGCTCGCTGTTCAACCTGATCACCGGTGTGTTGCGCCCCGACGCGGGGACTGTTTCGTTTCACGGCAACGAGATCACCCGCGCCAGCGTGCGCGACCGGTGCCGCGGCGGGATCGGGCGGTCGTTCCAGATACCCCAGCCGTTCGAAACCCTTACGGTGTTTGAAAACCTGATGGTGGCGGCCGAGTTCGGTTCGGGCGATTCCAAGATGGGGCTTGAAGAGACTTTCGCCATCCTCGAAATGACCGAACTGGCCGACAAGGCCAATATCGTTTCGGGCAAGCTCACGCTGCTCGACCGCAAGCGGCTGGAATTGGCGCGGGCGCTGGCCACCAATCCCGACCTGCTGCTGCTGGACGAGATCGCCGGCGGACTTACGGAGGGCGAGTGCCTCAAGCTGGTCGAGCTGATCCGCTCGCTGCACAAGCGCGGCATAACGATCATCTGGATCGAGCACATCGTGCACGCGCTGCTTTCGGTCGTCTCGCGGCTGATCGTGCTCGAGCGCGGCAAGCTGATCGCAGAGGGCGAGCCCCAGGCGGTGATGGCCGATCCGGCGGTGCGGCGGTCCTATCTGGGCATTGAGGAGGCGGTATCGTGAGTGCTCTGCTCGAAACACACAATCTCGAAGTGTTCTATGGCGACTTCCAGGCGCTGTTCGGCGTCGACGTGGTGGTCAATGCCGGTGAGACGGTGGCCATTATCGGCTCGAACGGGGCGGGGAAATCATCGTTCTTGAACGCGCTGAGCGGGCTTAACGCCTCCCAGCCCGACCAGATCCGGCTCGAAGGCAAGTCGGTGGGCGGCACGCCGGCCTTCGACATGGTGCGCAAGGGCGTGGCGCTGGTGCCCGAGGGGCGCAGGCTGTTTCCCTCGCTCTCGGTTGAAGAGAATTTGATGGTCGGTTCGCACGGTATGAGCGAAGACCGGGGCTGGACGCTCGAGGCTATTTACGGCCTGTTCCCGATTCTAAAGGAGCGGCGAAACCAGCCCTCCACAACGCTTTCGGGCGGCCAGCAGCAGATGGTGGCCATCGGCCGCGCGCTGATGAGCAACCCCAAGGTGCTGTTGTGCGACGAGATCAGCCTCGGGCTGGCGCCGGCCGTCGTCAAGGACGTTTATCTGGCGGTGGCCGAGATCAAGCGGCGGGGGACGACCGTTTTGATCGTGGAGCAGGATCTGACGGCGGCGCTCGATGCGTCTGACCGGATCTATTGCTTCATGGAAGGGCGGGTGAGCCTCGAAGGGCGGCCGAACGAGCTCACGCGCGAGCAGATACAAAACGCATATTTTGGGGTTTAGGCGGCCATGACGTTTGTCAATACGATCATCCAGGGTGTGCTGTTGGGCGGGCTTTACGCGCTTTATGCCGCCGGGCTGTCGCTGATCTTCGGGGTCATGCGGCTGGTGAACCTTGCTCATGGCGATTTCATCGTGCTGGCTGCCTATGTCATGCTGGCGCTGTCGACGGCATTCTTCATCCCGCCCTTCTGGGCCATGCTGATCGCGCTGCCGTTTCTGTTTGCCTTGGGCTGGGCGTTGCAGCGGGTGATCCTCAACCGCACAGTGGAGGAAAACCTGCTGGTGCCGCTGCTGGTGACCTTCGGGCTGCAGATCATCATCCAGAACGGGCTGCTGGAAGGGTTTTCGGCCAATAGCCGCCGGCTCAGCCTGGGCGGCATCGAGGCGGCCTCGCTCTCTGTGGGTGGGATCAGCATCGGCGTCATGCCGCTGCTCACCTTTATCGCCGCCGTCGCGGTGATCGGGGGGCTTTCGGCGCTGTTTTATATGACCGCGCTTGGGCGCAAGCTGCGGGCGACGTCGGACAACCGGACCTATGTGCAGATCGTGGGCATCAACCCTCACAAGGTTTTCGCCATCGCCATGGGACTTGCTTTCATCGTGATCGCGATCGCCGCGTTCTTTATGGGTGCGCGTTCCAATTTCGATCCGTCACAGGGGCCGGCGCGGCTGCTGTTCGCGTTCGAGGCTGTGGTGATCGGCGGGCTGGGTAGCCTTTGGGGCACCCTGGCAGGAGGGATCATCCTGGGCGTGTCGCAGGCCATCGGGGCGGCGATCCATCCCCAGTACCAGATCCTCTTCGGGCACATCGTTTTCTTGTTGATCATTTTGTTCAGGCCGCGCGGTCTGTTCCCCAAACAATAGGGTGCGCGGGCACGCCATGAGTTCACAATCAGATACTACAAAAGAGGTTCACGCCAAGGACGCGCTCGGTACGGCCAAGGGCAATTACCGCGTCGTCGTGGATACGAAAGTGTCGAAAATCGGCATGATCGTCATGGGCCTTGTGGTGCTGGCCCTGTTCGCCGCACCCGGTTTCGTCGACCGCGCGCTGCTTCAGGATTTGATCCTGATCCTTATGCTGATCGGGCTGGCGCAGTGCTGGAACCTTATGGCCGGCTATGCGGGCCTGATCTCGGTGGGGCAGCAGGCCTTTGTGGGCGTGGGCGCCTACGGCATGTTCTATGTCGTGATCATGATGGGGGCCGATCCGCTGGTTTCGGTGCTGATCTCGGCGGTGTTCGTGGCGTTGCTGTCCATTCCGGTGGGGCTGGTGGTGTTCCGATTGCAGGGCGCCTATTTCGCGGTGGTCACCTGGGTGGTGGCCGAAGTGTTCCGGCTGATCGCCGCAATTTGGCCGGCGCTGGGCGGGGGCACCGGCACGGCGCTGCCGCGCGCGGCGACTTCGGAGATGATCGGGCTCGATTTCGCCGCGGAATTGTTCGGGGTTCGCTCCGCGGCGGCGCGCGAGATC
This sequence comes from Pelagibacterium mangrovi, assembly GCF_036662815.1. Taxonomy (NCBI): domain Bacteria; kingdom Pseudomonadati; phylum Pseudomonadota; class Alphaproteobacteria; order Hyphomicrobiales; family Devosiaceae; genus Pelagibacterium; species Pelagibacterium mangrovi. Next base: position 39,666 of record NZ_JBAFXA010000004.1, on the reverse strand, counting down.
GTCATCTATTGGGGGGCGCTGGCGGTTGTCGTGATGATCGTGATCGTCGCCTATATCATGCTGCGCTCGCGGCTGGGGCTGGCGCTCTCGGCCATCAAGGATGGCGAGATCGCCGCCGAAAGCGTGGGGATCGATATCAACCGCACAAAGTTTCTGATCTATGTGTTCGCCGCGTTCGGGGCGGGGCTGATCGGGGCGCTGTATTTCCTGCAGCAGGCGCGCGTCTCGCCCGATGCGGCGTTCTCGCTGATGGACTGGACGGCCTATGTGATCTTCATCGTCGTCATCGGCGGGCTGGGGACCATCGAGGGGCCGATCATCGGGGCCATCGTCTTCATCCTGCTGCGCTCGTGGTTTTCGGCGTTCGGGCCCTGGTATCTGATGTTTTTGGGGCTGGTCGCCATCGTCATGATGCTGTTCGCGCCCAAGGGGCTGTGGGGCATGTTCTCCTCGGCCACCAATATCCACCTGTTTCCAACGCGCAAGCGGCTCGAACATACCGACGAGGAATAGAGCCTACACGACTCCATGATGCCAGTGCTCTCGAAAAATCGTTGATTATCAACGACTTGCGAGAGGGCTGGCATTCGCTTGTTTCGTGCAGAATTTCGCAACGGATCATGCAGGTCCCAGCCAGCGTCCGCGCTTAGATTTTCTCATGGACGGGGGAACGCCAAGCCTTCCCCACCGATCCGCTCGAGAGCCGCCCGTTCCTGTGACTGGCGGACGGTTTGGGAAGAGACAATCGCGAAGACGTCCGGCGATGGTCCGGTACAGAAAAGGTATACTATGCGCGACGAACATAAGCTCGTGAAGGGCATCCACCACGTCACATCGTGCGTGGGCGGTGCTCAGGAGGACATCGATTTCCTGACGCAGGTCGTGGGCCAGCGGATGATCAAGCAGACCGTTCTGTTTGACGGCCAGGTTCCGATCTATCACCTCTATTACGCCAATGCGGATGCCGAAATCGGCACCGTGATGACCACTTTTCCGTATCGCCAGGACGGCCGCAAGGGCCGCAGGGGCACCGGCCAGGTTGCCGTGACCGCCTATAGCGTGGGAGAGGACAGCCTAGATTTCTGGGCGCAGCACCTCGAACGCCATGGCGTGAAGCATTCGGGCGTCAAGCGCCTGTTCGGCAAGGACCGGATCTATTTCGAAGATCCCGTGGGGCTGGGCTACGAAGTTGTCGGCGACAATCGCGACACCCGCAAGGGCTGGACGACCAGCGAAATCTCGGAAGCCAATTCGGTCAAGGGCTTCAACAACGTCGTGATGTCGGTACGCGAAGTCCCCTCGATGCACGCCTATCTGGTCGATGCGCTGGGCTTTGAAAAGACCGGGCAGGAGGAGAACTACCACCAGTATGAAATCAACGGTGGCGGGCCGTGCAAGACGGTGATCCTGCGCGAGGACGCCGATACGCCCCAGGGATCGTGGACGTTCGGTGAAGGCACCGTGCACCACGTCGCGTTCCAGGTCGAAAACGACGACACCCAGAAGCAGCTCAAGGATTGGCTGGAAGGCCTTGGCTACACCGACTCCTCCGAGCAGAAGGACCGCAACTACTTCCACTCGGTCTATTGCCGGTCGCCCGGGGGCGTGCTCACCGAATTTGCCACCTGCGATATCGGGTTTGCCACCGACGAGCCGATCGAGGAGCTGGGCAAGAGCCTGATGCTGCCGCCCTGGTTCGAGGATCGCCGGGCCGAGATCGTGGCTCCGCTGGAGCCGATCAAGGTCCCGCAGTAAGGGGCGATTTCAAAGGCACGGATTTCGGTCCGTGCCTTTTTTCTTTCGAGTCGTGGGGCGGGCGAAAACTGGAACTGGCTGTGCAAGTTTTATACAGAAAACTGGAACAGAATGTGCAGGTTTTGCGCCGGCGCTTGCGGCACACTGCCTTTATCGATCGCTGACCGGCGAGGCCGAAACGGGCGTTAAGTCCCGGGCCCCGTTTTGGTTTCAGCCTTCGCATGGAGGAGAGACAATCATGGCACACATCGATTTCGACTGCCCTCGATGGCTGCTTGCGCGTTGCTAGCCAAGCTGACATTGTGTGCGCGTTACGGTTTCGATCCGCATGACGAACGCGGATCGGATTAAAAGGGAACACGGTACGGACGACCCAATCGGGGCCAAATCCGTGGCTGCCCTCGCAACTGTAACCGGCGAGCCTGTCGCCAAACTGCCACTGGCCCCATGGGGCTGGGAAGGCGGCGGCGGGCATTTGAGCCGGGAGCCAGTAGACCTGCCGCAACAACACGACCTTTGAGCCGAGCGAGGTGTCTCGGCGGGAGTATTGTTTGATGACCATCCGCTCGCCGCAGTGGCCCGTTACGCCTGTCCGTCCCGTTCCGGGAGCCGACGGGCTGCAACCGGACGCCGTTCTCTTTGCCATCTCGCAGGCCAATCTGAGTGCCGGGCGCTTCAAGGCCATGGCGGCGCGGCTGGAGGCGGCGATTGCCGTGCCCTCGGTGCTGGTGCGGCTGGAGGGAGCCTCCGAGAGCCTGCCCGACGCGCTCGATAGCCTTGTCGCGCAAGGGCATCGGCGCATCCTGATCCAGCCGATCGGGCTGCCGTTCGCCGAATCCATGCGCGCCTGGCTGCCGGGCGCGGTGGGGCACTGGCTGGAGAAAACCGACAGGGCCGATCTGGACGTTGCGATCGGGCGGGAAGTGCTCGAAACCAGCGATGTGCTCGAGCGCATGGCGATTGCGGCGCTCGACAATATCGAGACGGCCCAACCCGCGACGACGGCCAAGACCAGTCTGGGCAAGCCGGGCTGGGAAACGCCGCCCGATTTTTCTCACCATATCCTGGTTTGCACCGGGCCGCGCTGCCACTACCGCGATGCGGCATCGCTGGTGGTGGCGTTGAAATCGGAAATCAGCCGACAGGGTGCATCGGGCAAATGCCTCACGACGCGCACCGGTTGCATGTTTCCCTGCAACAAGGGGCCGATGGTCGCCGTCTATCCGCGTGGCGAATGGTATCGGCTGCCCGATAGCGAAGCGGTGGAGGGGTTCGTGCGCTCGGTGATCGTCGAGGAGACGACGCTGCCCGAGCATCTGTTTTTTTCGGCCTCGGCCAAACCAGCGATCGCATAGGGAGGGCACCAGATGTCGACTTTGACGGCGCCAATGCCGGCGCGTGTCCGGCCCAGCCGCGTGGTGATCAGCTTTTCAGTGTTCATCGCGCTGGTCGTGCTGGGCTTTCTGATCCTGCTTGCGCGCGGGACGGTGTTTATCCCGATCAGCGAGGTGACGCAGATTTTGCTCGGCGGCGAAGGAAGCCGGGACATTCACCGCGTCATCGTGATGGATGCGCGGCTGCCCAAGGCCATTACCGCGATATTTGCCGGCGCGGCGCTGGGTGTGGGCGGAGCGCTGATGCAGACGCTGTTCCGCAATCCGCTGGCCGATCCCTTCGTTCTGGGCGTGAGTTCGGGCGCGGTGCTGGGAGCGGCCATCGTTATTTTGGGGACGTCGACCACCGGCTGGCTGTCGGGACTGACCATCGTGCGCCAGCTCGGGGTGACGGGGGCGTCGGTCGCGGGGGCGGGGCTGGTGCTGGTGCTTGCACTGGCCTTCGCGCGCCGGGTGGGAAACCCGACCACCGTGCTGATCGTGGGGGTGATGTTCGGGTTCCTTTCGGGCGCCTTGGTCGACGTGCTGGTCTATTACGCCGATCCCGAGCGGTTGCAGGGGCTTGCCTCGTTCACGCGCGGTACGGTGCGCGACGTGAGCTGGCATGACCTGCAGGTCGTGGCTCCAGCCTGCATTATCGTCATTCTCGCCTCGCTGATCCTCGCCAAGCCGATGAACATTTTGCTGCTGGGCGAAAATTACGCCGCAACCATGGGGATCAAGGTGCGGCCCATTCAGTTCGCCGCGCTCGCCATCGTCGCGGTGCTGGCCGGGGTTGTGACGGCCTATTGCGGGGCGATCGGGTTTGTTGGGCTGGCGGCACCGCATCTGGTGCGGGGTATCTTGCGCGATTCCAACCATTTCGTGGTGCTGCCCGGATCGGCTTTGGTCGGGGCGCTGCTTGTGCTGCTGGCCGAGTATGTGGCGGGGGGCAATGGGCTGACTACTGTTTCGCTGCCGCTCAATTCGGTCACCGCCTTTGTCGGTGCGCCGGTGGTGCTGTGGGTGCTGCTGCGAAGACGCCGCGAAGCGGGGCAGGTGCCGTCATGAACGCTCTGTCCGAATTTCGTGCCGATCATCAGGCGAGGCGGCCGGTGATCGAGGCCCATAATCTGACCGTTGGGTATCGCGGCGCGCGGGGGCGGCCCGCCAACGTTCTCACCGATATCCGAGCGACCTTGCGGCAGGGACAGTTCGCGTTTCTGCTCGGGCCGAACGGGGCGGGGAAATCCACATTGCTGCGAAGCCTCGTGGGTAGCCAGCGGCCGCTTGGCGGGCGCGTCATGCTCGACGGAGAGAACCTTGCCCGCATGTCGGCCCGCGAACGGGCGCAGCGGCTGAGCGTGGTTTTGACCGACCGGGTCGATGTCGGGCTGATGTCGGTGCGCGCGCTTGTGGCGCTGGGCCGGGCGCCGCATGTTGGCTGGTTTGCCACGATGGATCAGGACGACCGCGAGACCGTCGAATGGGCGCTCGACGCGGCGGGGGCACGGATGCTGGCCGACCGGCAGGTGATCGAACTCTCGGATGGCGAACGCCAGCGCGTGATGATCGCCAGGGCTCTGGCGCAGCGGCCCTCGATTTTGGTGCTCGATGAGCCGACGGCCTTTCTGGACCTGACGCGGCGGGTGGAGCTGACGGCGTTGCTCCGGCGATTGGTCGATGAAACCGGGCTGGCGATCCTGATGTCGACGCACGACCTCGAACTGGCGCTGCGCACCGCCGACCAGATCTGGCTGGTGCATGGGGATGGCACGTTCGAGACCGGGTGCCCTGAAGACCTCGCTCATAACGGGTCTATCGCCCGCGCTTATGCCGGGCGGGGGATTTCGTTCGACCATCAGGTGGGCACTTTCATCGTCACGGCCGATGAGGGCGGGCCGCGGGTGGCGGTGTCGGGGGCAGGGGTGTCTTCCCATTGGGCGGCTCGGGCCGTCGAGCGCGCCGGCTGCGTGCCGGTGGGGAAAGAGGCGCGCGCGCATCACAGCCTGTCCGTCGAGACGCTGGCGGACAAGGGCGTGGCCTGGCGGCTGGATGCCGATGGCAAGATTTGTGGGGGCAATGATTTCGAGAGCCTTGTCGCCCATTTGCGGGTGCTGGCCGAGAGATCGGCAAGATAAAATCGAGGGAGTTCTATCGATGCAGAAATGGACATGGGCGCTCGCCGCATTGGCGGCGCTGACGGGAGCGCCGCACGCCATCGCTCAAGACGGGGCTGGCGAGGCCGCTTGCGTGGAGGATTTCGATCCGGCGGCCGATTATTTCGCCGACAAGGTCACCGCCGAACATTCCCAATTCTGGGAAGCGTCCTATCACGGCAATTACAAGGTGCTGACGGTCGCCGACACCGAGGACTCCTCGGAGGGTAGCCTCACCTATGTGCTCGTGCAGTGCGGCACGCCCGCGCCCGAGCTGACGGGCGATCTCGAAGGGGCCTTGCTGGTCGAAGTGCCCATCGAAAGGTCAATCGTAACCCATCGGAATGCTTTGGCCATGATCGACGAGATCGGGCAGGTGCCCTCGATCGTGGGACTGACCCGGAACTATCTCGGGTTTGCCCAAAGCGATGCCTGGTATTCCGATATCGTCGCTGCGGCGGGCGATCCTTTGGATGTGGGATCGGAATCCGAACTCGATTTCGAGACGACGCTGGCGCTGGAGCCTGACGTGATCTTCATGGCTGGATATGGACCCGGCTATAATGAAGTGACCACGGTGAGCGAGCGGGGTTTGCCGGCGATCATGGTGTCCAACCGGACCGAGCCCACCCCGCTCGGTTCGTCCGAATGGCTCAAATTTGTTGCCGCGTTCTATAATGAAGAAGCGCAGGCCAACGCCATCTTCGAGACGATCAGCGCCGATTATACGGCCATCGCGGAAGAGGTCGCCGGGGGGCTCGATGATTACGAGATCGGCTATGCCTGCCTTGGCGAGGAGGGCGGCTGCGGTTTCATGTTTGCCCATGGCGATAATTCGCTCAACGGACAGATTCTCCAGCTCATGGGCGTGCGCAATCCCTTCGCCGAGGGAAACGACCGGCCGAACGGCATGGATTTCGACTATGAGGCCGCGCTGGGTCGCGTGCAGGACACCGATTTTTTCATCGTCTATTACGTGGCCTCGCCCCAGGCGTTGGCGAGCGATCCGCGTTACCAGAACGTGCCGGCGCTGGCTTCGGGGAACTACATCATCTCGACAGTCGACAATTACAACCAATGCAACGCGGTGACCTATGTGCGCGTCGATCAGCTGATCCGCGACTATGCGATCGGACTGCTGCCCGAGATGTTTCCGGGCGAAGAGGGCGTTTGCTTTCAAGCACCGGCGGAGTGAGGGACTGGAACCGAATTTGAGAGGGAAAACAATATGAAACACGGATTCAGATTGACTGCGATCATGGGCGCGGCGCTGCTCCTGGGGACCCCATTTTCCGTTTCGGCACAGGAGGGCGCAGAGGCCAGCTGCGTCGAGGCGTTCGAAGCGGGCACCGATTATTTCCCCGACAAGGTCGAGCCGCGCCATTCGAGCTTCTGGTCGATCGCCTATCACGACAATTACAAGGTGCTGACCGTACCCAATTCGGAATTTCCCGACAGGCCCGACCTCACCTATGTGCTGGTGCAGTGCGGGACGCCGGCGCCCGAGCTGACGGGCGAACTTGACGGCGCGCTGGTGGTGGACGTTCCGGTCGACCGGACGATGATTACCCACAATAATGGGCTGGCGATGCTCGACGAGATCGGTGCGCTCGGCACGATCGTCGGGGTTTCCAACGGCATGCTCAATTCGGCGGGCAGCGATCACTGGTTCGGACGGGTGCTCGATGTGGCGAACGATCCGCAGAATCTGGGGTCGAGCGGCATCGACTTCGAAACCGCGCTGGGGCTGGAAGCCGATATCCTGATCATGGCGGGATACGGGCCGGGCTACACCGAAGTGGCCGATGAACGCGAACGCGGGCTGCCGGCCATCATGGTGTCGAACCGCATCGAGCCCACGCCGCTGGGGTCTTCGGAATGGCTCAAATTCCTTTCGGCGTTCTACAATCTCGAAGGGCACGCCAATGAGCATTTCGATGCGATCGAGGCGCGCTATCAGGAAGTGGTGGATACCGTTGCAGGGCAGTTGCCGTCCGATTTCAGCGCGGCTTACGCCTGCATCGGCGAGCAGCGGGGCTGCACCTTTATGTATGCGCATGGCGCCAGCTCGCTCAACGGCCAGATACTGGAGACGCTCGGGGTTGATAACCCCTTTGCCGAAGGCAATGAAGCGGGCAACGGGATGACCTTCGATTTCGAGACCTCGCTGGGGCGGGCCGTCGATACCGATTTTTTCATCATCTATTACGAAAAGGCGGTGAACACCGAAACCATCGCCACCGACACCCGCTATCAGAGCTTCCCGGCGCTGGCCGAGGGCAATTATCTCACCGGGACCGACGACAATTACGCCGAATGCGGGGCCACGAACTATGTGCATGTCGACCGGCTAATCCGCGACTACGCGATCGGGATGTTGCCCGATCTGTTCGCGGGCGAAAATGGTGTGTGCTTTACGCGGCCATAGCTGGCGGTATTCAACAAAAAGGGCCCGGAAACCGGACCCTTTTTATGTCGGTGAAGCCGTTGAAAGGCTTATTGCGCGCCTGCCTCGCGGGCGGCGGCGACGTCTTCGACGGTGATGCCGCCGAATTCATTGTCCCAGCCGTTGCGAATATAGGTGCCGATGGCGGCGATCTCTTCGTCGTCGTAGCGTTCGCCGAATGCCGGCATTGCGTTACGGCCGAACAGCAGCGTCTCGATCACGAAACCGGCGTCGGCCAGATGCTCGTTGGCGACAAAGGCCGGGCCCATGCTGCCTTCGCCGGCGGGGCCGTGGCAGGCCTGGCACATGGCGTACTGGCCCTGGCCGGCGGTGAGCAGCGCTTCATCGACCGGAATGGGTTCGGCGGCTTCCACAGGCGCAGCCTCAGGAGCCGGAGCCTCGGCTACGGCCACGTCTTCTTCGGTTGGGGTGGACCAATCATGGGTGAAGATAAAGAGGGTGCCGAAGACCAGCACCGTGAAGCCGACGAGCGCGCCGATGTGTTTCAATGTAAATCTCCGTGAGGTAGGCATATATCGAGTTTCACGCAGCGTGATAGGACGGGAATAATTGTCAGGGAAGACCTCATCCCGGGCAGAATGTCGCACCCTGCTGGGGGAGAAGGCCGGCGTTGAGGCGGAAATGGGTCGCGCGTTTCAAGCTTGGGCTTGATCCTTTCACCGCCTGACCTCTAGGCTATGGTTTGATTGTTGCGCGTGGTTTGGGTTGCATGGACATAGCGAACAGCTCTGCCGAAACGGCAAGCCGGCCGGTTGCGGCGATCGATCGGAATGCAGAGGAAACGGCCGAGCTGGTGCGCCTGGCCCAGGCGGGTGATGTCGCCGCTTTCGAGCGCCTCGTGGCCCGGCAGTACGGTTTTATTTTCAAGACGGCGTTTCGCTGGCTTGGGCATCGCAGCGATGCCGAGGACGTGACGCAAACCGTATGCATGCGTCTTGCCACGGCCTTGAAGAGCTTCGATTGGAGGGCCAGCTTTACAAGTTGGCTGTATCGGATCACGCTCAATGCGGTTTACGACCTCAAGCGTTCGAGCCAGAGGCGCCAGCGTCTGGCCTCGGAAATCTCGCTCGGGGCGACCGAAGAGAGCAGACCGACCCAGGAAGACGAGCTCGCCTTGAGCGAACTTTGGCAGGTGGTGCGCCAATTGCCCGAAAAGCAGCGGGATGCCGTGCTGCTGGTTTACGCCGAACACATGAGCCACGCGGAAGCGGCGGAGGTGATGGGGTGCAAGGATGTGACCGTGGCCTGGCATATCCACAACGCGCGCAAGGCTCTCAAGGATAGATTATGACAGGCATGGACAAGGACCCATTCGAGCGCCTGTCGCAGATTGCGACGCCAGAGCCCGACCCCGCGAAAATCGACGCGGTCGCGGCAATGAGCGCGCGTGCCTTTTCCGCCGAGCTGGCGCGAGCGCCCGAAAGCCGGAAGGGTGGGGGCGGATTTGCCGGATGGATCAGGAGCACCAATTGGCTGATGCCGGCCTCGGCCATGGCCTTCGCCGCTTTGGCTGCGGTCGTCGTTGTTCCGTTGATGGGGCGGCCCGATCTTTTGCCATCGATGCAGGAGCCTGCACCGGCGCCGGCTTCGGTTCCCTCCGAGACTGCGCTGTCGCGCGAGCCGGCGGCGGTTGCTGACGCCGAAGCCGAACTCGAGGCCCAGGCGGGACCGGCACCGGAGGGGCCGGTACGCATGGGCGCCGCGCCTGCGCCCGGATCACAGAATTTGCCGCTCGATTTGCGTGACGATGCTGTTACCCAGAGCTTTAGCTTTGGCGACACCGAAATCATGGTGCGCAGCGTGGACGATGATGTCGCGCTTTACCTGATGGACGGGATGATCGAGCGGCAGTTCGACCGCCGCGTCAAGGAGCCGTCGGAGGCCATAATCGTCACCGATGCTTTTCGTCAGGACAGTGGTTTGTCGGATGTCCCGGTGCTCTTGGTCCAATCCGGCCCAGAGGGGGGACGGCAGCAATGGGATGCCTTTGTCGATAGTGGCGCCGGATACGTTCTATCCGGCGCACTATCGTTAGAAATCCATGATGCGACCGATCGGGGAGAAGTGGTCGCAAGGCTCAAGGGCGTCGAGAGGCGGTAAACGTCTTTTACCGGGCGATGCTGATCGCAGGGATATCGAATGCCGCAAGGGCGTTGATCGCTTCGGCCCGGACCGTGCCGAGGCCACCTAGAAAGTCGCGGGCGCCATCTTCGCCATAGCCGCGGCGGCTGACGGCGACGAGCGCGACACCTTCACCTTCGGCGAGCGGCAGGTAGCGATAGGCATTCCATTCGACCACGATCGGATCGAGGCTCAAATCGCTGACGACGAAATCGAGCAGCACTTCGCCGGTCGCCTCGTTGTGGATGATCTCATGGTTGACCACCGGATCGATTTCCTTGCGCGCGGCGAGCGTTTCCACCTGCGCTGCCGCTGCTTGAGCCGGAGTGATGGCGCCTGCTACCGCTTCCACGAGGATCATATCGGTGTAGGCTTCGACTGCCTGACCCTCGGGTACGTATTCTTGCTTGAAATAGGCTTCGGAAGGCTGCGAGGTCCAGGCGAGGGCATAATCCTGGCCCTGGAAGGAAATCGGGCCCGGAATGCCCAGCATATCCGATTGGGCAAAGGCAGGTGGTGCCGCGAGAGCGGCCATGGCGGCCGCAGCTATCAACTTGGAAATGAGCATGATTGGAAGGCCTCTAGGGTTGATTTTTGATGAAACGGTGGAAGATCATTGCCCGATTTGGAGCACGGTGAACTGGCGCTGTATGAACGCGGAGAACATGGCTCGCGACAGCGGATTGGAGCTTGCGTCCTCGCTGTCCGACGCGATTAAAACAACGGCACTGCAAAGGCCATCGTCCCCCTCGACCACCTCGCTTGCCGGCTCGCCCGGCGCAATGTCCGACATGGTCGCCATCCAGCGTTGCTCGATCAGCTTGGATGCCGCCGTGGCGATATCGCAATCGGGATAGACCACGCTCATCGCGAGGGCAGGGCGGTCGATCTGGATGTCGGCGATAATGCCTCCGAAATAGGGAGGGATGCCCTCGCCGGCCGCCGCCATCTGGTCTTCCAACTGGCTGCGCATGGCATCCATATCCAAATCGCCTTGCATGAGAATGGAGCCGATATCGGCCCCTTGCAGCCCGAAGCCGGGAGAGATCAGCATCGCCTGAACGACGACGCCACTTTCGGATGCTGCATCCACCCCGGCGAGCGCGGTGGCGACGACCGGATGAGCGGCGGCGTTTTCGCCATCGGCCAGAAAACGCTCTACACCCTCCGGCGCGGTGGACTGGACCACCGCATCGGCCAACTGCGCCGCAAACGTTGCCTGACCCAACTGGCCGCGCCAGGGGTTGGAGACGTCGCGCTGGCTGGGGTCCATGCGGTGGGGTTCGCCATTGCCAAGCACCGCGCTGCCGTTGAGGGGCGCGAAGCCCTTGGCCGCGAGTCCGTCGACCAATCCCGCCGCCACCTCCTGATCGGCAAGGCCCCAGATGCTGATCGTCTGCGGAGGCTGGCCTATGCCGGCAAAATAGCGGATCTCGTCGATCCCGATGCCGGCGTTCTCCTCCCATGTTTCAACGTCGCCCATCATCAGGGGGGTGAGCGCGTCGATCACCCCGAAGTCGATGCGCCCGCGGGCAATTTCATCGTCATTTCCTGCCTGCGCGATGGCCTGCATATTGACGAAATAGGCCTGCACCGGCTCGGGATTGGTGACGATGATCTGCGGAAATTTGCCCAGGGCATCGCCGAGCATATCGGCATCGGCGTGAGCCGCCGTGCCGGTCGCGAGAACGAGAAGTGAGGCCAGACAGTAAGAGCGCATGCGATGATCCCTTTTTGCGTTCGCTATCGGTGGATAGGACGTTCGGCGTGGGGCGAAGCTTGGTCTGCTAGCGCTTTATGTGCCGTGAAGGGAATCTTGGCAACAAGGAGCGGCGCGCAGCTTTGTGCCGCGCGCCGCCGTTTTCGTCAGGCCAGGGCCAATTCGGGACCTACGGGGACGATCCCATTGGGGTTGAGCGCCTTGACCGAATAATAGCCGCGCTTGATGTGGTCGATGTTGACCGTTTCGCGGATGCCGGGGATGGCGAGGGTGCGGGCGACATAGGCGCTGAGCGCCGGATAGTCCGCAAGGCGCTTAAGGTTGCACTTGAACAGGCCGTAATAGGCGGCATCGAACCGGACGAGCGTCACGAACAGGCGGATATCGGCCTCGGTGAAATGCTCGCCGCCGAGGAAGCTGCGTCCATCGCTCAGCCGGTTTTCGAGTTCGTCGAGCATTTCGAACACGCCCGCGAAGGCTTCCTCAAGGCTTCCTCATAGGCTTCCTGCGTGGTGGCGAAACCTGCACGGTAAACGCCGTTGTTGAGGCCGGGATAGACGCGGGCGTTGAGCGCCTCGATTTCCTCGCGCAAGGCCGGGGGGTAAAGATCGACCGACTGATCGGCGAGGTCGCCAAAGCCCGAATTCATCATCCGCAGGATATCGGCGGATTCATTGTTGACGATGGTGCCAAGCTTCTTATCCCACAGCACGGGGACCGTGGCTCGGCCGCTGATCTGCGGATCGGCGCGGGTATAGAGTTCATGCATATAGGTCGCGCCGTTGACCACGTCGCGGTCGGAGCCGGGATAGTCGCCGAACCGCCAGCCTTCATCGCTGAGGGCGGGTTCGACAACCGATACCGAGATCACATCGTCGAGCTTCTTGAGCTTGCGCCCCATGAGGGTGCGCGACGCCCAGGGGCAGATGAGGGCGACATAGAGGTGGTAGCGGCCGGCCTCGGCGGCAAATCCGCCTTCGCCGGTCGGGCCGGCGCTGCCATCGGGGGTGACCCAGTTGCGGAAGCTCGAGGTCTGGCGCACGAAGCCGCCTTTTTCGTCGCTGGCCTGGATGGGTTGCCAGTCAGTGGTCCATTTTCCATTTACAAGCATGGCTGTTTCCTCAAGCGATCAGGGTGATGTGGGTGCCCCAGGGGTCGTCGAGCGTGACGGCGGCGCCATCGGCCCGGGTGGGGATGCCGGCCTCGGCGGCGCGGGCGAGAATGGCCTGTCGGGCCGCCTCGTCGCGCATGACGATCTCGACCAATTCAAGGCCTGTCATTCCCGCCGGGCGTGATCCGGCCTGGCGGCTGTTCCAGGTATTGCCGGCGATCTGGTGGTGATAGCCGCCGCTGCCGAAAAAGCTGGCGCCCGGATAGCGGCTGGCTACGTCGAAGCCCAGCACGCCGCCGTAGAAGCGTTCGGCCAGCGCGGTATCGCCGACCTGTAGATGTACGTGGCCGACGGACCCGCCGGCGGGAAATCCCGACCATTGGGTGCCTTCGGACGACGCCACGAGGTCGCCCAGGTCGAGCGCTTCAGTGGTCATGTAGATTTCGCCATCGGGGGTGCGCCAGCGCGAGGGTGCCCGGTCGGCGTAGATTTCGATGCCATTGCCTTCCGGATCGGCGAGGTAGAGCGCTTCGCTGACGATATGGTCGGACGCGCCCTGAACGGGGATGCGATTGTTGACCGCGAAGGTGACCCAGCGGCCCAGATCGGCACGGTTTGGCAGCAGGAAGGCGGTGTGGAACAGGCCCGCCATGCGCGGATCGCGCGGCGCAAGGGATGGATCGCCGGCCAATTCGAGCAATGGCGTGGTGGCCGTGCCGAGGGTGATGGTGTCGCCGCTTTCGGCAATCCGGGGCAGGCCGAGGGCGTCTTCATAAAAGCGGGCGACCTTTGCCAGGTCGCGCACCTTCAACCGGACGCGTCCGATCCGCATTGGCGCGTTGCCGAGATCGAAACTGTCGGGAGCGGTGTTCATGGCGTCTTCTCCTCAGGAAAATTGCGGCGGCGCGGGCCGGCGGCTGCTGACGAGAAGATGGAGCTTTTCGGTGGCGATGATAATCCGGTGGAAAGGAAGATCATTGCCTCCAATATGGAAGCAATCTACCAGCCTTTCTCCCAATGCGGCTGGCCGCGATAGCGTTCGATCAGGAAGTCGACAAGCTTGCGAACCTTTGCAGCCAGATAGCGGCTGTGGGGATAAATGGCATGTACCGCGTAAGGTTCAGGCTCAAAGGTTTTCAAAACTCTACGCAAATTTCCGGCGTGCAGGGCTTGGCCGGCGATGAAGCTGGGGACGCAGGCCAGCCCCAGCCCGGCCTGGGCCGCGCTCAAGCAGGCTTCGGCGTTGGAATAGCGGATGTGCCCGTCCACATGGGCGGTGAATTGCCCGCCTTTGTCATCGCGGAACGGCCATCGGTTGGGCTCGCGGAAATTGGTGTCGATGATGCAATCGAAGCGGGACAGATCTTGAGGGGTTTCCGGTTCTCCGGTTCGTTCGAGATAGTCCGGCGCGCCCACGACGAGGATGCGCACGTCGCAGAGCTTGCGCGCGATCATGCTCGAATCGTCGGCTCGGCCCACCCGGATCGCCATGTCGAAACCGTCATCGACAAGGCTTGCGATGCGATCGGAAAAGTTCACATCAAGATCGATTTCGGGGAAATTGGCGACGAACGCGTTGAGCGCCGGCGCAATTTCCATGGTGCCGAAGGTCAGCGGAGCCGTGAGGCGCAGCCGGCCGCGTGGAGCGTGCGAAGCGTCCCGGATGGCGGCGTCGAGATTGTCGAATTCTTCAAGGAGAGGACGGAGGCGGTCGAAATAGGCCTGGCCTGCTTCAGTTGGGGAAACGGCGCGCGTGGTACGGCTCAAAAGGCGCACGCCCAGAGCGCTTTCCAGCCGCGATACCAGCTTGGAGGCCTGGCCCGAACTCGTGCCCAGCCTTTCGGCGGCGGCGGTGAAGCTGCCGGTTTCCATCACCGCGACGAACATCCTGTCCGATTCGAACCTGTCCAATGGTTTTCCCGCTCCTGAGCTACGTCCTGGCGGAGCCTAGCACCGCCGGTGAGCGAGCGCATAGGGCGGGATTGAGCTGGAGGAGGGAACGGGCGGGGATGAAAATTCGTTGTTCCGGGCGCTATCCCTCGCGCCACAGGAGAGACGCCGTGATCGAGAAAGAAGACGCCCAGGATTTTTTCGAGCGCTATGCCCAAGCCCTTCTCAGTCGGGATGGAAGCGAGATCGCCCGCTACTGGGCGGTGCCATCGCTTGTGGTGTCGGATGCTGGCGCTATCGCCGTCGACAGCAATGACATGATCGTCCAGTTCTTTTCCAGTTCGATGGAGCAGTATGCCGGGATCGAGGCTGTGAAACCGACGATCACCACCTATCAGCCGATTTCGAGCAGCACCGCGTTTTGCGCCATCAGTTGGCAGCATGGCGATGCCGATGGACGCCCGGTCGGCGAGGAATTCGGCGGGTACATGCTCAGGCGCGACGGAGGAGCGATCAGGATCTACGGGTATATGCCCCGGACGCTGTGAGGGCCGGTTCTTTCCTGCCCGACGATCATCGCTTTACTTGTCGTCGATTACTTCGACGTCCTCCGCGCTCTTGGGCACCGTGGAGATTGGACCGGCGGGAGATATCGCCGGTGTGAGTACGGAGGCCGTATCGTTCTCGGAGGAGAAGGTGAGGAACGCAAGGTGGGCTTCGTATCGCTCCAGAATGTCGTCGATGACCTGCTGTTTTGTAAGGCCCATCAGATCGTAACCACCCGAACCGGTTTGCGTGAACACTTCGAGCCGATAGTAGACATCGGTTTCGCGCGTCATCCGGCCACTGAACATTGGTACGGGCGCTTCGACCACTACCACCTGGTAGTGGAAAGCGCGAAAGCCTTCCAGCGTCACTCGAAGCAGCGGCTCTTCGATGCCGGTGGCATTGGTCATGGTGCTCTGTTCGACATCATAGCCCTGATTGCGGAACTCGGCCGTCACATCGTCCAGCGCCGGCCGCACCGTTCGGTCCAAAAACTGGATGGCCTGACGCATCGATGGGAACGCGCGGAGCTGTTCCAGCCGCTGTTTCCAGGAACGTTCGGGCACGTGACCGCCTATGGGGGCGATGGAGCGCCTGTGAAGCACCTGTCCTTCGCGCTCGGCCCGCTCCATCCGCAGCACTTTGTAAAAGGATGACATGACCAGATATGCGATCAGCGTCACCGGCAGCGCGAAGATGAGTGTTGCATACTCCATCGTCGTCACCCCACCGGCGAGCAACATCGCCACGGTGAGCACAGCGGTGATCAACGCCCAGAAAATGCGTAGCCATTTGGGACCGTCCTGGGACGGTTCGGGAATGGAGGCCGAAAAATTCGCCATCACCATGGCTCCTGAATTGGCGCTCGTGAGATAGAACAGCAGCCCCGAGAGCGTGGCGAGACCGATCAGAAACATCGGTGCCGGGAACATCGCCAGCAGCGCATACCAGCCCTGTTCGGGACTTTGCACGGCGAGCTCGGCGAATTGCGTGTTGCCTTGCAGTACCTCATAGATGGCCGAGTTGCCGAACAGCGAGACAATGAAGAAGTCGCAAAGCACAGGCGCGGTGATCGCGGCGATAACGAACTCGCGGAGCGTGCGGCCGCGGGAAATGCGGGCAAGAAAGACGCCGACGAAGGGACCCCACGCAAGCCAGAACGCCCAGAAGAACAGGGTCCAGCTGCCCATCCACTCGGCGCCTTGTGGCTCGTAGGCGAAAGTCTGGAGCGTGCGCGCGGGAAGGGTGACAAAAAACCTTCCGATGTTCTCAACCAACGCGTTCAAGAGAAACGCCGTTTGGCCGGTGAAAAGGATGTAGATCATCATCGCCGCCGCGCTCCACAGGTTCAGTTCGGAGATCCAGCGGATGCCGCGGTCGACGCCCGATGTGGTGGCTGCGATGGTCAAACCCACGGCGACGACGACAAGCGCAATCTGTAGCGTCAGACCGTCGGGGAGGCCGAAGATCAGCGAAAAACCGACGGCGAGCAGAACCACGCCGATGCCCATCGACGTGGCGACGCCGAATACGGTGCCCACCAGCGCGATGATGGAGATGCCATCACCCAGGGGGCCGCGCACGCGCCTGCCGAGCAATGGATAGAGCGCGGCCCTTATCGATAGCGGCATGCCCCATCGATAGGCGAAATACCCCATGGCCATGCCGAGCAGCGCATACATGGACCAACCGGCAATGCCATAGTGGAACATCGTCCAGACCACGGCGTCCTGCAGGGCGGCTGAGGTGCCGCCTTCGCCAGAGGGCGGATAGAGGTATTGTACCACCGGCCCGGTGACCGAATAAAAGAGCATGTCGATGCCGACGCCGGCGGCGAACAGCATCGCGACCCAGGTCACCAGCTTGTACTGCGGCCTCGAATGGTCGGGACCGAGCCGAACGTCGCCCTCCTTGGAGAACGCAACCCAGAGAACGAAACCGACAACGATGGTAACCGTGAGCACATAGTACCAGCCGAGGTTGGTCGCGATCCAATCGACGGCCGTCCTCATTGCAATGCGCGCGTTCTCTGGCATCAGGATAGCCCAGATCGAAAAGGCAATAATTACCGCCGACGAAATCCCCAACACGCGCCAGTTGATGGTGGCGGTGCGCTTTTCGAGCAGTTCTTCAGGGCCCTTGCTAAGGTCGCTGCGCCGTACCGGCGCGTCATCGTCATGGGGGCGG
Source organism: Pelagibacterium mangrovi (assembly GCF_036662815.1). Taxonomy (NCBI): domain Bacteria; kingdom Pseudomonadati; phylum Pseudomonadota; class Alphaproteobacteria; order Hyphomicrobiales; family Devosiaceae; genus Pelagibacterium; species Pelagibacterium mangrovi. The sequence goes on along the minus strand of NZ_JBAFXA010000004.1, from coordinate 22,337 downwards.
TCGCGCCGGCGCTCGGTGCCGCCGAAACGGCTGCGTTCCAACGGCGCATGGACCTTCGTCGCGCGCGCGCCCGTTCCTTGCTCCTGAGCTTGTTGGGAAGTTTCGTCTTTCGGGGGCTCGACCGGCATTGGGGTATTCCTTCTTCGGGGAGCGTCAGCCCCGTTATATTCTGATAACGCTGCGATGAACTCGGTGGGGAGTAGCCATATGCATAGCATGGTTCGGCGGTTGCTGAAGCCGGTGACCAACAGCCGAACCTCAGAACTATGGTTGAAGGCGCGAACTTGTGGCGTGTTCGCGTGCGGCGCGGCGATAGTCGGTTGGGCTCATTCCAGCCAGCCTACGAAAGGTGGCGTTGAAGGCCGACAGTGATCCAAAGCCGCTCTCCATGGCTATCCCGAGCACATTTGTCTCATCACGCAGCAATAGCGATTGCGCGTAGGAAAGCCGCAGTAGGCTCACATATTCGTTGAGTGTCATGCCAGTGGATTTCTTGAAGACACTCATGGCGTATTTGGGGTGGATATCGACCGAGGATGCAATGGCGCTGGAGTCGATGTCATGCCGGAAATTGGCGCCGATATATGAGCAGATCTCGCCGATGTTGTGGAAGCTCTGGCGGTCCGGGGCCTCGGCGGGCGCAGCATCCATGGTCGTGGCGTCGAGCAACCGATAGTCGTCGAATTGAACGCGCTCGATACGCAACAGCAACTCATCGATACCATGACGAATCCTGGCCGGGTCGGAAGAGCGGAGATAATCAGACCAGCGCGCAAAGGACCCATGGTCGCCCGGATCGGGCTCAGCCGACAGGAGCGTCGCGCCACGCATCAGGCGTTGCTGGATATCGGCCGGCAGCCGCAGGCGGAAGAAGTGGACGAGGGGCAGGTGGATGGCGATGAACAGCGGGCTTTCGCTGGTGTCGACCACCTGATGGGGCAGCCCGCCCCAGAACAGGCAAAGATCGCCCTCGGCCAGATGCACCGCATGGCCCTGCATCTGATAATCGACCCAACCTGAAAACACATAGTTGATTTCGACCTGGGCGTGCCAATGGGCCGTTGCCATGATGCCCGGCTGTTCGTGACTGATCACCAGCTTGTTGGGCACGCTTTCCACCGTGCTCTTGAGCGGGTTCCAGTACCGCTTCTCACCCATCTTACTTTCCAACGACTCCCCCTTCCCATTCAGCGAGACGCCGGCTCCGACTACGATAGTGTAGGAGCAGCCCGAAATCCGGGCAACATAAATGGGAGGAACATCGATGCGTCTAACCATGAGGTGCGCCACGCTGGCGCTTGCGCTCGGGGCGGTGGGCGACGCCCATGCACAATCGGGCGAGATCACCATCTGGAGTTGGGACGTCGCCGCTTCGTCGCTTGAATCGACGATCGAGGATTTCAATGCCCAATATCCCGACGTTACCGTCACCGTCCAAGACCTCGGCAATCAGCAGGTCTTCGACCGCACGCTGGCCGGCTGCGCGGCGGGCGGCTCGGGCCTGCCCGACATCATCTCGATCGAAAACGGGGAAGCGGAGATTTTCTGGGCCCAGTTTCCCGATTGCTTCGCCAACCTCAGGGACCTTGGCTACACCGAGGAGATCGCGTCGGGTTTCCCCGACTTCAAGCGGGTCGAGCTCGAAGTGGGCGAGGTCGCCTATGCCATGCCTTGGGATTCGGGACCTGTGGTGATGTTCTACCGGCGCGATTTCTATGAGAATGCCGGGATCGACCCCACTTCGATCACGACCTGGGATGATTTTATCGAAGCCGGGCTCGCCATCGCCGAAGCCAATCCGGGTGTCGTCATGGCGCAGGCCGATTTCAACGGCGACACCGAATGGTTCCGCATGCTGGCCAATGAGCAGGGCTGCGGCTATTTCAGCGCAGAGGGCGCCGAGATTGGCGTCAACCAGCCCGGTTGCGTGGCCGCGCTCGATGCGGTCAAGGCGATGTATGACGCAGGGATTCTTGTCGCCGGCAATTGGGATGAGCGCATTCAGGCCATCCAGGCCGAGACTGTCGCCAGCCAGCTGTTCGGCGCTTGGTATGAAGGCACGATCCGCACCAATGCGCCCGAGCAAGAGGGGCTCTGGGGCGTATATCTCATGCCTTCGGTCACCGCCGACGGCCCGCGCGCCGCCAATCTGGGAGGGTCCTCGCTGGCCATCACCTCGGTCTCGGACAACCAGGAGGCCGCCTGGGCCTATGTGAACTACACGCTGGGCACCAATGAGGGCCAGGTTATCATGCTCCGGGAATATGGCCTCGTCCCCTCGCTGCTTTCAGCGCTCGAGGACCCCTATGTGGAAGAGACACAGCCCTATTGGGGCGACCAGGCGATTTGGGTCGACATCCTGGGCACTCTCGACCGCGTTGTCCCCTCGCGCGGCACGCCGTTCTTCGGGGATGCCGACGCCGTGATCCAGACCGTCCAGACGCAATATCTCAATGGCGGTTACGAGAGTGCACAAGCAGCGCTCGATGACGCCGCCAATCAGATCGCGCTGGCCACCGGCATGCCGATCGCGCAGTAATCCATCACAGGCATGCGGGCCAACGGGCCCGCATGCACCCTCCGAGGAGATGATCCGATGCGCGCCGGCACGCGAACAGCGTATGGGTTCCTTGCGCCCTATCTAGCGGTTTTCGCGCTCTTCTGGGTGTGGCCGATCATCTATTCGTTCTACCTCTCCTTCATGGCCACGCGCGTCCAACCCTGGACCTTCAACCCCACGTTCAACTGGGGTCGGCTGATCGTCGATCCGGCCTTCGCCAATGCGCTTAAAAATACGCTCATCATCCTCGTCATCCAGGTGCCCGTGATGATAGCACTGGCGACGCTTTTAGCCGTGCTGCTCAATTCACACCTGCTCAAGGCGCGCGGTATCATGCGCTTTGCCTTCTTCGCGCCGGTGGTGGTGGGCGAAGTGGCTTATGCCGCTGTGTTCCGGCTGATGTTCAACGCCGATTTCGGGGTCATCAACAAGCTCATCGCCGGCGTGGGACTTGAGCCGGTTGCCTGGTTCTCCAACCCGACCGCCGCCATGGCGCTCATCATCATGGCTGTTACCTGGCGCTGGGTGGGGTACAACGCGATCATCATCCTTTCGGGCCTGCAATCGATCCCCGAGGACGTCTATGAGGCGGCAACGCTGGACAGGGTATCGAAGACTAGACAATTCTTCTTCATCACCCTGCCGCTGCTGCGTCCCATCATCCTCGTTTGCGTTGTTCTCTCGGTTATCGGCACCATGCAGCTTTTCGCCGAACCCTTCCTGATCACCAATCGCGGTGGGCCGGGCGGGGCGACCGAAACGCTGGGACTGTTCCTCTACCGGCAGGGCTTTACCGTGCTCAATTTCGGCTACGCTTCGGCGGTCGCCTACACCATCGCGGCGCTGGCGGTGGTCATCGCGCTCCTCAATCTCTGGCTGGGGAGGGACGACAAATGAGATCGAAATCGTCCACCACCTTAACCCGAACGCTCGCGCTCCACGCCGTCCTGGTGCCGTTGGCCATCCTCTGGCTGTTTCCGATCTGGATGATGGTTGTCTTTTCCACCCAGCCGGAAAACGCCATCTTCTCGGGCAGCCTCAATTTGCTGCCGTCCGACCAGTTCTGGATCAATTTCATCCAGCTCGAAACCGATACGGGGTTCCTGCGCACCGTCTTCATCTCGGTCGTCGTAGCGCTGGTCTATACGATCCTCTCGGTGCTTTTGACCTCGATGGCCGGCTGGGCGCTGGCCCGCTATCACTTCCTGGGCAAGAGGGCGGTGATCGCCGTCATCCTCGGCACACTCACGCTGCCCTATTTCGTCGTGGTCATCCCGCAATTCATCATGGTGGCGCGCGACTTTGGCCTCGGGAACACCTGGTTCGCGCTGATCGTGCCGCCGCTCTTCAATTCGCTGGGCGTTCTTTTCATGCGGCAATCCTTTTCCATGATGCCGGGGGAACTCTTCGACGCGGCGCGGGTCGAAGGCGTCAAGGAGTGGCAGATCTTCCTGCGTGTCGCCCTGCCGATGGCGCGCCCAACCATCGCGGCCCTGGCCATCATCCTGTTCCTTGCAAGCTGGAATAATTATCTTTGGCCTCTGCTCATCAACAACCGGCCCGACATGATGACCGCGCCCGTGGCGCTCGGCTCGCTCATCGGGCTCACGCGTGTTTCCTGGGGCGGCATCATGACGGGGGCGGTGGTGCTCACGGTGCCGATGCTGATCGTCTTCGTTCTGCTCCAGCGCCATTTCGTGGCCGGCATCGCCGCCGGCGCGATCAAATAGAGGGGGCCTGATGGCCGGTGTCATTCTGAGCAATGTCGTCAAACGCTTCGGGGCGTTCGAGGTGATCCATGGCGTCGATATCGAGGTCGCAGACGGCGAGTTCGTGGTGTTCGTCGGTCCCTCGGGCTGCGGGAAATCAACGCTGCTGCGCATGATCGCAGGGCTCGAGGACATATCGGGCGGCGAGATTGCCATCGGGGGCAGGACAGTCAACGATATCGAGCCGGCCGATCGCGGCATCGCCATGGTGTTCCAGTCCTACGCGCTCTACCCCCATATGAGCGTCGAGCAGAATCTCTCTTTCGGGTTGCGCATGAATAGGCGGCCCAAGGACGACATCGCCCGTCGCGTCGAAAAGGCCGCCGCGATCCTGCAGATCGAGCCGCTGCTCGACCGCCGTCCGCGCCAGCTTTCGGGCGGCCAGCGCCAGCGCGTCGCCATCGGCCGGGCCATCGTGCGCGAGCCGGAGGTGTTCCTGTTCGATGAGCCGCTCTCCAATCTCGACGCCGAATTGCGTGTCCAGATGCGGGTGGAGATCGCGAGGCTCCATTCCGAGCTCGGCACGACCATGATCTACGTCACCCACGACCAGACCGAAGCCATGACGCTGGCCGACAAGATCGTCGTGCTGCGCGAGGGCAAAGTCGAACAGATCGGCGCGCCGCTCGACCTCTATGACGACCCGGCCAACCAGTTCGTCGCCGGCTTCGTGGGCTCGCCGCGCATGAATTTTCTCGCTGCTCGCGTGCTCGAAAACCGACCCGGCAGCGTCCGGCTCGCGCTGGTCAATCACGGCGATGCGGAGCTCATCTTGCCCGTGACCGAAACCCTGGCCCAAGGCGACCCCGTAACCCTGGGCATCCGCCCCGAGCATTTCGGCAGGGCCGACGAGCCCGGTTACAGGCTGACGGTAACGGTCGACGTCGCCGAACACCTGGGGGCAACGAGCTATGTCTACGCCAACATGGCGAGCGGCGAGCAATTGATCATCGAGCGCGCCCAGTCGCGGTCGGAGAAAGACCAGACGCAACTCACAATCACCATTCCCGCTTCCCGCGCTTATCTCTTCGACGGCGCCGGGCGGCGCATCCGCTAACCCTTCTCGAAAGCGATCCCTTCCATGACGCAGCAGCAAAAGGTTCGTTGGGGTATTCTCGGCCCAGGCACCATCGCTCGGGCCTTCGCCGGCGGGCTGGCGCACAGCCAGTCGGGGACGCTCACGGCCATCGGCGCCCGGAATCCGGCCAAGTCCGACTACGCGGAGCATTTCCCCGGTGTCCGCATCCACAATGGTTATGACGCGCTGCTGGCCGACCCCGAAATAGAGGCCGTCTATATCGCGACGCCGCATCCTCAGCACGCGCAATGGGCCATCAAGGCCGCAGAAGCGGGCAAACACGTATTGTGCGAGAAGCCGATGGGGCTGACGGCGTTCGAAGCCGACGCCATGTTCCATGCGGCGCGCAAAGCCAATACTTTCATGGGCGAGGCGTTCATGTATCGCCACCATCCTATGACACGGCGGATCATCGATCTGATCACCGCAGGCGAGATCGGCGAGGTGCGCGCCATCAAGTCGAGCTTTGGCTTCGCCATGCCGCGCTTCGATCCCAAGCACCGGCTCTACGCCAACGACACGGCCGGGGGCGGCATCCTCGATGTCGGCTGCTACCCCGTCTCCATGGCCCGCCTGATCGCCGGAGCAACGATGGGAAAGCCGTTCGTTGAACCTGAAACCGTCTTGGGCGCGGCTCATCTGGGCGAGACGGGCGTCGACGAATGGGCGGCGGCCGTGCTCAAATTCCCAGGCGGCTTGCTCGCCGAAGTCTCCTGTTCGGTCTCGCTCGCTCAAGATAATGTGCTGCGCATCCTCGGCACCAAGGGGCGGATCGAGGTCACCGATTTCTGGTTTGCCACCGGCCACAAGGGCGGCACGGCGATCATCGACATCATCCGCCCCGACGGCAGGCACGAGCCTATCGAGGTCGCGGAAGCCGGCTGGCTCTATGCCTTTGAGGCGGAGGCCGCGAGCCGAGCGATTCTTGCTGGCGAAAATGAGTTCGCCTGGCCCGGCATGGGCTGGGACGACACGCTGGGCAATCTGCGGGTGCTGGACAAATGGCGCCAGACGGCCGGGCTGGAATACGAGATCGAAAAGCCCGCCCTGCGCATCCGCACGCTCAAGGGCGAAACTCTTGGCCTCAAATCCGACCGGATCGGACGCACCAACGTTCCGGGCCTACCTAAACCCATCTCCCGGGTTGTCTTGGGGTTTGAAGATTTCCGGTCTTTTTCCAGCGCCGCCATCCTGCTCGACGCCTTTTACGAAGCGGGCGGCAATGGCTTTGACACCGCCTTCATCTACGGCAATGGGATCACCGAAAAACTGCTTGGCGATTGGCAGGCCTCGCGCGGCGTGCGCGAAAATATCGTGGTGATCGGCAAGGGCGCACACTCTCCGCTCACCTATCCCGAAACCATCGCCAAGCAGCTCGACATCAGCCTAGAAAAACTCAAGACCGATTATGTCGATGTTTATTTCATGCACCGCGACAATCTCGACGTTCCGGTCGGCGAGTTCGTCGACGCCATGGACGCCGAGGTCAAGCGCGGCCGCATCCGCGGCCCCTTCGGCGGCTCGAACTGGACCCGCGAGCGGTTCGACGAGGCCGTCGTCTATGCGCAGAGGACCGGGAAGACTGCGCCGGGCGCGCTCTCGAACAATTTCTCGCTCGCCGAAATGCGCGTTCCCATATGGGAAGGCTGCATCGCGGCCGCAGACAAGGATTGGCGCAATTGGTTCGCCGCGCGGGGCGTCCCCAATTTCGCCTGGTCGAGCCAGGGCCGGGGCTTTTTCACCGAAAGGGCCGGGCGGGACAAAACCGACAATGAGGAACTGGTGCGCGTCTGGTACACCGAGGAAAACTTTTCCCGCCGCGACCGGGCCATCGAGATGGCGCGCAAGCTGGGCAAAAAGCCCATCCACGTCGCGCTTGCCTATTGTCTTTACCAGCCCTTCCCGGTCATCCCGCTGATCGGACCCCGCACGCTGGCCGAATTCGACGACAGCCTGGAGGCGATGAATATCACTCTCACCCCAGAGGACATCGCTTGGCTGAGCGAAGGGCGCCAGGCGTGAGTGAATAGGGCGGGCGAGCGAGCCGATTTCGGCCCGGTCGCCGCCCCGACTGGTCGATGCTGCTCCCACGGCACCCGACGGGCGCCGCTCGCTGGACTTTGCCTCCGACCAACTCACAGACGGGCTGCGTCCGATTCCCCAGGGACATCCCTTATCGTTACGAAAGCCGTCGCCGCGCTGACGAATGCCAGAACGGCTGCAGCGATCATGATCCAGATATAGGATTGAGTAAGCGCTTCGGGTGGCAGAGCTGCGATGTCCGAGCCACCGAAAGCGAAGCCGAGAGCGGCCACGGCGATCAGTCCGCCGACACGAGACGCTGCGTTGTTGATGCCCGATGCTGCGCCACCCGCATCGTCGGGTGCGGCGTCGAACACTGCCGTGGTTAGCGGCGCAACGGTTATGGTCATGCCGAGACCGATGACGAAAAGTCCTGGAAAGAACGCTGTCCAATACCCCCCGGCGGTAACGAGCAGTGCCAGGACGACGTAACCGGCCCCGGTGACTGCGGGCCCGGCAATGAGCATGATGCGCGTCCCGATGCTCTTGGCGAGCGAGCCGGCAAACCGCGACCCCAGGCCCAGCAAGATCGAGAATGGCAGTAACGCAGCACCGGCGGCAGCGGCACTGTATCCCTGCGCGTAGATCAGCACGAAGGGCAGGATGAACAGCGAGCCTGACAGCGACGCGTAAAGAGTTACCGTTAGCAGGTTCGCGCCGGAAAACTGGCTGTTGGAAAACAGGGCGAGCGGTACGAGCGGTTCGCTGGCGCGCGCTTCGATCACGACGAATGCGATAGCGAACGGGATAGCTGCAAGCATTGCAACGGCACCCACGATCCCATTGCCTTCTCCGGCAGCGATAAGGCCATAGGAAAGAAGGCCCAGGCCAGCGACCATCACGATGGTGCCACCGAAATCGAAATTGCGTTGCGTACGGTGGCCCGGCGCGCTGGCGATCTTATAGCCCATGACCAGAGCGGCGACGGCAATGGGAATATTGATATAGAAGATCGTCCGCCATCCGACCGCGTCCACGAGCCAGCCGCCTAAAGGTGGCCCCAGAGCTGTGGTAATTGCACCAGCGGCTGCCCAGGTGCCTATGGCTTTTCCTCTATCGTCCCCCGTATAGGCCGAGCCGATAAGCGCCAGGCTGGTCGGGATGAGAAATGCAGCGGCGATTCCCTGGATGACACGGGCGCCGATCAGCGTGATCGGGGTCGGCGCGAGCGCGCACGCAATCGAGGCGAGCGCGAATCCCACAAGCCCGCCAAGGAAAATCTTGCGCTGGCCGAAGCGGTCACCCACCGTGCCACCAAGCAGAATGAGGCTTGCGAGCATAAGCATGTAGCCATTGACGACCCATTGGGTCATTGCGAGCCCGGCGCCGAGGTCTTCCTGGATTGCGGGAAGTGCCACATTGACCACGGAACCATCGATGAACCCGAGGCTGGATCCCAGTATGGTCGCCGGCAATACCCATCGCGTATCTCGCGCAGTCGCTTCGCCCTGGTTCGGATCGGTCATGAGCCTTCCTTTTGTCGAAGCCAGAGTGCCCGACGCGCGATCCCGGCGCTAGAGCTTAAAGTCGATCACCCAGCGCCCGAGCAGCCAGCGCTTCCGGGCCGGGAAGGGGAGCCCGATCCCGGTCGGTTTTTTAGGCTTCTTTGCTCGGTTTCCTGCCAGGTCGCAACGGAAGCTTATCGCTGCGTCCAACCGAGTTTTCGTGCGATGTTGGCGGCGCTTTGGCGCACGCGGTGCTTGAGATCGGGTTCGGTCTGATCGACCTTGTTGTCGGGCACCACGATCGAAATTGTTGCCCGGCAGACTCCCGCGCCATCGAGGATGGGCGCGGCGATACAGGCGATTGAATATGCCGATTCCCCGGCCTGTATGCAAAGTCCGGCCTCGAGAACTTGCCGCGATGTTACGGTGAGGATTTCGATATCGGTTTCGGCCCGCCCGGTGGGAGAGGGCCGATTGGCACGGCTAAAGATGGTCCGCCGCTCGTCTTCAGGCAGATGCCCCACAAGCAGGCGGCCTGAAGCAGACCAGTTGAGCGGGGTGCGCGAGCCAATCTGGGAGGCCACTTGGAAATGGTCAGGGCCATCGATCATGCCCAGGACCACCATATGATCGTCATCGCGGCCGCAAAGCTGGACAGTTTCGCCCGAAGCATTGGCCAAAATACTCATCTCGTGATTGGCGACGGTGAGCAAATCGAGGTGCCGCGCATAGGTCAGGCCATAGTGGTAAAGCCTATGGCCGAACCAGAGCGTGCCGTTGTCGAACCGCTCCAGCATCTCCTTTTCCACCAGATCCTCCACGAGAGTATAGATCGTCGAAAGCGGGGCGCCCACGGCGCGCGCAATCTCGTAGGCCGTGGCCGGGGAGTCGTTGCGTTGAAGGAAGTCGAGTGTCTGCAGGATGCGATCGAGCGCGCTGGTGCGGGTGCGTTTGGCCTTGGCCGTCATGTCCTGGGTTTCGCCCAAAGTGCTCATTTTTACGCCTGCTATATGTGCTTGCGCGCCAGATTGCATTTTTTGACCTCGAACGTAAATGTATGCGGTCAATCGGGCCAGTTGAGGATGGCGGCTTCCTGATCCAATCGACGACGCTCGATATCGGAAACGATCGGCTGATTGGATTTGCGGGCGGCATCGAGCTCCTCGGTGAGGCGTTCGGCGACGACATGCTCTTCGTCCGGGTGCAAATTGCACGGATCGAGATAGAAATAACCGTGTTCGACCTCGTGGTCGCGCACGATCACCGGGCGTGTGCCCTGGCCGAGTCGGTCGGCGAGATCCCAGGCCGAGATATTGGCACCTTCGGGGTCGATGAAGACCTTCAACCGGTCGAGCGGATTGAACGTGGGGTCGGGGTCGACGATTGCCGTAATGCCGTCGCGGCCTTCGAGCGCTTTCGACCAGACGTCCAGCGCAGCCTGTTCGCGCGCGCGAATGCCGGCGTGGTCGCGGGTTTCCCAGGCTTGGAGCGCGGCGATAACGCCGGCCATGCCTTCCTTGCCCACTTTCATGCCGCGCCCGACCCCGCGGTTCTGCAGGTAACAGGCAGCAACGAGATCCTTCCGGCCCGCGATAATGCCAGAGGTCGGTCCGCCGAGGAATTTATGGCCCGAATAGAGCACCAGATCCGCACCGGCTTCGAGGAAAATCTTCAGGTCGTATTCTGACGCGGCATCGACGATGACCGGCACGCCCTTCTTGTGGGCGATGTCGCAGAAGGTTTTGAGTGGGATCTGACCGTAATCGACGACATGATGGGAAACGACATAAACGGCGGCGGCCGTCTTTTCAGTGATGGCGCCTTCGAGCTGGTAGGCGTGGGCGCTGGTCGCCTGGCCGATGGGTACGACCTTGGCGCCCGAGAGTCGGATGCCCTGTTCGACCGGGGCGCCATAGGACACCATATGGCCGGTCTGGATCAGCACTTCATCTTTCAGCTCGGTGGTATCGGGCAGGCGTTCGATGGCGGCGAGGTCCTTGCCGGTCATTGCTGCGGCGCAGGCGATGGTTATGGCGGCCGAGCATGATGCGGTTACGCACCCGGCTTCGGCGCCGGTCAGCCGGGCGATGGTGCGGCTGGCGATCCGCTGGAGATCGGAGATTTCGGTCCATTGGCTCAGGATGGCCGTGATGGTCTCGATGGCGTGGGGGACGACGATCGAGGCGCCCAGCGCGGTCATCGTGCCTGAACAGTTGATGACGGGACGCAGGCCGAGTTTCTGACGGATATCTGTTTGGGACATTGGCGTGCTCAATTGTCGATGGCGACGATGGCTTCGATTTCCACCGTGATCGCATTGGGAAGGGACGAAAAGCCGATTGCCGAGCGGGCGTGGATGCCTTTTTCGGCAAAGACTGCGTTGAAAAGGTCCGAACAGCCATTGATGACCTGCGGATGCTCGGCGAAATCGGGCGTAGCGTTGACCATGCCCAGGATCTTGACGATGCGGCGGACGCGGGAAAGATCGCCCAGCGCATCGTCCATGACCGCGATGAGATTGAGGCCGGTGAGCTTTGCATGCTCGTAGGCCTCGGCGGCCGAAACATTCTCTCCGACCTTGCCAGTGTGCTTGCGCCCATCGGGATAGGTCGGACCCTGGCCGGAGAGGTAAAGCCGACCGCCATCGATCACATAGTTTACGAAATTGGCGATTGGGGGCACTGGGGGCGGCAATTTCAACCCCAGCGCCGCGAGACGGTCGTAAGGGCTTTCGCCGGCGCTCTTGGTCGCCTCTGAGACAGTCATAAAATACTCCAGAATCTAAAACGCCTGCGCCAGCTCCTGATGGCGGATGCAGGCGACATGGTGGTCGCCACCGAGATGATCGGCAGGCGGGACGGTTTGGGCGCAGGCCTCGATGGCATGTGGGCAGCGGGTGCGGAACACGCAGCCCGAGGGTGGGTTGATGGGACTGGGAATGTCGCCCATGAGCGGCACGTGTTCGCGTCGGCGTGTGGGGTCCGGGATCGGGGCCGTGGCCAGCAGGGCCCGGGTGTAGGGGTGGCGCGGCTCGGCGTAGACGACGCGCGAGGGACCCCGTTCCATGACGCGGCCCAGATACATCACCACCACCTCGTCGCAGAGATATTCGACGACCGATAGATCGTGGGCGATGAACAGCAAAGTGAGACCCAGACGCTTTTGCAGATCGCCCAGGAGATTGAGCACCTGGGCCTGGACCGAAACATCGAGCGCCGAAACCGGCTCGTCGGCAACGACGAATTCGGGTTCGACGGCGAGGGCCCGGGCGATGCCGATGCGCTGGCGCTGCCCGCCGGAGAATTCATGGGGAAAGCGGCGGCCGTGCTCAGGCTGCAAGCCCACCAGCGTCAGGAGCTCGGCCACGCGGTCCTTGCGCTTTTGCCCTTTGGGATAACCGCACGCGTCGAGTGCTTCCCCGATGATCGCCTCGACGCGCATGCGGGGATTGAGGGACGAAAACGGGTCCTGGAAAATGATCTGCATACGTTGACGGAAAGCGCGCATCTCTTTTTCCGACAGGGCGAAGATGTCGGTGCCGTCAAACACCGCCTTACCCCCCGTGGGTTCGATGAGACGCAGCAGGGTGCGCCCGGCCGTGGTCTTGCCCGAACCCGATTCTCCCACAAGGCCAACGGTTGTGCCGCGCTTGATGGTAAAGCTCACGTCTTCGACTGCGTGGACGGTTTTTCCGCCTCGTCCGGTGAAATGCTTGACGAGGCCTTCGACGGTTAGAAGCGGTTGAGGGTTCTCCAGCAAGGCGCTCATATCTCGGCACTCCTCAGACAACGCGACAGGCGCTCTGGACCGGCAGGGTCGAGCGGGGGCGGGGCCTTGCTGCAGGCGGCAATCGCATAGCGGCAGCGCGGTTCGAAGGCGCAACCGGCGGGCAGGTTGGTGATGGGCGGGACGGTGCCGGGAATCGAATAGAGCGCCTTACGCTCGCCGCCCGGATCGAGATCGCGCGCGGCATTGGGGGTGCAGGCCAGAAGGCCTTCGGTATAGGGGTGCTTTTGCTTGGCAAATAGCGGGATGACCGGCGCGTGCTCGACGACCCGGCCCGCATACATCACCACCACCTCATGGGCGATTTCGGCGACCACGCCGAGGTTGTGCGTGATGAAGAGGATCGACATGCCGAATTGCTGTTGCAGCCGGCGCAGCAGGTCGAGGATCTGGGCCTGGATGGTCACGTCCAGCGCTGTGGTTGGCTCGTCGGCGATCAGCAGCGAAGGATTGCAGGCCAGTGCCATGGCGATCATGACGCGCTGGCGCATGCCGCCCGACATCTGGTGCGGGTAGTCGTCGAGCCGGTTGGCGGCATCTGGAATTTCGACGTGACGCAGCATTTCGAGCGCCCGTTTGCGGGCTTGTTCTCGGCTGATCGATTGATGTAGCGCGATCATCTCGCCGATCTGATCGCCTACCGTATAGAGCGGGTTTAGGCTGGTCATGGGCTCCTGGAAGATCATGGCGATCTCCTGGCCGCGCAGCTTGCGGAAGCCGCGCCGGCCCATGCGGGCTAAATCGTGCACCGTGCCCTTGGAATCGCGGAACAGCACTTCGCCGCTTTCGATGCCGCCCGGGCGAGCAAGGAGCCCCATGATCGAAAGCGAGGTCACCGACTTGCCCGACCCCGATTCCCCCACGACGGCGAGGGTCTGGCCGCGCTTGAGATCGAACGTCACCCCGTCGACCGCCTTGGCAGTGACGTTCTTGGTCTTGAACCAGGTACGCAGGTCACGCACCGAGAGGATGGTATCGGGGGCGAGGTCCGTCATAGCGCCCACCCGCAATGGGGACAGTTGTCCAGCGCCGCGCCGGGGGTGGGCTGATAGCGATGCGCCTTAATGACCGTAGCGCCCAGGATGGCGTGACGCGGTTCGAAAATCTGGTGCAGGGTGGCTTTGATGCCCTTGGAATCCTTTACCTCGACGTCGCTTTGTTCGAGATCGAAGATGGTGAATTCCGCCGGCTTGCCCTTGGCCAGCAGATCGGTGTGGTCGAGCCCGATAGCCTTGCGTGGAGCGTTGGTCGCGGCGTTGACGACATCCTCGAACGCCATGCCGAGCGAGAGCAATTTGGACATTGTGGTGCCCATGTCCCAGACGGCGCCGTCCATGGAGCGGTTGTGCAGATCGGTCGAAATGGTCTGGGGCAGCATGTTTTTTTCAAGCGCGGCCCTGGCGACTTCGAACGAGAAGGACGCGCCGCCATGGCCCACATCGAGCACAACACCACGCGCCGCCGCGTCTTCGACCAGCTTGTAAAGGTCCTCGTCCTCAAGGATCGAGCCGCCGATTTTGCCGTTGAAGCAATGGGTAACGATGTCGCCTTCGGTGAGAAGCGCCAGGATATCGTCGTAGAGCGGAGGCGGTTCGCCCACATGCACCATGATGGGAAGCTTGAGCACGCGGCCGAGCTTTTTGGCGAGCTTGACGGGAACGAGGTCCCATCCGCCGGAAATCACCGCGCTGGCCCGGACCTTGAGGCCGACGATCACATCACGATTGGCTTCGACCGTCGCAGCGATCCTGTCGATGTCGATCGAGCGCATGTCCTGAAGCTCGGTGACCCGGTTGCAGGCCACCAGCCCGATCGACCCGATGTTCAAAAACGCATAGACGTTCTCGAGAGCGGGCTCGATCATCAATTCGCGCAGGCCGTGGAAATTGGCCTCGCCAGCCGAACCGGCGTCGACCATCGTTGTGACGCCATGGCGGGCGCCGCACTGTTCGGGGCGCAGCGAAATGTCGGTCCCGCCATACCAAACATGGGTGTGGATATCGGTCCAGCCGGGCGAGAGGAAGCTGCCTTTTGCGTCGAGGATTTCAGCGCCGTCCGGGGCGGGAATGGCGTTGCCGGTCCCGGCGATCCGACCATCGGTATCGATGAGGATGTCGAGCGCATCGGCTATGCCGGCAAAGCCGACGGGACTGGCATTGCGGATGAGGAGCGCTTTGTCGGCGGGTTTGAACGTGTTGCCGATCATCTAGATGTCCTTTGCAAGACGGGGATCGAGAAGGTCGCGCAGGCCGTCGCCCAGAAGCTGGAGCGCCAGGACCGTCACGACGATGGCGAGGCCGGGATACAGCAGCAGCCAGCCGGCCGAATTCATGAACTGCCGCCCGGCGGAGATCATCGTTCCCCAGGTGGGAATATCGGGCGATATGCCCACGCCCAAGAACGAGAGACCGGCTTCGGCGAGGATGGCCTGCGCGAAGATAAAGGTGCCCTGAACGAGAAGCGGGGAGGTGATGTTGCGCAGGACGTGCCGGACCAGGATGACCGGTGTGGGCACAGCCAGGGCGCGCGCCGCTTCGACATAGGGCAACTCCCGGATCACCAAGGTCGAGGCGCGAACCACGCGGGCCATGCGTGGGGCATAGACGATGCCCAGGGCGATGACGACATTGATGGCCGAAGCCCCAAGGGCTGCGACGAGCGCGATGGCGAGGAGAATGTCGGGGAACGACATCATGGCATCGATGACCCGAGAGACCGGCGCATCGGCCTTGCGGAAAAAGCCCGCGACCAGCCCTAGGATGATGCCCAGGATCGATGACACGACGACCACCGAAAACGCTACTGAAAGCGAGGTCTGCCCGGCGTACAGCACGCGGGTGAAGATGTCGCGGCCAAGATCATCTGTGCCCAACCAAAATTGAGCGTTGGGCGCCGTGAGGCGATTGACGATGGAAAGCTGGGCCGGGTTATAGGGCGTCAGCACCGGGGCGAGGACCGCCGCGAGGACGATCAAGGTGATCACGATCAGCCCGATGGCGGCCGTCGGGCGACCGAGCAGCCGGACGAGAAGGTTGGGCGTCTTGCCCGGTGCGGATGCAGCGACGGCGGCCATCAATACCTCACGCGCGGATCGACCAGCAAATAAAGCATGTCGATGATGAAATTGACGAGGACATAAAGGCCGGCAACGATCAGAAGCGCTCCCTGGATGACCGGATAGTCGCGCCGCAGCACCGCCGAGACGATGAGATTGCCGACACCGGGCAACGCGAAGACCGTTTCGGTGACGATGGCGCCCGAGATCAGCAGCGCGGCGGTCAGGCCGATCACCGTGAGAATGGGGATCAGGGCGTTCTTGAGCGCGTGGCGCACCACGACCCTCCACTCGCTCATGCCCTTGGACCGCGCGGTGCGGACGTAGTCATCGTTGAGCACGTCGAGCATGGAAGCGCGGGTGAAGCGCATGATCAGTGCCGAGGAGACGATGCCGAGCGTGGTTGCCGGCAGAACCAGATGATAAAGGCGTTCCCCCAGGGATGAATAGGGACCGCCATAGCCCGAGGTCGGGAACCAGCCCAGGCCCACCGCGAAGGTCTGGATGAAGATCAATCCGAGCCAGAAGCTGGGCACCGAGGCCGCGAACATGGCCAGGGAGGTCATCGTCTGATCGAACCAGGATCCGCGCCAATACGCGGAGGCGACCCCGATGGGGAGCGCGATGATGGTGGCGATCGAAAGCGAGAAGATGGTGAGGAAAAAGGTCGGTTCAGCTCGCATCCAGAGCGCCGTGGTTACCGGTTGACCAAGAAAGATCGATTGGCCCAGATCGCCGCGCAGGATACCGCCCAGATAGGCGACGAACTGCTCGATGATCGAGCCATCCAGCCCCAACCGCTGGCGCAGCGCCGCGATATCGGCGGCGTTGGCGTCCGGACCGAGCATGACGGCGGCGGGATCGCCCGGTGTTACGCGGACGATGACAAAGACGATGGTGACCACGATGGCCATCACCGTCAGCATGCCGATCAGACGATTGAGTGCTGCGCGTAGCATTCCGTCGGGTCCTCTTAAAGGATGAAGGGGAGAGCCGCGCCGCCGAGATGGGCGGGCGGAAGGATCGCGAGGCGGCCCTCCCTTTGGGGCAAGGTTCCAAAAAACTCCTTGGGGCGCCGTCTCGGGCGAACCGGGCAACGGCGGCGCCCCGACGAGGAGGGGGTTATTCCTCGATCCAGGCGTTCCAGAAATAGGGCCACGGGGCAGGGGTTACGCCTTGGAGCGCGGGCGACTGAGCCGCTACGGCATTGAAATTGCCCACCTTGAAGGCCGGCACTTCCTCATAGATCGCCTCCTGAACCGCGGCCCAAAGCTCGACCCGTGCATCGGGATCGGCTTCGGCATTGAAGGCGCCCAGGGCCTCATGCTTGGCATCGGACACCCACCAGCCGGGCGAGCTGTCCGACATGATGCCGGTCAGGGAAGGCTCGGGCAGGAAGGGCGAATGGGTGATGTAGATGTCCCACGCCGCCGGATCGGTACGCTGCTGGGTGAGGGTCGCCCATTCGACGACGTCGAGCTGTACGTTCATGCCGGCAGCCTCGAGATAGGCTTCGGCCACCTGAGCCATCGTATAATGGAACTCATATTGGCGCGAGGTCAGGATGCGGATTGGGGAGCCGTCATAGGACGATTGCTCGAGAAGCTGCGTTGCCAGTTCCATGTCGCCCATCGGCTTATAGGGCTCGGTGCCGGCCTCGGTGTGCCAGACATAGCCTTCTGGATACATGGCCCCATCGACGGCAAAGAACTCTTCCGAGCCGAAGGCGGCGAGCAGCATGTCCTGGGGCGCCAGCGCTGCCTGAATGGCCTTGCGCATCTGGATGTCCGAATTGACGCCTTCGGCGGTGTTCATGACAAAGACCGGCCAACCGAACGGAGCCAACATCACCGGATCGGTATTGCCGCTCGCAATGCGGTCATAGGCCTCAACGGCGATGGAATCGACATAATCGAACTGGCCGGCGACGGCGCCCTCGATGCGAGTATTGGGGTCGGCAACCGGGACGAAGCGGATCTCATCGAGATATTGGTGACGGCCGCCGCCATATCCGTTGGGATCTTCGTCGCGCGAGGCGTAGTCCTCGAAGCGGGTGAGCTGGATATACTGATCGGGCCGGCGCTCGCCGAGCTGATAGGGACCGGTGCCCACGAAGTCTTCCATCACGTCTTCCGAGGCGATTTCGGAGGGGATGATGATCGCGGCCGAATTGTTGAGCGAAAGCAGCGAAAGCAGCGGCGCATAGGGACCGCTCAGGGTGATTTCGATGGTGAGATCGTCGACCGCTTCCACGCTTTCGACCATTTCGGCGGTCTGCATGCCGCGGCTGGCGATGCGCAGCCAGCGCTCAAGCGAGGCGACGACGTCCTCTGCGGTCATGTCCGAGTCGTCATGGAAGGTGACGCCTTCGCGCAGGGCGATGGTGTAGACCGTTCCGTCCTCGGAAATCTCCGGCATGTCGGCGGCCAAGAGCGGCACCACGGCCCAATTGGCGTCGAACGTATAGAGCGTTTCGAACATGTGTTGGGTGATGATTCCGACCAGATCGGCCGTGGAAGTCATGGGATCGAGGGTAGGCGGCTCGCCGATGGTGGCAACGTCGATCGCGCCGCCTTCGGTTTGGGCCATGGCGAAACTGGGCAACGCGATGCTGGCCAGGGCAGCGATGGCCGCTGCCTTTAGAATGGAATTCATGGTCTTCTCCCTTTTCAATGTTACGTAACTAAGTAATACATATCATTGTTTTGTCATGAGAGCAGAGGGATGGAGCTACGTCAAGTTGGAATGAGTTGAGTACGGAGTTCTGTCGGTCGTAGTGCCGCAGACAGTATCCAACCGTTGCCGCCGAATGAGAACCAGCGCTCGTGGACAAAGGGTATCCATAGTTTGACTGCGGCGATGGCGACGAATCCGAGATAGGACTCCTTGGTCTCGTCGTAGCGAGTGGCGATGCGGCGCCAATTCTTGAGCTTGTTGAAGAGGCGCTCGATCTGGTTGCGCCATTTGTATTTAGCTTTGTCGTGTGGGATCGGATCACGCCTGTTGCTTTTTGAAGGGATGACAGCTTCGATGTTGGCGCTGGCGATCTCTTCGCGAATGGCGCAGGCATCATAGCTCTTGTCGGCGAGGAAGCCCTCGATCCGGCCGGAAATCATCCGGAGCAAAGGCGCCAAGCCCTGGATGTCGTGCGTTTGCCTGGGCGTCAGGACGAAGCTGAGGGGGCAGCCTTTCGCATCACGGCGGGCATGGTGCTGTCGATCATGTCGGCGCTTCGGCCCCGCTCGACCATCTCTGCCAGCGTTTCGAGCATTGCTCCGAACACGCAGGTCTCCACCCAGCGTCCAGGCTATTACTCACTACAACGGCCCATACCCGGTTGAGCAAGGGATGCGCGATCTGCTGTTTGTGCAGTTTGACCTACTTGGGCTGAGAATGGCAGAATGAGACTTTGCTTACCTGGCGTCCTCAGACATCAGGATCGCCATTGTGCTTGCCGTCTGTGCATTGGCAGGGAAAAAGCTCTCGATGACAATGTCAGCCAGAGTGACATCCACTGCGGTGCCGAAGACCGTTGTTGTGCTGAGAAATTCGAGCGGTCCTTTCTCACTGTCGATGATGAGCGGTATCGCTATAAGGCGATCACGCGCCGGCGTGTTGCGGCTGGGAGAGGCATGTGCGGAGGGAACCGGGTATGACCTGAGTTCTTCGAGCAGCGCGACGAGCTGGAGGTCTCCGGAAATCTCAATATCGTGCTCCAGGCGCGAAAGGATGTGGCTTCGCCATTCCCTGAAATTGACGATCCGCGGTGCCAGTCCGGCCGGATGCAGGCTGAGACGCAGGACATTGACTTCTCCGTCCAGCAGGTGGCTTGAAGCGCCCCGCGTGAGGACACCGACGGCCTTGTTGTTGGACAGGAGCGTCCAGTGCCGGTCGACGGCGAGGGCGGGATGCGGGTCGTGGCCACGGAGCAGGTGGTCGATGACATCCCGGGCGGCAGCGAGTTCTGGCGAGGCCAGCGACCTTTCGCCATAGGCAGGAGCGAAACCGGCGGCCAAAAGGAGGATGTTTCGTTCCCTTAACGGAACATCGAGATGACCGGCAAGATGGATCAGCATATCGCGGCTCGGCCGCGAGCGACCGGATTCGATAAAGCTCAAATGTCGCTGGGAAATCTCGGCTTCAACTGCGAGCGCCAACTGGCTGAATCGCCGACGCTGGCGCCACTGACGCAGAAGATCCCCCGGACTGTGCTGCTTTTCCATCATGCCGACTTGATAGCACCCCCTGGGGTCATGGGCCATTACCCCTGAGGTAATCGACGCCAGTACGCAAGCACACGATGATGACGGTCTGTGCGGTTGCACAATTCGGATGCCAACCCTGAAAGGCAAATAGAATGGCCAACAATCATAGTCTTCCGTCTCTCTCCAATCTCCTCAATCTCGATGCTCTGGCTTGCAGCATCATGGGCGTCGCGCTGATCGCTGCATCGGGGCCAATCAGCGCATGGACCGGGCTGCCGATGCCGCTTCTGTTTTGGGCAGGCATCCTGCTTCTGCCCATCGCCACCTTCATGGCGGTTGCGGCACGGTTGGCGCCGGTGCCCAATTGGGCGGCAAATATCGTTATCCTGGGCAATTGCGCCTGGGTGATCGCCAGCCTCGCGCTACCGTTGGCGGGGGTGATCTCGCCCAACCCTTTGGGTTGGGTTCTGCTGGGAGCACAAGCCGGCCTCGTGACCCTGTTGGCCCTTGCCGAGTTCAGTGCAAACAACAGCCCGCTTACCCTCACACAAAGGACCAGCTGAATGACCGCCTATGCCATTGGCCATTTGCGCAACGTCACACTCAACCAGGGAATTCTCGATTACCTGCATGGCATCGACGCTACTCTCGAACCCTTCGACGGCCGGTTCATCATCCATGGCGGTCCCAGGGATGAACTCGAAGGCCGGTTTGCCGATGATCTTATCGTCATCTCGTTCCCCGACCTGGGCGCAGCGCGAGGCTGGTACGATTCGGCCGCATATCGGGCACTTGTGCCGTTGAGGGTTCAGGGCGCGGACGGCGACGTGTTCCTCATCGACGGGGTCGATTCTGACCACAAGGCGACCGATATCCTTGAAGGTTTGCCCTCGGAGGGGAGTTCGAATAATTGAGGGCAAGCCGGCTTGAAGACAAGGGAGAGCTGCGAGATGGCCGTCTTGCAGCTCTTCCCGACAGCGCATTTTCAACGCGAGAAATATGAATGGCCGCACCGCTTTACATTGTCACCGGAGCCATGGCGGCCGGGAAGTCGACGATCGCCAGGGAACTTGTGCGGCGTTTCAAGAGGTCCGCTCATGTCAGCGGCGACGCCTTTTTGCGCATGATCGCAAAGGGCGGTGCCGTTATGGGGCCGGTGCTCGACGACGAAGCCGTACTGCAACTCCACTTGCGGCAGGATATTGCCATGGACGCCGTGCGGCGATTCATTGGGGCAGGATTTGCCACGGTCTATCAGGACATCCTCTTGGGCGACGATTTCGTTCGCGTCACGACAGCTCTGGCTGACCTTGCTCCTCGCATCGTGGTGCTCAATCCCAGTGTCGAGGCCCTGGCGGAGCGCGATGCCAACCGAGCCAAGACCGGTTATAGCGAGCAGTTCCTGCCCAGCGCCCTTGCGGAAGTGCTTCAATCGAACACCCCTCGTCACGGACTGTGGTTGGATACCTCCGAGATGACGATCGATGAGGTCGTCGAGACAATCCTAGCAAACTGGTAGTGCTGCCGTTCAAACACCTTGCCGTATGCCAGCAATCTTTGCATTGCTCGCCATCAGGAAGCCGCCGAAATTTCTATTTGACCGAGATCAAACGCGGCGACGCATCTTGCAAGCGTTCTGGTGGCGGTTCTGCATCCGCAGCTGTCCGCCTCCGCTCCGGGCATGCCTGGAGGTAGAACGACAAGATGAAAAAGCTGGCATTCGCTTAGGCTACTTCACTAGCTAGAACCATTTCCGACCTTCGGCGGTGAACACGTACGAGCCCGATGAGTCGGAAGTTGACCAGCCCACAAGAGCCCAGTCTTTGATCTCGTGCAAAAATGCTCGACCGGTGGAAATCGTGAGAAAATAAAAGCCCCGGTTTCCCGGGGCTTTTTGTTTGATTTCGGCACTTGAGTGAAACTGATGCGCCGTTTGGTTCTGCACTAACTGACCGGATGCATATTCTTTGCGCGCATTGACAGCAACCACTTGTGCCTTTTCGCATAGTTTTCACATTAGTGGCCATGCTAAGTCATTGAAATATAACATGCAGGAAATCTGATTGAGGACTCGTTTGCCCATTATCGGGAAGACTGTTCTCACAGGATTAGCGGCATAGTTTTCCCATTCCACTGGGCACAATTTCCGCACTTATTTGGCGTTAGTTCTCCCATCATGGAAGACAAAAAAAAGGGCCCCTGGTAGGGGGCCCTTGCTCAATCAGGAATGGGAAAACTATCGAAGATCGCTACGCCGGAAAATGTAGGCTGAGTGACTTCTGGCCTCTGGGAGGGGCCTGATTGTCCGTCGTCAGAACATTTGGCACACCTCGCGGCGTAGATTAGCGGAGTGCGGG
>NZ_JBAFXA010000003.1:0-487811 GCF_036662815.1 Pelagibacterium mangrovi | reverse complement strand
AAAACCTCCTTAACTTACAACCTCAAACCTGTGCCATGGGTGCTGACGGCGGACAAGACGGGCCATGGTGGATATGGATGCGGAGAACCTCGGTGCCGAAGGAAAAGCCATATTCCCCGACGCTGGTGATCAGCGACCCAGCCGACCCACGGGTGATATCGGGTTTTCCTAGCAGAGGGCATGATGGCAGGAAATATCGAGTATCCCTATGCCTTCAGATGGAGTGAAGGCGTCGAAAATTTCTTCATCGAAAACAATATCTTCCTGAAAAATGCCTTCAAGATAAAAGGCATTTTCAAAGTTGGGGAACGCATTACGTTAAACGAGCAGGTCATCGTCGAGCCGTATGCGGCAATGGGCGGGAAGAGCGGCTTTACCAGCTCTGGAGCTTTCTCATACACCCACTCCGGATTTGGCGGCAAAGCAGTAATCGGCCGGTATTGCAGCATAGCGCCGTCTTCGCGGTTGATGGGAAAAGAACACCCACTCGATCGCATCAGCACCCATCCTTTCACGTGCAGGCAATACTACAATACGTGGGTGTCTGAAAACTTCGGTGTCGAATTGAACGCGCAAAAGTTCGACGGCACGGACAGGGGCAGGCTGATTGTACAGCACGATGCCTGGATCGGTGGAAACGTGCTGCTGCGTCCGGGCGTCACTGTCGGCCATGGGGCGGTGGTCGCAGGCGGCTCGGTGGTCACCAAGGACGTACCCCCGTTCGCCATCGTCGGAGGCAACCCGGCAAGGATCATCCGGTATCGATTTGACGATTTCACCATCGACCGCATCTTGAAAATGGCTTGGTGGCGCTTTCATGTTCGCGATTTCGCGGGCCTGGACATGACGGATATACATGCGTTCCTCGATGACCTGTCCAAGCGTATTGACGACGGTCGAATAACAGCATTCAACCCTGAAAAGATCGATCTTGGAAAAAAACATCAGGACAATCAGAGCAAAGGAAAGGGCAGGGGCAAAATAGAAATTGTGATGCGGCCACCTGGGCGGCCGGGTCGTTTGATCGCGTTAAGCGCCATTGCGCTCAGACGGTTGAGCTGTCTGGTCGTGGATCTTCTGCCCCATCAGACATCGCCGATATTCTTGCTGGTTAACGGACCTCTTCGGACGCAGCTAATGCCAAGGCACGATCTGACCTGCTGGAAAATCCAACACAATCGGAAACAGCCGGACACCGTTTGAATCACTGGAGGCAGACTCCCTCTCCGCCATTCCCCCAAAGCGGCTCAACCACCCAGCCAGGCGGCGAGCCCGTCGAGCGTCTGTAACCCGTATTCCACCGCGCCGAAGTCGATGACCGCCTGCCGCCGCTCGCGACTGGGGTGAAGCTGGCGCATGGTCAGTACGGTCTTGCCGTCACTTTGCTCATCGAAGGTGATCGTCATGTAGAAGCGCTCCGGGTCGTCGGGATCCGGAGTGCCGTAGTCCACAACGATCATCTCGTTAGGAACGATCTTCAGGAAGCGCATCATATTGGGAAAGCGCTGCTGTTGGTCCTCGAACTCGCCCACCATGTCGAAGCGCCATACGCCGCCCTCGCGGATATCGGCCTCCTGGTTCTCGATGACGAGGCCAGACGGGCCATACCATTGGGCCAGCGCATCGGGGTCCATCCATGCGGCGAAAACCTTGGCGCGCGGGTGCTTCAGCACCTTGACCAAAACGATCTCGCGATCAAGCGACCAGGTTTCAAACAGCTTTTCCATCGTCATTATCTTTCGTCTTGTCCAAATAGGCTTCCAGCCGGTCCAGTCGCTGGGCCCAGCGCCGCCGCTCCGTTTCCATCCAGTTCGCTGCTTCCTCAAAGCGCGCCCGCTCCAGGCGGCACCAGCGGCTGCGCCCGCGCTTTTCGCTGGCGATCAACCCGCAATCTTCCAGCACTTTGAGGTGCTGGGCAAAGGAGGGCAGCGTCATGTCGAAGGGTTCGGCCAGAACACTGACCGGCATCTCTCCCTCGGCAAGCCGCGACACCACGGCGCGGCGGGTCGGGTCGCTGAGAGCATGAAAGGCAAGATCGAGCGGGGTCGAATGATAGGGCATGCGACAGGGTAGGGCGGATCGGCCATGTGCGTCAATAACAATAAGGTACTTGCCTTTGTATTTCACTCCGATTATTAAGGCATATGCCTTACCATCAGGAGGAACCAATGGCAGTTCGTGTCGATCTCAACATTTCTCTGGACGGTTTCGCGACAACCACGGATCAGACGCCCGACAATCCCTTTGGCGATGATTGGCCGCGTCTGGTTGCTGCGTACGCCGCTACCCGAACGGTGCGTGAGCGGGTGTTCAGGGACACTTCGGGAACAGGCACCACAGGCATCGATGAGCGATATGCGCAGGCATATTTCTCAAATATCGGTGCGGAGATTATCGGCGCCGGCATGTTCGGATTTCACGCTCACCCGGACGATCCCGACTGGCGCGGCTGGTGGGGAGAAGAACCCCCGTTCCGCATCCCAGTCTTCGTCCTTACCCATAAGCCGCGCTCTTCCATCGAGATGGACGGCGGCACCACATTTCATTTTCTAAACACATCGCCTGCCGATGCACTCGAGCAAGCGGAAAAGGCCGCTGGGGGCAAGGATATCCGCGTTGGCGGTGGCCCCACTGTCGTGCGCGACTATCTCAAGGCCGGCCTCGTCGATAGCCTGCATGTCGCCATCACGCCCATCCTGCTCGGGCGTGGCATCCGTCTCTGGGACGATCTGCGCGCGTTGGAGTCCGGCTACGCCGTCAAGACGGAAACCGCCGAGAGCGGGACCATCCATCTTACGTTCCAGCGCTAACCGCCGGCCATCGAAGTACGGCGATCAAAAAATTGGGTAGGCTGTGTCGAAAGACACGTCCTTCGTTCGTCTTGGAAATACAGACGCAAAAACCGGACAAAGATCATGACCGCCATATACACTTTCGACGTCTTTTCCAGCCTTGACGGCTTCGGTGCCGCCAGCGGCAATTGGACTGGCTACTGGGGCAAGCAAGGCCCCGAATTGCTCGAGCGCCGGCTCGCCCTCTACAGCACAAAGCAGCGAATGGTCATCGGGGCCAATACATATCGCACATTCGCCCAGATGCTGGCTTCGAGCACCGAGCAGGACGACGTCCGCGACCCCTGGGTCACTCGCCTGAGGAACCTGCCTGCAACGGTGGTGTCGAGCACCCTGAAAGCCCCTCTCGACTGGCCGGACGCTATCGTTGAAAGCGGCGATGCCGTCGATGTCGTCGCTCGGCTCAAA
This sequence comes from Pelagibacterium mangrovi, assembly GCF_036662815.1. Taxonomy (NCBI): domain Bacteria; kingdom Pseudomonadati; phylum Pseudomonadota; class Alphaproteobacteria; order Hyphomicrobiales; family Devosiaceae; genus Pelagibacterium; species Pelagibacterium mangrovi. The sequence continues at coordinate 484,551 of NZ_JBAFXA010000003.1, read as the reverse complement.
AAGGAGTCCGACGTGCCGTTACGCTCGCACGGCAGCCTGTCAATGAACCGGGCGCTGATGGCCGCCGGCCTTGTGGATCGTGTTCAGGTGACGCTCTTTCCGGTGATCACCGGTCAGACCGGGCTGGACCCGATTTTCCATGGCGCAGCCGATTTCGATCTCGAACTGATCGAAAGCCGTACCCTCGACGGCCACATCCAGGAACTCATTTATCGACCCACGCTGCACGGCTGAATTCATCTCAATGAACCGGGCGCTGATGGCCGCCGGCCTTGTGGATCGTGTTCAGGTGACGCTCTTTCCGGTGATCACCGGTCAGACCGGGCTGGACCCGATTTTCCATGGCGCAGCCGATTTCGATCTCGAACTGATCGAAAGCCGTACCCTCGACGGCCACATCCAGGAACTCATTTATCGACCCACGCTGCACGGCTGAATTCATCCATTCGGCCGCAACTCATCGCCGCATTTCCCTGAGTTGATCGACTCAGAGACAATGCTGTGCTTTGATCTTCAGCATGCCGCTCGTTGGGGGCGATTCATGCAGTGAGGTGGCGATGGCCCCCCGATGTCACGTAAAATACCTTGCTCTCGTTCTTACAATGGCAGCGTCCCCCGCTATCGCGGCGCTGCCGCCGGCCTATCAACGCGCGGCAGAACTGAAAGCCGTAACCGACGCCGCTACCGAGTCCCTGGAGGGTGACCCGGTCGTCAGCGTCGAATACATCCTCGAGGACGTCTATCGCGCCCATTCCGATAAATGCACGGTAACGGTGGTCATCAATACGGTGATCGAGGAGGCGACCACTCCCGCCCCCGGTCCGCGCAAGTTCGAAGCTGTCGCTGACGATCCCGTCTGTGAGCCCGAGTGAGTGAAGATCGGGCTCTGACGCCGGAGCTTGCGCCTAGGCCTTTTCAACCTGCAGATCGGCCGTACTGTCATGCCAACGCAGAAGCCGGCGTTCGGCGGCGGCGACCAGAAGATAGAGCCCATAGCCGATGAAGGATAGGACGAACACGGTGACCAGCACCAGTTCGACATCCGACGTTTCCTGTCCGAGCGCCAGCAGGTAACCCAGCCCCGCCCGCGCGCCCATCAACTCGCCGATCACCGCTGCGGTCACCGCCAGCGTCACGGCCACCTTGGCGCCGGAAAACAGCATGGGCAGCGACATCGGCAGCTCCAGCCGCCACACCCGTTGCACGGGATTGAGCCGCAATATCCGCGAAAGCTCGTCCATCTGCGAGGGCATGGCGCGCAGCGAGGAGAGCATGTTGGATAGAATGGGAAAGAAGGTGACGATAGCGACCAGCACGATCTTGGGCATCATGTCGAGCCCCAGCCACAGCAGCAACAGCGGCGCGATGGCGATCTTGGGGGCCGTCTGCAGAAACACGATGATCGGGTTGAGCAGCATTTCCACGATAGGGAAGCGCTGGAACAGCAGCGCGGCGAGCACGCCGATAACCCCACCGATCACCAGCCCGATGACGATTTCCGCCAGCGTAACCGGAATATGCCCCAAAAGTCCGGCCTGGGTCGTCAGGAACCACGCCTCCTGCACCAGTGCCCACGGTCCGGGCACCAGATAGGCCGGCACGTTGAATACGACGAGCAGGATCTGCCAGAGCGCCAGGAAAACGGCGAGCGAGACGATGGTTCTGAGCATCAGCGGGGCTCCGAAAACAATGGAGCGTTTCCAGCAAAAGTGGATACCAGTTTTGCGATTCGGAAGCGCGACGAAACGATGACCTAGAGCGATTGAGCGTTTCGAAGAAAAGCAAAAAAGCTCTAGGTTGGCCCGGCGGCGAACCGCCGGGCCGAGCGGTTTACTGGATCGAGGAGGGCGATTCGACGACCAGGTCGCCGGCTTCGAAGCCTTCCGGGATCACTTCATATTCGACAGCCGTATCGATCGTCGTCTGCCAGCTTTCGAGATTGCCATAGCCCAATTCGTGGGCGGCGGTGTCCTCGCTCTGCCAGAGTGTTTCGACGAACACTTCGGAAATGATCTCGGTCACGATCTCTTCCTGGCCGGCAAAGGTCGGGGTGTATTCGGCGACAGCCATGTCCACCTCGGTGCGCACATCGCCCTCGACGATATGCTCGATGCCCTTGTTGAGCGCGGCGATGAAGCCGGCCACTTCGGCGCTGTTGTTGTCGAGGAAGGATTGGGAGGTGACCAGCACATTGCCCTTGGAGGGCAGGTAGTCGTCTGAGCGGATCATGCCCACATCGATACCATCGGCCTGCAGATTGTAATAGCGCAGCATCGAGAAGACGATGGCGTCGACCTGATCGGAAGCCAGCGCCTCGACGATGGCGCCGGTGCCCACGATCTCGACGGTGGCATCGTTGATGGAGAGGCCTTCCTGGGCCATCATCACCTGCAGCTGGATGTAGTTGGGGCTGCCATAGCTGGTAACGGCGACGGTCTTGCCGGCAAGGTCCGCCGCGCTTTCGATCCCGGAATCGGCCTTGAACAGCACGGCGCCGATGCCGTTCTGATAGGTCGTGTGGATCACCTTGACCGGCAGGTCGTTGGCGCGCGCGGCGATCACCGCGTCACCATTGGGAAAGCCGAACTGGACGTTGCCGACGGCAACGTTGGTCAGAATGTCGGCGGCGTTGGCATAGAGAAAGTCGACGTCGAGGCCTTCTTCGGCGAAATAGCCATGGTGGTCTGCCACGAACAGCGGCAGGTAGTAAGGCACTGCGGCGCCGTCGATCTGGATGGTGACAGGGGCCAGATCCTGGGCCGAAGCCGGAGCGGCAAGGCCGAGGGCAAGCACGGATGCGGTTGCAAGCAGGGTCAGTCGCTTCATTCTAACGTCCTTTCAAGGGTTTGAAGCAGGCGATGAGAAGGCGAGGTCCGCGAGCGCACCCGCCGCGATGGCGATGAGGTTGCGCTGGGTCTGTTCGTAGTCTTCGAGCCAGCCGTCGCTGCGCCTGTGGGCGTGGACGGCGAGAATGGCGCCCGCCGAAACCCCGAGCGCAGCCCCGACGGCCAGCACGATTTCCGCTTCCATTTCGATGCCGTCCACGCCAAGCGCGGCCAGTGCATCGACCAGATCGGGATCGGCCGGGCCATCGCGATGATCCGGCCTCCCCTGCGCGCGATAGTATCCGTCAGCGGTGACGACAGCGCCTCTCCGGCCCGCAAGCCCCAGCGCGAGCCGCTTTGCATCAAGCGCCGAGACGATCTCGTCGGCGGCGCTCACCGCCTCGTTGCCGGGCGAATAGGGACGGGCGCAGGCGCTGTTGGCTGGCGTCTTTTCGACGATCACGAAATCGCCCAATGCCAGGTCTTCGGCCAGCGCGCCCATGCCCCCGATCCGGACGATGCGTTTCACCCCCAGCGCAGCCAGTTCCACCATCGCGATCTCGGTGGATGCCCCGCCGATTCCGGTCGAGCAGATACCGATGCGCCTGCCGTTGAAACTGCCCACGCCCATGCGAAACTCGCGGTTCTGCCCGACGAGTTCGAAATCGGCGAGAACGCTTGCCGCCATATCCACACGCGCCGGGTCTCCCGGCAGCAGAAAATCGGTCGGCACGATCTCGGGCCGAGGCAGGTGCACCGGGTTGTCGCCCTTCCAGGGCCAGGTCGCGGAGCGATCGATCAGCGCCATGAGAGCAACCATTTTTCGGCCTGCGCCAGCACTTGATAAACCAGGATGCCCAGCAGCGAGGTCACCAGCACCATCGCGAAAAGCAGCGGTGCCTTGTAGGTCGTGCCGGCGAACACCATCAGATAGCCCAGTCCCGTTCCACCCGACAGCCATTCGGCAAGGATAGCGCCGATCGTCGCCTGAATGGCGCCGATCTTGAGGCCGGCGAAAATCTCGGGCACCGCCGCCGGCATTTCCACCCGCGTGAGCTTTTGCCAGCGGTTGAGCCGGAGGATTTGGCAAAGCTCATGCAGATTGGGCGAGAGAGAGCGCAAGCCTAGGATCGTTCCGATCATCACCGGGAAGAACACCAGCGATACCGTCAGCACGATCTTGGAGGTCAACCCCAGCCCGAACCACAGGATGAACAGCGGCGCGAGCGCGATCTTGGGCGCCGTCTGGAAAAACAGCAGGTAGGGCGCAACGATCTTTTCTATGCGCGGCGATTTCGCCAGCACGAACCCCACTGCAAACCCGCCCAACGCGCCCAGCGCAAACCCGGCGACGATCACCCCCAGCGTATGGCCCAGATGCGGCCAGATTTCTCCGCTGACGAACAGCCGGACCAGTTCGTCCCACACGGCGCCCGGTCCGGGCAGCACATAGCGGGGAACGTCGAAGGCCGTCACATAGCCCCACCACGCGGCAATCAGCACCACCGGCGTTACGACGAAGGACAGGATGCGAACGAGCGGGCTGTTGATCATTTCAGCTCCTTGCGAAGCACCGAAAGCCAGTTGTGAAACCCGGGCAGATCCTTGGTCGCTTCGCTGCGCGGCTTGGGCAGGTCGACCGTGTGGATCGTCCGCACGCGTCCGGGCCGTGCCGACATCACCGCAACGCGGTCGGAAAGATAGGCGGCTTCCTCAATGGAGTGGGTGACAAAAACGATCGTCGCGCCCACTTCCTGGCGGATGCGCAACAGCTCATCGTTCATGCGGTCGCGGGTCAGCAGGTCGAGCGCGCCGAACGGCTCGTCCATCAAAACGATCTTGGGGCGATAGACCAGCGCGCGGGCGATTGCCGCACGCTGCCGCATGCCGCCCGAAAGCTCCTTGGGCAGCGCCTTGGCAAAATCCTTGAGCCCGACAAGTTCGAGCATATGGCGCGCCTTCTCGTCGCTCTCCTTGCGCGGCTCGCCGAACGTATCGAGGGGAAAGCGCACATTGTCGAGAATGTTGAGCCAGGGCAGCAGCACCGCCTCCTGGAACACGAAGCCGATGTCCGATCCCTTGGCCGGAGCGCCCGACTGCCATTCCAGCGTTCCTGCGCTCGGTTCGATCAGCCCCGCGAGAATACGCAGCAGAGTGGACTTGCCGCAGCCCGATGGGCCGATCAGGCTGAGGAATTCACCTTCCTCGATTTCGAAGGTGGTGGGAGCAAGGGCTTGGACGGATTGACCGCCACGCGACTGAAAGGTCTTGGCGACGTCGGTGGCTTGAAGAAGTTTCACGCGAGCACTCCTGAAGTGCGTATCAATTTTAAGACCGATGGCGGAATTGTCTCATTAGTGAGACAGACTGAAATCCCCGTCAAGGGTGAAGCATCCGTTTTGCCCAACGTTCCGGCAGCGCTTGCAGGTGGTAACAAAATAGGCAATCTCTCGCTGTAACGGCGGATGGGCGGCACAACCGAGGGTGAAATGCGAATGGATAGGCTTACAGGCTGTGGTTTCGTCGCGATATGGAACGATGTGTCGCGGGGCACGGAAGAGGATTTTTTCGCCTGGCACGCCGATGAGCACATGCCTGAAAGGCTGGCGATACCCGGCTTTCTGCGCGGCATGCGGTGGGGACATGAAGGTGCGACGCCGCGATATTTCACACTCTATATATTGAGTGGGTCCGAGGTCGCGCGTTCTGCCGATTACATGGCGCGGCTCAACGCTCCCACCCCATGGACTCAGCGCGTCATGAGTTCATTTCGCGACAACGCCCGCTGCGTCGGCGAATTCACCTCGAGCCTTGGCGACGGGCCGGGGCAGGGCGTCGTGATCTTGCGCCTCGAAGGCCCACTGGCTGCCGAATTGCCAGAGGCGATCATGAAAATCGACGGAGTGTCAGGTTGCCATCTGGGGATGTCCGATGCGGCGACGTCCGCGCTAGCGACCGTAGAGCGCCAGGGCCGTACAGTGACCGAACCTCAGGGGTTGCTAATTGTATGTCTCGCCCCCCAAGCTCAGGCGGCTTCCGTCGCAAAAGCCTTGAGCGAAATACTGCCGCAAGATACAGCAGATGCGATGATGGTGCTGATGCTGCAATTGGATAGGCGTCAGTCTCAATAAGCTGTCTAAATTTTTGGAGATACTTGCAAAACTGGCTTGGCCGGATGCCGATCACCTGTTCAGGGCGCATTTTTCAGCGGGTTGCACAACCTTTGCGCAAATGATCGAAGCTGTCTACTTTTTGAGAATTTTTCTTGACAGCGATTGTGACGCAAGTGTCTTTTAGCCTCACCACAATGTGGCACTCAAAAGGGGAACATCATGAATCGTCGTGTCTTGCTTGCTTCGGCAGCAATCTGTGCGGTGCTCGTCGGCGCGCTGCCCACTTATGCCCAGGAATTCGTGGCCCGCATCGGCCATCTTGAATCCGATCAGCAGCCGCGCCACCAGGCGCTGGAAATGGTCGCCGAACTCGTCTCCGAGCGTACTGACGGTGCCGTTCAGTTCCAGCTCTTTCCCGCCGGCCAGCTCGGCCAGGCGCGTGAAATGAACGAAGGCACCCAGCTCGGCCTCATGGAAGGCACGGTTTCGCCCGCCGCTTTCCTCGCCGGCTTCAACCCCGCCGTTTCGATCCTCGACGTGCCGTTCCTGTATCCGGCTGACCGCGAACAGGCCAACGCCCTGCGTACCGGTCCGTTCGGGCAGGCGGTGCTCGACAGCTTCGCCCCGCTCGGCCTCAAGGCCATCGCCATCTGGCCCAATGGCCGCAAGTCGATGACCTCGAACGAGGAAATCGCCGCCCTCGAGGATTTCGCGGGCCAGAGCTTTCGCGTCATGGATTCCCAAGTGCTGATCGAGCAGTTCAACGCCGTTGGCGCCTCGGCTATCGCGCTGCCCTTCGGTGAGCTCTACACCGCTCTGCAGACCGGCGTCGTGGATGGACAGGAAAACGCCCTCGATACCATCGCGACCATGAAGTATCAGGAAGTACAGAACCATCTGCTGATCTCCGAGCACGGCGCCAATGAGGACGTCGTCATGTTCAACCAGGGCTGGTGGGATTCGCTTCCGGCCGAGTACCAGACGGTAATCGTGGACGCCTTCGAGGAAATCCGCCCCGAGGTGGAAGCCCTCAAGGAAGCCGCTCAGGAAACCGCCCTCGAAGCCATCCGCCAGAGCGATATCGCCATTACCGAACTCGATGACGCACAGCGTGCCGCGTTCCGCGAGGCGATGTATGGGCCGGCTCGCGACGCCTATCTCGCCGGTGCCGGCGATATCGGCCAGCAGATCGTCGAGACCTATGAAACCCAGTATGCCGAGGTCGTCGGCGAATAAACATCGGCCGCGCTCCAAATAGCGCGGGCACGTGTCCGAACGGGCGCCGAGTTGATCCCAGCTTGGCGCCTCTTCACTTGAAAAGAGGGTAGGGGCCTGCCGAAATGAAACCGAATACCGCCGTAACAAGGGCGCTGGGCATACTTGCCTCGTTCGAACGCATAGCGCTCGCCTTGCTGATGCTGACCATGGTTATCCTTACCGTAGGCGGCGTCCTGGTGCGCGAGATTGCTCCGGCCTATTCGCGCAATGTCGCCTGGGTCGATGAAGGCGCGCGCTACATGATGGTGTGGCTGGTGTTTCTCTCGCTGGGGTTGGCGCTCCAGGAGGGCCGTCAAATCGCCATGACGAGTTTTCTTGAACGCATGAACCCCGCTGCGCAACTCTGGATCGGACGGGTCATCGATCTGACGGGGCTGTGCCTGTCGCTCTATATCGCCTGGGTCGGCCTGGAAATGGCCCAGAACGTCGCCCGCACGGGCCAGTTCAGCCCCACCCTCCGTATACCGGCTTCGATCCTCTATTACGCGCTTCCCGCCGGGTTCCTTCTTTTGGGCCTGCGCTACGCACTGAGCCTTTTCGGCCTCTTCGACCGTTGGTCGCAACCCTCCGGAGCCGCGCACTGAGATGTTGATCGCAGCAATCCTCATCGGCGCTATGGCGCTGTTGTTCCTCGGTTTCGAGATGCTGATCGTTCTCGGCCTGCCGGGAATTCTCACCAAGGAATTTTTCTATTCCACGATGCCTGACCTCATCTACGGCCAGCGCATCGTCGGCGGCATCAACCATTCGACGCTGCTCGCCATTCCGTTCTTCATCTTCGCCGCCGAAATCATGTCCAAGGGTTCGATCGCTCGCCATCTCACCGGCCTGGTCGGCGCTTTTCTCGGTCATCGGCGCGGCGGCATGGGCCTTACGACGGTTGCGACCGCCGCGGCCTTCGGTTCGGTCTCCGGTTCAGCCCCGGCCACTGTCGCGGCGCTGGGCGGCATCGTCTATCCCGAACTCAAGCGCCAGGGCTATTCCGACAAGTTTTCACTCGGATTGATCGTCTCATCGGCCGAGGTCGCGCTCCTGATCCCGCCTTCGATCACCCTGATCATCTATGCCTGGCTTACAGGCACTTCGGTGGCGTCCCTCTTCGCCGCCGGTCTAGTGGTGGGCATCTTCCTCTCGCTGATCTTTTGCGTTTACGTACTTTTATATGCGTATCGCAATGGGTTGACCGGCGACGCCCCCATGCCCTGGAGCGAACGTTTCAAGGTCATCGGACGCAGCATCTGGGCCGTCGGCTTGCCGGTCGTCATGCTGGGCGGCATCTATTCAGGCCTGTTCACCCCCACCGAAGCGGCTGCGGTCAGCGTGGCTTACGCGCTGTTGGTGGAGGTCGTGATCTATCGCCATATGGGCCTTCGGGATGTCTTCCGGGTTGCCACGGGCGCCGCGATCACCACGGGTAGCATCTTCGTGCTTCTGGCGATGGGATCGATCGTCGCCTATTTCATAACGCTCGCCCAACTGCCGACCATGGTCATCGATTTTCTTGAGGCCATCGATGCCAACTGGATCGTATTTCTCCTGATCGTCAACCTGCTGTTCCTTGTGGCCGGCATGTTCATCGATCCCAACTCGACAATGCTGATCCTCGTGCCGGCACTGTTCCCCGTGGCTCAGGCCTTCGGCATCGACCCGATCCACTTCGGCATCATCGTTTGCCTCAACACCTGCATCGGCATGATAACGCCGCCCTTCGGGCTCGATATATTTGTCGCCTCCTCGACGCTCGGGGAGTCAGTAACCAAGATCATTTCCGGCATCATGCCGTTCATTGCCGTCAACCTTCTGGCTCTGTTGATCATCAGCTATCTGCCGGACATCTCGATGTTCCTGCCGCGCCTTCTGGCGCCCTGATCGACAATCATCGGCACAAAAAAGGGCCGCCCATCGGGGCGGCCCTTTTCATTTACAGCTTTGAAGCGTTCAGCCCTTGCTGGCCGGCGCGAATTCGGAAATGCCGCCATGAGCCGACGACCAGCTCGCCGGATCGTTGAGGAAGCTTTCCACTTCATTGAGCGTGTGGGCGTCGAAATGGCCCGATTCCTTGGCCGCATCGAGAATGTCCCACCACGTCGCCAGATAGTGCAGCTCGATCCCGAGCTCCTTCATCAGATCGTGGCTCTTGGGGAAAATGTCGTAGAAGAACACCACGAAGCAGTGGTCCACCTGCGCGCCCGCCTTGCGCAGCGCGTCCGCGAACATCACCTTCGAGCGCCCGTCCGTCGCCAGATCCTCGACCAGCAGCGTGCGCGCCCCGGTCACCACTTCACCCTCGATCTGAGCGTTCCGTCCGAAGCCCTTGGCTTTCTTGCGCACATACTGCATGGGCAGCATCAGCTTGTCGGCGATCCAGGCGGCAAAAGGAATGCCCGCCGTTTCGCCGCCGGTGATGACGTCGATCGACTCATACCCAATCTCGGTTGCGATGGTGTGCGCGGCGAGATCCATCAGCGCCGAGCGCAGGCGCGGATAGGAGATGAGCTTGCGGCAATCCACATAGACCGGGCTCGCCCAACCTGACGTAAAGACGAAGGGATGCTCGGCGTTGAAATGGATGGCGTTGATTTCAAGCATCATCCGGGCGGTCTGCCGGGCGATGGCCTTCTTGTCGTCGCTGAGGCGCAGTGTGCTCATATTTATGAGGGTCCCTTGATCTGTCTTTTGTGCGGTCGCGCAAAATCGCAGCCGCCAGACGGAAGGTCCAGCGCCGCCACGGCGGTTATCTTTGAGTGCAACCGGTTCGCTATAACCTCTGGTTTAAAGCCCAGTCAACTCGCTCGCCGGCAAACAGGGGAACAATTTCCCGGTTCTCAACCGAAACGCTTTCCGGCGCGGTCCAGGCCCGTTCCTCATAGGTGACGCGCGTTTCCGATGGCGAAAAGCCATAAAAGGCCGGCCCGTTGAGCGACGCGAAGGCTTCGAATTTATCGAGCGCACCTTCCTCGGCAAACACCTTGAGATAGGCTTCCACCGCCACAGGAGCCGAGAAAACTCCGGCGCACCCGCAAGCGGCTTCCTTGAGATGTTTCAGGTGCGGCGCCGTATCCGTGCCCAGGAAATAATTGGCCGATCCGCTGGTCGCCGCCTTGCGCAGCGCAAGCTGATGCGTGCGGCGCTTGAGGATCGGCAGGCAATAATAATGCGGCCTGATTCCACCCCCGAACAGCACGTTGCGGTCATAGAGCAGATGTTGCGGCGTGATCGTCGCCGCCAGCCTCTCGCCACCGCCCGCGACGAACTGCGCCCCTTGTTCGGTCGTGATGTGCTCCATCACCACCTTCAGCGTCGGGTGCCGGTCGAGCAGGGGGGCCAGGATATCGTCGATAAACCGCGCTTCCCGGTCGAAGATATCGACCTCCGGATGCACCAACTCCCCATGCGTCAAAAGCGGCATCCCAGCCTCGGCCATCGCCGCGAACACCGGATCGAGTCCTTCGATGGAGGTCACCCCATGCGCCGAATTGGTCGTCGCATGCGCCGGATAGAGCTTGGCCGCTGCGAAAATCCCATCCCGATACCCGACGATCAGATCACCCCGATCGGTCGCGTCGGTGAGATAGCACGTCATCATCGGCGTGAAATCGACGCCCTCGGGCACCGCCGCCATGATCCGCTTGCGATAGTCGACAGCCATAGCGGCTGTCGTCACCGGCGGCACCAGATTGGGCATCACGATAGCCCGCTCGAACTGCCGCGCCGTATAGGGCACCACCGATTGCAGCACCGCGCCATCGCGGAAGTGGACATGCAGGTCGACAGGCTTGCGCAGGGTGATCGATCGCATGGCTAAAAAACCTCTGAATCAGTTGGCGGACGTCACGGCCTTATAAAGCACATCGGTGCCTTTGATGAGGTCGTCGATGTCCATGGCCTCGTGCGGGTTGTGTGAGCCATTGGCGTTGCGCACGAACACCATCCCGGATGGGATGCCGGCATTGGCGAACACCGCGGCATCGTGCCCGGCGCCCGAGGGCAGGGTCTGCGGATCGAGCCCGCAATCGGCGGCGGCCTTCGATAGCATCTCGATGACCTTGCCATCCATCCGGGCCGGTTCGGTATACACCCGGTCGTCGAATTCGAACACCACGCCCCGCTGCTGCCCCACGGCCCGGCATTCGGAGCGGAACAGCTCGTAGAACCCTTCCAGCGTATCGTGGCTTTGGCTGCGCACCTCGAATGAGAACATCACCTCCCCCGGAATACGGCTGATGGCGTGCTCGTCAGGATCGGTGCCCACGATTCCCGTCGTAACGACAAGATCGAGCCCTCGTTCAAGCAGCACGCGCCAGTGCTCGTCCAGCCGCCCCACCAGATCGGCGAAGGCAAACACCGCGTCCTTGCGCAGCCAGCGCGGAATGGTGCCGGAATGGCCCGCTTCACCCCGGCACACAACCCGCCGATGCCGCAGATTGCCGCGAATGCCCGAGACCACGGCGGCCGGCAATTCACGGTCGGTCATCACCGGCCCCTGTTCGATATGCAGTTCCAGATAGCTCGCCGCCCTGGAAACGTCGAACAGTGCCCGGCGCTCGCGTATCGGTTCGATATCGATCCCCGTAGCTTCCATCGCCTCGGCCAGCGTCCGGCCGACGCCGCGCGAGCGGGCGGCGAGGTCCTTGCTGTCGATGATCCCGAACAGAGCCCGCGACCCGATATTGGCCCGCCCGTAAAACGCGCTCTCTTCGCCGCGCAGCATCAGCACGCGCACTGGCGTCGTCAATTCCCGCCCAGTTTCGCGCAGTCGTATAAGGCAGATCAGCCCCGCAACGATCCCCGCCGCCCCGTCGTAATTGCCGCCTTGGGGCACCGAATCCGCATGCGATCCGATATAATGCGCGGGCCGCGAGCCATCGTCTTCGGGCGCTCGCACCACGAGATTACCGGCGGCGTCGGTGTCGATCAGTAGCCCATGCGCCTTCGCCACGGCGGAAAAAATCCCCAGCGCGGCATCCTCGCGATCCGAATAGCACTCGCGCGTGATGCCCACGCCATCCCCGGTCTCGCGCGCCAATTCAGAAAAGATCACATCGGCCAGCGCGTGCTCGGAGTCCAGATTGGCCCAATCGATCTCGGGCACGGGAGAGGCGACGTTCATTGCGCCGCCTCCATCACATCGGGCACCAACATATCGGCGTTGAGCGCGCCGATCATCTCCACCACGCGATTGAATCCCTTGCGCCGGCAATAGGCGGCGATCCCGGCGATCACCTCGTCCATGGTTCCGGGCTTGACGAACGTCGCCGTGCCCACCTGCACGGCGCGCGCGCCGGCCAGCAGATATTCCACAGCGTCCTCGGCGCTCGCGATCCCGCCGCACCCGATCACCGGAATATCGACCGCCCGCGCGCACTGATACGTCATGCGCAGCGTGATCGGTTTCACCGCCGGTCCCGAAAGCCCGCCCATCACATTGCCCAGGGTGGGGCGCATGGTTTCGATATCGACGCTCATGGCCAATATCGTATTGGCCACCACCAGCGCATCAGCGCCCGCTGCTTCGGCTGCCCGCGCCACGGCGGCGATGTCGCCGGTGTTGGGTGTGAGCTTGGCCCAGAGGGGCAGGTCCGTCACCTTGCGCATGGCCGAAACGGCCTGCTCGGTCGTGCCGGGCCGCATGGCGAACGCCTTGCCGTCTTCCTCGATGTTGGGGCACGAGATATTGGCCTCTATCCCTGCGATCCCCTCGACATTGAGCCGCTCGGCGGCCCGAGCGAATTCGCCCACCGTCGGCGCCGAAATCGAAACGATCAGCGGGCTCGAAAACCGGCGGTAGAAGGGCAGGGTCTCATCGAGGAAATGATCGATTCCCTTGGACGGAATCCCGATCGAATTGAGCATCCCATTGCCCACTTCGGACACGCGTGGCACCGGATTGCCCCCGCGCAGCTCGGCAGTGATCGTCTTGGTCACCAGCGCGCCCAGTCCGTTGAGGTCGACAACCTTGGCCAGCCCCTCGGCGAATGTCCCCGAAGCGGGCATCACCGGATTGGCCAGCACCAGCCCCCGGCCCATGTCGACGGCAAGATCTACCATGAGGTCGCCTCCGCCAACGGAAACACCGGCCCGTCCCAGCAGACGCGCTTGGAGACGATTTCACCCTCGACATTGAAATTGCGCACGCAGCAAAAGCACATGCCCAACCCGCACGCCATCTGCTGCTCCATGGCGACTTCGCCATAGATGCCCATTTCGTGCGCCAGCTTCTGCATCAAAAGCATCAGCCGGTTCGACCCGCAGGTGTAAAACCCATCGGCCCGGCCTTCGGCGTGCAGCCGCCGCAGAACGGCTTCCACATTGGTCATGTCGCTGGTGCCGTCGCTATCGAGCACGATTTCCACATCGGCCCCCGCCGCCCGAAAACGTTCGACCGACAGAACCTGCTCGGGTCCACGCGCGCTGACGATTGCCGTCACGGCTACTCCGCGCTCGCGCGCCATCTCGGCCAACGGCGCCAATGTCGCCAACCCGACGCCGCGCCCCAGCACGACGATCGAACGCACATCGTCGGGCAGGGTGAACCCCACCCCGAGCGGTCCCAGAATGCGTGTCGTCTCGCCGGGCTCCAGCGCTGCGAGACCACGTGTTCCCGCACCTGCCACCTTATAAAGAAACTCTACCCGCCCCGTTTCCGGATCGGCGGCATAAGTGCTCATCGGCCGGCGGAAAAACGGCTTGTCCTCGCCTACAGCCGGACATTCGATGTTGAAGAACTGCCCGGCCTCGGCGCTCGCGGCAAGGCCGGGCGCATCGAGCACGATGAGCTTGTATTCTGCGTTGACCCAGTCGTTCGCGACCACCCGCGCTGCGGTGTCTGCAACCTCGGCTGAAAAGGCGTCCGCAACCGGCGGAACGGCGGCAATACTGTGCTGTCTCATTTTTGAGACAATGCTGTAACCGCGCTGTCTTGTCAATTCCCGCCGTTGGACTGGCCGTTGGCCGTGCGCTCGAGAATCCGCCGCAGCATCTGCGCCCCGTCGACGCCCTTTTTCGCCGCTGCCCATTGGGTGTCCAGCGTTTCCTTGAAGTGCCGCACCGCCTCGGGAGCGGATGTGACGATGGCGATACCCGAGGAGATATTGGGCTGATCCCCGAGTCTATAGGGCGAGAGCGTCACGGCTGAATCGCCCTCGCGCTCATAGATCTGGAACGTCTGGCTCGGCGGCTGACCATCGACGATACCGATCTGCGTGCCGATCGGCTGGCGCGCCATGGTTTCGCACAGACGCTCCACCTCCCGGCGCGCCGCCGCGCGCCGCTCGGTAACCACCTCGGTCGGCAGGTCGAACCGTCCCACCAGCCCGAGCAGCAGGAAGCGCTCGATATCCTGGCTGCCGATGATCGAAACCACCGGCACCCGCCGCCGTTCGACGCTGACCCGGCGTTCGTTCAAAAGGCCGAGAATCTTGTCGATGGCGGCGATTTCCCTGTCGCGGTCGGCCACGGCATCGGAAATGGCCTCGATCAGCATCAGCCGCAGATAGTCCATATAGTCCGACGACAGGAGCAGCGACGAAACCGGGGAAAAATTACCCAGAAGGTGGAGGGATTTTTCCTCCAATTGCCGCATGCGTTCAAAAAACGACAATGCGTTGCTGTAATACTCGACACCGACGCCGAGCAGAGAGGGCAGGGACACGTCCAAAAATTTGGAAATCGACTCGAGAATCTGGATCTTGACGATCTCGCCCTTCTCCAGCCGATAGACCGCAGCACGCGATATGCCCAGATGGGTGGCAATGTCGTCAGCGCTTAGGTTTTTGCCGATGCGGTATGCCCGCAGGCGCCGTCCGATTTCCTCAAACTGGATCGACATCCCGTCCCCTTTTCTCAGCGTCTCACTTTTGATATACACGCCGGTTTCCGGTGTCCAGAGAACTGGGCGCCGGGCACAATCGATAGGAGACTTGGTGTGCACGACCTCTACGCATGGCTAAACGAGCAGAACGGCGGCATTCGGACCTACGCCGAATTTCACCGCAAGGCCCAGCAGCTCGCGCGCGAGGATGCCGCCAACGCCGCCATTCTCGCGCTGCTCGGGCGCGTCGCAGCTCGTTTCGTTGCACGTTATGAGGGTGAGCCGCTGCCCGTCGACAATGCCAGCGGGGCAATCGTCCAGTTCCGCGAGCTTCTCGCCAAAGCGTCCGAAATCGTCTCGGCGTCCGATGCCGAAAAGCTCGCCTTCGCCAACATGGTCGCAACCTTCGACCTGCCCGGCGTCAAGACGAACTGAATCGATAAAGGCTGGCGCTCGCGCCAGCCTTAAATCAGGTCCTGATACAAGCCTTGAAATGCCCCTCGCTCACCGCCTCGAGCGGCGGGACGACCTTGGCGCAATCCTCGACCGCCAGCGGACACCGCGTCCGGAACACGCATCCCGAGGGCGGATGGATCGGGCTCGGAATTTCGCCCTTGAGGATCGTGCGCGTCCGGCGTTTTGTCGGGTCGGGCACCGGCACGGCCGATAGCAGCGCCCGCGTATAGGGGTGCATCGGGTTGGCGTAGAGCTTGCGCGCCGGCGCCACCTCCATGATCCGCCCCAGATACATCACCACCACACGGTCGGAGACATATTCCACCACGCCCAGATCATGGGCCACCATCAGCATGGTGAGGTCGAGGTCCTGTTTGAGGTCCCGCAGCAGGTTGAGAACCTGCGCCTGCACCGAAACGTCGAGCGCGGAAACCGGCTCGTCCGCCACGATGAATTGCGGCCCGACAGCCAGCGCCCTCGCAATCCCGATGCGCTGACGCTGCCCGCCCGAAAATTCATGCGGATAGCGCGTCAGATGGCTGGGGTTGAGCCCGGTCTTTTCCAGCAGCTCGACGACTCGCTCGCGCCGCTCCGCCTTGGTCTTCGCCAGCTTATGGGTGTCGATCGCCTCGCCGATGATCTGCTCGGCGGTAAAACGCGGGTTGAGGCTCCCGAACGGGTCCTGAAAGATGATCTGCATCTTGCACCGATATTCGCGCATCTGGGCCGGCCCCAATTGCGTGATGTCCACGCCATCGAATCGTACGGCACCCGCAGTCGGCTCGACCAGCCGCAATATCGATCTCCCCAGCGTCGTCTTGCCCGATCCGGACTCCCCGACCAGCCCGATCACCTCGCCCTTGCGGATATCGAGATTGAAATCCTGAACCGCCTTCACGGTTTCCCGGCTACGCGAGAAGGGCCCGGCCTTCACCGGATAGAGCTTGGAAAGGTTTTCGATTTCAAGCAGCGGGGCAGGGGCGCTCATGCTCGTGCTCCTTCCACACTGCGAAGGTCGAGTTCATCCCAACGCACGCACCTCACCCGATGTTGCGCGTTGACGGCATCGAGCGGAGGAAGCGCGGCAACGCATCGAGGCTGGCAATAGTCGCACCGCGGATGGAAGCTGCACCCATCGGGCAGATTCGTCGGCGCCGGAATGTTGCCGGGAATGGCATAAAGCCGTTCCTGATGCTCAGCGTCCCGGTCCACACGTGGCACCGAGCGCAGCAGCCCGGCGGTATAGGGCATGCGCGGCTGCGCGAAAATTTTATCCACCGGCCCGTCCTCGACGGCCCGCCCCGCATACATCACCACCACCTTGTCGGCGATTTCGGCGACCACTCCCAGATCGTGGGTGATGAACAAAATCGACATCCCCACCTGCTTTTGCAGCGTCTGCATCAGGTCGAGAATTTGCGCCTGGATCGTTACGTCCAACGCCGTGGTCGGCTCATCGGCGATCAGCAGCTTGGGATTGCACGACAGCGCGATGGCGATCATCACGCGTTGCCGCATGCCCCCCGACATTTCGTGCGGAAACACGCCCAGCCGCTTGCGCGGCTCGGAAATCCCCACCAGGTCCAGCATCTCGGCGGCCCGGTCCATCGCCTTGGCGGGCGAGAGCCGCTGATGCAGCCGCACCGCTTCGGCGATCTGCTCACCCACGGTATAGACCGGATTGAGACTGGTCATCGGCTCCTGGAAGATCATGGAAATCTCGTTGCCGCGAATGGCCCGCATCTCGTCGGCCGATTTGGTGAGCAGATCGGAGCCCTCGAACAGAATGCGTCCGCCCGCGATCTGGCTGTTGGCCGGATCGAGCAGGCGCATGACCGAAAGGCTCGTCACCGACTTGCCCGAACCGGATTCGCCCACGATGGCCACGGTCTCCCCATAGCCGACATCGAGGCTCAGCCCGTCGACGGCGCGCACGGTTTCTCCATCCGCATCGAAATAGGTCCGAAGATCCCTGATCGAGAGAAGCGGTTCGCCACCAATCATACAACCGCTCCGGCTATTGGGGGCGACGCAGCGCCGAACAGCGATGCCGGCACCCCGATCCCCAATCCGGCCCTGTCGGGCAGCAGGGCGAATCCATTCTCGACGACAATGGAGTCGCTGCCCTCCAGCGCCACGGACGAAACCCCAACGCCCAGCTCCGCCGCAAACGGAAACGCCGTCGACGTCGCCGCAAGATGCAGATTGGCCGCAACGCCAAGCGCCGTCTCGTATGGGCTCACCGCCACGCAGGCGATCCCCGCCGCCTCGGCCAGCGCTACGGCCTTGCGTGCCTGATGCAGCCCACCGAGCTTGATCAGCTTGACGATGAACACATCCACCGCCCGTTCCGCTGCCAGCTCGAACGCATCCTCGAGCCCGAACAGGCTCTCATCGGCCGCGATCCGCGTCCCGAACTCGCGCAGCCGCGCCAATCCCTTGCGATCATGCGGCTTCAGTGGCTGTTCGAGATATTGCAGCCGGAAATCCGCCACGGCGCGCAAAAATTGCTGCGCCTCGGGAAAGGTGAATCCCGCATTGGCATCGGCCCGGATTTCCAAATCCTCGGGAAATTCCCCCCGCAGCATGCGGATCACTTCGATATCACGGGAAACATCGGCGCCGATCTTGAACTTGAACGTCCTGATCCCCTGCGCCCACAATTCCCGAACCCGCGCCGCGACAACCTCGCGCTCCTCGATTCCCACGGCCCCGCCCACCGGAATTCTGTTCGAAATCGCCCCGCCCAGCAACGCGACCGCCGGCAGGCCGGCCAGCTTGCCCTGAAGGTCGATCAGCGCATTGATCAGCGCGGCCTTCGAGGCGTGATGGTGCGGCAAGGCTTTTTCCAGCGCCAGTTGCGCCCGCTCTGTCGCAAACACCTCTAGCCCGATCAACGCTGGCGCGAACACGGCTTCGATGACGCTTTTCATCTCGTCGGCGCGCTCGCCGCTGAAATGGGGCAGGGGAGAGCCCTCGCCATACCCGGTGGTCCCGTCGGCGGCGGTCACCGCAACGAAGATGTGGCGCCGGGTCGTAACGTTCGACCCATAGGAAGTCTTAAGCGTCTCGTTGGCCAGTTCGGCAATGGCGACGTCGACGGAACGGATCAGCATCGTTTACGCCTGATGTTCGAGTTTGACCGGCATGGGGAACGTCACCGGACTATGTATCAGTCCCGCTCCCACCAGCATCTCGGCCGCACGCAGAGACAGCCGCACGGAATTGACGCACGGCACCCCCATCTGCGGTTCCACGATATCGGTCAGCAGCGACATGCTCGCGCAGGCAAAGACGATAGCCTCCGCGCCATCTTCCTCCACGCATTTGCGCCCCAGCTTGACGAGCCTGTCGATGGTTTCGGGATCGCGGTCGCGGATTTTTTCCACCGCCACGCCGAACGGACGGATGGACGCGACGAACCGCTCGATCCCCACCTTGTGCACCTGCTCGCGCGCAATGGGAATCGTCTGGGTCAGGGGGGTAATCACCGAAAAATGGTGCGCCAGCATGCGGGCTGTCAAAAGCGCGGTCTCGCCCGGTGCGATCACCGGAATCCGCACCCGTTCGCGCGCCGCGTCGACACCCGGATCGGCAAAGCACCCGGTAATGACCGCGTCGAACCCGCGCCGCTCGGCCTCGATGGTCCGCTCGATCACCCATTGGGCCAGTTCGATCTCTTCCATGCGGCTTTCGATCGAAGAGGGACGCGAAGCTTTGCCGGCGAAATCGGCCATGTTGTCGAGTTCGACGCCGGGGCTCGCATGCCCTTTCAGGTAATCGAGCCGTTCATTAGTGCCCAGAAAGCAGATACGCATGATGAGGGTCCTATTTGCGAGGATCGGTCGCGTCGCGCAGGGCGTCGCCGATGGTGTTGAAAGCAAGGACGCAGATGAAGATCAGCGCCCCCGGGTAGACGGTCATTGCCGGGTTCTGGAAAATGTAGCCGCGCGCATCGGCCAGCATGTTGCCCCATGAGGGGGTAGGCGGCCGCACGCCGAACCCGAGATAGGAGAGCGCCGATTCCACGATGATCGCCTCGGCGATCCCCAGCGTCGCCGCGACGATGATCGAAGGTGTCGATTGCGGCAGCACGTGGCGGAACAGGATCGTCAGCTTGGGCACACCCAGCGCCGTCGCCGCTTCGACATACTGATGCTCGCGATTGGCGACGATCTCCCCGCGCACGATGCGCGCCACCGGCATCCAGGTCGTCGCTGCGATGACGATGATCAGATTGGTCAGCGAGGAGCCGAACAGCGACAGCGTCGTCAGGAGGAAAAAGAACATCGGGATCGACAGCATCCCGTCGATGAACCGGCTGATGATCGAATCCACCCAGCCACCCAGAAAGCCGGCCAATCCGCCCAGTGTCGCCCCGATGATCACGGCGCCCGCGACGCTTGCCAACCCCACTGACAGCGAGGCCTGCCCGCCATAGATCAGGCGCGAGAGGATGTCGCGGCCGTTCTCGTCCGTCCCCAGCCAGTGGGTGGCCGACGGGCCCGCGAGCATGTTGAACATGTCGAGCTCTGCCGGTTCGTACGGCGCGATCCACGGCGCGAAGATCGCCGCCAGCGTGAGGATCGCCAGGATCATCACCGAAATCACGGTGCCCGGCCGCCGCCAGAAGCTGCGCCAGCTCCGGGCCAGCGGCGAGGTCGAGCGCTTGCCCGCGAGGGCGGTTGTCTTATCGATAGCTGACACGGGGGTCCAACTTTGCGTAGAGGAGGTCGACGATGAGGTTGGAGATGACCACCGTCACCGAGATCACCAGCGTGATGCCCATGATGGTGGGAAAATCCTGGTTGAAGGCGGCGGATACGGCCAGCCGTCCCATGCCCGGCCAGGTGAAGACGGTTTCGGTCACCGCCGCGCCCCCGATCAGCCGGGGAATGAGCAATCCCAGCAGCGTGACCACCGGGATCATCGCCGTTCGGAACGCGTGGCGGGTAATCACAACTTTTTCGGCGAGGCCTTTGGCCCGGGCGGTGCGCACATAATCCTGGCGCAACACGCCGATCATCGTCGAGCGGGTGTAGCGTACCAGTTCCGCCATCAGCGAGGTCGAGAGCGCAATCACCGGCAGGATGAGGTGGAGCGCCAGATCGAGCAGCGAAGCCTGTCCGGGCGTGAACATGCCGCCCGCCGGCAACCATCGCAGTATCACCGCGAAAATGATGATGAGCATCAGCCCGTACCAGAAGACGGGCAGCGAGAGGCCGAAGAAACTGACGGTGGTCAGGGTCCGATCGATCCAGCTATTGCGCCGGACGGCCGCCACGATGCCGAGGGGAACGGCGACCAGCACGGCAACCAGAAGTGCCAGTCCCGAAAGCAGCAACGTGGCGGGCAGCGCCCCGGCGATGAGCTCGGCCACGGGCCGGCCCACCCCAAGCGAAAAGCCCAGATTTCCTTGCAGCACCTGCCAAAGCCAGCGGAAATACTGCTCGTAGATCGGGCGATCGAGCCCATAGAGAGCCCGAAGCCGTTCTGTGTCCTCGGGCGTCATGTTGGGGTCGAGAAGGATGCTCGGCCCGCCAGGGGCCGAGCTGATGAGCGCGAACGTGGCCATGGTGATGACCAGGATCAGAGCCGTCGATTCGACTATTCTGCGGATGGAATACCGGACCACGTTCGTTTCTGCCTTTACTGGGTCTTTGAGATCAGGTGCGCCCAGCCCAAGGCATCACGATATCCGGCCTCGGGGAACCGCTCGACGGCGGCGCTGAGGGCCTGGATTTCGTCCGGATAGACCGTGAAGACATTGGGCTGTTCTTCGTGCACGATCGCCTGGACCTGCTTGTAGATCTCTGCACGAGCCGCCTGATCGCTGATCTGGGCGCCTTCGTTGAGTAGCGTATCCACTTCCTCGTTCTTGTAAGCCCAGGAGTTGGCCAGCGAGTCCGAGAGATAGTAGTTGGCGATGCCGTCGGGATCGGGCGG
This sequence comes from Pelagibacterium mangrovi, assembly GCF_036662815.1. Lineage (NCBI taxonomy): Bacteria > Pseudomonadati > Pseudomonadota > Alphaproteobacteria > Hyphomicrobiales > Devosiaceae > Pelagibacterium > Pelagibacterium mangrovi. The sequence continues at coordinate 463,123 of NZ_JBAFXA010000003.1, read as the reverse complement.
AGCGATCAAATAGTTGGGGTTGAGCTCATACCCCGGAGGCACCTGACGGATACGCTCGACGATGGCGCGGTATTCCGAGGTTTCGAACCCGATCTGGATACCCAACTGTCCCCATTGCTGCTGCGCGATCAGCGCCGTGCGGGCACGCGTGGGGTTGGAAGGGTCGTAGAGCAGCGTGAAGCTCAACGGCACGCCGTCCTTGGCGCGGACGCCGTCCGCACCGGCAACCCAGCCCGCTTCGTCGAGCAGGGCAGCAGCCGCTTCCGGATCGTAGGGCAGGGGCTCGATGGTGTCGTCGTAAGCCCAAGCTACCGATGGCGCGAACGGACCTGTCGCAACCGTGCCGCGTCCGGCAAACACCGCCTGCAGCAGGGTCTCGCGGTCGAGCCCCATGGTCAATGCCTTGCGGACGTTGACGTCCGAAAGCGCCTCGACCCCGTTGTTGATCGCGATGAATTCGTGACGGGTCACCGGCACGCTCTGAATCTGGACGTTGGGGTTGTTCTCGATGGCTTCGAGCTGGAACGGCTCGATCACCACGAGGTCCACTTCGCCCGATTGCAGCAGCGCAAGCTGAGCATTGGCGTCGGGCACGATCCGGAACGTCATGGCGTCCAGATGCGGCACACCGTCGAAATAGTCCTCGTTGCGGGTAAGCTGGACATATGCGCCGGGCGAATATTCGACATATTTGAACGGACCCGTCCCGACCGGGTTCTGGAGGAATTCTGTCGGATTGACCAACTGCTCGGGTGTGAGGCTAGACAGCAGATGCTCGGGCAGCACGGCGGCGTTGTAGCCCATCAGCACCGGCAGCGAGGGCTGGGGCTCGCTGAGCGTGATATCCACCGTGAAGTCGTCGACCTTGGTCGCTTCCTCGATCAGACGGAAATTGTTGGCGAGGTAGTAGGGCACCTCGTCATTGGTCCAGATTTCGTTGATCGTGTAGACCACGTCGTCCGCGTTGAACGGCTCGCCATCGTGCCAGAGCACGTTGTCGCGCAGTGTGAATGTGTAGGTTAGCCCGTCCTCGGACACTTCCCAGCTTTCGGCGAGGTCGCCGACCGGCTCGAGCGTTTCGAGGTCATAGCGGACCAGCCCGCTATAGACGACCTTGTTGACGAGGATGTTGTAGAGACCACCGGCAACCGGCCAGATCTGCGGGTCATCATTGATGGGCAGGCTGAAGGTGCCACCCGTCGTCTGAGCCTGTGCGGGCAGCGCGCCCGGCAGTATCATGGCCAATGCCGCAAGCCCTGCGGCGAGTCTAAGCATCGTTCGTATCCTCTCTTTGATATTTGCTTTGTCTTGTTTTTGTAGGGGCCGGGCGGTGGGGGGCCGCCCGGCCGTCGTCGCGTTATGCACGCTTAGCCCCGGCAGGCCGCGATTGCCCGCTTGATTTCATGGTTGACCATGTTGCGGTTGCGGACCAATCGGTTGCGCAGGAACCCGTAATCGTTGGATTCCGGATCGAGCTTGGCGAGCTTCTTGGCGCCATCAAGCGTCGGAAAAGCAGGCAGCGGCATGGCTGGATCGTGGTCGAACCTGTCGCCATAGGTGAACGAGAGCGCCGTCAGCGCGTGCGAGACGGTCTTGATTGCTTCGTTCGCTTCGGCCGGGGCCATCCCTTTGATCTTGGCCAGCTCGCTGCCCAGCGTGCCCAGATTGGCCACGACGCTCGAAAGATCGATATGACTGCCAGCCTCTTGCGCGATGGCGTTGACCTGCGCCGTGAGGTCTTCGACCTGCGCGGCGAGATCGAGCGGCAGCACCTCGTCCTGCGTCAGGCGCAGCAGGGCGTGGGCGTAGATCTTGGTGTCCTTGAGCAGCACGTCGCGGTCGGCCTTGTCGACAAGGTCTTCCTCGGCATGCCACCACCAGCCCATGCCGCACCCGCCAACGGCGGCGCGCTGGCCTTCGGGGCGGTTCGAGAGCAGCATGAACAGCGAGGGCAGACCCACACCCCAGAACGATTGATCGCCGGCCCGCATCGGACGGTCGATATTGGGCGTCTGCCCGGTCAGTTCCACAACCGCGTCGGTCACCAGCGCGGCGGTTTCGGGCACGGCGGTCACTTCCGAATAATCGGTGGCGCCGAGTGAGCCGGGGGAGTCGATGTTGATATAGGCGACGCAGTTGGAATCCAGTTCGTCCCAATGGTTGTCCGCATACCAGGTAGAACCCGAATACCGGCCCGTCGAGTGCCCGACCCACCAGACGATCCTTACGCCACGGCGCAATTCCGACTGATGCTCCTTGAGCACGCGTGCCAGTTCCAGGCACGAGACGTTGCCGGTGGCATTGTCGGTCGCGCCGTAGTGCCAGGAGTCGATATGGCCGGCGACCAGCACGAAATCGTCGTCGCTGCCCGCGATCTCTGTCGAGGGCATCCTGACATTGGCCCAGCCAGTCTTGGTCACCGAATGGAGCGTTGCGTTGACTTCGCCTTTTTCCAGCGCTTCGCGCAGGCGCACGCCGTCATTGTGCTTGATCGAGATGATCGGAAAGTTCGGGATGTTGCCCGCCGATTCCGGCGTCGGCGTCCCCCACACAGGGGTCACGATACCCTCGTGGATCACGTCTTCATCGCTCGGCCACATGTGGATGTAGCCCAGTGCGCCGGCGTTCTTTGCCGCCAGCATCGAGCCGCGAGAGCCCGATTCCGAAATGACGATCTTGCCGCCCACGGTTTCGGGCGAAATCAGGTTCACGGCATTGTCGGCCTTGAACATGTTCTTGCCGCCCTGGATGGAAACCAGCGCGCCCGAAACGCCTTCGGCGGGGGTGTTGGCGCTGAACGCGCGGGTCTTGGCGGCAATCGAATGCCTCTCGCCGCCGAATTCGACCTCGAGCCCGCCCTTGATCGGGTGCGAGATATAGGCGCGGTATTCGTGGATCGTTACCGGCAGACCATAGGACTCGAGGACGGATTTGACGTAATCGACGGCGGCGAGCTCGCCCTCCGTGCCGGTGCTGCGGTCCCACTCGCACAGTTTTTCCAGATGCTTCCACATCTCGTCGACCGAGATGGAACCGAGAAGCTCCGTAGTGAGATTACTCATTTAAGATCAGTCCTTTATCTACTAAGGGTAACGTTATATTCGTAGAGATCGGCCCGGATCGCCGCCTCGACGTATTCGATGGGCCGGTCGAATTCGAGATAGGCCGTGCGACGGATGGTGAGGACCGGCGTGTCGTCGGTGATCTGCAGCAGTTCGCGCTCCCTGGCGCTCGCCACTCGCGCCCCGATCACGTCCTTGCCGTAGATGATGTGCAGGCGGTGGCTGCGCTCGACCAGCTCGTAGAGAGGCCCGGAGAAATTCTCGTCCGGCTTGAGTCCGACGGATTCCGGGATGTAGGAATTCAGCAGTGCCAGTGGCGAGCCGGCGATATCGCGCAGGCGCACCAGATGCAGCACGCGCTCGTCGCGCAGTTCCAGCGCTTCGCGGATGGCGGGGGTGGCATTCTCGAATTCGGCGGAAAGTGTGCGGGCATATGTGGCGATGCCCTGCAGGCGCAGATCCTCGGTCAGTCCGCGCAGCGTCGCCGACTTCACCGGCGCCTGCGCCCGAATGACCAGCGTTCCAACCCCGGCCTTGGCCTTGAGCAGCCCTTCGCTGGTCAGCGACTTGATCGCCTGCCGCACCGTGGCCCTGCTGACACTGAACGTCTGGGCGAGCGTCTGTTCGGTGGGAATGGTCGTGCCCACGGCATATTGGCCCGAGGCGATGCGCCCGCGCATGACCGACGCCAATTGCCGATGCAGCGGCGTCGACCGCCGCGTGTCCACCCTGTTCACACGAATCCTCCTTTGTACGAACAAAATCTCCGACCCCTCGAAAATTTCATTCGCAGCCGTCATCAAACCGAAATAATCGGCCCGCTCGATCGACTTTGATGTGTGAATGCAAGCGGAATTCCGCAGTATCGTCAAGCGCTTGTGCTTACAAAAAATGCAGCGATGCCAGACTGAACAAGTTTTGATCGCAAAAATAAAAGTACGTACTTTTGACCCAAGCGTGATCGATCAAGACGCTTTTTGTGTTCGCCAACAGCCGCTGTCATGCGTCTCGAAGGGTGTGCAAAAATGTCGCGATCGGGGTGTCGGAATTACCGTCGAACACTCACCACGGACCCCAAGACATCGAAAATGCGCTCATCGAGCATCTGCGAAACGTTGAAGCGCATGTAGCCGGCGGCCGACTGTGAAAGGCTGAAGGCATTCCCCGGCGCCAACACGACATTTCGCGCCAGCGCATCCCGCGCCACCTGCGCGCCATCGAGCCCATCCGGCAGGCGACACCATAGGAACAGCCCCGCCTGCGGCTGCACCCAGGGTTCGATCCCGATCGTCCTCAATCGCCCGCCGACATCGAACATCGATCTGGCCAGCCGGCGGCGAAGCCCATCCATATGCTTGCGATACCCGCCATCGCTGAGCACGGCGAACACCAGCTCGGCATTAAGTCGCCCACCGCCGAACGAGGTCGCGATCTTGAGGTCGATCAGCCCCTCCATCCAGTCATGCCGCGCCGCGATATAGCCGCACCGTGCCGACGCCGAGAGCGTCTTGGAAAAACTCCCGATCTGGACCACGCGGTCCAGCCCGTCGAACGCCGCCAGTCGCGGGGCAGGGCTGTGCTCGAAATCGGCGAATATCTCGTCCTCGATGATGGTTAGCCTGAACTCTTCCGCCAGCTTGAGCACCCGGTGCGCCACGGCCGGCGAAAGCGTCGCCCCGGTCGGATTGTGGATCGCCGAATTGGTGATGTAGAGCCGGGGCCCGTGCTCGGCCAGCACCGCCGCCAGGGCCTCGATATCGGGCCCGTTCGGCGTATAGGGCACGCTCACCATCCGCGCGCGATGGGCCCTCAGCAGCGCATGAAAATTGAAATAGCACGGGTCGTCGACCAATACAGTGTCGCCGGGCTCGATCAGCAACCGGCACAACAGATCTATCGCCTGCGTTCCTGATTCAACGAGCATGATCTGGTCCGGCGCCGCTTCCACCCCACGCTCGCCCATCCGTCGCGCGATGAGTTGGCGCAATGCGGGCAGGCCGAGCGGCGTGCCATAGTCCGAAAGATCGGCAACTGGCCCGCGCGCTATCGTGCGCAAAGCGCGCCGCATCCCGTCCTCGGGCAACCACGATGGCGGCAGCCATCCGCACCCCGGCTTGAGATCGCCGTCTCCCGCCTCCAGCGATTGTCGCGAAATCCAGAACGGATCGACGGCCCGCTCCAGCTTGGGACCGGCCTCCGCCAGTGACAGCGGCGCGGTCTGATGGGCCACGTAAAACCCTGAGCCGGGCCGCGAGACGATCACACCCTCCGCCACCAGCCGCTCAAAGGCCCCGGCAACCGTCGATGCCGAAACCCCAAGCGTCGAAGCCAGTCGCCGGATCGAAGGCACGCGCGCGCCGGGCACGAGACTGCGCGCCACGACGCGTTGGCGGATCGTCGAGATCACCAGTTCCGTCCGCGCACCCATCCGTATTGCCTTTCGATCCAGTACAGTTCGTCCATATCGTACTGCACCGTATCTGGCAAAACCAGCCGCTCGCGGTCCATAAACCCGTGCAATCGAAAGGAGTATGCCATGGAGAGGTCTGCCAGCGGCTGGATCAACGGTCTCATTGGGGTCATCATTTTCAGCGGTTCCTTGCCCGCCACTCGCGTTGCCGTGCAGCAGTTCGATCCGGTATTCCTCACCGTCGCGCGGGCGGCAATCGCAGGCTTGCTGGCGCTCGCTCTGCTCGTCGTCTTCCGGCAGAAGCGACCGTCGCGGGCAGATTTCGCCTCTCTGCTGATCGTCGCCCTCGGTGTCGTCGTCGGCTTCCCGCTGTTCACCGCTCTGGCGCTGCAGCATGTCACCTCGGCCCATTCCATCGTTTTCATCGGCCTGTTGCCGCTCGCCACCGCCATCTTCGGCGTCATCCGGGGCGGCGAACGTCCCCGTCCCGCTTTCTGGATTTTCTCGGTCGCCGGCAGCGCCCTCGTCGCCGGGTTCGCACTCTCGCAAGGCGTCTCGGCCTCACCCCTTGGAGATATCCTGATGCTTGCCGCCATCATCGTGTGCGGGCTTGGCTACGCCGAAGGCGGTAGGCTCTCGCGCACGCTCGGCGGCTGGCAGGTGATCTCATGGGCCTTGGTTATCTCCCTGCCCATCATGGCGGTGCTCACCGTCGTCTATCTCCCCCCGACCTTTGCCGGCATCGATGCCCCGGCGTGGTTCAGCCTCGCCTATGTCTCGCTGTTTTCCATGCTGATCGGCTTCGTCTTCTGGTATCGCGGCCTTGCCCAGGGCGGCATCGCGGCGGTGGGCCAGCTCCAACTGCTCCAGCCCTTTTTCGGCCTCGCTCTCGCCGCCACACTGCTGCGCGAGGCGGTGACGCCCATAATGCTGGTGGTCACCGTCGCGGTAATCCTGTGCGTCGCGGGAGCCCGACGATTCGCCAAATAGCGCTCATCTCCGCACCCGGCCGCAAAGTAAACGCTGGGAAGTTCTCGGGCGAACATATAAAATGTTATACGGATCGGCTTAAGTTAACGCCGGTTTACCAATAGATATTGCATGACGGTTTTCACTCGTGCTTATTCCCGATCAGTAAAATGACCCGTCGGGGGGTAGGGGGTAAGAAAATGAGCATTTGGAGCTTTGTCGCCGGACTCTGGGTCGGCGCCATAATCGGAGCGTTGACCGTTATGTTCCTGCGCGGCGCTCGCGGAACGGCCGGTTCCTCCCGGCGGTAAACCGGCTGCCGCACACGCCGCCCAAACGTGCACAAATGCATCACTCTCCAGCCTTTTGGCGGCTCACGCCGCCTTGAGGCTGCCGCATTGTGACAACGGCAAATCGGCGTGCTAACTGAATGTCTTGGGCCGCTTGCCGAGGACAGTTCCGTACTGATGAGCGAAGACCGAGAGCCGCAGATCGAAGTGTCGAGCGCCGACGGAAAGGCCGTGGCGCGGCTTTCGGGGGCGTGGACCACCCGCCGGACCCAGCAGATCCAGTCGCGCATCGATTCCGCCTTTGCCGGCGTCGCGGCCCCCAGCCAGCTCGAATTCGATCTCAGCGACGTTGTCGCCCTCGATACGGTTGGCGCCTGGCTCTTGGTCCGCCGCCGCGATGCGTTCGGGCATGGGGTTCAAACCTCCATCGTCGGCGCCAGTCCCGCGCAAACCGCATTGCTGTCCCACGTCAATTCCGTCGAAATGCACGAGGTCGAGCGTCCCGCCAGACTCCCTTGGATATTGCGCCCTTTCGATGGCCTGGGGCGGATGACCTACAATGCGCTGGGCGATCTGGTGGCCATCCATGCCGTCCTCGGTCGCACGCTCACGGCGGCGGCGTCGACCCTCGCCCTGCGCGCTCCGTTCCGCTTCGCGGCGGTGGCCAACCAGTTCGATCTGATCGCCCTGCGCGCCGTGCCCATCGTCGTGCTGATTTCGGTGGTCGTGGGTGCCATCATCACCCAGCAATCGATCCTCCAGCTCAACAATTTCGGCGTGGGCATCTACGTCGTCGATCTGGCCGCCATCCTCATGCTGCGCGAGGTCGGCCTGCTACTCGCCGCGATCATGATCGCGGGCCGCTCGGGTTCGGCCATCACCGCCGAACTGGGCTCCATGCGCATGCGCGAGGAGCTTGATGCCCTCTCGGTGATGGGCGTCGATCCCTATCAGGTTCTCATCCTGCCCCGCATGCTGGCGCTTCTGATCGGCCTGCCGTTTTTGGCCTTCATCGGCGCGCTTTCCGGGCTGGCCGGGGCGGCCATCGTTGCGCTCATCTATGGCGGCATCCCGCTCGATATCTTTCTCGATCGCCTTCAGGACGCGCTCAACATGCGCACCCTCATGGTCGGGCTCGTAAAAGCGCCGTTCATGGCGGTCATCATCGGGCTGGTTGCCACCAATGAAGGGTTCAAGGTCGCCGGCAGCTCCGAGTCCCTGGGCCGTCACACGACGGCTTCGGTGGTGCGGGCCATCTTCCTCGTCATCGTCGCCGATGGCCTTTTCGCCATGTTCTTTGCGGCCATCGGGTTCTAGTCATGGCCGATATGACACTCCCCGATCCCATCATCTCCATCCGCGACCTCGTCGTGGCCTTTGGCGACCGCAAGGTCATCGACGGTTTCAGCCTTGATGTCCGCCGTGGCGAGGTGCTGGGCATCATCGGCCCTTCGGGCTCGGGCAAGTCCGTCACGCTGCGCACCATCGTCGGCCTCTTGCCCAAGACGGCAGGCACCATCGAGGTTCTGGGCGAGGATTACGCCGGCCTCCCCTATAAGGAGCGCGTCGCCATCGAACGCCGCTGGGGCGTGCTTTTCCAGCAAGGCGCGCTGTTTTCCTCGCTCACTGTGCTCGAAAACGTCGAATTCCCCATGCGTGAGCACTCCGACATTCCCAAAAAACTCCGCCGCGAGATCGCCCGCTTCAAGATCGACCTCGTGGGCCTCAACCCCGGCTCGGAGAACCTTTACCCCTCCGAGCTTTCGGGCGGCATGATCAAGCGCGCCGCTTTGGCCCGTGCACTCGCCCTCGATCCCGACATCGTGTTCCTCGACGAGCCGACCGCCGGCCTCGACCCGATCGGCGCGGCGAAGTTCGATGAACTCGTGCTCAGCCTCAAGAATGCCCTGGGCCTGACCGTTTACATGGTGACCCACGATCTCGACAGCCTCGTCACAGTTTGCGACCGTATAGCCGCGCTGGGCAACGGCCGGCTCTTGCAGGTTGGCACGATGGAGGAACTTCTGGCCGCCGACGACCCTTGGCTGGTCGAATATTTTCACGGGCCGCGCGCCAGACATTTGAGTGAGTTGGATCGCTCTTCGGAGCAGAGGTGAACGATGGAAAACAAAGCTAATTACGCCATCGTCGGCGCTTTCGTGACCCTGGTGATCGTCGGGTTCATGGGCTTCATCTACTGGTTCTCCATTGCCGATGCCGTTCGCGAGCGCACCGCATACCGTATCGTCTTCGACGGCGCGGTGACCGGACTCAACGCGGGCACCAACGTGCTCTTCAACGGCCTGCCGGTCGGCACCGTGGAAGCGGTCGCCATCAATCCCGAAGACCCCAATCAGGTCGTGGCCCGCATCGGCGTCGAAGCGGACGCGCCAGTCATGAACGACACGCGCGCCATCCTCGAAGTTCAGGGGCTGACGGGCATCGCCAATATCCAGCTTCTGGGCGGAACGCTCGAAGCGGGTCGGCTCGAGCCCCGCCCGGGCGAAACCCTACCCACCATGATTGGCGAGGCGTCCGATTTCCAGCTCATCATGGAAGGCGCCCGCGATATCGTGGCCAGCGCCGAATCCACCTTCGCCCGCATCGACGGGTTTTTCGCCGATAACGAGCAAAGCCTCGCCTCGACCCTGGACAATATCGACCAGCTCTCCGCCGGCCTCGCCCAGCTCGTCGAAGGGGCAGGGGGCGTGAGCGATTTCGACTTCAACGCGGTTGTTGCCGATTTCACCGACACCCTGGAAAGCGTATCGAGCACGTTTTCCGAACTCGAACTGCTGGTTTCGGAAAACCGCGAGAGCCTTTCCACCACCATCGCCAATGCCGAAACCTTCTCGGCGGCCCTCGCGTCCAATTCCGAATCCATCGACGGTTTTCTCTCCTCGATGACCGAAACTAGTGAGCGCATCGGCCCGCTCGCCGACGAGTTGCGCGACTTGACGGTTCAGGTGCGCGAAATCGTTGCCGCCATCCCTCCCGACGAGGTGCGCTCGACCGTCGCCAATATCGGAAGCTTTGCCCAGACACTGGCCAACAACAACGACAATATGGAAGGCTTCTTCACGGATGCCCGCTCGCTCGCCAGCAACCTTTCGGGCGTTTCCGATGGTCTGCAAGGCACGCTCGACCTGATCGACAGGGCGACAGCGTCGGTCGATCCGGACGTGATCGCCCGCGCCATGGACAATATCGATTCCTTCTCCCAGGCACTGGGCAACAACGCCGCCAATGTCGATCAGATCCTCACCAACACACGTGCCTTCACTGAAACCCTGGGCAACGCCACCGAGCGGGCCGATACCATCATCGCCCGCATCGACGGCATGATCACCACCGAGGACGGCAGGATGCTGTTCGGGGAAATCGGCGATACCGCCGCCGCGCTCCGCCAGCTCATCGAACGTGTCGACGCCATGGTCGCGTCCGACGACGGCCAGACCCTCTTTGCCGATTTCAGCGCCGCCGCCACGTCCATCCGCGATCTGTCCGACCGGCTCAACACCATCGCCTCCTCGCCGGAAGGCCAGCGTTTCATCGCCGATATCTCCGATGCCGCCGTTTCCATCGAAAGCCTCGCCAATGCGCTCGATGCACGCACGGCGGCCATTTCCGACGGCATCGTCGGCTTCACTAATAACGGCTTGGGCGCCTATCAGACGCTTGCCAATGAAGCAGTTCGGAGCCTTGAGCTGTTCAACCGCGTTATGCAACAAATCGAGCGCAATCCGCAGTCCCTGGTGTTCGGCGGTGAAACGGTGCGCGATTTCACGCCCTGATTGCGCGACAAACGATAAAACAAGGGAAGAGTCAGATGACAGCCAAACTCGGACGCCGCGCGTTTCTTTCCGTCGCCGCCATCGGCCTGACCTCTACCCTGGCCGGTTGTTTGAGCCTCGGTGCCAGCGCCCCGGTCACCTATGACCTCACCCCCGGTTCGCCCGGCGCCGTACCGCGCCGGTCCAATCGCGCCATCGTCGTGCGCGAGCCTTCGACAGTCGCCACATACGATACCCAGCGCATCGTCGTACGCCAGCCCGGCGGCGTCCTCTCCTATCTCAGCGATTCTCAGTGGTCCGACACCCTGCCGCTGCTGGTACAGGCCCGCATGCTGCAAACCTTCCGCGATGCCGGCGTCACCAATATCGGCAAGCCCACCGATCCCATCGCCCTCGACGTCATCCTCTCCACCGACATCCGCGCCTTCGAGCTCGATACCACCACCGGCAGCGCGTTGGCCCGCGTGTCGCTGGCGATCCAGCTCGTCGATGATCGCAGCCGCAACGTCATCGCCAGCCAGACTTTCTCGGCTGACGTACCCTCCGCCTCGCTCGATCAGGTTCAAGTCGTCGCCGCGCTCAATTCGGCTCTCGATGGCCTTTTGCGCCAGATCGTGAGCTGGACCGCCGCCCGCGCCTGATCTCCATCTTGCTATAGGCCGACGACTCCAATAAATCATACTTATTGATCGAGTCAGGAGGGAGAGAACCATGGGATTCACGCCGCACGGCAAGCATCTGGTCGCTGGCGAATGGGTTGATGGGGCAGGGACCTTCGCGTCCGATCCCGCGACCGGCCCCAGCCACCAATTCGCCGTGGCCACGCCCGAACTCGTGGACCGCGCGGCGAAAGCCGCCGAGGATGCGTTCTGGTCCTATGGCTATTCCCCGCGCGAAACCCGCGCCCAATTCCTCGATCTGATCGCCGACGAAATCGAAGCGCGGGCCGCTGAAATCACCGAAATCGGCACCCAGGAAACGGGCCTGCCATCGGCCCGCCTGGAAGGCGAGCGTGGCCGCACCACCGGCCAGCTCCGCCTCTTTGCCGCCCACATCCGCAAGGGCGACTATCTCGACCGCCGCCACGATGAAGCGCTTCCCGATCGCAAGCCGCTCCCACGCCCCGATATTCGCCTCATCGAGCGCCCCATCGGCCCGGTCGCGGTGTTCGGCGCCTCCAACTTCCCGCTGGCTTTCTCGACAGCAGGCGGCGACACGGCGGCCGCCCTTGCCGCCGGTTGCCCCGTCGTAGTCAGGGGCCACGCCGCCCATCCGGGCACGGGGGAAATCGTCGCCGAAGCCATCAACGCCGCCCGCGAAAAGCTCGACCTGCACCCCGGCGTCTTCTCTCTCGTTCAGGGCGGTGGCAACGATGTCGGTGCTGCCCTCGTCCAGCACCCGTTGATCAAGGCCGTCGGCTTCACCGGCTCGCTGCGCGGGGGCAGGGCGCTGTTCGACCTCTGCGCCGCCCGCCCGGAGCCCATCCCGTTCTTCGGCGAGTTGGGCTCGGTCAACCCCATGTTCATCTTGCCCGAAGCCGCCGGCAGCCGTGGCGAGGCCATCGCCAAAGGCTGGGCCGGCTCTCTCACCTCCAGCGCCGGCCAGATGTGCACCAATCCGGGCGTCGCCGTGGTGATCGAAGGCCCCGAGGCCGACACCCTTATCGAGACCGCAAAATCCGCGCTGTCCGAAGTCGGCCCCCAGACCATGCTCACCGACGGCATCGCCGGCGCCTACCGCTCGGGCCGAGACCGCATCGCCGGCTCGTCGGGCGTCCGTGAAGTCCTCACCTCCACCTGCGACTTGCGCAACGCCACGCCCTACCTCTTCGAGACGACCGGCGAAAACTGGCTCTCCAACCATGAACTCGGCGAAGAAGTCTTCGGCCCTCTCGGTATCGTCGTCCGCGCCAAAAACACCGATGAAATGCTCGCCATCGCCAGAAACCTCGACGGCCAGTTGACCTGTACCCTGCATATGGAGCCCGGCGACACCGATCTCGCCCGCCGCCTCATGCCGGTCCTCGAACGCAAGGCGGGCCGCGTCCTCGCCAATGGTTTCCCCACCGGTGTCGAGGTCGTCGATTCCATGGTGCATGGCGGCCCATACCCCGCCTCGACCAATTTCGGCGCCACCTCGGTCGGGACCCTCGCCATCCGCCGCTTCCTGCGGCCGGTCAGCTACCAGAATATCCCCCAGGGCCTGCTGCCCCAAGACCTTCAGGGATAAGTGTACCCGATAACCCGGAGCCTCATTTGCTCTGGGTTCACCGCTCCCGAAAAGCCCAGGCCGACCTTGGTGCTGCTTTCGGCGGGGAGATAATCGAGCGTCACCGTGCTCGTTTCGCTCTCCCCGCCTTCGGGCTGGGCTATGCCCTCGATCTGCACGTCCGAGACGGTGACGTGCCCATCATTGTGGATTTCGATTTCCACGGCATAGCCATCGGCCATCGCCACGCCCTTTTCGATGGTAAAGCGGAAATCGGGCTCCCGTCCGGTCCTGGTAATGGCCTCGTAGAGGATGAACCCTACCAGCGCGAGCACGATCACCGAACTGATCGTGGCCACCACCCATTCCAGCCGCTCTCCCTGCGCATTGTGTTTCCGCGACTGCTCTGTCTTGCCTGCCATCGTTCACACCCTACAGAATGAGCCGCGCCGCCGCCGCCCCGATGGCGGCGGGAAATCCGAGCACCACGGTTACTCGCAGCGCCCGCTCGAAATTCATGCCGTCGAACTGGCCCAGGATGAACAGCACGACGATGCTGATCGCCAGCGCCACCACATAGCCCGAGACCGTAAACCGCAGGAATGCGCTCCACCACGGGGTTTGCGGCGAAATCTCGCTGCCGCCGGCGAACGAAGCGGCAAAGACGAAAGCATGCATGATCGCCAGCGACAGCGGGATCAGCGCCAGTGCGTGCCAGGCATTCATGCGGAAGGAAATGAGCTGCATTTCCTCGGTCGGCGCCACGTTGAACGACAGGAACAGCGCCCCCGCCGCCATGATGATCACCTCGCCCCCGAAGGTCTCTTCCTTCCGGCCGGGGTCGCCGTCCTCGTCCATGAACTGCGCCCGTCCCAGCATCGCGCCCAATGCGGCCGGTACCGTCTGGATGGCAATCTTTCCGGCGATCTGGCTCGGCGACCAGGGATCGCCCAGAAGGGCGAGCACGGCCAGAATCCCGGCGCTGGTCACGATCCCGATGCCATAGGCGATGAGGACATCGCGGACATCCTCGAACCACCCGCCCGTGGTTTCGAACCCGATCTCGCGCGAGAGCAGCAGGAACAGCGGAAAACTCACGGCCAGCAGCGCCAGCATGCGCCAGCGGTCGAGCGTAACGCCGAGCTCCCACATCTCCATAGTCATGAGCATGGGGAGCGAAAAAATCAGCGCCGCGCCCATTCCGCGCAGCAGGCCCGTGGGCAACATGGTCGTCTCCGGAAGGGTCTCCGGATAACGGCGATGCGGCGCGCCGGTTCCCGTTAGCCGGGCAGGGGAACGAGGGGACTGCCGAGATAGGCGACGATGAGTTTCGTCAGCTCTTCCAGCGACTTGATGTGGGTTCTTTCCCAACCGTGCGAAGAGTAGAGCGAAAAGCAGACCAGCCCCACACGCAAATCCCAGCCCGCGTCGATGGCCGCCGCGCTGTCGGAGCGGTAGGAGCGGAAGGTGTCGCGCTCATGGGCGATGCCGTTCTCCTCGGCGAGCTTTAGAAGATGCCGCGTTATGGGCAAGTCGAACGGCCCGGTTCGGTCGCGGAAGGCGATGGTCGCGGCGTCGTCGCGGGTCGCCTGTCCGGGGCCGGTGACGCCGTTGTCCACGGCCACAAGCTCTTGAACTTGCTGGCCAAATCCGTGCGTCCCGCCGATCCCGACTTCCTCGGAAATCGTGAACATCACCTGCGCCGGCACTGCCGGTTTGCTGCCGCTGTCGGCGATGGATTTCAGCGCCGCGAGCAGGCATGCAACCCCCGCCTTGTCGTCAAGATGGCGCGAAACGATGAAGCCATTGTCCAGAAATTCGGGCTGCGCATCGATGGCAACAACGTCCCCGATGTTGATGGTGTTGAATGGCCGTGTTGGCGGTGTTGAAGCCTCTGTTGACCATGCATCCACACGCACCTCCAGATTATCCCAATCGGACGGTTGCGTATCGACCTCGGTATTGAACAGATGCCCCGAAGCTTTCAGCGGCAAAATGGTCCCGCGCACCTCCCCGGCGTCGGTAAAGATCGTGCACCGCGCGCCTTCGGCAAAGCGCGCCGCCCAGGTGCCCGTGTTGCGGACCTTGGGCCGACCATTATCGTGGAAGCCCACCACCATCGCCCCGAGGGTATCGATATGGGCGGCCAGAGCCCGGCGCGGTTCGCCGTCGCCTACCGTAACGCTGAGGACACCGCGCCGTGTGTAGCTCACCGGATAGCCCAGCGTTTCGAGCCATGCGGCGACCTTGACCGTGGCTCGCTCGGTCATCCCGACCGGGGAGGGGGTGTTGACCAGATCCTCCAGGCAACGCTTCAAATATCCGGTGTCGATCATCGTGCCGCCTTTCGCCGCTTGTCCGCACTGCCCCGCGCGACGGGATCGTGGAGGAAATCTCCCGCCAGCTCCGCCTGCAGGTCCAGCATTGAACGTTCGGCATAGGCCATATGATCCGCCATGATCGCATGCACCGCTTCGGCATCGCCCGCCTGCATGGCGGCGATCATCCGGCGCTGATAGCCGATCCCCTCGGCGCGCTGCACCGGCTTGGGCTGGACATAGATGTCCCGCGCCACCGTCAGATCCTTGAGCAGCCGCTGGAGAAACCGGCAGGTGAAGGCGAGCAGCGCATTGTCGGAATATTCGGCGACGACGCCGTGGAAATCGAGTTCCGCCATGCGCTGGTCCCAGCGCTCCTGAGGGTCGGCGGGTTCGTGATCGTATATCGCGATGATATCGCTCAACCGTTTGTAGCCGCGCGCGTCCATGTTCCCCATCGCGCTCACCGCCACCAGCGGCTCGACCACTTTGCGCAGCGCATAGATGTCAGCGATGGTCACCGTCTTGGCGAAGAGATAGTTCGAAAGCAGGCTCATCGCCCGGTTTTCCGACATGGTGTCGATAAACGCCCCGCCGCCAGGCCCCGTGCGGGTGCGGATCAATCCCTGCACCTCCAGCGATTTCAGCGCCTCGCGGATGGTGCCCTTGGAGGCGGCGTATTGCTCCATCAGCTCCTTTTCCTGCGGCAGCCGATCGCCGGGCTGGAGGCCGTGCTCGATTATGGTCCTCTTGATCGCATCGACGATTTCGTCGGTGCGTTTGCGGCGGGGCGGGGTGGGCGGTGTGAGGTCGGTCATCGGTTCATTTCAAGCTATGGCGTTTGTGGCGGGCGCCGCGCACCCCTCATCCGACCGCTTCGCGGCCACCTTCTCCCTCAAGGGGAGAAGGGTAGCACTTGGCAGCGTTCGGATTCCTTCTCCGAGCTTGCCCAATCAACCCAGCTACCCATTTCCCACCGCATCCAATTTCGGCGCGCTGGCGATCAGCTCGCGCGTATAGTCATGCGTCGGCGCAGCGAACAGCCGCTCGGCGGTGTCCAGCTCCACCATCTCGCCCAGATACATCACGCCAACCCGGTCCGAAACCGATTCTACCACGGCCAGATCGTGGCTGATGAACAGATAGGACAGCCCCAGCTCGCGCTTCAGATCGTCGAGGAGCAGCAGCACCTGCGCTTGCACCGAAACGTCCAGCGCCGAGACCGGCTCGTCGAGCACCATGATCCGAGCCTCCGCCGCCAGCGCCCGGGCGATGGCGATGCGCTGGGCCTGGCCGCCGGAAAATTCGTGCGGATAGCGCTCCAGCGTATCGGCGGGCATCTGCACGGCGTCGAGCAGTTCGCGCTTGCGCGCCCGGCGCCGGTCGGCATCGTAGCCGCGCAGCAGCCGAAGCGGAGTGTCCAATATCCGGTCTATCGTCTTGCGCGGGTTGAGCGAGGCCACAGGGTCCTGGAACACATATTGGATCATCCGCCCGAAGGCTTGGGAGCCTTCCGCAGCAAGCGCCGCATAATCCTTGCCGCCAATCTCGATGGAACCCGAACTGGGCGTCTCCAGCCCCACGAGCATGCGGGCGATGGTCGATTTGCCCGACCCGCTCTCCCCGACGATGGCGAGCGTTTCGCCCTGCCGCACCTCGAACGAGAGCCCCTTGACCGCGTGTACGGCATGACTGCGTCCGCCGAACAGTGTCCGCTTGCCGCCAAACGTCTTGGTGAGGTCCCGAACCACGATCGCATTGCTCATGGTTGGCCTCCTGAGAACAGCGGCCGCACGCCGGCGAGGAAGCTCTTGCCCTTGCCCAGCTCGGGCACGCAGGCGATCAGCTTTTTTGTGTAGTCATGGTGCGGATTGCGCAGCACTTCGGTCGTCGTGCCAGCTTCGACGATTTCGCCATCCTTCATCACCGCTACCCGGTCGCACACCTGGGCCACCACGCCGAAATCATGGGTGATGAGCAGCAACGCCAGCCCGCGCTCGCGCCGCAGCTTTTGCAGCAAGTCGAGGATTTTAGCCTGCACGGTGACGTCGAGCGCCGTGGTCGGCTCGTCGGCGATGATGATGTCGGGATCGTTGGCCAGCGCCATGGCGATGCCGATGCGCTGGCGCTGCCCGCCGCTCATCTCGTGCGGATAGGCATCGACCCGTTCCACCGCATCGCGGATGCCCACCTGTTCCATGAGCTCGATGGCCTGCCGCCGCGCCTCGCCACGGCCCACCGGCTGGTGCGCGGTGATCGCCTCGGCGATCTGGTCGCCCACCTTGTAGAGCGGATGGAGCGTGGTCAGCGGGTCCTGGAATACATAGGCGACCTTGGAGCCGCGCAGCGCCCTGATGCCGGTTTCGGGCAGCGAGAACACATCCTGCCGCTCGATCTCCACGGTCCCGCCGGTGATGATTCCCGGCGGCGAGGCGACAAGCCCGAGCAACGAAAGCGCGGTCACCGACTTGCCCGAGCCCGATTCCCCGATCACCCCCATGCACTCGCCCTTGCGCAGCGAGAACGACAAATCGCGCACGGCGGGGACCGCCGATCTGCCGCGCTGGAAACTGGTTTCGAGGCCGCGCACATCGAGAATGGCATCGGAAGGCGCGCCCTTGGCCGGGGCGCGGTCCTTGCGGCGCTCGACCCGCGTCACGGCGCGCGGCCGCGTCAGGTCGCCGGCCCGCAGCCGGGGGTCCAGCACGTCGCGCACCCCGTCGCCGAGCAGATTGATGCTCATCACCAGCGCGAAGATCATCAGGCCGGGAATGATCGACACATGCGGCGCGTTGAACAGCAGCCGCCGGCCTTCGCCCAGCATGGACCCGAGATCTGATTGCGGCGGCTGCGCCCCCAGCCCGAGAAAGGAGAGGCCCGCCGTTTCGAGGATCATCCAGCCCACTGTGGTCGACATGGTGATGACGATCACCGGCAGCACGTTGGGCAGCACTTCGGTGAACAGGATCGAAGCGTGCGATTTGCCCGACAGCCGCGCCGCGTCCACGAATTCGCGGCTGGCCAGCCCCACGGTGATGCCGCGTACGTTGCGCGCGAAGAACGGGATATTGACCACGGCGATGGCATAAAGCGCGTTGAGCAGCCCCGGCCCGAGCACCGCGACGATGGCCAGCGCCAGAAGGATGTAGGGAAAGGCCATCACCATATCGATGCCGCGCATCAGGACGTTATCGGTGGTGCCCCGCGCGTAGCCTGCCACCAGCCCGATCACCGAGCCGACCAGCGCTGCGATGGCCGTTGCCGAAAGTCCCACGGCAATGGAAACCTGCGTGCCCCAGATCAGCCGCGAGAGGATATCGCGGCCCAGATGGTCGGTGCCCAGCAGATGTCCCTCGCTAAGGATCGGCTGCAAGCGATTGGGGGGATTCGTGATATCGGGGTTGGGGATCGGCAGCAGCGGCGCCAGCAGCGCCGTGAGGCAGATGATCGCCAGGATCACCAGTCCGCCCGCCGCCAGCCGGTTGTTGAACAGCAGCCGCCAGCTCGAAGGCCGGGCCGAGGCGATGGGCGTATCGGTTGTCGCGAGCGCCTGGGTCATGTCTTGAGCCTCGGGTCGAGTATGGCCTGCGCCACGTCGGCGACGAGGTTGATCAGCACATAGGTGACGGCCACCAGCAGCACGCCGCCCTGAACCAGCAGCAGGTCGCGCGTGGAAATGGCGTTGACCAGCATCTGCCCGATGCCGGGCCATTGGAACACGGTTTCGATATAGACGGCGCCGCCCATCACGAACCCGGCCTGGATGCCGATCACCGGAATGATCGACACAAGCGCCGCCTTGAACGCGTGGCGATAGATCACCGCCCTCTCATTGAGCCCCTTGGCCCGCGCCGTGCGCACAAAATCCTGCCGCAGCACTTCGAGCATCGCCGCCCGCGTCAGGCGGGCGATGACGCCCGTGGCGACGATGGCCAGCGTGGTGGCGGGGAGGATCAGGTGCAGCAGCAGATCGGGCAGGTCGCCCCCGCCATAAACTGCATACATGCCCGAGGCCGGCAGCAGCCGCCATTGCACGGCAAACAACAGGATGAAGATCAGCCCCAGCCAGAAGGCGGGCGTGGAAATGCCGATCAGGACGAAAAGGGTGATGATGCGGTCGGCCCAGCCGAACTGGCGCACCGCCGAGACGACGCCGGCCAGGATGCCCAAGATCGAACACAGCACCAGCGCGGCACCGGCCAGGATCAGCGTCGCGCCGAACCGTTCGAGGATTTCATCGAGCACCGGGCGGTTGAGGATGTAGGAGCGCCCGAAATCGCCCTGCAGCAGATTGCCGACCCAGACGAAATACTGCTCCCATACGGGCCGATCCAGCCCAAGATCGCGATTGATCCGCGCAACGTTCTCGGGCGTCGCATAGGAGCCCAGAAGCGCCGTGGCAGTATCGCCGGGGATCAGCGCCATGATGCCGAACACGATGACGCTGAGCCCGACGATGACAGGCACGGCATAGGCCAGCCGCTTGAGTATGTATCCGGACATTGAATTCTCCCAGCAGGCTACTGAGCGTATGGCCACTGGATTCCGGGAATAAATCCCGGAATGACAGCGGGTTTGTCTGGGTGCGACCTTGCCTCACCCCGAGCTTGTCATTGGGGGGCTCGTCCCCGGAATCCAGCAGCGGGTCGCCTCAAACGCGAAGTTCTCGGCTCCGCGATCACTCAATCGCTACTGCTTGGTCACGCTCGCCAGCTCCAGATTGAAGTCCGGCTGCAGCTCGAACCCCTGCACATTGGCGGTCGACACCGCGTTCTGCTTCCAGTTGGCGACGAAAATCCAGGGCGCCTCGTCGTGAACCACCTGCTGGATATCGCGATAGAGCGCCGCGCGCTCCTCGATATCGGTCGACATGCGGGCCTGATCGAGCATTTCGTCCACATCGATGTTGGAATAATAGCTCGAATTGAACCCGCCTTCGTCCGGCCATGCGGCGGTACGCAGGGTGAGGAAGGGCAGGGTGTCGGGGTCGGTGGTCATCCACGCCATTTCGGCCATGTCGGCCTTGCCCTCGAGGCCGGGGTTCACATTGGCCAGGAACGTGTTCCACTCATAGGTCTCGATGGTGACGTCGAACCCCACGGCCTCCAGATCGGCCTGGATCGCGGTGCCCATCGGCACCGGATCGAGCATGCCCGAACCGCCTTCGGTGACGTAGAAGGTCACCGCAAGATCCTCGACGCCGGATTCTTCGAGAAGCTGCCGCGCCATGTCCGGATCGTAGGGGTAAGGCTCGACGGCTTCGTTATACGCCCAGTTGAACGCCGGCGGGATCGGGCCGGCCGAAACGTCGGCGGTGCCCTGAAGGACGTCGTTGACCAGCGTTTCCTTGTTGACCGCGTAATTGGCGGCCTGGCGCACCAGCGGATCGGCGAACGGGCCTTCCTTGGCGTTGAGCATCACATACCAGACGTGTGGGCCCACCGCGTCATAGACGGTGAACGTGGGGTCGTCGGCAAACATCGCCACGTTGTCGGGCGGCACTTCGACCATGATGTCGAGCCCGCCCGACAGCATTTCGGCGACGCGGGTGTTGGCGTCGGTCACCGGGCGGAACACCACGGCCTCGACGCCCGCCGGCTCGCCCCAATAGTCGGGGTTGCGCTCGACTACCACGCGGGTGTTGGACTGCCATTCGGCGAACCGGAACGGCCCCGTGCCCACCGGATTGCGCCCGAAATCGTCGCCATATTCGGCGACGGCGGTCGGCGAAACGATGCCGCCGGTGTTGGTCGCAAGGTTGGTGAGGAACGGCGCGAAGGGTTGCCCGAGGGTGAATTCGACAGTGTATTCATCCACCACCCGCGTCTCGGTCACGTCGGCGAAATTGAACGACAGCGGGAAGGGACCGGTCTCGTAATAGGGGTGCTCTTCGTCCAGCATGCGGTCGAAGGTGAATTTTACCGCTTCGGCGTTGAACGGGGTGCCATCGTGGAACGTGACGCCCTCGCGCAGGGTGAAGGTATAGACCAGCCCGTCATCGGAAATCGTCCATTCGGTGGCCAGCGCCGGCTCGATTTCCAGCGTACCCGAGGCGAACCTCACCAGCCCCTCATAGACGTTGGTCGCGATGCGGAAATCGTTGGCGGCGGTGGACACCTGCGGGTCGAGCGACTGCGGCTCGGCGATCTGGCCGACCACCAGCACGTTGGGCGGGGTCTGGGCAACGACGGGGGAGGCGGCCAGCAACACGGCGGCGGCAACCCCGGCGAGCAGTTTCTTCATGATAACCTCTCCTTTGATCTTGGCCCGTTCCATCACGGGCTCCTCTTCCGCAAATTAATTTATCAGCATAAATGGACATGGCAATCGATTTATCCGTATAAATTGTGGAAGGCGCGCTGCGGCACGCCCCGGAGAATCGGCGTATTCAAGCGTCGAGGAGAACACTGCTCATGACCTTTTCGATTATCGCCCGCGACCCCGCCACCGGGGCTTTCGGCGTCGCCACGGCGACGGGCGGCCCGGCGGTGGGCTCGCTCGTGCCCCACGCATGGGCCGGCATCGGGGCGTTGGCGACGCAGGGCTATACCAACCCGCTCTACGCCCATGATGGCATGGCCGCGCTCGAAGCCGGGCAGGGGGCCGATGCGGTGGTTTATGCCCTCACCACCGCCGACCCCGACAAGGATAAGCGCCAGCTTATAGTGCTCGACCGCACCGGGCACGCGGCCGGGTGGAGCGGTCCCCGCCTCACTGACGCGGTCGCCATGCATCTGGAAACCGGCCTCGCCATCGCAGGTAATCTGCTCGCGGGTGCGGACGTGATCCCCGCCATGGCAGAGGCGTTTCTGCGTACGTCGGGGGCGCTTGAGTTGAAGCTTCTCGCGGCACTCACCGCCGGGGATATCGCGGGGGGCGATGCGCGTGGCATCCAGTCGGCGGCGATCAAGGTGGTGAGTGATCAGCCTTATCCGTTGGTCGATGCGCGGGTGGATTTTTCGCTTGCTCCTTTGGATGATCTTTCCACCGTGCTCGCCAAAGTGCGGACGGGGGAATACGCTGATTTCGTCGCGCAATTGCCGCGGTGGTGAGGCGGCTAAAGCTCAAAACCTGGCGCTCGCGGCAGCTCGGCGCACCCCTCATCCGACCGCTTCGCGGCCACCTTCTCACTCAAGGGAAGAAGGGGTGTTGGGGGTGTGGGAGCTTTGGTGCCAGACAAAAGAGCCCCCTTACCCCTGGTGGGAGAGGGCAGAGGCATCCCGCTTGCACTCCCCTCCCACCTGTGCTCTGCATCGGACAAAGCCACCCAGAGGCCACCGATGTCCGAATTTCTCGCCATCTCCCCCGAGGTCAAATACGCGCTGGCCGATCGCAAGCCGGTTGTTGCCCTCGAATCTACCATCATCACCCACGGCATGCCCTATCCGCAGAACCTCGAAACCGCCCTTGCGGTGGAACAGGTGGTCCGCGACAACGGCGCGCTGCCCGCGACCATCGCGGTGATGGACGGCAAATGCCATGTTGGCGTGGCCGGCGATACGCTCGAGCAATTGGCCCGCACCGGCCTCGATGCCGCCAAGGCCTCGCGCCGCGATCTGGCGGCCATCCTCGTCAAGGGGCTGACGGCGGGCACCACGGTGGCCACCACAATGCAGATCGCCCATATGGCGGGGATCAAGATCTTTGCCACCGGCGGCATCGGCGGCGTGCATCGCGGGGCCGAAACCACCTTCGATATTTCCGCCGACCTGACCGAGCTGTCACAGACCCCGGTGGCCGTGGTCTGCGCGGGCGCGAAGTCGATTCTCGACATTCCCAAAACCCTCGAAGTGCTTGAAACCAATGGCGTTCCGGTGGTCGGCTACGGCACCGACGCCTTCCCGGCCTTCTTCGCCCGCGAAAGCGGATATGGCGTCGATTACCGCCTCGACACCCCAGAGGAAGTCGCCGCCCTCATCGATACCCAGGCCGAACTGGGCATGAAGGGCGGCGTGCTCATCGCCAACCCGATCCCCGAGGCCGATGCGCTCGATGCGAACGAGATCGATGGCCGCATCGCCGCCGCCATTGCCGATGCCGAGGCGCAGGGGGTGACCCGCAAGGATCTGACGCCCTATCTGCTCAACCGCATTTTCGAGTTGACCGGCGGCAGATCGCTCACGGCCAACATCGCGCTGGTCAAGAACAACGCCGCCGTGGCCGCGAAAATCGCCGCCGCTTTGGCCGCGCTCGGCTGATCGGATGACGGCCCGCGTGCTCGTCATCGGTGACGTCATCACCGATATCCTCGTGCGCCCCGAAGGGGCCATCGCCCGTGGCACCGATACAGCCGCCACCATCCGGCAGATGCCCGGCGGCTCGGGCGCCAATCAGGCCGTTTGGCTGGCCGCCATGGGAGTGGACGCCCATTTCGCCGCCCGCGTCGGCGCGACCGACGCCGTCCGGCTCACCGGCTATTTCGAAGGGCAGGGCGTGGCGGCCCATCTCGCCGCCGATGATACCCACCCCACCGGCACGCTGGTCTGCATCGTGGACCCCGACGGCGAACGCAGCTTCCTGACCGACCGGGGCGCCAACGCCCATCTCGCCGAAGACGATTTGCCCGCCCGCCTGCTCGACGGCGCCGAACGGCTGCACGTTTCGGGCTACGCGCTGTTCGAACCCGCCCCGCGCGCGGCGGTCATGGGCCTGATGGCGGCTGCCGGCGCGCGGGGCATCCCCGTCAGCGTCGATCCGGCCTCCACGGGTTTTCTCACTGCCGTAGGGCCGGGGGTGTTCCTCGACTGGATCGCGGGCGCGCAAACCCTCTTCCCCAACGCCGACGAGGCCGCGCTTCTGACCGGCGCATCCGACCCTGCGGACCAGATCGCCGCGCTCCTCGTCCGCTTCCCCCGCGTCGTCCTCAAGCGCGGCCGAGACGGCGCGATCCTCGCCCGCCGCAATTCCGAGCCCATCGCGCTCCCCGCCGAAGCCTCCGAAACCATCGACAGCACCGGCGCCGGCGACGCCTTCCTCGCAGGCTTCCTCGCCGCCGAACTGAGCGGAAAAGCGCCTGCCGAGTGCCTCGGTTCGGCAATTGCCGCCGGGGCACGGGCGGTGACGAGGCTTGGAGCGCAGCCCGGATAGGGCATCTTCCTCATTGTGGCCCTATCGATTGTGCCAAAACAACACCATGGAGGGCTCCATGCCGGCGAATCGATTCACTGAACTGTTTCCCATCCCCTACGCCTATTGGTATGCGGCGTGCCTGTTTATCGAAACGGGCCACCCGGCGCCTCAGGTACTGGAGCGGCTGGGAATAAGGCCCGAAGATTGGGGTGTGCTCGACAACCGCTACGGCAATCTCCATTTCGCCAATATGGGCTGGGTAGCCTCGGCCTACGCCCGCGAAGGCCTGCCGCCACCGGCTAGTGACGAAGCGCTCTATGCCCATCTGCTGGCGGGTGGGGACATCGTGCCCGAACGCGTCGAGCCGCTGAGCGTCCGCGACCAGTTGCGCGCCCTGCGCCATGCCGTCGAGGCCGCTCCCCGGATCGGACCCTTTGCCGATACCAGCTGGACCGCCGTCTATATCTGCGAGCGCGGTTTCCCCACCATCCGCTACCTCCATGACGGCGAGCGCGTGATGGTCGACGGCGCGCCGCTCGCCGACCGCAACGGCAAGCCCATCGACGGCATCGATCCGCAAAGTTTCCGTCAACTGGGCGATCGCTGGTTTCGCGACGACAAACGCGTCTATGGCCAGGCTGAAACCCCCACGAAAATCTTCTGGTTCGTCGCGCGCGGCGCCGATCCCGAGACCTTTACCGTTCTCAACGAACGCTACGCCGCCGACAAGGCGGCAGGCTATTACATCACCAATCGCCGCCTGCCAACGGCCGAACCGGGCAGCTTCGAAATCGTGGGCTATTACTACGGACGCGGCCAGAAGCCTGGGTTCCACATCCATGAAAGCCACTACGCCAGGGACAGCGAGAAGGTCTATGCCTATGGCAGTCCCATCGAAGGCGCACACGCGCCCAGCTTTGCGGCCATCGGCGACGAGGGGCGTTACTTCGCTGACAGGGACCGCATCTATTGGGAGAAATTCCCGATCCCCGACGCGAATCGGAAAACCTTTGTCTGCGCTTCGGAGGCCGGCCAATATCACGCCTTCGACAAGGACCGCCCCTATCTGCGCGGCAAGCCGCAATCGGTCTCGGCCGAGTTCGAGCGCTGGCGCGAATTCTTCGAAAACCATCCTGAGCTGAGCGGCACCTGGTGGCACCGCGAAAAGGCGCGCCGGGCGCAACAGGCGGAAAACCCCTCCGAACTGAAACCGCTTGGCGGCCCCTATTTCAGCGATGGCGCCCGCGTGCTCGTCGTCCCGCGCAACAGGCGCCGCGGGGATACGGTCTCGCTCGATCATTTCGACCATGACAGCTTCCGCCACATCGTCGATGTCTTCGGCGTCGACAAAAACGGCCTGCGTTATGTCGAGCCGGGATTGGAAGCCTATGGCCGTGAACCGGTCAAGGGAGCCGATCCTGAAACGTTCACCGCCCTGGGCGAAGGGTGGTATCGCGACAAAAGTCAGGTCTATTATCTTGGCCCCGACGACCCCATGCCGACGCTGATCGTGGTCAAGGCCGATCCAGACAGTTTCGAGACGCTGGGCGGTGTTTACGCGCGCGACGCCAAGGGACTGATCGCCGAAGGGGTCCGCAAGCGCGACATCGCCGATCCGGGCGCCGTCGTCTCCCTGGGCAAGACCTTCGCCCGCATGGGCGATGCACTTTTGTATCGCGGCAGGGTGGTCAAAAATCCGGGCAAACTCGATCCCGACACCGCGCGCGGCCTGCATCCCCTGCTGCTGATCGACGCCGGCGGGCACATGCTGGTGATGGGCCGCTACCGCAAGCCCATCGCCGGCCTCGACCCGCAAAGCCTCGAAATCCTCAACGCCAGTTTCGCGGCGGACAAGAGCGGCGTCTATGCTATCTCCCCAGACGGCCTGGTCCCCGGCGAAGCCATCGACAGGGCCACCGTCCGCGCCGATGGCGACTACGCCGTCATCGACAAGGCCGGCCGCCATCATCTCTCCGGCAGTTTCATTCACTCCGAGCCGCGCGACTAAAGCGTCTTCGCCTACCCCTCAGTTTGTCGTCTTCGGGCTCGATCCGGAGACCCGCAAGATTTCCCCGCAGTTCAGCAGAAGTGGGTTCCCTAACCCCTCCTGCACTGTCGGCAGCGTTGCGGATTGTCGGGTCACGCCCGACAATGACGAGCGGAGAGGTTGGAGCGGGATTCCGGTTCAAACCGACAGTCAGCATTCTGGGCTAGCGCCGCACTGGATTCCGGGAATAAATCCCGGAATGACAAGCTGAGTTGGGGCACGCCGATCGTGTATCGATTACCTACAGCGCCTTCGTCAACTCCGGCACCAGTTCGAACAAATCCCCCACCAGCCCGTAATCGGCGACCCCGAAAATCGGTGCTTCGGGGTCCTTGTCGATGGCGACGATGACCTTGGAGTTCTTCATTCCCGCCAGATGCTGGATGGCGCCGGAAATCCCGACGGCGATGTAGAGGTCCGGTGCCACGACCTTGCCGGTCTGGCCCACCTGCCAATCATTGGGCGCATAGCCCGCATCGACCGCCGCGCGGCTGGCGCCGATGGCCGCGCCGAGTTTTTCGGCAAGCGGCTTGATCACTTCGTTGAACTTTTCTTCCGAACCCAGCGCCCGGCCGCCAGAAACCACGATTCGGGCATTGGCCAGCTCCGGCCCCTCGCTGGCCGCGGCTTCGCGCGAGACGAATTTGACCTTGGGCGCGCCGGCGACGAAATCCACGGCCTCGACACCCGCCGAGCCGGTTTCGCCAACCGCGTCGAACGCCGAGGCGCGTACAGTGAGCACGACCTTGTCAGCCGTCGCCTCGACGGTCTGGATCGCCGCGCCGGCGTAAACCGGTCGCTCGAAGGTCTTTTCGCCCAGAACCGCCGTGATATCGGATACCTGCATCACATCGAGCAGCGCCGCGACGCGGGGCAGGGTGTTCTTGCCCGAGGTCGTCGCCGCCGCCACGATATGGCTGTAAGTCCCCGCGAGGTGGACGATCAACTCGGACACCGGCTCGGCCAGCTGATGCTCGTAAACACCATTGTCCGCCACCAGCACCTTGGCAACGCCATCGAGCCTGCCCGCCGCCTCGGCCACCGCAGCGCAGCCAGTGCCGGCCACCAGCACGTGGATATCGCCGCCGATTTGCCGCGCCGCCGTCACGGCCTTGGCCGTCGCCATGGCGAGGTTGGAATTGTCGTGTTCGGCCAGAACCAGCGTCGTCATATCACCCGCGCCTCATCCTTGAGTTTCGCCACGAGTTCGGCCACCGAACCCACTTTCGACCCCGGCTTGCGATCCGCCGGCCGCGCCGTCGAAACGACCTTCAGCGTTGGCGCGAGGCTGACACCGAGGCTCGCTGCATCCACTTCCTCGAGCGGCTTTTTCTTGGCCTTCATCACATTGGGCAGGGAGGCGTAGCGCGGCGTATTCAATCGCAGATCGGTGGAGATCACCGCCGGCAGCGCCATCTCCAGCGTTTCGAGCCCGCCATCGACCTCGCGGGTGACCGTCGCCTTGCCGTCCGCGATCACCACGTTCGAGGCAAACGTCGCCTGCGGCCAGCCGAGCAGGGCGGCGAGCATCTGCGCGCTCTGGTTGGCATCGTCATCGATAGCCTGCTTGCCCATGATCACCAGATCGGGGCTTTGCTGCGCGACGATGGCCTTAAGGATTTTCGCCACAGCCAGCGGCTCCACCGTCTCGTCGGTCTTGACCAATACGGCGCTGTCGGCGCCCATCGCCAGCGCGGTGCGCAGCGTATCCTGCGCCTGGGCCGGCCCGATGGACACCGCGACGATCTCGTCGGCCACGCCCGCTTCCTTGAGCTTGACGGCCTCTTCGACGGCGATCTCGTCGAACGGGTTCATGCTCATTTTCAGGTTGGCGAGTTCGACCCCCGTGCCGTCGGCCTTTACCCGCACGGCGACATTGGCGTCGAGCACCCGCTTGACCGGTACAAGTATTTTCAAAACCGTCTCCTGCCTAGATAGGGAGCTTCGTCGTGAGCTTGATGCATTTGAGCGCGAAATGAGAGTTGATGGCCACAACGCCGGGCAAATGCAACAGCCTGCGCTTCAAAAGCCGCTCATATTCCTCGATCGAGGCGACCAGCGCACGCACCACATAGTCGGTCTCCCCACTCATGGAATAACATTCCATCACCTCGGGAAACGCCGCCACCTCGCGCTCGAATGCCTCCAGCGTTTCCTCGTCGTGCTGGCGCAATTTGACGTTGGCGAAGACCGTGATGTCGAGCCCGAGCTTTTTGGGATCGAGAATGGAAACCCGCCCCTGGATCACCCCATCCTTCTCCAGCCGCTTCAACCGCCGCCAGAAGGGTGTGTGCGACAGCCCGACTTTTTCCGCCATCTCCGCAACCGACTGGCTCGAATCCGATTGTAGAACCGAGAGGATTTTCCGGTCCATGTCGTCCATGCGATTGTCTCCTCAAAGCGCGCGGGAAATGAGGATAATATAACTACCGATCAGGGAAAAGGGCGAAAACGAAGGCGGAATATTCCCCTCGATTGGAAGTAGTATTCGGATTGTTGAAATGTTGCAATCGGGGAGGATAGCAACATGGACGACCATGCATCCACTGCCAAATCCAATCGGCCGGCGCTTTCGCTGCATGTGCCCGAGCCGCCGGCTCGTCCCGGCGAGGCTAACGATTTTTCCGCGCTCGTCATTCCGGAAGCCGGCGAAACCCGTCGCCCCGACGTGTGGGACGCCGAGCCCACCATGCGCGATCTGCCCTATAAGCTGATCCGCGTCCTCGATGAAAAGGGCAGGGCGGTGGGTTCCTGGGACCCGCGTCTGGACCCCGAAACCCTGCGCGCCGGGCTGCGGGCCATGCTCAAGACGCGGCTGTTCGATGAGCGCATGTTCCGCGCGCACCGGCAGGGCAAGACCAGTTTCTACATGAAATCGCTGGGCGAAGAGGCGATCGGGGCGGCGCAATCGATGGTGATGGGCGCCGAGGACATGTGCTTTCCTACCTATCGTATGCTCGCCTGGCTGATGGCCCGCGATTATCCGCTCATCGACCTGTGCAACCAGATCTTCTCCAACGAGGGCGACCCCTTGCGCGGCCGCCAGCTCCCCATCCTCTATTCGGCGCGCGACTACGGCTTCTATTCCCTCTCGGGCAATGTCGGCTCGCGCTACGGACACGCAGTGGGCTGGGCCATGGCCTCGGCCTATAAGGGCGACGACAGGATCGCCATCGGCCATGTGGGCGAGGGCACCACCGCCGAGGGCGATTTCCACGAGGCGCTGACCTTCGCGGCAATTTATAAGGCGCCGGTTATATTATGCGTCACCAATAATCAGTGGGCCATCTCGTCTTTTTCCGGCATCGCCGGGGCCGAACTGACCACCTTCGCCGCCCGCGCCATCGCCTATGGCCTGCCGGGATTGCGGGTCGACGGCAATGATTTCCTCGCCGTCACCGCCGCCACCGAATGGGCCGCCGACCGCGCCCGCGCCAATCTCGGCGCGACGCTGATCGAGCTCTATACCTATCGAGTGGCGGGGCACTCCACCTCCGACGACCCCACGCGCTATCGCCCCGAGGACGAGGCGGGCAATTGGCCGCTGGGCGACCCTATCGAACGGCTCAAGGCGCACCTCATCGCCATGGGCGAGTGGTCGGATGAACGGCACGAGGCGCTTGCCGCCGAACTGACCGCCGACATCAAATCGGCGGCGAAACAGGCCGAAGCCGTGGGAACGCTGGGCCAATCCAAGCCCAACCCTCGCGAAATGTTCGAGGACGTCTTCGCCGAACCGGACTGGCGGATTGTCGAGCAGCGGCGGGAGGCGGGGGTATGAGGGTGACTTCGTTGAATCGAACACGCCACCGCGCGCGGCGCTCGTTGAAGCGCTGCTGCTGGATTCCGGGAACAAGTCCCGGAATGACAATGGAGAGTAAGGCGGAGATTTCGGTTCGATCTCCAGCGCTGCTCCAACCCTGCGGTGTCACTCGGGGATTTATTCCCGGGGGCCGGCATGCCTCTCCCCACGCACAGCGCCCGGAGCCTCGCCCATGCCCCGCATGAACATGATCCAGGCGCTCAACTCCGCCCTCGACGTCAAGCTCGCCACAGATCCCGACACCCTGATCTTCGGCGAGGACGTGGGCTATTTCGGCGGCGTCTTTCGCGTAACCGAAGGGTTGCAGCAGAAACACGGGCTAACCCGCTGTTTCGATTCTCCCATTTCCGAGGGCGGCATTGTCGCTACCGCCATCGGCATGGCCGCCTACGGGTTGCGCCCCGTCATCGAAATCCAGTTCGCCGATTACATCCTCCCCGCCTACGATCAGCTCGTCTCGGAAGCCGCGCGGCTGCGCTATCGCTCGAACGGCGAGTTCTGGTGCCCCATCACCGTGCGCTCGCCCTATGGCGGCGGTATCTTCGGCGGCCAGACCCATTCGCAGAGCCCCGAGGCGATCTTCGCCCATGTCACGGGGCTGAAAACCGTCATCCCATCGAACCCCTACGATGCCAAGGGCCTGCTGCTCGCGGCGATCGAGGAGGACGATCCGGTGATCTTCCTCGAACCCAAGCGCCTCTATAACGGCCCCTTCGACGGGCACCACGACAAGCCGCTTACCACCTGGGCAGAGCACCCCTCGGGCGAAGTGCCCGCCGGCCACTACACGGTGCCGCTGGGCACAGCGGCGACCCTCCGCGAGGGCAGGGAGGCGACCGTCCTTGCCTATGGCACCATGGTCCATGTCTGCGCCACCGCCATCGCCGAATCCGGCGTCGATGCCGAACTGATCGATCTGCGCTCCATCGTCCCGCTCGATATCGAAACCATCACCGCCTCGGTCAGAAAGACCGGCCGCTGCGTCATCGTCCACGAAGCCTCGCGCTTTTCCGGGTTCGGCGCCGAGCTCTCCGCCCTGATCCAGGAGCGGTGCTTTTATCACCTGCGCGCGCCCATCACCCGCGTCGCCGGCTGGGACACGCCATACCCCCACGCCTTCGAATGGGACTATTTCCCCGGCCCGGCCCGCGTTTCCAAAGCCCTCAAGCAGTGCGTGGAGGCGGTGGCATGAAAACCTACCACTTCCGCCTCCCCGACATCGGCGAGGGCGTCGCCGAGGCCGAAATCACCGCCTGGTATGTGAAAGTCGGCGATACGGTCGAGGAAGATCAGACCCTCGTCGACGTGATGACCGACAAGGCCACCATCGACATGACCTCGCCCGTGGCGGGCACGGTGCTGAAGCTGCACGGGGCGGAGGGGGACAAGGCGCCGGTGGGTTCGGTGCTGGTGGAACTGGAGATTGAGGGGGAGGGGGCCACAGAGGCAGACAAGTCCTCTACGCCCGAGCTTGCCGCGGGCACCGAGTCCGTTGCTTCCGCTGCACTGGATGCCGGGAATAAATCCCGGAATGACAATGGTGAGAGTGAGGACACCGCATCCATCCTCGCCGCCCCGGCCACCCGCCGCCGCGCCGAGGATCTTTCCATCGACCTCGCCGCCGTCACCGGCACCGGCCCCGAGGGTCGCATCACAGATGCCGATCTCGATGCTTTCCTCAAATCCCGCGCCCCCGAGCCCGCCGCCCGCGAGCGCCATGGCGTCCATGAGGTCAAAATCATCGGCCTGCGCCGCAAGATCGCCGAGCGCATGGAGCTTTCCGCCCGCACCATTCCGCATTTCTCCTATGTGGAAGATTGCGACATGACCGCTCTGGAAGGGCTGCGCCGCGAAATCAACGCTTCGCGCCAGGGCGCCCAGCCCAAGCTGACGCTGCTGCCCTTCTTCATGCGCGCGCTGGCGCAACTGCTCCCCGAATTTCCCCACATCAACGCCCATTTCGATTCCGACGCCGGTGTGCTCCGCCAGTTCGACCCCATCCACATCGGTATCGCCACCCAGACGGCGGATGGGCTGATGGTCCCCGTCGTCCGACATGTGGAAGCCCTCGACATCTGGGATTGCGCCCGCGAAATGAGCCGCGTCACCAACGCTGCTCGCGAGGGCCGGGCGGCGCGGGAGGAGCTTTCCGGTTCGACCATCACGCTCACCAGCCTTGGCGCGCTGGGTGGGGTAGCGGCCACGCCGATCATCAACCATCCCGAGGTGGCAATCATCGGCCCCAACAAACTGATGGGCCGGCCGGTCGTCGTGGGCAACCAGATGACGGTGAGGACGATGATGAACCTATCCTCGAGCTTCGACCATCGGATCGTGGATGGCTACGAGGCGGCGAAATTCATCCAGCGGTTGAAGCGGCTGTTGGAGAATCCGGCGCTGATTTTTATCGGGAAGAGGAGCTGGGGATGATTGTAACGCCAGTGTTTGCCGCCACCTCAGCGCACCCCTCATCCCCGACCCTTCTTCGGCTCCAATCGTGCCACCGGCACGATTGGTGGCTGCGCCATCGCCTCGAAGTCCCTCAAGGGGAGAAGGGGGCTCGCTTGGCAGCGCTGATGTTTCCCCCAAACTCCGCCAGGGGCTACCCTTCTCCCCTTGAGGGAGAAGGTGGGCTTTCGCGAAGCGAAAGGTCGGATGAGGGGTGCGCAGCATTTCCATTCGAACCGCGTTTTGCAGCCAGAAATACCAATTTTCGCGGAGGCCCTCTGAGATGACCCATTTCGACTTCTCCCTCGGCGAGATGGCCGACACTATTCGCGACACCACTCACCGGTTCGCCACCGACCGCATTGCGCCGCGCGCCGCCGAGATCGACGAGACCAATGCTTTTCCCATCGACCTCTGGCCGGAGATGGGCGAACTCGGCCTTCACGGCATCACCGTCGAGGAAGAATTCGGCGGCCTCGGCCTCGGTTATCTCGAACATTGCGTCGCGATGGAGGAAATCTCCCGCGCCTCGGCCTCGGTGGGCCTTTCTTATGGCGCGCATTCCAACCTTGCCATCAACCAGATCCGCCGCTGGGCCAGCGGGGAACAGAAACGCAGATACCTCCCCAAACTCATCTCCGGCGAGCATATCGGCGCGCTCGCCATGTCCGAAGCCGGCGCGGGTTCCGATGTCGTCTCCATGACCCTGCGCGCCGAGAAAAACGGCGACCGCTACGTCCTCAACGGCACCAAGTTCTGGATCACCAACGCCCCCAAGGCCGATGTGCTGGTGGTGTACGCCAAGACCGATCCGGCTGCCGGCCCCAAGGGCATTACCGCCTTCATCATCGAAAAGGGCATGGACGGCTTTTCCGTTTCGCCCAAACTCGACAAGATGGGCATGCGCGGTTCGGACACCGCCGAACTCGTCTTCACCGATTGCCAGGTGCCGGCCGAAAACGTCATGGGCGGCGAAGGGCAGGGGGGGAAAATCCTCATGTCCGGGCTCGACTACGAACGCGTCGTCCTCGCCGCCGGGCCGCTGGGCATCATGCAGGCGTGCCTCGATACGGTCCTGCCCTATGTTCGCGACCGGAAACAGTTCGGCGCCCCGGTGGGCAGCTTCCAGCTCATGCAGGCCAAGATCGCCGACATGTATGTCGCCCTGAACTCTGCGCGAGCTTACGTCTATGCTGTCGCAAAGGCGTGCGATGCCGGAAAAACCACTCGGTTCGATGCTGCGGGTGCGATTTTGTTGGCCTCGGAGAATGCGGTGAGGGTGTCGCTCGAAGCCGTGCAGGCGCTGGGTGGGGCTGGGTACACCAGGGAATGGCCGGTGGAACGGTTCGTGCGGGATGCCAAGCTCTATGACATCGGGGCGGGGACCAATGAGATCAGGCGGTTTTTGATCGGGCGGGAGGTGATTGGGGTATGAGTGTCGCCGAGCCCGTTTGCAGTCAACGAGCCCACCCAAAAGAGCCCCCCTCTCCCCTGGTGGGAGAGGGGTTGGGGGTGAGGGGTGTGCTGAGCTTCCACGCGAACCTTCTCTGGCCGGGTAATCGCTGCGCACCCCTCATCCGACTTTTCGCTGACGCGAAAACCCACCTTCTCCCTCAAGGGGAGAAGGGGAGCGTGGGGCAATCGAGGGAGAAAGGTCACACACAATGACCGGTCCCATCCTTCAATCCGCGATCAACCCCGCCGATCCCGCTTTCCGCGCCAACGCCGCCCACAACCGCGCGCTCGTCACCGAGCTCCATGAGCACGTCGCCAAAGCCGCGCTCGGCGGCCCCACTCAAGCCCGCGACCGCCACACCGCCCGTGGCAAGCTCCTCCCGCGCGATCGTGTGGAACGCCTGCTCGATCCCGGCTCGCCCTTTCTCGAAATCGGCCAGCTTGCCGCCCACGGCCTCTATAATGGCGAAGCCCCCGGCGCTGGGTTGATCTGCGGGATCGGCCTCGTCTCGGGCCGGATGGCGATGATCGTCTGCAACGACCCAACGGTCAAAGGCGGTGCCTATTTTCCCATAACGGTGAAAAAGCACCTTCGCGCGCAGGAGATCGCGCTGGAAAACCGATTGCCCTGCATCTACCTGGTCGATTCCGGCGGCGCCAATCTGCCCTATCAGGCCGAAGTGTTTCCCGACCGGGATCATTTCGGGCGCATCTTCTTCAATCAGGCGCAGATGTCGGCGCAATCGGTCCCGCAGATCGCCTGCGTCATGGGCTCGTGCACGGCGGGCGGGGCGTATGTTCCGGCGATGAGCGACGAGACGGTGATCGTTCGCAATCAGGGAACGATCTTCCTTGCCGGGCCCCCACTGGTAAAAGCCGCTACGGGAGAAATCATCAGCGCGGAAGAACTGGGTGGGGCCGATACGCATGGGCGCAAATCTGGGGTGGTCGACCACATCGCCGAGAGCGACGAGCACGCGCTAACCATCGTTCGGCACATCGTTGCCACCATACCCCCGACAGAGGCGCCGATCACCGGCACATTCGCCGATCTCGACCCGTATATGCAGAATATGCAGGAGCTCTACGGCATCATTCCCATCGATGTCCGGGCGCCTTACGACGTCCGCGAAATCATCGCGCGATTGGTCGATGGCGGCCGGTTCCAGGAGTTCAAGGCGGCCTACGGCACCACTCTGGTCACCGGTTTCGCCAATATCTGGGGCACGCAAATCGGCATCATCGCCAACAATGGCGTGCTGTTTTCCGAAAGCGCATTGAAGGGCGCGCACTTTATCGAACTGTGCTGTCAGCGCCGTATTCCCTTGCTTTTCCTGCAAAATATTTCCGGCTTCATGGTCGGAGGAAAATACGAGGCGGGCGGAATTGCCAAGGACGGCGCCAAGCTGGTCACCGCCGTCGCTACCGCTACGGTGCCCAAAATCACCGTCATCATCGGCGGCAGTTTCGGAGCTGGAAACTACGGCATGGGCGGGCGCGCCTATTCTCCGAGGTTCCTGTTCACCTTGCCCAACGCCCGAATCTCGGTGATGGGTGGCGAACAGGCTGCTTCGGTGCTGGCCACCGTCAAGCGCGATGCCCTTGAATTGAAAGACGAAAGCTGGAGCGCGGAGGACGAGGAGGCGTTCAAGGCCCCCATCCGCGAGCGCTATGAGGCCGAGGGCAATCCCTATTACGCCACGGCGCGACTGTGGGATGACGGCATCATCGATCCCGCGCAAACCCGCGATATTCTGGGGCTCGCGTTCCGCGTCGCGCTCAACGCGCCGATCCCCGAACGCCCGCAATTCGGCCTGTTCAGGATGTAGCGATGATCCAGCGTCTCCTCATTGCCAATCGCGGCGAAATCGCTTGCCGCATCATCCGCACCGCGCGGCGCATGGGCATTGAAAGCATTGCGATTTTTTCCGACGCGGACGCCGATGCGTTGCATGTGCGGATGGCGGACAGGGCGGTGTACATCGGGCCCGCCGAAGCGGCGAAAAGCTATCTCGATGGCGCGCGGATCATCGCGGCGGCGCGGGAAACGGGGGCCGATGCCATCCATCCGGGGTTCGGTTTCCTCTCGGAAAATGCGGGGTTCGCGCAAGGGGTTATCGATGCGGGTTTGATCTGGATCGGTCCCGATCCCGCCGCCATCGAAGCGATGGGGTTGAAGGACGCGGCCAAGAAACTGATGGCGGAGGCGGGGGTGCCGGTGACGCCCGGTTACCTGGGAGAAAACCAGTCACCCGACCGACTTGTCCTCGCCGCCGACGAGATCGGCTATCCTGTGTTGATCAAGGCTGTCGCCGGTGGCGGTGGAAAGGGAATGCGGCGGGTCGAGAGGAAAGAGGATTTTACTGCCGCGCTCGAAAGCTGCAGGCGCGAGGCGAGTGCCGCGTTTGGCGACGACAGGGTGCTGATCGAAAAATACATCACCCGCCCGCGTCATATCGAGGTGCAGGTGTTCGGCGACCGGCACGGCAATGTGGTGCACCTGTTCGAGCGCGATTGCTCGGTGCAGCGCCGGCACCAGAAGGTGATCGAGGAAGCGCCCGCGCCGGGGATGGACCCGGCAACCCGCGAGGCCATCTGCGCCGCCGCGGTGAAGGCGGCCCAAGCGGTTGATTACATAGGGGCGGGCACCGTGGAATTCATCGCCGATGCCTCGGACGGGCTGCGGGCCGACCGCGTCTGGTTCATGGAAATGAACACGCGATTGCAGGTGGAGCATCCGGTGACCGAAGAGATCGCCGGCGTCGATTTGGTGGAGTGGCAGTTGAGAATCGCGGCGGGAGAAATCCTGCCCAAGTCTCAGGAGGAATTGCGGTTTTCCGGCTGGGCGGTCGAGGCGCGGCTTTATGCGGAAGACCCGGCGAAGGGGTTCATGCCATCGACGGGGCGGCTGGAGATTTTCGACCTGCCGGATGGCGTTCGGATCGAAACCGGGGTGGAAGAGGGAGACACGATCACCTCGTTCTACGACCCGATGATCGCCAAACTGATCGCCGCTGGTGAGACGCGGGACGAGGCGGTTGGAAGGCTGCGGATGGCATGCGAGGCGGTGGCCGTCTATCCGGTGCGGACCAACGCGGCGTTTCTGGCGGGGGTGTTGGGGGAGGCGGAATTTCGGGGAGGGGGTGTCGATACGGGGTTTATCGAGCGGCAAGGGGAGGTGTTGACTCAAGCTGTCGAGCCGTCGGCTCAAGTGATTGAATTGGCCGCAGTATCGTTTCTGCCGGAGGGGCAGGGGCCGTGGCACCGGCTTGTGGGGTTCAGGATGAACGCCGAGCCGAAGCGAGAGGTGCGGATGCGGTTCGATGGGAGGTTGGTGTCTGCGGTGCTGCCCCAAGAACGCCCTTCTCCCGGTGTGCAGCGTTTCAATGCGAACCACGGTTGGCGGAAGCAGCTCAGCGCACCCCTCATCCGACCGCTTCGCGGCCACCTTCTCCCTCAAGGGGAGAAGGGGAGTACGCCGCAAGTGCCCAGAATCGTGCGGCGCGCACCCCACCAAACCCTCATCGCCCACCGCGGCGAAGTCTTCGCCTTCACCCCCGACGAGACCGAGGCGAGCCATGGGGCGGCGGCGGGGGATGGCGCGATAGCCGCACCGATTCCGGGGAAAATCAGCGCTATCGCCGTCGCAGAAGGCCAGTCCGTCAAGAAGGGCGATGCGCTGGTTATCCTCGAAGCGATGAAGATGGAGTACACTCTGTCCGCGCCTTTCGATGGTGTCGTCGCCTCCGTCGATGCCGCCACGGGCGATCAGGTTGTCGAAGGCGCGGTGCTGGTGCGGGTGGAGGAAGGGCCATGAGCGGACGCTATTACGAGGAATGGACGGTTGGCGACGTCATCGCCCATCCCATCCGCCGCACTGTGACCGAGGCCGACAATCTGCTGATCACGGCCCTGACCCACAATCCCCAGCCGCTGCATCTCGATGCCGAATATGCGGCGGGCACCGAATTCGGGCGGATCGTCGTCAACGGCACCTTCACCTTCGCGCTGATGGTGGGGCTTTCGGTGGGCGAAACCACGCTAGGCACGCTCGTCGCCAATCTGGGCTATGACGCCGTGAAAATGCCAAGGCCGGTGTTTGTGGGCGATACGCTGCGAGCGGAGACGCAGGTGACGGCCATGCGCGCCTCGGAAAGCCGGCCCAATGCGGGTATCGTCACCTTCTCGCACCACGCGCTCAACCAGCGCGACGAAATTGTCTGCACCTGCACGCGCACCGCGCTGGTGCAGCGGAGGCCGCAATGAGGCTGCGCTCGTTGCTGTTCGTGCCGGGAGACCGGCCGGACCGCATGGAAAAGGCCATGGCAAGCGGGGCCGACGCGGTGATCCTCGATCTCGAAGATTCGGTGCTGCCCCAGCGAAAGCCATGGGCGCGCAAGGATGTGGCTCGGTTTCTCGATACGGCTGCGCGCGGGGTGCCGCTGTTCGTCCGCGTCAATCCACTGGGCGGCTCGGACCTCGCAGCCGATCTCGAAGCGGTGCTGCCGGCCCACCCCGATGCGCTTGTGCTGCCGAAATCGGAATCGGGAAGTTCGGTCGCCGAACTGGCGGCCATGCTGGGCCTCGTCGATACGAAAATCCTGCCCATCGCGGCCGAGACGCCAAGATCGGTCTTCGGGCTGGGCACCTATGGTGCGGTCGCCAGCCGGCTGTGCGGTCTGACCTGGGGCGCCGAGGATTTGCCCGCCGCGACGGGCGCGACGACCGCGCGCGATGAGAGGGGCTTCTATACAGGCCCGTATGAGCTGGTACGAAGCCTTGCGCTGTTCGGCGCCCACGCCGCCGGGGTTCCGGCCATCGAGACGGTTTACCCCGACATTTCCGACAGCGCCGGTCTCGCCGCCTACGCAGGAAGAGGTCGGCGGGACGGGTTCACGGGCATGATGGCCATTCACCCCAGCCAGATCGGCATCATCAACGACGCCTTTACGCCGACCGAGGCCGAGATTGCCCATGCCCGCGCGGTGATCGCCGCTTTCGCCGAAAATCCTGAGGCCGGGGCGGTCAAGCTCGATGGCAGGATGCTCGATCGGCCGCATCTGCGATCGGCCCAGCGGCTGCTGGCTTCGGCCGATCCGGGCACTGCCATCAAACCGTAACTTTCGCTTCGTATTTGCCGCCAATTCGCGCTACGGATTGCGGCATGGCTTCTGGTTCACCATCTCCATCACACCCGGTCGACCTTTTCATCATCGGCGGGGGCATCAATGGCTGCGGCATCGCGCGGGACGCGGCGGGGCGCGGTTTCTCGGTGTTTCTCGCCGAAATGGACGATCTGGCCTCGGGCACGTCCTCGGCCTCGACCAAGCTGATCCATGGCGGGCTGCGCTATCTTGAACATTATGAATTCCGGCTGGTCCGCGAAGCGTTGATCGAACGGGAAATCCTGTGGTCGATGGCTCCCCATATCATCTGGCCGCTGCGGTTCGTCCTGCCCCACCACAAGGGGTTGCGGCCCAAATGGCTGCTGCGGATGGGGCTGTTCCTCTACGACCATCTGGGCGGACGTAAACGCCTGCCGCCGACGGCGACGCGCGACCTCAATGCCGATCCGCTGGGCAAGGTGCTCAAGCCCGGCCATGAGACGGCGTTCGAATATTCCGATTGCTGGGTGGACGACGCTCGCCTCGTTGTTCTCAACGCCCGCGACGCGGCGGCGCGCGGGGCCATCATCCGGACGCGAACCAAAATGGTCGGCGCGCGGCGTGAAGGCGGGCTCTGGCACGTCGATATCGTCAACGAAACGACCGGCGAACGGGAAACGGTGACGGCGCGCATGCTCGTCAACGCGGCTGGGCCCTGGGTGGAAAAGGTGCTCGGCACGGCCGACAGTCATGCGGTGCGTCTGGTCAAGGGCAGCCATATCGTCGTCAGGCGGCTCTATGACGATCCGCGCTGCTTCTTCTTCCAGAATGCCGATGGCCGCATTTTCTTTTCCATTCCCTATGAGCGCGAGTTTACGCTGATCGGGACCACGGACGCCGATTTTTCCGGCGATCCGGCCGATGTGAAAATCTCTGACGCCGAGATCGATTATCTGATCGCGGCGGCCAATGGCTATTTCGCCGGGGAGATCGGGCGCGGGGATATCGTATGGACCTATTCTGGTGTGCGCCCGCTCTACAATGACGGGGCCTCCAAGGCGCAGGAAGCGACGCGAGACTATGTGCTCAAGCTGACCGGGGAGGCCGATGAGGCACGCCTGCTCACCGTGATCGGCGGCAAGATCACCACCTATCGTCGCCTCGCCGAATCCGCGCTGGCGCAGGTGGAAAAGGCGCTCGGCGCCCGGAGCGGGAAATGGACGGCGGGAGCGCAATTGCCTGGCGGGGATTTCGGCCTCGACGGCTTTATGGCCGAAGTGGCGCGGCTGCGGGAGCGCTACGGATTTCTCTCCGAAAGCGAAGCCGAAATCTTCATCCGTCGCTACGGCACCGAGGCGCAAGTGATTCTGGGCGCAGCGAAATCCGCCGGCGACCTCGGCGTTGATTTCGGCGCCGGGCTCTACGCCGCCGAGGTGGATTTTCTCATCGACAGGGAATGGGCGCGGACGGTCGAGGATATCCTCTGGCGGCGCACGAAATTCGGCTTGCACGCCGACCGGATCGATATGCCGGCCCTTGCCTCATATGTGCAGGAAAAGGTCGGCGGGGCGTAGGGTTTGGAAGGCCTTGGTTTACGCGGCACTGGATTCCGGGAATAAATCCCGGAATGACAGATTGAGTTTTTGGGCAGTGCCGCGCCCTTATCCACTTTCCTGTCACCCTGGGATTTATGCCGGGGCGACCTGCGGCCCAGCCTAGAGCGGGCGGACCCAGATATTGCGGAAATCGACATCCGCATTGTGGTCTTGCAGCCGGATCGGCTGGCAATCATGGGCCGCGTAACGCGGATAGCCCACCCACGCCGTGGTGCCCTGAACCTGGGCGTGGTTCTGCACCACAACGCCATTGTGCAGCACGGTGATGTATGCCGGTTTGCGCACCGAGCCGTCCTCGCCAAAGATCGGCGCCTCGAAGACGATGTCGTAGGTCTGCCACTCGCCGGGCGCGCGCGAGGCGTTAACCAGGGGCGGGTGCTGCTTGTAGATCGAACCCGCCTGGCCGTTCACATAGGTGGGGTTGTCGATGCTGTCGAGAATCTGGACCTCGTAGAGATCCTGGATCTTGATGCCGCTGTTGCCGCGATCCTGGCCGTCATAGCCCTCGATATCCTCCGAAACGCGCCACTCGATATGCATCTGGATGTCACAAAACGATTCGGTGGTCCGGATATCTCCGGTGCCCCGGGCAACCGAGAGAACGCCATCTTCGACGGTCCATTCGGCGGCACCGCCATCGACCGATTCCCAGGCGTCGAGATTGGCGCCGTCGAACAGCACCACCGCATCGGATGGAACCTCGCCTTCGGCAGCATCGACGCTTTTGGGAATGGGCTCCCAGATTTCGGTGACCACCGACTGAACGTCGCGCGGAATGTCGATGTCTTGCGCAAAAGCGGCAAAACCGGGCGTGAGAACCGCCGCCGAAACGGCGACGAGAAAGATGGAACGGTGCACTGTATCCTCCCAGGGGTTGCGTGTCGGGGTCCCGAGCCGCAACGCGCACGTCGCCGCCGCCACTCGGGCGAGCTCTGGGATACTAGGATACGATGTCGGCGGAGTCCAGTTTGCTGCGGCTCGGCGCTCGCGCAATGATGCGCAAGCGCCGGGCTGCTTGATTGTCAGGGCACGAAGGTTTCGCGTGTGTAGTGCGCGAAGCGCGATACCGCGACCACTTCGGCGTTCTCGACGACGAGAGTGCCTGCAAGCCCGCCGCTGGCACTGAGATCAAACTGGTCGACCCGATCGACGTCGTTGGCCACGCTTTGCAATACGTCGACCACCTGGTCGCCGCGATACATGCGATAAAAATCCGGCGTAGCGCCGGAGAATACCGTCTGATCGAAGCTCGACAGGGTCGGGGTGGCCTCTTCATAGCTCAGCGAAAGCGTGAGATTGTCTCCATCTTCCGAGGCGATAGTCCAGGTTTCCTGGCTGCTGGTGACCAGATCGACGGTGCTCGACGAACGTTCCAGGGTGACGCTTGCGGGTTCGTAATTGCCATAGGCGGCCGGCGCGCCGGCCGCTGCGTACCCGCCGACGATCACCAGACCCGCGTCGTCGCCGGCGCCCTTGGCGGGAACGGCAAAGACGGCGAGTTGATTGGTGCCACCGCCCAGCGGAGCGCCTGCGGCATCGAGCGCCAATTTGCGATCGACAAGAAGCATGATCACATTGGCGCCCGTCGTTGGTCCCTCGGCCGCCGGCGTGGATTCCCAGCCCTCGGGCAAAACGCCCTGAACGACGTCATCTGGGACGGTCAGGTAAACATAGGTCCTGGCCTCGGACACCACGTTCTCTGTCTGCGTTTCGGCCTGCGCTGCCGTGGCTGTCGCCAGGGCTGCCCCAAGCATCAATGTGGTTGGCAAAATCGTTTTCATTCTTCCTCCTCCGCCGCAAGGCTGGATTGCCCGAACTGATTTTCGGACGCCTTACCGGGTTACAGTGAAATGTTAGTGAGCGCCATAACCACCCCGATATTAGACGGGGAACGGCGGCAATACGCGCCATCTTCGGGCGAAGATACCGGCAATCATTTCAATCGCTTGGAAGGTGAATGGTGGAGCTGAGCGGGATCGAACCGCTGACCTCGTCATTGCGAACGACGCGCTCTCCCAACTGAGCTACAGCCCCATTCAAGGACCGCTATTAGCGCAATTTGTTTTGCACTGGAAGAGGGTGAGGCGACTATTGTGTCGGAAGCGCCAGGGCGATCTGTCCGGGAACGGTCTCGACTGGCTGGAACTGGAGATTCGCGCAGTTGTCGGCGAAGATTTCGACCCAGGACGCGGCCCGCTGCTCGATATAGACGACCCGGTTCGACTCCCCCTCGATCGTTGCGTCTTCGGCTGCGCTGTGGGCGCGATCTGCCGCTACGAGAAAATCGTCGTCGGCGAAATTGTTGCAGCGCTCGATATCGATCGACCGCCAGGCCACCAGGGCGATGTCGATCATGTCGCGCGCGATCTGCCGGCTGAAATCCATATAGGGGACGAGTCCATCGTCCCCGCATTCGATCGCCGCCGCCTCGGCCCGCATGGCCGCGAGGCGGTCCGGCATGTCCTCGAGCCGAGGTGTTCCGACCGCGATCAGTTCATCGAGGCGCAAGCTCGCTCCCACCTGTTCGAGCGGGGTGAGATAGTCCAGCGTCATATCGAAGAGCGC
Source organism: Pelagibacterium mangrovi (assembly GCF_036662815.1). Lineage (NCBI taxonomy): Bacteria > Pseudomonadati > Pseudomonadota > Alphaproteobacteria > Hyphomicrobiales > Devosiaceae > Pelagibacterium > Pelagibacterium mangrovi. The sequence goes on along the minus strand of NZ_JBAFXA010000003.1, from coordinate 419,944 downwards.
GCAGCGCGTAGTGACCTCTGTGCCCACCACGAGCGCATCGATATCGGTGAGCATCTGTTCGGTTCCCGTAACGTCCTGGGCATACGTGCTGCCGCTGAGCAATCCGCTGGAAATACAGATAAGGCAGGAAAGCACTCGGACCGACAAAAAGGGGGCCTTTCGAACAGGGGAAAGTGGCTCAGCAGTGCATATCACAATGTGGCCGTTTTGCGGACCATCGAGGGTTTGGGCGTTGTTGCGGCAAACTTCTAAACAGCCCGTAAACGATGTTTGCCTCAAGTCTTAACGAGTGGTTTCCAGATGTGTGGATATTTTGCAACATTCACCCTGCAACCCTTAAGAGTGCCTGTTGAAGGGGCTTAACGGTTGTTGCGCGGGCAACCGGCATCGCTAGAGTGGGTCTTGCGAATCCATGCATGGGATCGTTTGTCGGTCGCAACGCGGCGGCAACACACGACACCAAACAAAAATGTGGTCGCGTTTCGACAAACTGCCGGATAGCCCGGTAACAAACTGAATGACTGACTTTGGAGGTCAATTATGAAACTTAAGAGCCTTCTTCTGGGTTCTGCAGCCGTTCTGGCCCTGTCGACGGGTGCCCAGGCAGCTGATCCGATCGTCGAGTTCGTTTCGCTCGGCGTTTGCGATGCGCTCGGCATGTCCGGCCTGACCATCGAATCCGACGACACCTGCCTGCTCGTTTCGGGTTCGGTCGAATATACCTTTGAGACCGGCAACTACACCGGCGAGTTCTTCACCGACTCGACAGTTGAGTGGCAGGTTCTGTTTGATGCCGCTACCCAGACCGACGCTGGCACCGCTCGCGCCGTCATTCGTCTGAATGACTCCGGCACGCAGGATAATGGTGATCTTCTGGTTGAAGCTGAGCGTGCCTATGTTCAGTTCGGTGACACCACCGTCCTGACCGCCGGTCGCATTGGTTCGATCTTCGACACTGAAATTCTCGACAAGCGTTACGGCTGGCTGAACTTCGACGAAGTCGACAACGGCTACCTGCTGGGCAACGAAGTTGAAACTGGCGGTCACGGCATTCAGATCGAAGCGCTTGTCGCTGATGGCTTTACCGTTCTCGCCGCTCTGGAAAACCTCCAGAACGACGGTGAAGGTACTGCTGGCCTCGGCGTCGCCTACAACGGCGCGGGTATCTCGGCTGAGGCCGGTGTGCTGCTTGGCGACATCTTCGGTGAAGTCGACCAAGTCAACTACTACGCTCGTGCTGTCGCAGAATTCGACGCGTTCCTCGTTCGCGGCGGTATCCTGGTCGACGGAACCGACGATGCCAACGAAACTCGCGATTGGATCGCTTCGCTCGGTGCGGAAGCCACCTTCGACATGTTCTCGCTTTCGGCTGACGCTATGTTCGCTGACGAGGCCTTCAACATTGCTGCCGAAGGTGCATTTGGTGCAACCGACGCCATCGAAATCTACATCGGTGCTGCTTACTCCGAGTCCAACAACGGTCTCCCGCTGATCATGACTGCCGCGTACTATGACGACGCAGCAATCGTCACCGATGAACTCTTCACCGTTTACGGTGGCGTGAACTTCGACGTGACCGAGACCATTGTTGCTACTGCTGAACTCGGCTATGTTGATTACAACGGCGGCGATCTCGTTTACGGTGCTGCTGGCGTGACCTACGCTCCCGGCGGCAACTTCGAGACCAGCGTCGACGTTTACGGCGACACCGAAGATCTCTATGCCATCACTTTCAACGCTTCGAAGTCGTTCTAAGAACGTTTCGAAATAGAAGTGTGGGAAAGGGTCCGGCCTTGGCCGGGCCCTTTCTTTTGGTTCAGGCTTCCGCAATTTTTCCTCGCGCGATGACATTATCGTGCCGAGCCTTAGGGAGGCAGATGGGCTGGAATCGTCTAGAGTGGGGCGAATCGTGGGCGCGGTATGCGCTCGTTGTGATCCTCTCAGCTGAAGCCAATTTATGACCGCACGAAATCTCGTCGCTCTCTCCCTGATTGTCGCTGCGCTCCCACTGATGAGCGCGCCGGCCCAAGCCCAGGTCCAGGACCTCGACATTCAGCAAGAGCGTAAGAAGCCCGATCAACCGAAAGGCGAGGCATCGGTGGGCGGGGATATCGACTCGGCAAGCCTTCAGGTCTGCCGTGAGCAGCTTGAAACGTTCATGACCGACCGATCGATCCTCTTTGCGTCGGGGAGCGCGCGGATTGCTGCGGAATCGGAAGGGGATTTGGGGGAAGTGGCTGAAATCCTTACCGATTGCCCAGCCACGCCGGTTTATATAGAAGGACATACCGACGCCGATGGGCGGGCGGAGACCAATCTGATCCTGTCGCTGTCGCGGGCGGAAGCTGTTGTCTTTGAGTTGACCCAATTGGGTATCGACCCGGAGCGGCTTTACGCCGTAGGCTATGGGGCGAGCCTGCCGATCGCGTCGAACGATACGGCGGTTGGAAAGGCGCAGAACCGCCGGATCGTCTTCAGTTTCGAAGATGCTGCCGGAGCCGAATAGGGGGTAAGGCATTGAGCGACATAGCGTATCTCATCATCATCAATTGGCCCTTTTTGGTGATCGCATTGCTGATCGGGATTGCCACCGGATGGTATGGCTCGCCGGAAAATCGGCAGTGAGGGCCATGCAATGAATCCCACTCCGCATATCATTCCCAGCGCACTGCTGCTGCTCGTCGCTTTCCTGATCGGCTGCGTGATCGGCTATTTGCTTAAACGCGTATTTGGTCCGCGCGGGGTAGGAGACGAGGCGAGCACGGATGTGGCCGGGTTGGGGCTGCTCTCGGAACCGCTCGGCGGGAAGCCGGACGATCTCAAAAAAATCAAGGGCGTAGGGCCCAAGCTTGAAGCGCTTCTCCATGAAAATGGTGTCTATCATTTCCATCAGATCGCTGCCTGGGACACGCGCGCTATCATTCTTATGAATGATCGACTGTCCTTCAAAGGGCGCATCGAGCGAGAGAAGTGGGTTTCGCAGGCGCAGGCGTTGGCCGAGGAAGAAGCGCGGTAGGTCTATTCGATAGTGTGGCGTTTGGGGCGGCGCTGCTGCTGGATTCCGGGAATAAATCCCGGAATGACAGGCTGAGTTGGGGCGGCGCCGTTCCTACATCACTTCTAGCCCCTTATTCCTCGTCGAGCGGACGGCGGCAAACCTCGATCAGGAACTGGGCGAGCGCGTCGCGTTCGGCGGCGCCGTCCAGGAGGGCGGGGGAGCCTTGGCCGGAAATAAGAAGGGTTGCCGCGTCGGGGCGCAGGCGGACCATTTCCTCGAAAGTCGCGCGGCGGAGCTGGTCGCTGAGCTGAGTGCGAACGATCATCAGAGGAGAATGGGCGAGGGCGCCGAAGAGGCGCCACTGGGGTTCGAGCACGTCATCGAATTCGAACTGCTCGAGTTGTTCGATCAGCCGGCTGTCGAACAAGGCCTCCAGGCGACCGCGTTGTCCCTGGACATAGACCCGTTCGGCAAGTGCGTCGAGGCGGGCTTCGGTTTCTCCCGGATAGTCGGTGCCGAGGATCTTGTGCAATGCGGAACGCGTGGCGGAGGGGCCGCGCAGTTCGGTGAGGTGCCGGAAATTGGTGCGCATCCGCACCAGCCCCCGGGAATCGGCCACCGGCCCGGAATCGACCAGCACAGTGCCGGCGGGCATGGTGGGGTGACGCGCTGCCGCGAGCATGGCGACTTGACCGCCATGGCCTTCGCCGATCAATACGGCGCGGGCAATATCGAGCGCGTTGAGAACGTCGATGACGCAATCGGCATCCTGCAGGGTCGAATAGGCGAGATCCCTGGGGTTCCGGGAGGAGCGTCCGCGACCCGGCAGGTCGATCAGCACGAAGGCAAACCCGGTGCCGGGAAGCTGATTGACGGCGGCGGGGAGATCGGCGAAATCGGCCATATTGCGCAGATAGCCGGGGATGCAGATTACGGGAACCGTTTCGTCGGTTAGCGTCCCGTGGATATGGACGGCGATTTGCACGCCGGCCCAGCCGCAGGTGACCATGCGGACCGGCAGGTCGGACAGAATCAGAGCCTCAGGCAGGGGCTTGGCGCGGTTGAACATGACGCTTCATACCACGGCGCGCGCCTTGGACAATCTCTCCTTCGTGTTGCCGGAAAGCGGCGCGGTTGCGCTTGTCGCGCCATGCAAGTGCCACTATGGTGCGCCAGTTTTCGGGGTGACAAATTCGTCATCTCGCGCCATCAAGAACACGTCCACATTTCCGTGGACAATATCAATTGAGCAGAATACGGGCTTGCCGGGCGCGCCGGTGGTCCAAATCGAGGACTGTTTCGCATGTTTAGCGGGTCGATCACGGCGCTCATAACGCCGTTCCAGAATGGTGCTGTTGACGAAGACGCGATGGCGCGCTTCGTCAAATGGCAGATCGACGAGGGGACCAACGGGCTGGTGCCCGTGGGCACGACCGGCGAAAGCCCCACCGTGAGCCATGAAGAGCATCGCCGCGTCATTGAGATCACTATCGATGTCGCCAAGGACCGCGTGCCGGTGATCGCCGGCGCGGGCTCCAATTCCACCCGCGAAGCGATCCATCTTGCCGAATTCGCCGAAAAGGCCGGGGCCGATGGTATTCTTACTATCGTGCCCTATTACAATAAGCCCAGCCAGGAAGGGCTGTTCCAGCACTTTTCGGCAATCGCCAGGGCCACGAGCCTGCCGGTCATCCTTTACAGCGTGCCGGGGCGGACGGTGGTCGATATCGCTGTCGACACGATCAAGCGGTTGCGCGACGCCTGCCCCAATATCGTGGGTGTAAAGGACGCGACGGCGGACATGAGCAAGGCGACAATGACGCGGGCGGCGCTCGGCCCCGATTTCATTTTGCTGTCGGGCGAGGATATCACGGCGCTCGGCTTCAACGCCCATGGTGGGAATGGGTGCATCTCGGTGACGTCCAATGTCGCTCCCAAGCTCTGCTCTGCCTTCCAGGCCGCGTGCCAGGCCGGCGACTTTGCCACGGCCCTGACGATCCAGGACCGGCTGGCACCGCTGCACAGGGCATTGTTCATCGAGCCCAACCCCCAGGGGGTTAAATATGCGGCCTCAAGGCTGGGCCTGTGCGGCGACGAGGTTCGTCTGCCGCTGGTGCCGGTCTCCGAGATCGCGAAAACGGCTATAGACGGCGCGCTGGTTCACGCGGGCCTTATCAACTGATCGGTCTTTCATGGCACCGAAGAAGGAAAAAGAATTGCTCGAAACCGGTGTCGTGGCGGAGAACCGCCGCGCCCGCTTCGACTATGAGGTTCTCGAAACGCTCGAGGCCGGATTGGTGCTGCGCGGAACCGAGGTCAAATCGCTGCGCAACGGCAAGGCCCAGATCGCCGAATCCTATGTTTCGCCCGAGGATGGGGAGTTGTGGCTGATCAACTCCAATATCCCCGAATACGTGCAGGCCAACCGCTTCAACCATGACGAGAAACGCCGGCGCAAGCTGCTCGTCTCGGCGCGGGAAATGGCCAAGCTAGCGCGGGGGGTGGAACGGCAGGGCAACACCATCGTGCCGCTCAAGCTCTATTTCAACGAGCGGGGCATGGCCAAGCTGCTGATCGGTTTGGCCAAGGGGCGCAAGTCCTACGACAAGCGCGAGGTCCAGAAGGATCGGGACTGGTCGCGCGACAAGCAGCGGTTGCTCAAGCAGGGGTAGGGCAAACCGCCTGCGGCGGAGCACTTAGCCGACTCGGCGCACCCCTCATCCGACCTTTCGCTTTCAGCGAAAGCCCACCTTCTCCCTCAAGGGGAGAAGGGGAGCCTCTTGCAGCGTTTCGGTAGGATTCGAAACGCTAGATCAACCCCTTATCGCCGCCACGGCTTTTCCCATCGCGCTCTCGAACATTTCCGGGGTCAGGCGGCCGGTGTTCGTGTTGTAGCGCGAGCAGTGGAAGCTATCGATGAGCGTTCGGCCGTCGCTCAGCCGGTGTACGGCGCCGTGGGAGAAGGGGAAGGACGCGCGGCGTTCGCCCAGGGCGCTCAGAAGGGAATCATGGCCAATGCGGCCGAGCGCGAAATAGGCCTTGGCTTGGGGATTGGCGGCGAGGGTCGCGATGAGGAAGCGCCGGCAGGTGGCGATTTCGGGGCCGGTCGGTTTGTTCTGGGGCGGAACGCAGCGCACGGAATTGACGATCATCGTATCGACAAGTTCGAACCCGTCATTGGGGTCGGCGCGATATTGGCCCCGCGCAAGCCCGTACATCTTGAGCGTGTCGTAGAGCAGGTCGCCGGCATAATCGCCGGTGAAGGGGCGTCCGGTGCGATTTGCGCCGCGCAGGCCGGGCGCGAGGCCGACGATGAGAAGGCTGGGCGCCGTATCGCCCCAATTGTTAACGGGCGCGTTGTGCCAATCGGGGAACTGGGCCTGGTTGAGGTGGCGGAATTCGACCAGCCGGGGGCAGAGCGGACAATCGGATGGCGGATTTGGGGTCGTCACTGGAGAATTGTCTCGCATCGGAATCAATGCGCGACATCCTCCTTGGCCGATTGCTGGCGGTCAACCTGGGGGCGCCCGACCGTTTTGGCGAGCGTTGCGATTTCGAGGAAGTAATCGGCCTGGCGGCGCAGATCGTCCGAAATCATGGGGGTGGGGGTGGTGAGGGTGGAGGCCACCGTCACCTTCTTGCCGCGACGCTGGAGCGCGGCAACCAGCGCGGTGAAATCGCCATCGCCGGAAAACAGCACGAGGTGATCGTAATGGGGCGACATCTCCAGGGCATCGATGGTCAGTTCGATGTCCATATTGCCCTTGATCTTGCGCCGTCCCTGCGCGTCGGTGAATTCCTTGGCGGGTTTGGTGACGACGGTGTAGCCGTTGTAATCGAGCCAATCGATCAGCGGCCTTATGGAGGAATATTCCTGATCCTCGACAAGGGCGGTATAATAGTAGGCGCGCAGCAGATAGCCGGTGTCCTGAAACTGGCTCAAAAGCCTTTTGTAGTCGATATCGACACTGAGCGCCCGGGACGTGGCGTAGAGATTGGCGCCGTCGATGAAGAGGACCACCTTTTCCCGTGGATCGAACATTACCGGTAAAAGCTCCAAACAAAAAATCTGCGGTAAAAAACGTGCAGGCGTATCTCGCTCAACGCGGCAGGAGGGAAAGAAGTTCACGCCCGGCTGTAAATTTAGAGTGAGCCCATCTCATGGCCGCACGCTTGTCATCGACCGGACAGTCGTGTAAGAGGGCCGCTCGCTCCCCCTGTAGCAATGGAGACCGGCTGTGGCACGCGTCACCGTAGAAGATTGCATTGAAAAGATTCCGAACCGCTTCGAACTGGTTCTCATGGCGGCCCATCGCGCCCGCATGATTTCCTCGGGCGGCGCGATCACCGTCGACCGCGACAACGACAAGAACCCCGTCGTTGCCCTGCGCGAGATCGGTGATGGCACGATTTCGCCCGACGATCTGCAGGAAGATCTGATCCACTCGCTGCAGAAATATGTCGAAGTGGACGAGCCCGAGCAGGAAGTCGCACCGCGCATCGAAACCTCCTCGGACGAGGACGGCCCCGTTTTCGATACGATCAGCGAAGAAGAGCTGCTCCGCGGCATCGAGTCGCTGGCTCCGCCCGAACGTCGCGACGATTGATCGGCGCAGGCCTTTCTCTATATATTTTCAAAGGCGTCCGGCTCACCGCCGGACGCCTTTCTGGTTTTTAGTTGAATTCTCTGGCTGGAGTATCCCGGCGCATGATGCGTCAGTACGAACTCGTCGAACGCGTGTTGGCCTATAATCCCAATGCTGACGAACGCCTGCTCAACAAGGCGTATGTCTATGGCATGCAAAAACACGGCAGCCAGACGCGCGCTTCGGGCGACCCGTACTTTGCCCACCCGCTCGAAGTGGCGGCGATCCTCACCGACCTCAAGCTCGACGATGCGACCATCGCTGTCGCGCTTTTGCACGACACCATCGAAGATACCGATGCCACCAGGGCCGAGATCGACGAGATGTTCGGCACCGAGATCGGCCAGATCGTCGATGGGCTGACCAAGATCGACCGGCTGAACCTGGTGTCGCGCGAAGAGGCCCAGGCCGAAAATCTGCGCAAGCTCCTGTTGGCCATCTCCCAGGACGTGCGCGTGCTGCTGGTCAAGCTGGCCGACCGGCTGCACAACATGCGCACGCTCGAATTCATGCCCGTGCACAAGCGTGGCCGCATCGCCCAGGAGACGATGGACATCTACGCGCCGCTGGCCGGACGCATGGGCATGCAGGACATGCGCAACGAGCTCGAGGACCTCGCGTTCAAGACCCTGCATCCCGAGCACTACAACGCCATCACCAGCCGGCTCGCGCAGATGGAAACCTCCAGCCGGGAGGTCATCGCCGAGATCAGGTCCGAGCTTGCCGATCATCTGAGCGAGCAGGGCATTGAGGCCAAGGTTTCGGCGCGGCTCAAATCGGCGTGGTCGATCTATTCCAAGATCGAGCGCAAGGCCATCGCACTCGAACAGCTTTCCGACATGATCGGGTTCCGGGTGATCGTCGACACGATCGACCAGTGCTACCGCACGCTGGGCGTGATCCATACCAGCTGGAAGGTCGTTCCGGGGCGGTTCAAGGATTATATCTCGGTTCCCAAGGCCAACGATTATCGCTCGATCCATACGACGATCGTGGGGCCGGGGCGCCAGCGCGTCGAACTGCAGATCCGCACGATGGAGATGCACGCCATCGCCGAATTCGGCATCGCCGCGCACCAGCTCTACAAGGACGCGATCCTGGGCGACATGCACAAGCTCGAGGAGGAAAGCCAGGCGTATAACTGGCTGCGCACCACGATTGCCCGGCTGACCGAAGGGGACAATCCCGAGGAATTCGTCGAGCACACCAAGCTCGAACTGTTCCAGGACCAGGTGTTCTGCTTCACTCCGCGCGGCCGGCTGATCGCCCTGCCGAGGGGGGCGACGCCCATCGATTTCGCCTATGCGGTCCATACCGACGTCGGCGACACCTGCGTGGGCTGCAAGATCAACGGCACCATCATGCCGCTCATCACCCAGCTTCATTCTGGCGACGAGGTGGAAATCCTGCGCGATGCGGACCATGCGCCGCCGCCCAATTGGGAAAATATCGCGGTGACCGGCAAGGCACGTTCGGCGATCCGCCGCGCGGTGCGGGCCGGCGCGTTCCAGCGGGCGATTTCGCTGGGCGAGCAGGTGTTGATGGCGGTGATCGAGCGCGAGTCGCTCAAAATGGATGAAGACGAGATCGCCGCGCTCGCGGCTCGCTTCAACATGGGTGACCGCAATTCGATGCTGGCCGCGATAGGGGAAGGGCGGATCACGGCCGAGGAACTGGCCGAGGAGACCACCACCCTCAAGGGCAAGCGGCGGCGCAAGGGGCGTTTGACGCTGCCGGTCGCCAATGACGCCGAGGGCTGGTTCTCGCTGCGCAACGCGCAATATTTCAAGTTCCGCATGCCCGGCGGCCAGCGCAGCGCGATCAAGAAATTTGCCGCGCTGGTGGGCTTCGATTTCAACATGCCTGTCGATATCTCCCGCGAGGGGATCGTTCCGGGCGACCGCATCATCGGAATTTTCCACCAAAGCGGGCGGATGGAAGTCTATCCCATGGATTCCGAGGCCTTGGCCGACTTCCACGACGAGGATGTGGGCTGGATCGACGTGCGTTGGGACCTTGAGGGCAAGCCCGAGCAGAACTTCAAGACGATCGTTTCGATGTACTCCCAGAACCGTCCCGGCTCGCTTGCGCAAATCACCGGCGCGATCGCGGCGTGCGATGCCAATATTTCCAATCTGGTGATGCGCGCCCTGGCGGCGGATTCGCACGAACTGATCTTCGAGCTCGACGTACGCGACCTGACGCAGTTGACAGACGTGCTCGCAACGCTCAAACGCACACCGGGCCTGTCGAAAGTCCAGCGCGCCACGCTTGTCCAGACCAATGCGATCTCGGGCATCGAGGGCGCGCTCGAACCCGAGGGGCAAGAGACCGGGGAGCATAATCCGGAATGATCATCGGGCTGGGTAACGACATCTGCGAAATCGCCCATGTGGAGCGTACGCTGGAGCGGTTCGGCGAGCGGTTCACCCATCGGTGCTTCACCGAGATCGAACGGGCCAAATCCGACCGGCGCCGCCTGCGCGCGGCCTCTTACGCCAAACGGTTCGCTGCCAAGGAAGCCTGCGCCAAAGCCTTGGGAACCGGGCTCTCGCATGGCGTTTTCTGGCGCGACATGGGCGTCGTCAACCTGCCGAGCGGCAAGCCGACGATGCGCCTAACGGGCGGTGCGGCAAGGCGACTTGCCAGCCTTGTGCCGGCGGGCCATCAGGCCCATATTCACGTCAGCATCACAGACGACAACGGCATGGCCCAGGCCTTCGTCATCATCGAGGCCCTGCCGGTTGACCCGGCCGGACCGCTCCCGTAACACGAGCACCGAGATTTTTTCGAACCATGAGCACCCCCATGTCGGACGCCGCCAAGAAGAAGACCGGCAAGGGTGAACTGCGCGAAACCATCGTCATCATCGTTCAAGCGCTGCTGATCGCTCTGGTTTTCCGCACCTTCGCCTTTGAGCCGTTCTCGATTCCGACTGCTTCGATGCAGTCCAATCTTCTGATCGGCGATTACATTCTGGCTTCAAAATATACTTATGGCTATTCGCGCTATTCGCTGCCCTATTCGGACGTGCCCTGGAACGGGCGCATCCTGGGCAACGCGCCCCAGCGCGGCGATGTCGCCGTTTTCCGGCCGGTCCCCCAGAACGAAAACTACGTCAAGCGCGTGATCGGGCTGCCGGGCGACCAGATCCAGATGATAGAAGGCCTTCTCCACATCAACGGCGAGGCCGTGGAGCGCGAGCAGGTCGGTAACACCATCGACCGCGACAGCACGGGCGTCGACCTGCCGGTGATCGTCTATCGCGAAACGCTGCCCAACGGGGTGAGTTACACAACCCAGGAAATTTCGGACAACACCCAGTTCGACAACACCGGTGTCTATACCGTTCCGCCGGGTCATTATTTCATGATGGGCGACAATCGCGACCGCTCGCTCGACAGCCGTTCGCTTTCGTCGGTCGGGTTCGTGCCGTTCGAGAATTTCGTGGGCAAGGCCGAATGGCGCTTCTTCTCGATCAACGACAACATTCCGCCCTGGCAGATCTGGCGCTGGCCGGGCAACGTCCGGCTCGACCGGATGTTCACGTCGGTTTACGAATGAGTTTGCGGGCGCGCGATCGGGAAACACTGGAGGCACGGCTGGGTTACGTTTTCGACGACCCCGCTTTGCTCCAGCGCGCCCTGACCCATTCGAGCGCCGTATCGCCTTCCAAGCGAACCGCCGATTCCTATCAGCGCTTCGAGTTTCTCGGCGACCGGGTGCTGGGGCTCGTGGTCGCCGACATGCTCAGCAAAAAGCTGCCCAAGGCCAATGAGGGTGAATTGTCGCGCACCCTCAATAGCCTCGTGCGCAAGGAAACCTGCGCCAAGGTGGCGCGCAAGCTGGGGATGGGCTCGTTCGTCAAGCTCGGCGAGAGCGAAGCGAGAACCGGCGGCGCCGACAAGGACGCCATCCTCGGGGACGTTTGCGAGGCTGTGATCGGTGCGATCTACGCCGATGGCGGGCTCGACCCGGCCTATACGTTCGTTGCGCGCATGTTCGGGGACAATCTCGACGTGGCGCAGGCCCGCCGGGCGGATGCCAAAACGGCGTTGCAGGAATGGGCGCAGGCGCGCGGGCTCGAGCCACCCACCTATCTGGAAACGGCGCGGTCGGGCCCCGATCATGCGCCGGTTTTTACCATCTCGGTGGTCGTCCGTGGGCATGAGCCCATCACGGCCGAAGGGACATCCAAGAAACTGGCCGAACACCAGGCGGCCGAGAAATTCCTTTTTCGCGAGGGCGTATGGAAGAGTCCGGCATGAGCGAGGATCGCACATTGGCCAGTAAATGCGGCTTCGTGGCGCTTGTAGGCGCGCCGAACGCCGGAAAATCGACGCTTTTGAACGCGCTGGTCGGGACCAAGGTGTCGATCGTGACCCACAAGGCGCAGACGACGCGGGCGCAGGTGCGCGGCGTGATTTCGACCGATGAGACGCAACTGGTCTTCATCGACACGCCCGGCATTTTCGCGCCCAAGCGGCGGCTGGATCGTGCGATGGTGCAATCGGCCTGGACCGGGGCGGGCGACGCCGACATGGTGGCGTTGATCGTCGATGCTCAGAAGGGCCTCAATGCCGAGGTCGAGGCACTGCTGGCCGGGCTTGAGAACATTCGTCAGCCCAAGGTTCTGGTGCTCAACAAGATCGACAAGGTCAAGCGTGAGAAGCTGCTGGCGCTGTCCCAGGAGATCAACGAGAAGGCCGGGTTCGAGACGACCTTCATGATCTCGGCGCTCAATGGCGACGGCGTGGCCGATTTCATCGCGTGGTGTCGGCAAAAGGCGCCGCTGGGGGAGTGGCATTTTCCCGAGGAGCATCTGACCGATCTGACGCTGGCGCTGACGGCGGCCGAGGTGACGCGCGAAAAGCTGTTCCTGCGCATCCACGACGAAATCCCTTATCAGGCAACCGTCGAGACCGAGAGCTTCAAGGTCCAGAAGGACGGCAGCTACCGCATCGAGCAGGTGGTTTACGTCACCCGCGACACGCACAAGATGATCGTGCTGGGCGCCAAGGGGCAGACGATCAAGATGATCGGCGCGGAAGCGCGCAAGGAACTGATGGAGATGTTCGAGACCGAGGTCCATCTGTTCCTGTTCGTCAAGGTCAGGGCCAATTGGGCCGACGATCCCGAGCGCTATCGCGAGATGGGTCTCGACTGGACGAAATAGATGGAATGGTCTGCTGAAGGCCTGATCATCGGTGTGAGACGGCACGGGGAGTCCGCGGTGATCCTCGAAGCCATGGTGCCTCAGCGTGGGCGATGCCTGGGGCTGGTCAGAGGCGGACGTTCGCCCAAGCAGGCTGCGTTTTTGCAGCCGGGAAATTCGGTGCAGTTGACGTGGCGGGCGCGGCTGGAGGACCATTTGGGGACCTTCACCGCCGAGGCGACGCGGGCAAGGGCGGCGGAGATGCTGGCCGATCGCCGGCGGCTCTATCTCGTGCAATTGCTGGCCGACCATCTGCGGCTTTTGCCCGAACGCGATCCGCACGACGAATTGCTGCGCGAGGTCGTTGCGCTGATCGACGGCGAATGGGAAGGGCGCTGGCTTGGGGCCGAACTCGCGCGCTTCGAGATGTTCCTGCTCGAGGAACTGGGGTTCGGGCTCGATCTGGAAACCTGCGCCCTGACGGGGGTGCACGAAAATCTCACCCACGTGTCTCCACGAACGGGTCGGGCGGTTTGCGGCGAGGCCGCGGCGCCCTATGGCGACAGGTTGCTGCGGCTGCCGGGCTTTCTGAGGGGCAATGCGCCGCTCGGGGATGACGACGTTGCCGCCGCGTTCCGGCTGACCGGCCATTTTCTCGATCGCCATGTCTGGGCGGCCCGACAGATCGAGCCGCCTTCGACACGGGAATGGCTGGTTGAGCAATTGTCCCGGGGCGATTGAGCGTTACCAATCGACCTTGGACATATCCATGTAGCTCAGCTCGAAGGTGTTCCCATCAGGGTCCTCGACGGTGCGCTGGTACATGAAGCCCATATCCTGCGGCTCGCGCACGTCGAGCTTGCCGCCCGCCGCGCCGGCGGCCTCGGCGGTCTTGTCCACGTCCTCGCGGCTCTCGTTCGAAAGCGCGAGCAGCACGCCGACCGCGCCCTTGGTGTCGGCGACGGGCCGGCTGGTGAACGTCGCGAAATAATCGCGCTTCAAAAGCATGAAGGTGATCGCATCGGACCACACCATCGAGATGGCATTCTCGTCGCTGAACTGGGGATTTTTCTCGCAGCCGAGGGCTTCGTAGAATTTGGCCGACGCGGCCAGGTCGGCGACGGGAAGGTTCACGAAAATCATCTTGGGCATTTCTCTCTCCATGGTCGTTTCAGGCGTTGCGCTTCTAGGACGATAGTGCTTGAGCTTGGCCGACACGAGAGCCAAGATTTTTTCTCCAAATCGCCGATCCGGCGGCTGTGGGGCTATAATCTGCACCTGATTCGCCAACACGCAAGGATGGCTTATGGCCGACATCATGGAACCGCCCGGTGGGGATGAGCGCATCGTCGATCTGAGGAGTGCGCTCGAAGAGCGCTATCTCTCCTATGCGATCTCGACGATCACCCAGCGCGCGCTGCCCGATGCGCGCGATGGCCTCAAGCCCGTGCACCGGCGCATCCTGCACGCCATGCGGCTTTTGAAGCTCGATCCGGGGCAGGGGTACAAGAAATCGGCGCGTATCGTCGGCGACGTGATCGGTAAATATCACCCGCATGGCGATCAGTCGGTCTATGACGCATTGGTGCGTCTGGCCCAGGACTTCGCCGTGCGCTATCCGCTGGTCGACGGGCAGGGCAATTTCGGTTCGATCGACGGCGATAGCGCGGCGGCCATGCGCTACACGGAAAGCCGGATGACCGAGGTGGCCTCGCGCCTGCTCGAAGCGATCACCGAAAACGCAGTGGATTTCCGGCCCAATTACGACGGCGAGGAAGAAGAGCCCGTCGTTCTGCCGTCCAACTTTCCCAATCTGCTCGCCAACGGTTCGAGCGGTATCGCCGTGGGCATGGCGACCTCGATCCCGCCGCACAACGTGGCCGAGCTTTGCGATGCGTGCCTGCATCTGCTGGCCAACCCCGACGCCACGGCCAAGGACCTGATCCGCTTCGTGCCGGGCCCCGATTTCCCCACCGGCGGCATTCTCGTCGACGATCCGGCGGCGACCGAACAGGCCTATACTACCGGACGCGGCGGCTTCCGTATTCGGGCCAAATGGGAGGTCGAGGACAACGGGCGCGGCACCTACAATATCGTCATCACCGAAATCCCCTATGGCGTGCAGAAATCGCGGCTGGTCGAAAAGATCGCCGAATTGCTGCTGGCGCGCCGGCTGCCGCTGCTCAAGGACGTGCGCGACGAAAGCGCCGAGGATATCCGGCTGGTGCTCGAACCTCGGGCGCGGACGGTCGATCCGGTCCTGCTGATGGAATCGATGTTCAAGCTCACCGAGCTCGAAAGCCGGTTCTCGCTCAACATGAACGTGCTCGACAAAGGGCTCATCCCGAAGGTGATGAACCTCGCCGACGCACTCAAGGCGTGGCTCAACCACCGCAAGGACGTGTTGATCCGGCGCTCGCAGCACCGGCTCGAACAGATCGAACACCGGCTCGAAGTGCTGGGCGGGTATCTGGTCGCCTATCTCAATCTCGACGAGGTGATCCGCATCATCCGCGAGGAGGACGACGCCAAGGCGGTGATGATGGCGCGCTGGGACCTCACCGAGGTCCAGGCCGATGCCATCCTCAACATGCGCCTGCGCAGCTTGCGCAAGCTCGAAGAGATCGAAATCCGCACCGAGTTCGACAAGC
Source organism: Pelagibacterium mangrovi (assembly GCF_036662815.1). Classification (NCBI taxonomy): domain Bacteria; kingdom Pseudomonadati; phylum Pseudomonadota; class Alphaproteobacteria; order Hyphomicrobiales; family Devosiaceae; genus Pelagibacterium; species Pelagibacterium mangrovi. The sequence continues at coordinate 404,494 of NZ_JBAFXA010000003.1, read as the reverse complement.
TCTCCGAGGAAAAGACGCATCTCGAGGGACTGCTCGCGTCCGAGAAAAAGCAATGGGGCGTGATCACCACCGAAGTCGGCGAGCTCAAGAAGGCCTATGGGCCCGAAACCGAGCTTGGCCGCCGGCGCACCCAGTTCGCCGCAGCGCCGCAGACCGACCTGGCCGATATCGAAACCGCGATGATCGAGCGCGAGCCGATCACGGTGATCCTGTCGCAAAAGGGGTGGATACGCGCGCTCAAAGGGCACAATAACGACGTGGCGGGCCAGAGCTTCAAGACCGACGACCGGCTGAAACTGGCGTTGACCTGCGAGACGACCGACAAGCTGCTGGTGCTGACCACCGGGGGCAAGGTCTATACGCTGGGCGCCGACAAGCTGCCGGGCGGACGCGGACATGGCGAGCCGGTGCGCATCATGGTCGATATCGAGGAGGGGGCCGATATCGTCGACCTCTTCGTCTATAAGGCCGGCGCCAAGCGGCTGATCGTGTCCGATATCGGAAACGGTTTCATCGTCGGCGAGGACGAATTGATCGCCAATACCCGCAAGGGCAAGCAGGTGCTCAACGTATCGAGCGGGCAGGAAGCCAAGCTCTGCGTTCCGGCCGATGGCGACATGGTCGCGGTGATCGGGCAGAACCGCAAGCTGCTGGCCTTCGCCGCAGACCAATTGCCGGAAATGAGCCGGGGCAAGGGCGTGCGGCTGCAGAAGTACAAGGATGGCGGTATTTCCGATGCTAAACTGTTCAAGGCGGCGGATGGACTGACGTGGACGGACTCTTCGGGCCGCACCTACACCAAATCCACCGACGAGTTGCGCGACTGGATCGGCGAACGCGCGCAGGCCGGCCGGCAACCGCCCACGGGCTTCCCGCGGAACAATAAGTTCGTGGGGTAAAAGGTTGGAGGGCGTGCGGAATTGCCCTCCGGTCATGGCCGTTGGGTGATTGGGGCAGACGGCATGGGGCAATGAACGCTCCGCAGGTTTGTAGTTAGTATGAAGCGGTCATCGCCCCATGCATTCGGGGTTTTGGGCTTATGGCGGCGTCTCGGGCTGGGGGTTGTTGGGAGTGCCTTGCGGCCTTCTCGCTGCCCCTCCGGGTTTCCCCGGTGCGACGTGGGAGGGTTGCCCCACCTGGTGTCCACATCCGGCCATCCGTCCGCTTTGGGCCTTCCCCATGGCGACCCATGAGGAACCCGAACCGATCCCGCCCAAACGTTCGTTGCGCTTGCGTCCATAAGCGCGGGGTCGTGGGCATACTATGGCGTGGGTTAGAGGGGCGGGGATAAGTTTCTGACGAGGGTGCTTGGCGCAAGCTCAGCGCACCCCTCATCCGACCGCTTCGCGGCCACCTTCTCCCTCAAGGGGAGAAGGGGAGCTGGGGCCGGTGCTGCGGACGGTCTCGACGGTGGAGCGAGTGGCGAGGCTGAAGCTGGATTCCGGGAATGAATCCCGGAATGACAGGCGGGAGAAGGGGTAGCGCGTTGCCTCAAACACCCGGCGTTGCCCACCCCTAGCCTTGCCTCAACCACCCATTTGTCACCCCGGGTTTATCCCGGGGCGAGGTATGCGCGTTGGTGTCGGTTCTTTCCCCAAAAGAGGAGAAGGGCGGCGGCATGGAGCGTGGCGCGGCTGGGCATGTGTTGGAGAAGGAGCCGGAGACGGCGAGCGTACCTTGCTCCGGGATAAACCCGGGGTGACAGCGGTGGGGTGGGGAAGGATCGGGGTATGCTTCTGGCGGTTGTGTCTTTTGCTAGCTCAGCGCCCCCTCATCCGACCGCTTCGCCGCCATCTTCTCCCACCGGGGGAGAAGGGATGGGGATGAGGGGGCGCTGAGGTGGCCATATGCACAAAGCCCGACCTCGAGCGCTATTCCCCCACCGAGAACTCCACGATGATCGGCAGATGGTCACTGCCGCTGGGCTCGCCGGTTCGCAGGTCGTGGATGGAGATGTTGCCGCGGGTCATGACGTGGTCGATGGGGAGGAACGGGAAGGTGGGGCGCCAATCGCGGAGGTAGTACCAGAGCGTGGGGAAGGTGGGGAGGTTGAAGGTGTGGCGTGTGAGGTCCGCCGAGGAGACGAAACCGCGCAGGGCGTAGGACCAGGGGGTCGAGTTGAAATCGCCGACCAAAATCAAGGGTGGCTCGACGGTTGCGAGGGCGTCGCGCAGGCGGGCGAACTGCTCGGCCTGACGCGTTACCGGGGCCGGCCAGTCATTGTGAGTGGTGGCGAGCGAGAAGGCGGGACCGGTCTCGGCCTGGATGCGGACGATGATACGGGCGGTGCGGTCGGTGCTCATGATCGAGGATGAGCAGGCGTCTTCGTCCAGGGGCTCGAAGGGGAGTTTGGAGTAAAGGCTGACGAAGGCGCGTTGTCCGCCGGCGCAATATTGGAAATGGGGGTAGAGGTCGACGAGGAGCGGGTGGACGATAGCACGTACGCCGGGGCTGTATTCCTGCAGCGTGACGAAATCGGGATCGACCTGGGCGATATTGGCGACGATGGATTCGGGCTCTTCATTGCGGCCGAAGACGTTGAAGGTCATCAGCCGGTAGGTCGGCGCTGCTTCGACGGGGACGGTGCGGGGGATGAAACCCGAGACGAGTTCGGGGACGTAGATGACGCTCGATGCGACGAGCCCGGTCGCGGCGATGCTGAGCGCCAGGGCGCGGATCGGGCGGAACCGCACGAAGATCGGGGTGGCCAAAAGCAGCGCGGCGAGGCCGAAGAACAGGATCGGCTGGACATGGTTGAAAAGGTCCATGGCCGGATAGATGAAGCCGAGCACGGCAACGATCGCCATGCCGGCCAGAAGGCAGCATGCGAGCAAATAACCTGCCGCAATCAGCGCGGCCAATATCGTCCTGATGGCCTTCACCTAGTCCGCGCCCGTATCCGCGCAGTCGATATCGAGAGGGAGCCAGCCGCGTGAACCGCGCTGCACCTCCAGCGGCTGGAAGGCGACCTTGTAGGCCATTTTCGGCGAGTTTTTGACCCAATAGCCCAGATAAAGATAGCCGCCCGACATTTTGGCGCGCGCGATGTGATCGAGGATCATCATGGTGCCCAGCCCGCGCCGGCTCAATTGGGGATCAAAGAAGCTGTAAACCATCGAAAGCCCATCGGGCAGCGGGTCGGTTAGCGCTACGGCGACGAGCTGGCCGGCCGCACCGTCCGGCCCGTCGGCGGTCAGCCGGTATTCGACCAGGACCGAATGGACTGGAGTGTCCTCGACCATGAATTCATAGTCGAGATAGCTCATCTGAGTCATGCCGCCGCCATCGTGCCGCGCTTCGAGATAGCGCTTGAAGAGCGCGTATTGCTCGCTGGTGACGATGGGCGCGACGATTTCGGCGGCGATATCGGCATTGTGCTTGAGATTGCGCCTGTGCCGCGTGGCGGGGTGAAAATCATTGGCGCGGATGCGAACCGATTGGCAGGCGTCGCAATCGAGACACGCCGGGCGGTAGATGAGGTTCTGGGAGCGGCGGAAGCCGTGATCGGACAGCAGGTGATGCAACGCCGACGCGCGGCGGCCCGAGAGGTGCGTAAACAGCTTACGCTCCTGCTTGCCCTCCAGATAAGGGCAGGGCGAGGGCGCTGTGAGAAAGAACTGGGCGCTTTCCGGCGTTTGGTCCATCAACGAAGCTCGCTTGGGCCCGATTTGGCGATGGACCAAGTGTAGTCGCACCGCCTCTCAGGCGCAACGCGGCAAGTGCGACGATCAGGCGGCCTGGCCCGGGCGGGAATATGCCCGCCAATGGCGAACCATGGGAGAACGGCGGACCATGAGCGTGCCGGCGATCATGTCGTGCAGGAGCTGCCGGCGATTGGTGAAAAGGCCGATCAGGACGATGAAGGGCGTGAGAACCGAGCACGAAATCCAGAAGAGCACGACATGGATCATGGCCATCCAGCCGTCCAGCCGCGTCTCGCGGGTGGGGGTCAGGATGATGTCCATGGCGCGCATGCCCAGCGTCGCGCGCGAGGATGAGCCCAGCGTGACGGCGTAATAGGCGATGAAGGTCACCGGCACGATGATGGGAATGGCGAGCCATGCGAGCCCGAACGTCACGAGCCCGAGAATGCCCGCCACCAGCATCACCACGGTGACGGCGATGCCCATGATCACGCAGTCAATAAGGAAGGCGAGGACGCGGCGCGTCAAGATGCCCTCGAACAGTTCGGGGGCATCCGCCGGGCTGGGCAGGTCGTCGCGCATGATGCGGCCAAAAAAGTCGGTTGCCATGGGTCCATGCTCCTCAAGCTTGCTTTTTCATGTTGGTACGCAAGCGGCGATTGACAAGGGCAGGGTGATCAGGCGTTGAGCTTGCGGGCCATGTCGAGGGCAAAATAGGTGAGGATGCCCGAGCAGCCGGCGCGCTTGAAGGCGATGAGGCTTTCGGCCATGGCGGCGTCGCGGTCGATGGCGCCGGCCTGGGCGGCAATGGCGATCACCGAATATTCGCCCGAGATCTGATAGGCAAAGACCGGGACGTCGAACCGGTCTTTCAGCATGCGGCAGATGTCGAGATAGAGCATGCCGGGCTTGACCATGATCCAGTCGGCGCCCTCGGCCAGATCCTGTTCGACCTCGCGGATGGCGTCTTCGGAATTGGCCGGGTCCATCTGATAGGTGAGTTTCGATCCCCGCAGCCGGGCACCCGAGCCGATGGCTTCGCGGAACGGGCCGTAAAAGGCCGAGGCGTATTTGGCGGCGTAGGAGAGCAGGATGGTCTTTTCCAGCCCTTCGTCGTCGAGCGCTTCGCGGATGGCGGCGATGCGGCCATCCATCATGTCTGAGGGTGCGATGACGTCAGCGCCCGAACGGGCCTGGACGAGCGCCTGCTGCACGAGGATGGCGACGGTTTCGTCGTTGAGGATTTCGTCGCCTTCCATCACGCCGTCATGGCCGTGGCTGGTATAGGGATCGAGCGCCACGTCGGCGACCAGGCCGATTTCGGGCACCGCGTCCTTGATGGCCGAAAGCGCGCGGCACATGAGGTTGTCGCGATTGGTGGCCTCCCGGCCATCCTCGGTGCGCTTGGAGGGATCGGTGTTGGGGAACAACGCCAGGGCGGGAATGCCTTCGGCGTGGGCGGCCTTGGCGGCCTCGACGGCGAGATCGATCGACAGGCGCTCGACGCCGGGCATCGATGAGATCGGCTGGCGCTCGTTCTGGCCCTCGACGACGAACAGCGGCCAGATGAGATCATGGGGCGTCAGCACCGTCTCGCGCACGAGATCGCGGCTCCATCCGGCCATGCGCGGCCGGCGCAGCCGGCGTCCACCCAGAAACTCCATGTCGTGCTTTTGGAAAGCCATCGTCGTCGTCCTCTAAATTCGGCGAGTGTCCATTAGCAGGGGGCAGGGGGCGATGCAAAGGCGCCGTAGCGGACCGTCAGGGTTGTCCGGAGCGGCCAAATCGCGTTAGCAATCGGCGCACGGGGGATTCTTCCATGGATTTCAGAGTCGAACCTGCCGGGTTTTTTGCCCGCGTATTGGCACTGGCCAGCCTGTTCATGGGGCTGGGCGATGCAACGCGCCTGCTCGGCCTGGGCACGGGACCGACAAGTCCCATCGTCACCCTCGGCGTCGTCGGCTTCCTGCTACTGGCCGGCTTGAGCCTGATGCGACTCTTTGCGGCGGTGGGATTGTGGATACACGCGCGCTGGGGCGCCGTCGTGCTTGCCGGATCGCTGATCGTGGAGATCGTGCTTTATCTCGCGGGCAGCGCGTGGGTTAGTCTCAGTTTGTGGGGCTTTATCTTCAAACTTGCCGTCATGCTGGCAACTTTTGCGCTGCTCGTTTTTGCCCAGATGGCTGCCCGACGGCAAATCGCCGACTGATCCCAAACAGCTCCAGCCCGTCCTTACCGTGCATCGGCGCGCGTTGCGCGGAACCGTGCCGCGTGCCTGCAATCCCAAGGGCCGTGCGGATGGCGGAGGTGTGCAACGACCCGTAAAGGTTAGCGTTTTCGATACGGGTGTAAGATTCTGAAAACCTAAAAACGCCAAGTTTTCCCGTAAGATACCATTAAGCGTGTCTCTTAAACCGATCTTGAGGCGGGGGCGGTAGGTTGCCCTCACAGACGCGAAAAATCGCGCTAAAAAATACAGTGAGGCAGAACCAATGGCTAACAATCTTTCCGCTGCAAAGGCAGACGCTCCCCGGCAGAGTCTCAAGCCGCTTTATCTCGAGGCGGTCTCTCGCGTCGAGCGTCTGCACCGCCGGCTTCTCGACCTGGTCAAGGACGAGTTCGACCGCATGGGCTGGGACGACATCAACCCCGTCCAGGCGCTGCTCATGTTCAACATCGGCGACAGCGAACTGACGGCCGGCGAACTGCGCACGCGCGGTTACTATCTGGGCTCGAACGTTTCCTACAATCTCAAGAAGCTCGTCGAAACCGGCTACATCTTCCAGGAGCGTTCCAAGACCGATCGCCGTTCGGTGCGCATCCGGCTGACGCCCAAGGGCGAGGAAGTGGCCGAAGTGATCGACGAGCTCTACGAACGCCACCTCAATTCGATCGAGAAGGTCGGCGGCCTGGGCGAATCGGATTTCTCGGGTCTCAACACCGCCCTCTCGCGTCTGGAACGCTTCTGGGTCGACCAGATCCTCTACAAGCTTTAAGCGGTTTGCTTGTGGTATCGACGCCACACTGGAAAATCAAACGCCGGTCGAAAGGCCGGCGTTTCTTATTTGCGCCGCAAACTCTTTTTAGCGGGCAATTGCCGATATATGACGCTTGCGAAAATCAGCGACGATCAAAGTCCGGGGAGGGGCATTGTGGTGAGCCCCGAACAGAGGCAAAAGATCTATCGGCTCTACCGCTTTCTCGATGGGTGACTTAGGCAAATGCGCGACACACAAGGAAAACTCAATCGGCGTTCCGTCGTGACCGGCATGACGGCGCTTGCCGCCTCTGCGGCGTTCCCGATGCCGGCCCTGTCCCAGTCGATCCTGGGCAATCTGATGGGCGGCCGCCGCCCCACGGTGACGCAGGAAGAACTCGAGCTCAATTCGCGCCAGGCGATGGACGCGATCGGGGGCACTGACCCCATCGTTTCGGTGGATACCGAATTCAACCTCCAGCGCGTGGCCGAATATTACGAGCGGCTGACCTCCATCGGCGGGTGGCCGGACGTTCCGGAATCGATCTTCCGGCTGGGCCTGGGCTCGGACCGGGCGCCGGTGAACGATCTGCGCACCTATCTGGCCCACACGGGCGACCTGCCGCGCGAAACGCCGTTGTCCGAGCGCTTCGACGCCCAGCTCGACGCCGCCGTGCGTGGCTTCCAGGCGCGTCACGGGCTGCAGATCAACGGCATGGTCGACGAGCACACCTATTGGGCGATGAAGGTGCCGGCGGCAACGCGGCTCAACCAGATCAAGCTCAACATCGAGCGAGTGCGCGGGCTCGAAGGGCGTCTGGAAAACCGCTACGTCAACGTCAATATCCCGGCAGCGGCCATCGAGACCATCGAGGCCGGGCAGGTGGGGCGCCGTCATACGGCGGTGGTCGGCAAGATCGATCGTCAGACCCCGATCCTGCGCAGCCGCATCCACCAGATCAATTTCAATCCCTATTGGACGGTGCCCGTCTCGATCATCCGGCGCGATATCATCCAGTTGGTGCGCGACAACCCCAACTATCTCAACGAATATTCGATCCGCATTTTCGACGGCAGCGGCAACGAGGTGCCCCAGACGGCCATCGACTGGAACACCGAGCAGGCCGTCAACTACACTTTCCGCCAGGACCCGGGCGTGCAGAACTCGATGGGCCATGTGAAGATCAATTTTCACAACCCCCACGCGGTTTACCTGCACGATACGCCCCAGCAGGGCCTTTTCTCGGAAAATGCGCGCTTCCATTCGTCGGGCTGCGTGCGCGTTGCCGACGTCGCCGAGTTCGTCGCCTGGATTCTCCGCGATTCCAGCTACGACATCATCGACGTCAATTCGCACTTCGCCTCCGGCGAGCGGGTCGACGCCAGCGTCAGCAACCCCGTGCCGATCTTCATGACGTATTTTACGGCATGGGCGAACCGCAATGGCGTCGTGAGCTTCCGTGACGACGTTTACGAGTTCGATGCGCAGGGCAAGGTCGATTTCCCTGAAATCAACGCCTGATGAACGATCGGCAACCCGGCCGGGAAGTGCTCTTTGAGTTTCACCAGGCCGGGCCGCAGGTTCGCGTGGCGGCGATCGACGTCCTGACCGGGATCGAGGTCGTCGCGATCGCGCCGGCCAGCGCGACCCAGATGCAGATGAAAAATCTTGCGCTCGCCAAGCTGCGCCGGCGGCTGGAAACGGAAAAGGGGCGCTGAGAGGCACAATGGCGTAATCAGCGGTTGTGGGAGCGCCGTTGCTGGAATCCGGGAATAAATCGCGGAATGACAGTGGGTTTTTTTAGGCGGGGCTGTGCCAATTCCATCAGCTTGTCGTCCGAGCGATGCTTCCACTCTGCCGCATGCCTTATCTTTGCTTGGAATCGCTTGGGTGCCCGTGCTATGCGGATCGCGCTTGCTTGCCATTCATAGCTTCTGCAACAGGTCGAGGGTTTGCCGATGAGCGCCACCGGGACAGCACCGCTTTTCCCTGATTTCTTCACCCGCACGATTGCCGACCATGATCCGGTCGTCGCCAAGGCGATTGCCGATGAGCTGGGTCGCCAGCAGCAAGAGATCGAGCTGATCGCTTCGGAGAATATCGTTTCCAAGGCGGTGCTCGAGGCCCAGGGCTCGGTACTCACCAACAAATACGCCGAGGGTTATCCCGGACGGCGCTATTACGGCGGTTGCCAGTTCGTCGACGTGGTCGAGCAGCTCGCCATCGACCGGGCCAAGGAACTGTTCGGCTGCGATTTCGCCAATGTGCAGCCCAATTCGGGCTCGCAGGCCAATCAGGGCGTCTATCAGGCGCTGCTGCAGCCGGGCGACACCATTCTGGGCATGAGCCTGGATGCCGGCGGGCATTTGACCCACGGCGCCAAGCCCAACCAGTCGGGCAAATGGTTCAACGCCATCCAGTACGGCGTGCGCCAGCAGGACGGGCGGGTCGACATGGATCAGGTGCGCCAGCTTGCCAAGGAACATCAGCCCAAGATGATCGTGGCCGGGTTCTCTGCCTATTCGCGCATTCTCGACTGGGCGGAATTCCGCGCGATCGCCGACGAGGTGGGGGCGTATCTGTTCGTGGACATGGCGCATGTGGCCGGGCTGGTCGCCGCGGGTGTCTATCCCAGCCCCTTCCCGCACGCTCATGTTGCGACGACCACGACACACAAGACCCTGCGCGGGCCGCGCGGCGGGCTGATCCTCACCAGCGACGAGGCCATCGCCAAGAAGGTCAATTCTGCGATTTTCCCCGGCATCCAGGGCGGACCGCTGATGCATGTGATCGCCGGCAAGGCGGTTGCGTTCGGCGAGGCGTTGACGCCTGAATTCAAGCAATATGCCAGGCAGGTGGTGGAGAACGCCCAGGCACTGGCCGATACGCTGGTCAAGGGTGGGCTGGAGATCGCGACGGGCGGAACGGACAACCATCTGATGCTCGTGGACCTTCGCCCCAAAAAGGTGACCGGCAAGGCGACGGAAGCCGCGCTCGAACGTGCTTTCATCACCTGCAACAAGAACGCCGTGCCGTTCGATCCGGAAAAGCCGGCGATCACGTCCGGTATCCGCGTCGGGACGCCGGCGGCAACCTCTCGCGGCTTCGGCACCGAGGAGTTCCGTCAGGTCGGCGCCTTCATGGTCGAGGTGATCGACGGGCTGGCCGCCAATGGCGAGGACAACAACGGGGCCGTTGAGGCGCAGGTCAAGGAAAAGGTTCTCGAACTGACCGCCAGATTCCCCATCTACGGATAAGCTCATGCGCTGCCCCTATTGCGGGAACGACGATACGCAGGTCAAGGATTCCCGGCCAACCGAGGATTCCAACGCCATCCGCCGTCGCCGGGTTTGCAACGGCTGCGGCGGGCGGTTCACCACGTTCGAGCGGGTGCAGCTCCGTGATTTGACCGTGGTCAAGAAATCGGGCCGCAAGGTGCCGTTCGACCGCGAGAAGCTGGCGCGGTCGGTCTATACGGCGCTGAGGAAGCGGCAGGTCGACCCCGAGACGGCGGAGCGCATGATCTCGGGCGTCGTCCGGCAACTCGAAAGTCTCGGCGATGCCGAGGTGACCTCGGACCAGATCGGCGAATATGTGATGGATGGGCTCAAGGGGCTCGACGACGTGGCGTTCGTCCGGTTCGCGTCGGTCTATAAGAACTTTTCGAGCGCCGACGACTTCCAGTCGTTCCTCACCGAAATGGACACCGACGAGCCCGCGCTTCCCGAGGACGAGGGTTGAACGACCTCGCGCCAGCCGATCTGCGCTGGCTCGAGGCGGCGGCTCGTATCGCCATGCCCTATCGCGGGACGACGGCGGAAAACCCCACAGTGGGGGCGATCGTGGTTTCTGCCGATGGGATCGTCCTGGGGCGTGGGGTGACCGCGCCGGGCGGGCGGCCGCATGCCGAACCGCAAGCTTTGGCGATGGCCGGCCAGCGGGCGAAGGGCGCTACGCTCTATGTTACGCTCGAACCCTGCAACCATTGGGGGCAGACGCCGCCCTGCGTCGATGCCGTCATTGCGTCTGGAGTGGCGCGGGTTGTGTGCGGTGCGACCGATCCCGATCCGCGTACCGGCGGGCGGAGCATTGAAAAGCTGCGGGCGGCGGGGATCGCGGTCGAGGCGGGGAGCGGGCTCGCTGCTATCGAGCGGCTGCATGAGGGGTTCTTTTCGCGCGTACGGCGCGGAAGGCCATTTGTCACAGCGAAACTGGCGGTCTCGCGGGACGGCATGATCGGGCGGCGTGACCGAGGCAATGTCGCGATTACCGGCGAGGATGCGCGGCGCTGGACGCATATGCAGCGGGCGTTGAGCGACGCGGTTATGGTGGGGGCGGGGACGGCGCGATTGGACAATCCCAGACTCAGCGTTCGGTTGCCGGGGCTGGAAGGGCGCACACCATTACGGGTGGTTATGGCGGGGCGGGCACTGCCGGCGAATTTGAATCTTTTCGCGACAGATTCAATCCAAGAGACTGTTTTCGTTGCGGAAAAAGGCCGAGTTGAATCAATTTTCGAACGCGCGGATGTGGTATGGGTCGGCGGGCGGGACGGCTATCCCGATGCCGGGCTGGCCCTTGAAGCGCTCGTGGATCGGGGTGTCGGGCGGGTGCTGGTCGAGGGCGGGGCCGGGCTTAACGACGCTCTGCTCGACGCTGGGCTGGTCGATCGCTTTCATCTGTTGAGCAGTGACGTGATCGTCGGGGCCGGCGGCGTTCCGGCCAGTCTTCATGGACAATTGCCCGAGCGTCTGGCGCGACTGGGGTTCGGCGTGGTTGAAACTCGCGCGCTGGGGTGCGATATGCTCACGACCTTCGAGAAGATTTGAGCACATGTTTACCGGCATCATCACCGACATCGGCACGCTTCTGGCCGTCGAGGACCGCAATGACGGGCGCAGGCTGCGGATCGGTACGCGCTACGATCCGCAGGGCATTGATTTGGGCGCCTCGATCATGTGCGAGGGCATCTGCCTGACGGTGACCGACAAGGGAACCGACGAGAGCAACTGGTTCGACGTTTTCGCGGCGCGCGAGACGCTGGACGTGACGGGGGTCGGCGAGTGGCAGGCCGGGCGGCGGATCAATCTGGAACGCTCGCTCAAGATCGGCGACGAATTGGGCGGGCATATCGTTTCAGGCCATGTGGATGGGCTCGCGACTATCACTGAGCGCCGCGATATCGGCGACCAGATCACCTTCGTCTTCGAAGCGCCGCACGATTTGAGCCGCTTCATCGCCAAGAAGGGCGGGGTGGCGCTCAATGGAACGTCGCTGACCGTCAACTGGGTTGAGGGCGACCGCTTTTCGGTCCACTTGATCCCCCATACGCTTTCCGCGACAAACTGGCCTGACTATCAGGTGGGCGACGTCGTGAACCTTGAAGTCGATCTCATGGCGCGCTATGCGGCGCGGCTTATAGAGCGCGACCACCAAGACTCAACCCGACAGGATTAAACATGGCCAGTTCTGGCGACACTTTCGCGATTGCGCCCGGCTCGGCCGAAGGACAGCATTATCTCATCGTCGAGGCGCGGTTTTATGACGACATCGCCGATGCGCTGCTCGAAGGCGCCAAGGCGGCGTTCGAAAAGGCCGGAGCCACGTTCGACGTGCTGACCGTTCCCGGCGCGCTGGAGATTCCGGCGGCGATCGCCATGGCGTCCGAACTCAAGGGTGATGATTATGACGGCTATGTCGCGCTGGGCTGCGTGATCCGGGGCGAGACCACCCATTACGAGATCGTTTCGGGCGAGAGCGCGCGGGCGTTGATGGATCTGTCAATCTCCGACGGGATCGCGCTCGGCAATGGCATCCTGACCGTCGAGAACGAGGCGCAGGCCTGGGCGCGGGCCAGGGTGGGCGAGCAGGACAAGGGCGGCGGCGCGGCGGTTGCGGCCATGACCATGGCGGCGCTGCGCAACCGGCTGATGGAGGACTGAGCCATGGCCACCGATAACGAGATCAAACCGGCAAACCAGCGCGGTTCGGCGCGGTTGGCGGCGGTGCAGGCGCTCTATCAGATGGATATCGGCGAGCAGACGCTGGAAGAAACCCTCAGCCAGTTCGAAAGCTTTCGCCTGGGGCGGGAACTGGAAGGCGAGCAATATTTGCCCGCCGATGCCGATTATTTCCGCCATATCGTACGTGGCGTGGTGCAAAATCAGGTCAAGCTCGATCCGGTGATCAACTCCGCCCTGCAGGGCGGTTGGCCGATGACGCGGATCGACGCGACGCTGCGGGCGCTGTTGCGGGCGGGCGTGTTCGAATTGACCATGCGCAAGGACATCCCCTTCAAGGTGGTGATCCGCGAATATGTCGATGTCGCCAACGCCTTTTACGAGGACGAGGTGCCCGGCATGGTCAATGGCGTGCTCGACGCCGTGGCGCGCAAATATTCCGAGGGCTATGCTGGGGATAGACCCCAACCCTAGATCGGATGATTCCCGATGGCCGCCATGCGCAATCTTCTCCTCCTCTCGGGCGCGCAGGCGGTGGCGGGATCGTCCCAGGGCATGGTGATGGCGGTGGGCGCTCTGGCGGGCGCCATGCTGGCCTTCGACCCGGCCTTTGCGACCCTGCCCATCACGGTGATGATTATCGGCGTCGCGCTGATGGCGGGACCGGCAGCCATCCTGCTGCATCGGGTGGGACGAACCCGCGGCTTCGTGCTGGGCGCGGCGATTGCCGGAACGGGCGGGCTGGTGGCCGCGTTCGGGCTCTATCTCCACAACTTCATCATCTTTTCGGCCGCTATGCTGCTGATCGGCGCCGCCGGCGCCTTCGGGCAGCAATATCGCTTCGCGGCCGCCGACAGCGTGCCGCCCGAGGGCAAGGCGCGGGCGATATCCTGGGTGCTGTTCGGCGGCGTGCTGGCCGGCTTTCTGGGGCCCAGGCTCGCGTCGCTGACCTCGGAGGCGGTGCCGGACGCCCTCTATGCGGGTTCGTTCATCGGTCTGGCGGGGCTTTCGCTCGTCTCGATGCTGCTCCTGAGCGCCACGCGCCTGCCCAAGGGCGAGCCGAAAAAGACGGCCGCCGAGCAGGGACGGTCTTTCGGCGAACTGATCCGGACCCCCGATATTTTCGTACCGATCCTGACGGGCATGGCGAGTTTTGCGCTCATGACTTTCGTGATGGTGGCGGCGCCGCTGGCGATGGTGCATCTGTGCGGGCACGCGCCGGCCGATGCGGCCAATTCCATCCAGTGGCACATCGTGGCGATGTTCGCGCCCAGCTTCATAACGGGCGCGATCATCGGCCGGATCGGGCCGCATCTGACGGTGGGAATCGGGCTGCTGCTGATTATCGCCAGCGCCGGGACATCGCTGACGGGGATCACGACGCTGCATTTCGATATGGCGCTCGTCCTGCTCGGCGTGGGCTGGAATTTCGGCTTTATCGGATCGACCGTGATGCTCTCGAACGCCTATCGCGCCGAAGAGGGCGCGCGGGTTCAAGCCATCAACGAACAGCTCGTCTTCGGCGCCAACGCGCTCGCATCCATCGGTGCGGGCGTGCTGCTCAACCTGTTCGGCTGGGAAATGGTCAACCTGATCGCCATGCCCATAGCCGTCGCCGCCATCCTTTTGCTCGGATGGGCGGATTTGCGGGGCAGGGGAGCCAAGCGCCGCGCGGCGCTGGCCTCAGAGAGCTGAAGCCAGCAGCGTTTGCAGGAAGTTACGGTCTTCGCCGAAGGAACCGGTGCGGCGCTGCTCGATGGCAAACACGCGACCGTCTTCAAGCGAATAGAGCGCGCGGTCGGTGACACGACGGTCGGGGCCGAAATAGACGGCGAGCACGGTGCGCTCTTCGACGGAGGTCAACCCGAACGCTGTCTGGTTGACCTTGGTCTCGACATAGTACCAGGCGGTTTCGCCGCCGAAGGTCGACGTCGTTTGCGGCGAGCCGAGGACGACGCGGACGAAATCCTGGCTCGAACCGGGCCTGATCTGGGCAATCGCGTCGGCGGGGAGAACATAACCCTGCGTGCGCTGTGCAACGAGCCCCGACCCCGAACAGGCCGAAAGCGTCAGGCCGACCGCGACGGCGGCGGCGAGGGGGGACAGGCGGACAAGGGCGGAACGCACGGTCATGAATTGACTTTCCTCAGCTCTCTCGACTATAGCCTCGCGACAATGCGCCAGGGATTTTTACGTGTTGTTTAGCCGTCAAGGCACGACTCTGGCAAGCGGCCAATATATTTCAATATGTGACCGGCCGATTTTCTCGCCCTCGAGACCGAGACGAAATGATCCTGTCCCTTTTCCGCAAGACCAAGCTCACCGAACCCGTTTACGCCGTCTATAACGCCATTGTGGCGCAATCCCGGCGCGAGATTTTCTATGCCGACTGGGGCGTGGCCGACACGCTGACCGGACGGTTCGACATGATTTCGCTCCACGCCGCGCTGGTCTTTCGCAGGCTGCGCTCGCGCGAGGCGCAGACCAGGGCCTTCTCCCAGAACGTGTTCGATTGCTTTTTTACCGACATGGATCGTTCGTTGCGGGAAATGGGCGTCGGCGATCTCTCGATCGGCAAGCGCATCGAAAAGATGGGTGGGCTGTTTTACGGCATGCTGTCCAACCTTTCCGAGATTCTCGATGCCGGAGACCGTACGCGGCTTGTCGCGTTCGTCTCGCGCAACTTCCACGCCGGCGGAACCCATGAGGCCGCCGACAAGTTTGCCGATTACATCCTGCTTTGCGACGATCTGCTCGAAACCCAGAGGGTCGAGGACATCATGGACGGCAAGGTGACGTTCGGAGAACCGAAATGAGTGCAAGCCCAGTCGAAATCGACCTCGATGCCGTCGTCAAGGTCGACAAGATTCCCACTGACGGACGGGTGGTCACCATCGAAACCGACGCGGGACAGCGCGAAGCGCTGGCCGAACGGTTCAGGGTGAGCGAAGTCACCGATTTTTCGGCCAAGGTGACGGCCAGCCGGTTTCGCGGCGGTATCCGCGCACAGGGAAATGTGGCCGGCACGGTGGTCCAGCCTTGCGTTGTGACCGGCGATCCGGTGACCCAGGCGATCGATGAGCCTATCGACCGGATTTTCCTGCCCGGCCAGGATGCGGCGAGCCAGGCGACGGCCGGCGCCGAAATTTTCGTCAACCTCGAGGATGACGACCTGCCCGACTATTTCGAAGGCAACGAAATCGATCTTGCCGATCTGGTTCTCGAGGTTTTCGCCCTGGCGATCGACCTCTATCCTCGCAAGCCCGGAGCCGAATTGCCCGAGGACATGGCGGGGGACGATCCCGCCGAACTTTCGCCCTTTGCAGCGCTCAAGGCTCTCAAAAAGGATTGAGTGTCTCCAAGCGATCCGGTTGACACCCTTGCACGACGAAGTTCATTGACTATGGTGAGCGCCCACGGAGAATCCGGTGCGCTTAGACGGGCAGCATTAAGGCACGCAATGAGTGAAACGATAACGATCTCCGTTGACGCGATGGGCGGAGACAATGCGCCGCGCGCACCCCTCCATGGGGCAAAACTCCTGCTTCGCGAGCGCCCCGACGCGCGCTTCATCTTTCACGGACGCGAAGAAGCCATCAAACCACTGATGGCTGAATTTCCCGAACTTGGCGCGGTTTCCGAGATTCGCCACAGCGAAACCGTCATCACCATGGACGACAAGCCCAGCCAGGCTTTGCGCAAGGGCCGGGGCAATTCATCGATGTGGGCGGCCATCCAGTCGGTCAAGGACGGCGAGGCGGCGGTGGCGATTTCGGGTGGCAACACCGGGGCGCTGATGGCCATGGCCACGTTTTGCCTCAGGACCATGGAAGGCATTTCCCGGCCTGCGATTTCGGCCATCTGGCCCACGCTTC
Organism: Pelagibacterium mangrovi; assembly: GCF_036662815.1. NCBI lineage: Bacteria > Pseudomonadati > Pseudomonadota > Alphaproteobacteria > Hyphomicrobiales > Devosiaceae > Pelagibacterium > Pelagibacterium mangrovi. Next base: position 388,037 of record NZ_JBAFXA010000003.1, on the reverse strand, counting down.
GATCCGATATCATCGTGCTGGACGTAGGGGCCACCATCGGCGCCGATGCGCAGCAGCTCGTGGATTTTTCCATTCTCGGCGCGGCGCTGGCCCGGGCCGTCTTCGATATCGAAAGCCCGACGGTGGGGCTGCTCAATGTCGGGGTTGAAGAGGCCAAGGGCAATGAATGGGTCAAGGATGCGGGCAAGATCCTGAGCGAAAGTTCGGGCGCCGGCTTTACCTACAAGGGGTTCGTCGAGGGCGACGATCTGGGAAAGGGCACTGTCGATGTGGTCGTGACCGAAGGGTTCACCGGCAATATCGCGCTCAAGACCGCCGAGGGCACGGCGCGGCAGGTGGGCACCTATCTGCGTGACGCCATGAAATCCTCGTTCATGAGCATGCTGGGCGCGCTGTTCGCGCGGCAGGCCCTCAACGCCATCCGCTCGAAGATGGACCCGCGCACGGTCAATGGCGGTGTGTTCCTCGGCCTCAATGGTGTCGTGATCAAGAGCCATGGTAGCACCGACGAAATCGGATACAAAAGCGCTCTGAGCCTTGCCTATGACATGGCGCGTAACGATCTCATCGCCAAGATCGGGGAAGGTGTGAAGAACTTCCCCAAGCTGGCTGTGCCAGCGGACCTGTCCAATCTGGAGGCACCTTCCGCGTGACCAAAATCCAATCTGTTGTGCGCGGCATCGGCGGATATCTGCCCGAGCGTGTGATGACCAATGACGACCTGGCCAAGATCGTCGACACCTCCGATGAGTGGATCGTGCAGCGCACCGGCATCCGCCAGCGCCACATCGCCGCCGAGGGCGAAGTAACCTCCGATCTGGCGCTGGTCGCGGCGCGTCGCGCGCTCGACAACGCGGGCCTTGAGGCAAGCGATATCGATCTGATCATCGTGGGTACGACCACGCCGGACAGGACGTTCCCTGCGACCGCCGCGATTCTGCAGCAGAAGCTCGGCATTACGCATGGTACTGCGTTCGACGTGCAGGCGGTCTGCTCGGGCTTCGTGTTCGGGGTCGCGACCGCCGACAGCTATCTGAGGACCGGATTGGGCAAGCGGGCCCTGGTCGTGGGCGCCGAGGTCTTCTCGCGCATTCTCGACTGGACGGATCGCGCCACCTGCGTGCTGTTCGGCGACGGGGCAGGGGCGATGATCCTGGAAGCGCGCGAGGTGTCCGACGATGCGCCCGAGGATGGCGTGCTGGTTTCGAGCCTGCGCACGGACGGCAGCCATTGGGAAAAGCTTTATGTGGACGGCGGCGTTTCGGCGACGGGGTCGATCGGACACGTCCGCATGGAAGGGCGCGAGGTTTTCAAGCATGCCGTTGGCATGATTTCCGACGTGGTGGAGGACGTGCTGGAAAAGACCGGCAAGACCACCGACGACCTCGACTGGTTCATTCCGCACCAGGCCAACAAGCGCATCATCGATGGCGCGGGCCGCAAGCTCGGCATCCCCGAGGCCAAGACGGTGGTCACCGTGGACAGGCACGCGAATACCTCTGCCGCCTCCGTCCCGCTTGCGCTTTGGGAGGCGAGCGAGGACGGTCGTATCAAGAAGGGCGACCTCGTGATGATCGAAGCGATGGGCGGCGGGTTTACCTGGGGTGCGGCTCTCATTCGCTGGTAGAGTTGACCGCGCTTCGTTTTGGGCGTTAAGTGGTTGAAATCTTGGGGGCTGGCTCGCGGGCTTCAATAAGGTTGAGGGGAAGATCATGTCGGGAAAAACGGTGACTCGCGCCGATCTGGCCGAGGCGGTTTATCAATCTGTGGGGCTGTCGCGTACCGAATCGGCGGAACTCGTGGAACGCGTATTGCAGATCGTAAGCGACTCACTGGCCGACGGCGACAACGTCAAATTGTCCTCATTCGGCTCCTTCCAGGTCCGTTCCAAGAACGAAAGAATTGGCCGGAATCCCAAGACTGGCGAGGAGGTTCCGATCCTTCCCCGGCAGGTTCTTGTGTTCAAACCGTCCAATGTCTTGAAATCCAAGATCAACAAATCTATGGTTCGGTCTGGTAAATAAACGTTTTTACCGGAGAACGTCGTTGGACAAATCGCCAGACGCCTTCCGGACAATTTCCGAAGCGGCCGACGAACTGGACCTGCCACAGCATGTTCTGCGCTTCTGGGAGACCCGGTTCAACCAGATCAAACCTTTGAAGCGCGGCGGCGGGCGGCGTTATTACCGGCCTGACGACGTGCAGTTGCTCAAGGGTATCCGGCACCTGCTGTACGATCAGGGTTTCACGATCAAGGGTGTGCAGCGCATCCTCAAGGAGCAGGGCGCCAAGCACGTCATCGCCATCGGCGAGACCGGCTCCATCCAGCCCATATCTCCCCAACCGCAGATGGAACCGGCAGGGGATGACGACGCTGTCGACTTTGTCGATGTCGATTCCATCTCTCTCGAGCCGCAACCGCAGATCGCTGCCCCGTCGGGGGAAGGGTTCGGGCTCTCGTCGCGGCAACGGGATGAACTCAACGCGGTTCTCGACACGCTCGCGGCTTCCAAGCTCATGCTCGACAAGGCCCGCGGGTAACGCCCGGCAGTGCCGGCCGGGGTAGCCGAAAGATTAAGATGATAGTTACGATCAGGAATGTTGACGGGCCGGGCGGGGCCGCCTAATAACCTGCGGTGTCCGGTTGGGTTTACAGCCGGCGATGGACGCCTGCAGGCGTCTTCGGTTTTGGGATTTCCAGGCGAGGGCGTGGCGGGATGAAAAATGGTGGACGACGCGACCGATTTTGGACGCCGAGCCCTAGTCAATTGATTGGAATGTCATCGTGACGATATCGCTTGTTTTCCGCACCGCGACTGCCGCTTTGGCCCTTACAGCCTCGCTCGCCCTCACCGCTGGAGCGTCCGCTCAGGACATCACTGTCACCCATCCGCAGGGTGAAACCACCATTTCCGGCACGCCCGAAAAGGTTTTCACCATCGATTGGGCGGCCTTCGACAATCTCAATGCGCTCGGCGTGCACGTCGCCGGCGCTCCGGGCTCCAACGCTCCGGGCTACCTTGCCGACCTCGTGACCGACGACCTCGTCAATGTCGGCTCGCTCTTTGAGCCCGATTTCGAAACGATCGCAGCCGAACAGCCCAATCTCGTGATCGTCGCCGCCCGCTCGGCCTCGACCTATCCCCAGCTTTCCGAAATTGCACCGACCATCGATATGTCGGTCAATAACGCCGACCTCGTTGCTGGTGTGGAAGCGAACCTTACCCAGCTTGGCGAAATCTTCGGTGTCGAAGACCGCGCCGCCGAACTGATCGCCGATCTCGACGCCAAGGTCGAGGAAGCCCGCGCCGCCGCCGAAGGCAAGGGCACTGGGCTGGTTCTGGTGACCAATGCCGGAAATCTGGGCGTTTACGGCCCGGATTCGCGCGTGGCCTGGGTTCACAACGAACTGGCTATTCCGTCGGTGATGGACGACGTCGAGGACGGTGACCACGGCGGCGACGGTATCTCCTTCGAGTTCCTGCTCGAAACCAACCCCGACTGGCTGTTCGTCGTCGATCGCGACGCGGGCGTGGGCAATGAAGGCGCCGCCGCTGCCCTGCTCGACAACGAACTGATGCACGAGACCACTGCCTGGCAGAACGACCAGATCATCTATCTCGATCCGCAGGCCGCCTATATCACCATGCACGGCTACACCGGCCTGATGACCATGCTCGATCAGGTGATCGACGGCTACAACAGCGCCGAGTGATCCGGCAGACATCCATAACGCCCGGCGACTCCCGTCGCCGGGCTTTGTTCTTTTCCGTCCGGACCGCCTGGTCCGGCCTTGATCGACGGGCAAGCTAACGTGCGGCTTCTCATAGTCGGAATCGTGCTGACGATCGTTTTAGCGATCGTCAGTCTTTTTATTGGCGTCAGCGACGTGTCGCTGGGGGCGCTGCTCTCGTCGAGCGCCCAAGACCGGCCCATGCAGGTGCTGGTCATGAGCCGGATTCCGCGCACGCTGGCCATACTTCTCGCCGGTTCGTCGCTGGCCATCGCCGGCCTCGTCATGCAGATGATCGTCCGCAACCGTTTCGTCGAGCCTTCGACGGCGGGGACGACCGAATCGGCCACGCTTGGCTTTCTCGTCGTCACGCTTCTCGCGCCGGGATGGCCGCTGATGGCCAAGATGCTGGTGGCCGCGGTCTTCGCGCTGGCGGGGACGGCGCTGTTCCTGCGCATCTTGCGCTTCGTCCCCCTGCGCGACGTCCTGCTGGTGCCACTGGTGGGCATCATGCTCGGTGGGGTGATCGGGGCCGTCGCCAGCTTTTTTGCCTACCGCTACAATCTGCTGCCCTCGCTGCTGGCCTGGAATATGGGCGATTTCTCGGGCGTGCTGCGCGGCCGCTACGAGCTTTTGTGGTTCGGCCTTGCGGGTACGATCATGGCCTATATCGCCGCCGACAGGTTCACGGTGGCCGGCATGGGCGAGGATTTCACGACCAATCTGGGGCTCAATTACAAGCGCGTGATGACGCTGGGGTTGATCATCGTCTCGATCGTGAGCGCGGTCGTGCTCGTTTCCGTGGGCTCGATCCCGTTTCTGGGGCTGATCGTTCCCAACGTCGTCAGCCTGATGATCGGCGACAACATGCGCCGCACGGTGCCCTGGGTGGCCGTGCTCGGAGCGGCGTTCGTGCTCGCCTGCGACATCGTCGGCCGCCTTATCCGCTTCCCTTATGAAATTCCGATCAGCGTCGTCGTCGGGGTGATCGGCAGCGGGCTGTTCCTTTATCTGCTGCTAAGGAAGCGTCACAATGCTGCGTGATTTGCGTTGGTCGCGTCCCACGATCGTGCTTGTGATCCTCGCGGTTATCGCGCTGGTCTCGATCGTCTGCTTCATGACGCTCGGCGCCAAGGGAAGCTGGAGTTTCATCATTCCCTTCCGGGGCCGCAAGCTGATCGGGCTGATGCTGGTCGCCTACGCCATCGCGATTTCGACGGTGCTGTTCCAGACGGTAACCAACAACCGCATCCTCACCCCGTCCATCATGGGGTTCGACGCGCTTTATATTCTCCTTCAGACCTCGCTCGTCTTCTTCCTCGGCCCACAGGTGCTGGCGCTCATTAACCCCTATGCCCAGTTCGGCATCGAAGTGGTTATGATGATCGCTTTCTCATGGCTGCTGTTTCAATGGCTGTTCCTCAACGAGGGCCGGAGCCTGCATCTGCTGGTCCTCGTGGGCATCGTGTTCGGCATCTTCTTCCGAAGCCTCTCGAACTTCATGCAAAGGCTGCTGGACCCGAACGCGTTTCAGGTGCTGCAGGACAGTTTTTTTGCGAGCTTTTCGACCATCGATACCACGCTGCTCTGGGTCGCCTTTGCCCTGATCCTGATCGTGTCCCTGATCCTCTGGCGCATGGGGCACACCTTCGACGTACTCTCGCTCGGCCGTGACACGGCGATCAATCTCGGGGTTGAATACAAGCGCACCGTCGTCATCATCCTGGTGATGGTTTCCGTGCTGGTTTCGGTATCGACGGCGCTGGTGGGGCCGATCACGTTTTTTGGACTGCTGGTGGCGAGCCTCGCTCATGGGCTTGTCGGCACGTCCAAGCATAAATACATCTTGCCTGCGGCGGCGCTGCTCGGCGTGATCGCGCTGGTGGGCGGTCAAACGGTGTTCGAGCGCGTGTTCGAGTTCGATACGGCGCTGTCCATCATCGTCGAGTTCCTGGGCGGCCTCGTCTTCATTATTCTTATCCTGCGGGGAGCGGCCCGATGATCATCACCTCCGGCCTCAAGAAATATTATGGCGATACCGCGGTGGTGGACGATGTGTCGATCGAGCTGCCCGCCTGCGGCATCACCTCGATCATCGGACCGAACGGGGCGGGCAAGTCGACTATGCTCTCGATCGTTTCGCGCCTTCTGGGCATGGACGCGGGGACGGTGACGGTGGATGGCATGGACGTGTCCAACACGCCCAGCGACGTCCTCGCCAAGCGCCTGTCGATCCTGCGCCAGGACAACCACATGACGGCACGCCTGACGGTGCAGGACCTCGTCGCCTTCGGCCGCTATCCCCATTCGAAGGGCAGGATGACGATCGAGGACAAGGGGCATATCGACCAGGCGATCTCCTATCTCAATCTCGACGAGCTCCGGCACCGGTTCCTGGACGAGCTTTCCGGTGGCCAGCGCCAGCGGGCTTTCGTTGCGATGGTCCTGTGCCAGGACACCGACTATGTGCTGCTCGATGAGCCGCTCAACAATCTCGATATGAAGCATGCGATGGGCATGATGAAGCTCATGCAACGCGCCTGCCGCGACCTGGGCAAGACAGTGGTGCTAGTGCTCCACGACATCAATTTCGCGTCCTGGTACTCCGACTACATCATTGCGATGAAGAACGGCAAGGTCGTCCGCCACGGGTCGAAAAACGACATCATCAATGCCGAGGCGCTCAAGGAAATCTACGACATGGACATCAACGTCCATGAGATCGGCGGGCACCGGGTGTCGCTGTTCTACGATTGATCTAACGGTCTATCGTGCCGGTCGAAAGGAACCGTTCGGCCATTTCCGCCGATTCCCGCGCGTAGCGAGCCCTGAGTTGCTGGGCCGGTTCGGCCTCCGGATGCGTTTCGATCCATGCCAGCAACGCCATGCGCCGCAGGAGCACCATGACGTCGAGCATGGCTTCGTCCTCGCGGCTGAACGGCCGATGGGTGCGATAGCCGGCGAGCCAGGCGGCGCGGAGAGCCGGGATGGTTTCGCTTTCCTCGAAAAATGAAACCGCCGCACCGAAATCATAGCCGAACCAGCAGAAGCCGCAGTCGTCGAAATCTATAAGCCGGGTCTGTCCGTCGGAAACCAGGAGGTTGGCCAGTCGCATATCGGCGTGGATCAGCCCAAAGCGTTCCCTGCTCATGCCGTAGGTGTCGAGCAATTCCCGTAGCCGCCCGTTGAGCTTGTCGAGTACCTGGCGCGTTTCGCCGATAACACCGGGAGTTGCCCGCCAGTCGCCCCAGGTCGCATCGGGATCGAGGATCGTGCGGGCGGTCCACACATGGCGCGTAAAACCCGCCGGAGGCGTCCAGCCGATGACGTGGAGATGGCACTGGGCGGCCAGCGAACCCAATTGGTGAAACACCGGCGCCAGATCGTCGCCGACCTGCGGTTCTTCGCCCTCCTCGAATGCGAAGGCCACCATGTGCCGCGTTTCACCGCGGAACGGGCCCTCCTGCACCAGTTGGCCGTCGCAGCCGGGCAGGGGGCGGGGCGTGAAGAGACCCGTCTGGCTGCGCAGGGCCTGCATCCAGGCCAATTCGCTCTCGATGCCCTGCCGCGAATGATAGCCGGGACGATGAACCCGCAGAACCGCCCGGCCGCCCGTGGGAAGATCGAGCCTGAATGTGTGATTTTCCGAAAGATTGATGAGTTCGAGAGCGCTGCCCGCAAAATCCGGCCAACTCCCCAGGGCTGTCGCCAGCCCGCCCCATGCGTCGTTCATTCCATATCCCCTGATTGCCCGCGTTATTGAACGCCGTAGCGGCAGATGTCACGCGGAAATAGCGAGCACGGGGATAGCTGCTTATATTTTCATATTATTATAAGAGACAATATTTGGATTATATGTCGAATAACTGAAAAGCGAAAGAGTTTAACTCGCAAGTGAAGTGATTATTGGAAGTTGACCGTGAGTAGATCAAGGCGGGATACTTCGATTTGTAAAGCCGAGCGCGGCCGTCGGGAGGACGGCGGGCAAGGCAGGAAATGGCAGGAAGGCACCGGCAGCTTTCCTGAGCCAGATTTCGCGCCGTCGGCATGCTTTCACGAGCGGACCGTCAGGCGCTCTTCGAGCAATCGCTCCAGGCTGCCGGGCCGCCCTTTCCGACAGCCCGGACGATCGCGTTGCCGGCTCCTGTGATGCCCGGCTTCCCGGTCAAGGCATATCCAAGGGCATGGAGGAGAAGATGAGACATAGTATTCTGGCTATGGCCCTGCTGCTGACGGCAGCGAGCGCCACCAGCCTGCCCGCCCAGGAGGCCGCGGCCGACCCTTGGGCAGATTTCGTTCCTGTCACTGACGAAATGTTTGCCAACCCCGATGACGGGGATTGGCTGAACTGGCGTCGCACGCGCGATAGCTGGGCCCATTCGCCGCTGACCCAGATCAACCCGGAAAACGTTTCCGACCTGCGCATGTCATGGTCGTGGAACGTCGAGCCGGGCACTTTCGAATCGACCCCGTTGGTCTATGACGGGATCATGTTCCTGGCGGGCGCGCGCGACGTCATCCAGGCGCTCGATGCGGTCACTGGCGATCTTCTCTGGGAGTACAAGCGCGAGCTGCCCGAAGACGCGTGCCACGGCACGTCGGGCGCGACGCGCAACATCGCGCTCTATGGCGAGCGCGTCTTCACCTCGACCTGTGATGCCCACGTGGTGGCGCTCGACGCCTTTTCCGGGCAAGTCGCCTGGGACGTCGAGATGGAGGTCTGGGAGGACTACAAGGTCGGTTTCAGTACCGGTCCCACCATCGTCAAGGGGCAGGTCATCTCCGGGCTGACCGATTGCCGTGTGTTCCGCGAGGAACGGACGGGCTGCTACGTCGTCTCGCACGATCCCGAAACCGGCGAAGAGCTGTGGCGCACTTATACCGTCGCCATCGAAGGAGAAGAGGGCGGCGACACCTGGGGCGATGCCCCCGACTTCCTGCGTGCCGGCGGCAGCGTGTGGCATCCGTGCTCGTATGACGAAGAGCAGGACATCATCCTGTGCGCCACCGGCCAGGCCTATCCCTGGACGAGCGTGGGGCGCGGGCATGAAGGCGAAGCGCTTTACACCAACTCAACTCTGGCGCTCGATCCCGACAATGGGGAAATACTCTGGTATCACCAGTATCTCCCTGGCGAGACGCTCGATCTCGACGATGCGTTCGAGCATGTCTTCGTCGATGTCGACGGCGAGAAGCGTTTCTACAAGATCGGCAAGAGCGGCATTCTCTGGGTCATGGACCGCGAGACCGGCGAATATATCGATCACCGCGAAATGGTATTCCAGAACGTCTTCGACGTGAATGAGGAAACCGGTCAGGCCACCGTTCGACCCGAGCAGATCCCTGTCGATTTCGAAACGCCGATCTTCTCGTGCCCGAGCACGGCCGGCGGCAAGGATTGGCACCCGATGGCGTTCAATCCCGACCTGCGCACTCTCTATATGCCGCTCAGCCAGAGCTGCATGAACTTCACCGCGCGTGAAGTGGAGCCGGTGGTCGGCGGCGGCGGCACCGGCGGGTTCCGCACCTTTGCGCCCATGCCGGACGCAGGCGGCCAGGGTCTGCTTGCGGCCGTCGATGTCGATACGCTGGAAACCGTCTGGAGCCATGAGCAGCACGCTCCGTTCCTCACCGGAATCCTGTCGACCGAATCGGGCCTGATCTTTGCCGGCGACCTCGACCGCTACTTCAAGGCGTTCGATGCCGAAACCGGCGAAGTGGTGTGGGAAGTGCGTCTGTCCCAGTCCGTGCAGGGCATGCCGGTCACCTATGAGGTCGATGGCACGCAGTATATCGCCATCCCCACCGGCCTCGGTGGCGGCAGCCCGCGTGCACAGGCGGCGTTGGTTCCCGACATCCGCCACCCGATGAGCGGCAACAATCTGTTCGTCTTCGCGCTCCCGGAGACTGACTAGCCGCTTTATGGGCCGTCCGCCGCTTGCCAATCGGCGGCGGACGGCCCGACCGTTTCCATTGGATTTTGGGCATGCTCCGCCTGTCGATCACATTTTCAGCAATGCTCGCCGCATCGGTCGCCCTCGCGCAGCCCATGGTGCAGCGCGATTTCTACGAGGGCGCAATCCGCGATCGCGGCAATCGGCTGATCTTCTGCGTCTGGTCCGACAGCCCCATGGTGGAGCTCGACCGGGCCATCGCATCGCAAATCGCCGGACTTCATCTGCTGGAGGCCGAATTCTTCGAGGTTCGCCAGGTCAGCTCGGGCTCGCAGGAGCAGTTTGAGGAACAGCTTTTCATAAGCCTCATGGACGATTGTGACGCGGCCATGGGCACCAGCCTCAACTGGCGGCCATTGCCCGAATGGCTGACCGTCACCCGGTCCTATTTCGAACTCAGCTACGTTCTGGCCGCGACCATAGAGGGTGCAACCAGCCCGTTTGATCTGCCGGCCGGCTCGCGGGTGGGATCGATCATGCTGTCCCAGGCCGACATGACCTTCGCTCGGGCGATGGGCGGGGGCGCCGATATCGTCCGCATACCTTACGACACGCCCGAGAACATCCTGCGCGCCATCGCCCAGGGCCGGCTCGAGGCGGGCATCATTCCCAATTACGCGGTGCCGCTGCTCGAGGACGAATTCGCCGACAGCGGAATTTTCGTTTCCGAACTGACGGCGCCGACGATCGAGCCTGAACCGATAGGCATGGCGCTGCTGAGCCGCGACACCTATCTGCGGGACCTTTTGGGCGACGCCATTTCCGTGCTGCGGGCGGACGGAACGATTCCCGCCCTGGTCACCGAGATGGGATACGGCGTCCCATGACCGGTTTCCGACGAGTTTCATTGAAAGTGCAAGGAGAATGAATTGAGAAACCCTTCGATTTCAGGCCTCGCCGCTGTCGTCTGCGCAGCCGCGCTCGGCTTCGCGGCCAATGCGGTGGCGCAGGACGCCGCCGGCGGCGATTGGGTTACGCCCGAGCAGGTAGAGCGCGGTCAATCGACCTATCAGCAGAGATGTGCGACCTGCCATGGCACGGACATCGTGTCGATTTTCAAGAGCTTCCCTTCGGCGGGGCAGTTTTACGGGTTCATCTCGACCACCATGCCCGGCGATGCTCCGGGCAGCCTTACCGCGCAGCAATATGCCGACATCATCGCCTATCTCGCGACCGAAAACGGCATGCCGACCGGCACCGAGGAATTGCCGGCCGACGAAGAGGTGCTGGCTACGATCCGGCCTTCCGAATTCGCTCAATAGCAAAAGCCGGCCCGGCACTTCGTGTCGGGCCGCGTCTCATTGCGCGGGCTGGCTTCTTGCCCGCCAAAGCTCGGGCACGCAGACCGCGGCGAGGAGCAGGCCGGCGGGGCGGGTGTGAATCGTCCGCATGGACGAATCAGCGACATCGATGGGAGTTTTGGTGGGACTTTCGGTTCGGCACCGTGCCACACGGCGCCGATCTTTCCGTTTCGTTCCATCCCGGGCATATCCGGCGATAATGCCGAAAGCCCGGGACGGTAACGGAAATGATGGTCGGAGCGGCCGGATTTGAACCGACGACCCTTTGTCCCCCAGACAAATGCGCTACCAGGCTGCGCTACGCCCCGATTGGCCTCTCACCTATCCAATCGCGATGACGAGCGCAAGGGTTCTGTTCCTGAAAATTGACCGTTGAAGCGCGATCTGGAAGGAACGCCTGGCTATCTCCGTCGTTTATCGACAATTGAACCGGGGGATCGTTTTTCCATGCCTATCCTGTTGATCGTATTGCTCGCCATCCTTATCGGCACCGTGGGCTTCTGGGACGCGCTTGGCGCGCTGCTGGGAGCCGTGGCTTTGCTGGTGCTGTTCTGGATTCTGGTGGTGGTGACCGTGTTTATTGCCGCGGTCTGGATCATGAGGAAAGTCTTCTAAGGCAGGAAGCGCGCAGCGCCGCCGGACCGGTCGGGCGCGCCATAGGCGGCGCAAATGCCCCAGACGAGGCCCGTCACTAAAAACCAATGCCGCCAGTGATCGGTGTCGATGATTCCCGAGAGCAGAATCATGGGCACGAAGGTGGCAAAGACCGGAATGAGCAATGTCCGGTGCGGTGACGGCCGGAACAGCGTCTTGCCGCCGATCAGCAGCGTCCAGCCCACCAGCACGTAATAGGCCAGCGCACCGCCCCAGCCATAGGTGAGGAGCACATTGGTATAGGTGTTGTGCGGCTGTTCGCTGATGCGCAGATAGCCGAATTCGAGCGGGCCGATTCCCCAGGGATTGTTGAGCGCCAGATCGAGCGTGTACCAGATGCGGCCGAACCGCCCCGTTTCCCCTGTATCGTAGCTCTGGGTGAGCGTGAAGCGATGGGCGAAAAGCTCGGCGACGACCGGGATGGATAACAGCACCGCCATCGCCGCCGCCAGAACCATGATGCCGCCGATGGCAATCAGCAGCAGCCGGACCTTTTCACGGGCCGAGGCTTCGAGAAAAAAAGCCATGGCAAAGACCAGCAGCGAGGTCGCGGCCAGATGGCCCCACGCGCCACGCGAAAAGCTGACGAAAACGCCTATGAAGATCACGAGATAGGCCAGCCCGTTCCACAGCGCGGCCCGTCCGGTGCCCAAAAGCGTGCGTTGGAGGACGATCGCCGCTGGGAGCATCAGGAAGGGGCCATAGACATTGGGGTCGTTGAAGAATGCCTTGGCGCGCCCAAAGCGCAGGAAAAAATCTTCGCCGGGCAGTATTCCGATATAGGCTAGGGCCCCCACGAGCGCGGTGATGACTGCGATGGCGACATAGGCCTTGGCGATCAGCCGCATATGGGTGTGTGGGGATTGAGCGACGAAATTGGCGGCGAAATAGCTTGTGATGAGAAGGAAAATGGTGACGAGGTTGAAGATCAACCCATCGAGCACACCCTGATAGCGCATGAAAAACGGTGAAATGAGCGCAAATGGCGCGAAGGCGAGCGTGATGATCAGCACCGGCAGGGTATCGCGATGCAGCTTGAGTCCGCCCGCCAGCGCGACGGTGAACGCGATGATGAACATCACCTCATAGGGCGAAGGCTCGACGATCACGAAGCCGCCGGAAAATATCCACAGCGCGACGATGAAGCCGAGCGCCTTGCGGGCGGAACCGCCGACCCAGGCCTGACCGAGAAGGCGGCGGCCCGCCTCGTCGGCGCCCGGCAGCGCGACGGTCAAAACGCGTTCTCGTTTTTGGTGAGCAACGACACCGGGGTCATCGCCAGAATGTAGAGATCGAGCAGGATCGACCAGTTCTCGATGTAGTAGAGATCGTGATCGACGCGGGCCATCAGCTTTTCGACGGTGTCGGTTTCCCCGCGCCAGCCGTTGATCTGCGCCCAGCCGGTGATGCCCGGCTTGACCTTGTGGCGCGCGAAATAGCCGTCGACGGCGTCGTGATAGAGCCTGTTGGCCGCCTTGGCCTCAAGGGCATGGGGGCGGGGACCGACGATGGAAAGCTGGCCCTTGAGCACGTTGAAGAGCTGGGGCAATTCGTCGATGGAGGTCTTGCGGATGAAGCGCCCCACGGGCGTGACGCGCGGATCGTCGCGGGTGACCAGCTTGGCGGCCCTGGCATCACCCATGTCCGTGTACATCGAGCGGAACTTATAGACCTCGATCAACTCGTTGTTGAACCCGTGGCGCTTCTGCCGGAACAGGGCCGGTCCCTTGCTGGTCGTCCTGACGGCGATGGCCGTCGCCAGCATCACCGGCGAAAGCGCAATGATCGCCAGCAGCGCCACGGCCTTGTCGAAGATCCACTTGAACACGAGGTTCCAGTCGGAAATTGGCCGGTCGGCAATGTCAAAAACCGGCAGGTCGCCGACATAGGAATAGGTCTTGTCGGTGAAACGCAGCTTACTCATATGGGCGCTGAGCCGGATATCGACCGGCAGGACCCAGAGCTGCTTGAGCATTTCGAGCACGCGCGTTTCCGCCGAAAGCGGCATGGAAACGATGACCAGTTCGATCCGGGCGCGTCGGGCGAATTCGACGAGATCGGCAACCCGGCCCAGTTTCTTGAGGCCGGCGATTGCCCTAGGCGAGCGTTCGTCGTCGCGGTCGTCGAACAGCCCGATCAGTTCCACATCGCTGGCAGCCGCCTGCCTGATCGCAGCGACAAGCGTTTCCACCACCGGGCCACCGCCCACGATCACCGTGCGCCGCCGCAGACGACCCTTTGCCGACCAGTCGAGAACGACAGAACGCACCACTAAACGGTAGATGACCAGCAGCAGCGCGCCCGAGGCGAACCAGCTACCGAGCCATACGCGCGATACCAGATCGCCCGCCTTGAAGATGAACAGCCCCGCGACGACGAGAAGGAACACGCCCGTCCAGCCGACGAGAACCTGCAAAATCTGCTTTACGCCGGTGCGGTACGCGGCGATGCGATGCGTGCGGGCGATGTTGAAGGCGACATTGGCTGCAACGACGATGCCGAGCGAGAGCGGCAGGTAGATCGCGGCGTTCGTGCCTCCCAGATAGGCGAGGTAGATGCCCAGACCGAGCACGAGCAGCAGTCCGGTTTCGAACAATTGCGCAAAACCGGTGACGACCTTGTGCGAGATGCCCGGTTCGCTGGAGGCGTGCACCAGCGCTTCCGCATCCGGACCGAGCGCACCGGCGGCAGTGTCCGCGCCGGTGGAAATATGGCTGAGCACGGCTTGCTTGGCGTCGACCCGAAACAAGAGCATCCCCCCGCTGATGCTGCTGGAAATAGACGGCGCAATATGCGGGGGAGAAGTGAAGACTCGGTGAAAAACGATGAATCAGGTTGAGAGATCGCGGTAAAGGGCTTCGATGCGGTCCACCATATTCGAAAGCGAGAATTGGGCTTCTACGAATGTGCGGCGCAAATCGCTTTCCGATGCAATGCCTTCGGGGTCGGCCAGGAACGAGGCCATGGCTTGCCGCAGGGCATCGACATTGTCCGGCGTGATGAGCCGGTCGGCGGTCGGCCCGAAAATCTCGCCGATGCCGCCGACGTCGGTCGCGATGATCGGCTTGCCGGCGGCGGCGGCTTCCATGACGATATAGGGCAGGGACTCGGCACGCGAAGGCACCAACACGCAATGCCCACGGACAAACATTTCCCGCGCCGGTTGCACGCCCGCCAGCACCACCCGCTGCTCCAGACCCAATGATGCGATCTTTTCGCGCAATGCTCCCGCGTCCGGCCCATCGCCGGCCATGACGATGGTTGCGGGGCTTCCGTCGGCACGCCGCAGGGGCGCCAGCGCGTCAACGATCAGATCGATTCCCTTGAGCAGCCGCAACTCGCCGATGAATACGAAATCGGCGGCATTGGCGGCGGGGCGGACGGTTTCGAATTCGGAATCGGCCAGCCCGTTGTGAATGACCTCCTGCCTGCGGCCGGGTTTGGCCACATGCTGGACAAAAATCCGTTGCGCATAGGCGCTTTCGAAGATCAGCGCGTCGGTGGCACTGAGCAGGGCGCGCTCTATGGCCATGAAAATGCCCCCCGCCGGTGTGCGCGGATTGAAATGAAGCGCACCGCCGTGGGGGGTGTAAACGGTAGCCGGCCGGCGGCCGGCGAGACGCGCGACGCGGGCACCGAAACCTCCCTTGGCGCCGTGGCCGTGAAGGATATCGATATCGAGCGAACGGGCGAGCGACCTGATCTTGAGCGGGGTCGAAAAATCATGGACGCCCAACAGGCGTGGTATCGGAAAACGATGCACGCCCAGGGCGGCGGAGGCTTCCAGCGACACGAGCTTGGCATCGGACTGCGCGTCGCCCGCTCCGCTATCGGCAATGATCCCAACAAGATGGCCGCGTTCGCTGAGCGCCTTGGTCAGATCGGCGACGTGCCGGAACAGCCCACCCACCGGTGAGCGCATGACCTGCAATATCCGCAGCGGAGGCTGGGCCAAGGTCAGATCCAGCGTTCGGAGATGACGATGGTGTCGCCGGGCAGGATGGGGAAATCGAGCTCTACGGTGCCTTTGACCATATCATTGTCCTGGCGGCGGTAGATCGTGGCCGTGTCGCGGCTGGCCGTATCCGAGAAGCCGCCGGCGGCGCTGATCGCCGCGCGAACCGTCATGCCGTAAACATAGGGATATTGACCCGAGGACCCAACGGCGCCCTGAATGAAAAAGGGACGATATTCAGCCACTTCGACAGCGACATTGGGGTTGCGCATGAAACCGGCGGCGAGCGCCGATGCGACCCGCTGGGAGAGGACGGTGGTGGTAACGCCGCGCGCCGTCACGGCGCCGACCAGCGGCATGGCGATCGAGCCAGAATCGTCAACCCTGTAGGTATTGGTCAGGTTGGGGTCGCCATAAACGCTCACCCGCAGTACGTCGCCGCTATCGAGGAGATAGGGACCGGTCTGCTCGACGAGGTAGGTGGCGGGAGCGCTGCCATGGGCGCACGCTGCCAGCAGCAGCGGCAAGAAAATCAATGCAAAGCGCAGCCGACCCATGATTTGCCCCCAGCGATCCTGCACTAGCTGTCCCATGTCGTGGTTAATAACCCCTTATTACAGGAGTCCTTAACCGATTGATTACCATGGAGGGGCGATAAGCCGATCATACCCGGGGGACGACATATGAGCGATTCTGCACCCATCGCGGCGCAAGCGGAAGCGAGCATAGATGCAAGCCTGATCCTGCGCGCCCTTCTCGGTAAGCTGGTGCGGATTGGATTCGTTACCGTCCTGCTTCTGGCGCTGGCCTATATGGTGCTGATGTTTGTGCCCCGCCTCTACGAGTCGCGGGCCGAATTGCTGGTCGAGCCGCGCAGCACCGTCTTTACGAGCGCGGCGAGCAACCAGAACGCCGAATCCTATTTCATCGACGCGGCAGCCGTTTCCAGCCAGATCGAGCTGATCAAGTCCCGCGACACGATTCTCGCAACCATCGAGGCCATCGATCTGCGCGACGAGGCGGCCTTCGAGGGATGGAGCGACGGCGAGATAATCGGGGAGATCGGTGACAATCTGATCGTCACCCAGGAACGCTCGTCGCGGTTGATCTCGATTGCTTATCGTTCCACCGATCCCGAGCTTGCGGCGCGGATCGCCAATGGGATTGCCCGAACCCACGTCCAGCGGCGGGCCGGTCAACAGATCGCGGATACCGTATCGGCGACCACCTGGCTGGAAGAGGAAATCAATCGCCTGCGCGAAAATGTGGCCGGGGCCGAGCGGGCGATCGCCGATTTCCGTGTCGCCAATGATCTGTTTACGGGCTCCAACAACGAAAATCTCACCGATCAGCAGCTTTCCAACTTCGGCGCGCAGATCGCGGCGGCGGCGGAACGGCGCAGCGCCGCACAGTCGCGCGCGCAGCTGATCCGCAGCCTGCTCGAATCCGGCCAGTCCGTCGTGGGCGTTTCCGACGTGCAGACCTCGGTGATCGTGCAGCAACTGAGCCAGGAACTGGCGCGCCTGCAGGGGGAGCGCGCCCAGCAATCGGCGACGCTCTTGCCCAATCATCCGACGATCCGCGCACTGGATGCCCAGATCGCGGCGATCAACGAGCAGATTTCCAACGAGGGTCAGCGCGTAGCCCAGGCGCTCGAGGCGCAGGCGCAGATCGAGGCCGATCTGGAACAGTCGCTGCAGGCCGAGCTCGATCGCCTCAAGGTTACCGCCGGCTCCAACACCGTCGAGGGCGTGACGCTGGCCGAACTCGAGCGCGAAGCCGCCGCGCAACGTGATTTGCTCAACGCCTATCTTCTGCGGTTCACAGAAGCGACGGCGCGCTCGGATATCGGATCATCGCTGCCTGACGTCCGGTTCGTGAGCGAAGCGGCGCCCTCCAGCTCGCCCGCCTCGCCGCAGACCAGCCTGATCCTGATGGCGGTCGGTATCGCGTCCATCCTGCTGCAGGTCGGCGCCGTCATCTTCTCGGAATTGTTGTCGGGCCGCGCGCTGGTCGAACGCGGGCTGACGGCTGAACCGTTGCTCGGAAAAGAGGAGGGCGGTGCGCTCCTCGCCGCCAATTCCGACGCGCCGAACCAGCCCCCGGCCATCGCCGGCATCCGCGCACCCATAAGCGCGCTGGAATCGGAAATCGAGGCCCAGGCGGCGCGTGCGCTCGCCGGCCTCGACCGTCTTATCGTGGTCGCCTCCGACGAGGGTTGGAAGGAAAGCATGGATTTTGCCGAGCGGCTGACCGCCTCCATCGTGGGGAACGGGCAGAGCGTCGCCGAAATCGACGCCGCCAGCGGGCAGCAGGGGATCGAACCCGGTCTCACCGATCTCTGCGCGCAGGAAGCCGATTTCGGCGATGTGGTGCACCGTGGCATGGAAGAACGGTTTGCCTTCGTGCCCTGGGGGCAGGGCGAGCACCTTCGTCCGGCCACGGACCGCGTCCTGACCCTCATCGATGCGCTCTCCGACATTTACGAGGTGATCGTCGTCGTGACCGGGAAGGTCGGCATGGGCTCGAGCCTGCCGCTTTTCACCGGCGCGGGTGCCAAATGCGTGCTGCTCGCCAACGACGATTCGGCACTCGGCGACACGCGCAGCGAAGTCGCCTCCCTTGGGTTCGAGGATTTGCGCGTCATCGCCGCCGCCGGGCCGCGATCCGAAGTCGCCTGATGCCCCGCTACGGGCTCTATAGAGCGGCGTTCGAGGCTCTGGCCTTGCCGGGTGTCGCCCCGGCGTTGCGGCGCTTTTCCGGCGCGCGCGGCGTCATCTTCACCCTCCATCACGTGTTGCCCGAGCCGCCGGCCGCGTTCGCGCCCAATGGCATCCTGCAGGTCACGCCCGACTTTCTCGAAGCGGTGATCGTGCGGGCGCGGGAGACGGGGTTCGATATCGTCGATCTCGACGAGGCCGTGCGGCGGCTGGGCACCTCGGAGCACAAGCCATTCGTCGTGCTGACGTTCGATGACGGGTATCGCGACAATCTGGTTCACGCTCTGCCTGTGCTCAGAAAGCATCAGGCGCCGTTCACGCTCTATATCCCGACGGCCCTGATCGATGGCACGGGCATCGTCTGGTGGCAGGCGCTTGAAGACATAATCGCGGCCAATGAGGTGGTCGTCATCGATTTGCCCGAGGGGCCGCACTATGGCGATGCGGCGACGCTCGAGCAAAAGCGCGCGACCTTCGCCTATGTCTATGACCGCTACCGCAAGATGCCCGAACCTGAACGGGAAGCCTCGGTCAAAACTCTGGCCGATCGCTATGGCTTAGACCTCGCGCGGCACTGCCGGGACCTGATCATGGATTGGACCGAGCTCAAGACGTTTGCCGACGATCCGCTCTGCACGATCGGCGCCCATACAGTGCACCATTTTGAACTCTCCAAGCTGCCGCCCGACCAGATGCGGGCCGAGATCGAGCAATCGGCAAAGGTGCTGGCCGCCCAGTTCGGGAAAACGCCGCGCCATCTGTCCTATCCGATCGGCGGCGTTGCGGCAGCGGGGCCGCGTGAGTTCGAAACGGCGAAGGGATTGGGATTTACAACGGCGGTAACCACGCGGCCCGGCGGGCTCTATGCCGAGCACGCCGGCCATCTGGAAGCACTGCCGCGCATATCGCTCAACGGCCTGTTCCAGCAAAAACGCTTCATAGATGTTTTCCTGACCGCGGAGGTTTTTACCCTCATGCGGCGGGGCAGGCGTCTCGACGTTTCTTAATCGGGCTTGAGCATCCAGCGGATGACGACCATCGCGGGGAAGACCCACGCGAGCCCGAATAGAACGAAAAACGCCAGATGCACGAGATTGTGTGCGCCCACCAGCCAGAGCTCGTAAATCCACATTCCCAGCGCGGCCCACACGACCAGCGTAAGCAGGGTGAGGATCGTTCCGACGGCCTTGCGTTGGCGTTGTGTCATCCTGTCTCCGAACTGCGGCGAATGTGATCATTGCCATTTGGACGCCATCCCATTAGCAGTTCGGTCAAGATTGACAACTCCGGTACAGTTTCGTGTCTGCCATCGCCTCCTCCGGCTCAATATCGCTCGACTATGCTCGCCTCAAACCCGTACGCATCTGGCTCTACTGCCTTGCGGCCTTCGTGCTGTTGATGGTGCTGGTCGGTGGAGCGACCCGCCTGACCGAGTCGGGGCTTTCGATAACGAGCTGGAAGCCGATCTCCGGCATCATCCCGCCATTGTCCGATGCCGACTGGCAGGCCGAGTTCGAGGCTTATCAGCAGATTCCGCAGTATGAGGAAAACTTCGCCGGCTGGATGGGCGTGGCCGAATTCAAGCTCATCTTCTGGTGGGAATGGATTCACCGCTTCCTGGGGCGCATGCTCGGATTTGCTTTCGCCATTCCCTTCGTGATTTTCGTCGCCCAGCGCCGTATCCCGAAATCGATGATCTGGCCGCTGGCCGGCCTGTTCGTACTCGGCGGCTTTCAGGGTTTCCTCGGCTGGTGGATGGTCTCCTCCGGATTGTCCGACCTCACCTCGGTTTCTCAATATCGCCTTGCCACCCATCTGGGCGCCGCCTGCGTGTTGATGCTGGCGTTGGTCTGGGTGGCGCGCGGATTGGAGCCGCCGAGCGAGGGGACAAGACCAAGCCGCGGATGGCTGATCGCAAGCTGGGTGCTTTTCGGATTGCTTTTCATCCAGATCGTAGCCGGAGCGCTGGTTGCCGGGCTACACGCCGGGCTGATCTACAACACCTGGCCGTTGATCAATGGCATGTTCGTGCCCGATGGATTGTTCCCGCTCGAGCCGGCGTGGAAAAGCGCGTTCGAACATGTCCTCACCGTCCAGTTCAATCACCGCATGCTGGCCTATTTCATCACGTTCTACGCCCTGGCAATGTGGGTCGTGAGATACTTCCGCTCGGATTTCGAGGGTGTCCATGTGTGGATGTCGGTCATTGCACTGACGGTATTGCTGCAGGTTTTCCTGGGCATCGGCACGCTTTTGTCGGTGGTCGGTATTCCGATCGCGCTGGGGCACCAGGCGCTGGCCTTTATCCTCATCGGAATCGTCATGGCCTATCTTTCTGATATGCATAAGCTTTCTTCGCGGTAAAATAATACCGCAAGCGCAAGTGCTTGTTTATAAACGATAAATAGTTTGTGCTTGACGGCTGTTGTGGCCGCCTGTATGACGCGCTTCGAAATGGCCGTCCGCAAGGGCGGTCGAGAACCGGCCGCCGGATTTTCGGCGGCCTTTCTCGCAAGAGATATCCATAAGGAACCCAATAATGAAAACCTACTCGGCCAAGGCTGGCGAGATCGAGAAGAAGTGGGTTTTGATCGACGCGGAAGGTCTCGTCGTTGGCCGTCTGGCCACGATCATCGCGACCCGTCTGCGCGGCAAGCACCTGCCGACCTTCACCCCCAACCAGGACATGGGCGACAACGTCATCGTCATCAATGCCGACAAGGTGAAGTTCACCGGCAAGAAGCTCGATGACAAGCGCTTCTACTGGCACACCGGCTATCCCGGCGGCATCAAGGACCGCACGATGCGCGAAATGCTCGAGGGTCGTTTCCCCGAGCGCGTCGTCGAGAACGCCGTGCGCCGCATGATGCCGGGCGGCCCGCTGACCCGCGCCCAGCTCAAGAACCTGCGCGTCTATGCCGGTTCCGAGCATCCCCATGAAGCCCAGCAGCCCGAAGCCCTCGATGTTGCAGCGCTCAACACCAAGAATGTGAGGGTGAAGTAATCATGTCCGAGACCATTAATTCTCTCGAAGACCTCGGCACTGCGACGGATACGGCCGCCAATGACGCGCCGGTTTATACCCAGAAGCTCGACGCCTACGGCCGCGCCTATGCCACCGGCAAGCGCAAGGATGCCGTTGCCCGCGTCTGGGTGAAGCCCGGTTCGGGCAAGATCACCGTCAACGGCAAGGAATTCACCGCCTATTTCGCGCGTCCGGTTCTGCAGATGATCTTGCAGCAGCCCATCGTGACCGCCGAGCGTGTCGACCAGTACGACATCGTCGCCACCGTCGCCGGTGGTGGTCTGTCGGGCCAGGCCGGCGCCATCCGTCACGGCATTTCGCAGGCTCTGACCCATTATGAGCCCGAGCTGCGCGGCGCGCTCAAGAAGGGTGGTTTCCTCACCCGCGACAGCCGCGTGGTCGAACGCAAGAAGTACGGCCGGGCCAAGGCTCGCCGGTCCTTCCAGTTCTCCAAGCGCTAATCGCTTCAAACGATTTTTCGAGAAAGCCCGCTTCGGCGGGCTTTTTTATTTTCCGAGGGTAGTCTTTGAAAAAACGCTACCTACATTGGCTGCTCTAGCCGGAGGGCGATTCCATGAACATGCAGACGATAACGGCGCGACCGGCGGTTTCGATCTCGGGTCTCAACAAGACATACGATACCGGTTTTTCCGCGCTCAAGAATGTCGATCTCGAGATCAAGGCCGGCGAAATCTTCGCGCTGCTGGGACCGAACGGAGCGGGCAAGACGACGCTGATCGGCACGATCTGCGGACTGGTTCGTCCGACATCGGGGCAGATCCTCGTAGGCGGCCACGATGTCGTCACTGAATTCCGCAAAACGCGGGCGCTGATCGGGCTGGTGCCCCAGGAGCTGACCACCGACCGGTTCGAAACCGTCTGGGCGACGGTGAGCTTTACGCGCGGCCTGTTCGGCAAGCCGCGCAATGATGCGGTGGTCGAAAAAATCCTGCGCGATCTTTCGCTCTGGGACAAGCGTCACGACAAGCTGATCACGCTTTCGGGCGGGATGAAGCGCCGGGTGCTGATCGCCAAGGCGCTGAGCCACGAACCCAAGGTCCTGTTCCTCGACGAGCCGACAGCCGGCGTCGACGTCGAGCTGCGGCGCGACATGTGGAACGTGGTGCGGGACCTGCGCGAAAACGGCGTCACGATCATTCTCACCACCCACTATATCGAGGAAGCCGAGGAGATGGCCGACCGGATCGGGGTCATCTCGAACGGCGAGATCATTCTGGTCGAGGAAAAAGCCGCGCTCATGGCCAAGCTCGGCAAGAAGGATCTGACGATCCAGTTGCAGGAGCCGGTCGAAGTGCTGCCGGCGGCCTTGGCCGAAACGGGTCTTGCGCTTTCGGCCGATGGCGAGGAGCTGATCTACAGCTATGACAGCCAGGCCGACCGCACGGGCATCGCCAATCTGATCTCCGCCATCAATGCCGAAGGCATCCGCATCAAGGACCTTTCGACACGCCAATCCTCGCTCGAGGATATCTTTATCGGGCTTCTGAGGGACCGGACATGAACTACTACGCGATCAAGGCCATCTATACTTTCGAAATGGCGCGCTGGTGGCGCACGGTTACCCAGTCCATCGTCTCGCCGGTGCTCTCGACTTCGCTTTATTTCGTGGTCTTCGGCGCCGCGATCGGGTCGCGCATCGAGTCGGTCGAGGGCGTTTCCTACGCCGCGTTCATCGTTCCGGGACTGATCATGCTGTCCCTGTTGCAACAATCGCTATCCAACGCTTCGTTCGGCATCTACTTTCCCAAATTCGCCGGCACCGTTTACGAAATCCTCTCGGCGCCTATCTCGCATGTGGAAACCATCATTGCTTTTGTGGGGGCGGCGGCGACGAAATCGATCATTCTCGCGCTGATCATCCTCGCGACCGCGACGCTTTTCGTCGACATCACGATCCAGCATCCGGTGTGGATGGTAGTCTTCATGGTGCTCACGGCGGTGACCTTCTCGCTGATCGGGTTCATCATCGGCATCTGGGCGGATGGCTTTGAAAAGCTTCAGCTTATTCCACTTCTGATCGTCACCCCGCTCGCCTTTCTCGGCGGTACCTTCTATTCGATCACCATGCTGCCCGAGACTTGGCAGACCATCGCGCTGTTCAACCCGGTGGTCTATCTGGTGAGCGGTTTCCGCTGGAGCTTTTATGGGGTCGCCGACGTCGATATCGCGATCAGCCTGGCCATGACGCTGGTATTCATGGCCATAGCGCTCGGCATCATCACCTGGATCTTCAGGACGGGCTACAAGCTGCGGAGCTAGCGCAAAGGCGACGAGGCGAGAGAATGGCCTGGCCTCAGGCCAGCTTGCGCTCGCTGCGCGGTTGGTAATTGGCCATCACCCGCTCGATCACCTTGATCGCCTTGCCGGCGCCGTCCTCAGCCCGAAGCTGTTCGCCGATTTTTTCGGCGTTGCGGGCGTAGTCGGGATTGGAATCAAGTTGCGCGAGTGCGTCGGCCAGTGCCTCCGCCGTGAGCTTGCGGCGGCGTACGGGCTTTGGCCCGCAACCGAGTTCATGCACGCGGCCGCCCCAATAGGGCTGATCGACCATCTGAGGCACGATGAAGGTCGGGCGGCCCAGATGCAGGCCGGCGGCCGTCGTGCCGGCACCGCCGTGATGGACCACGGCCTTGACGTGCTTGAAGAGTTGGTCGTGGGGCGCGCGGTCGATCACGTAAACCCGCTCGCTCGGCAGTTCATCGGGCTTGATGCCGCCCCAGCCGCGACCGACGACCACCCGGCCGTCCCAGCGGTTGAGGGCTTCGCGCAGGATATCGGTGTTGCGATCCGCACCGAAGGGCATGGAGCCAAAGCCCACATAGATCGGCTGCGGTCCCTTCGCGAGAAAGGTCTTGAACTCTTCGCTCGGCTGCCAGCCCGTATTGTCGGGCAGCATCCAATATCCCGTGACGATCGATGTTTTCGGCCAGTCGCGTGGGCGCGGGGACACGATTTCGGAATAAGCGTTGAGGGTCCAGAGCGGAGTACCGTCGGTATCCTTGAAAAAGCCGCCATTTCGGCGCGGCCCCAAATTCATCAACTCGCGGCGCAGCTTGTTGCGCGGCAGATTGTAATAGATCTGCTGCACGGTCATCGTTGAATAGGTCAGCCGGTTGATGGTCTTGCCGAATGATGGACCGTAATAGATGCAGAGCGGGAATTCGCTTGTCGAATTGAGCGGCTGCAGGGCGGCGACAATGGCCGGAATATCGAGCGCTTCGGCGATATCTATCGAAAAGCTCGTGTTCATGTTGAGCACGATGCAGTCCGCGCCCTGCGCCATGTCCCAGGCCGAGCGCGCGGCGCGATCGACGATTTTCTGGCCCTGCCGCAGCAGGGACGGCGCATTGACCAGCAGGCTCTGGTTCATGGCGCGCTCGAACTGGCTTTGCTTGACGAAGTCCTGCATCGAGGGGCCAAGGCTCCAGAACTCGATGCCGTATCCGGTGATCATGGGTTCGAAATCGTCGGTCGCCCCAAGGACCACCGAATAGCCCTGAGCCTTCATCGCTCTTGCCAGGGCCACGTAAGGCTGAATGTCACCTTGCGTGCCAAGAGTGGCCATCGCAATGCGCTTTGTCATCTTCACCTCGATACCTTGCCGCGGCCCGCGCGCGCGATGGCGCGCCGGAAGGCAACGGGGTCATTTACTTTGTCGATACAGAGCATTATGACGACCCTTCGCGCGTTTCATTTACACAATCGGACAACGAGGGCAAGTCAGATGCAACCGCCCAGGACAGCCGCACTTCTTGGCGCTTCGGGATATACCGGAGCCGATTTGCTGCGACTGGGTGTACGGCATCCGGGCCTCAAATTCGTGGCGCTCACCGCCAATACGCATGCGGGAAAGCCCATGTCCTCGGTGTATCCTCATCTGGCGGGGGCGGGGCTTCCCGACCTTGTCGCCAATGAGGACGTCGATTTTTCCGGCGTCGACGTCGTTTTTGCCGGCCTTCCGCATGGAGCGAGCCAGAAACTGGTCGCCGACATTGCCGAACGCAATCCGTCGCTGCGCGTAATCGATATGGGAGCGGACTTCCGCTTCCGCAATGCCGCCGATTACGGTCCGGTCTATGGCGCCGACCACATCGCCCCCCATTTGCAGGAACAGGCGGCGTATGGACTGACCGAGCACAATCGCGATGCGATTCGCGATGCGCGGATCATCGCATGTCCCGGCTGCTATCCCACCGCGACGCTTCTGGCGCTGTTGCCGCTGGTCAAGCACGGAGCGATTTCGACCGACGACCTGATCATCGACGCCAAGTCCGGCGTTTCGGGGGCAGGGCGGGCGCCCAAGCAGAATACGCTGATGGCCGAAGCCGGCGAGAGCGTGACGCCCTATGGCGTGGGCGTGCATCGCCATGCGCCTGAAATCGAACAGGAAATCGGGCTAGTGGCCGGCAGGAAGGTCGCTGTCAACTTCACTCCGCACTTGATCCCGATGAGCCGGGGCGAGCTGGTGACGGCCCATGTGAAGCTCGACAAATGCAAGAACGCCGACGAAGTGCGCCAGGTATTGCGTGACGCCTACGCCGATGAGCAGTTCATCCGCATTGGCGAAAAGGGCGATATTCCGTCGACGGGCCATGTGCGCGGCTCGAACTATTGCGTCATCAACGTGTTCGACGACCGGATTCCCGGACGGGTGATCGTGATCGCGGCCATCGACAATCTCGTAAAGGGCAGCGCGGGGCAGGCGATCCAGAACTTCAACGTGGCCTTCGGTTTCCCCGAGGCAACCGCTATCGAGGCTCTGCCGCTGTTTCCCTAACAGCGTCAGGGCCGGTAAAGACCACGGCGAGCGGCCGGTCTTTTCAATACAGCGGACGCCCCGTTCACACTTTCGACACCTTGATCCCCAGATAATCTTTTGCCCGCGCGCGCTGCGTCGCCGGGAGCAATAGGGATAGCATGGCTGTCCCGCACGAGGATAAAATGACCGAAGAATTCCACCGCATCCGCCGCTTGCCGCCCTATGTGTTCGAGCACATCAACCCCATCAAGGCCAAGGCGCGAGCGGAAGGTGTCGATATCATCGACCTGGGCATGGGCAATCCGGACCTGCCGACCCCCCAGCACATCGTTGATAAACTTAAGGAAACCGTCAAGGACCCGCGCACGCACCGCTATTCGACATCGCGCGGAATTCCCGGACTGCGTAAGGCGCAGGCGTCCTATTACGGCCGGCGTTTCGGGGTGAAGCTGGACCCCAATACCCAGGTCGTGGCGACTTTGGGCTCCAAGGAAGGGTTTGCCAACATGGCGCAGGCGATCACCGCGCCCGGCGACGTGGTACTGGTGCCCAACCCGACCTATCCCATTCATTCCTTTGGCTTTATCATGAGCGGTGGCGTGGTTCGCTCCATGCCCGCCGATCCCAATGAGGATTTCATGCGCTCGCTGGATCGCGCGGTGCGCCATTCGATCCCCAAGCCGATTGCGCTGATTCTCAATTATCCTGCCAATCCAACAGCTTACGTCGCCTCGCTCGACTTCTACAAGGAGGTCGTCGACTATTGCCGTAGGAATGAGATCTTCATTCTCTCCGATCTTGCGTATTCCGAGATCTATTTCGACGACGAGCCGCCCCATTCGGTGCTCGAAATCCCCGGCGCGATGGATGTGACCGTGGAGTTTACCTCCATGTCCAAGACCTTCTCGATGCCCGGCTGGCGGATGGGATTTGCCGTGGGAAATGAACGGCTTATCGCTGCGCTGGCGCGCGTGAAGTCGTATCTCGACTATGGTGCGTTCACCCCGATTCAGGTGGCCGCCGCTGCGGCGCTCAATGGCGATGATTCCTGCATTGAAGAGGTGCGCAACATCTATAAGCACCGCCGCGACGTGATGGTGGAAAGCTTCGGGCGGGCAGGGTGGAACATCCCGGTTCCGGCCGCCACGATGTTTGCCTGGGCGCCGATCCCCGATCAGTTCGCGGAGCTGGGAAGCCTTGAATTTGCTAAGCTTTTGATCAAGGAAACCGGTGTCGCCGTGGCGCCCGGCGTGGGGTTCGGCGAATATGGCGACCAGTATGTGCGCCTCGCTTTCGTCGAAAACGAGCAGCGCATCCGCCAGGC
This sequence comes from Pelagibacterium mangrovi, assembly GCF_036662815.1. Taxonomy (NCBI): domain Bacteria; kingdom Pseudomonadati; phylum Pseudomonadota; class Alphaproteobacteria; order Hyphomicrobiales; family Devosiaceae; genus Pelagibacterium; species Pelagibacterium mangrovi. Next base: position 360,594 of record NZ_JBAFXA010000003.1, on the reverse strand, counting down.
CGCGCGGGCCATCAAGAAATTTCTCGGCGGCACCGCGAGCGGCGGCAATGTGGTGAAACTGTCCCAGGCGTGACTCATCAACATGGGCACCTGTTCATGGTATTGAACGGGTGCCGAGCCCTGCGTTGACGGTATTGAAGCCTTGGGGTTGACGTGTAGGCAAATTCCTATTCATGTGCGCGCGCAATTCATAGGCGCGCACATGAGTGACATCGAAAATTTCAAGTCTTCAATCGAAACCTTCATCTCGGAACGCGGGTGGACCCCGACGCGGTTCGGGCGCGAGATCGCGGGCGATCCGCTGTTCGTCTTCGACCTGCGCGACGGACGTGAGCCCCGCAGCGAAACGCGTCAGCGCATCGCGCGGGCGATGCAGACCTATGCGGGCGAAGAAGGCGGCGAGATGCGGCCGTTGCGGGTCGGCATCGCCGGCCTTGGAACGGTCGGGGCGGCGCTGATCCGAATCTTGACCGAGGACGGCGATGCCATCGCGCGCAAGCTGGGGCGGCGGATCGTCGTGTCGGCGGTTTCGGCGCGGTCCCGCTCGCGCGATCGGGGCGTGGATATTTCATCGTTCAAATGGTTCGACGACCCGGTTGCGCTGGCGCGGTCGGGGGATATCGACCTCTATGTGGAATTGATCGGCGGCGAGGATGGACCGGCGCTGGCTTCGGTGACCGCGGCGCTGGAGAATGGCTGCCCGGTGGTGACGGCCAACAAGGCGCTGCTGGCCCGACATGGCGTGGCGCTGGCGCGGGCGGCGGAAAATGCCCATGCGCAGCTCGGGTTCGAAGCGGCGGTGGCCGGCGGCATCCCGGTGATCAAGACGCTGCGCGAAGGGCTGGGCTCGGCGGCGATCACGCGCGTCTATGGCATCATGAACGGGACGTGCAACTACATCCTGACCCGGATGGGCAATGAGGGAATCTCGTTCGAGGAATGCCTCAAGGACGCCCAGGCGCTCGGCTACGCGGAGGCCGACCCGACCTTCGACATCGAGGGGTTCGACACGGCCCATAAGCTCGCCATTCTGGCAAGCCTTTGCTTTGAAACGGAAATCTCGGCCGATCAGGTGTTCGTGGAAGGCATTTCGCGGATCACCCAGGCCGACATAAAAGTAGCGGCCGATCTGGGATACAAGATCAAGCTGCTGGGCATGGCCCGCAAGATCGAAACGGGAATCGAACAACGCGTGCATCCGACGCTGGTGAGGAAATCGAGCGCGATCGCCGGGGTGGACGGCGTGCTCAACGCCGTGGCGCTGGAAACCAACCATGTTCAGGAATTGTTGCTGGCCGGGCCGGGCGCGGGTGGCGAAGCGACGGCGGCGTCGGTGCTCTCGGACATTCTCGACATCGCCCGCGGTACGCAGGTGCCCCCGCTCGGCGTGCCATCCTCGGAACTGGCGCCCTGCGAGCGCGCGCCGATGCGGGTTCATGAAGGCGGTTATTATATAAGGCTCAACGCAAGGGATGTGCCCGGTGCGCTGGCGGCGATCGCGACGCGCATGGGCGAGGGCAACATCTCGCTCGAAAGCGTTATCCAACGCCCCGATCTGCGGGCCAGCGAGCCGGGCGTCGAGGAGGAAACCTCGCGCACCGTTGTGCTGATTACCCATGAGACGATTGAAAGCGCCGTGCGCGAGGCGCTGACGCGGATCGCCAATGATGGGTTCATCGTCGGCCAGCCGCAGTTGATCAGGATCGAGGAGTTTTAGGGCCAATCGACATTCAGTCGAAAATGATACAAATCGCCTCGGTGGCTGTGGATGGGCGGCTGCTGGACCCCGGGAATAAATCCCGAGGTGACAGGGAGATGGGTGTGGGCAGGGTGTTGCCTAGAACCCAGATTGTCATTCGCTAGCCCGGGTCTTCTGAATGTCGATTTAGCCTAGAGCATTTCAGCGCTTCTTCGAATCGCTTCAATCGCTCTAAGTCTTTGTTTGTCGCGCTTCCGAACCGGAAAAGTGGTAGCCACTATTTCTGGAAGCGCTCCGTGATCGAGGAATTCTAGTGGTCCAAACCCCCGAGACTGCCGTCGACCGCAATCTGACGCTGGAGATCGCGCGGATTACCGAGCGCGCGGCGATCGCGGCGGCGGGATGGCGCGGCAAGGGCGATGAGATGGAAGCCGATCAGGCCGCCGTGACCGCCATGCATGCCGCGCTCAACGACACCGAGATCGCGGGTCGCGTCGTCATCGGCGAGGGCAGGGATGCTCCGCTGCTGGCGCTGGGCGAAGCTGTCGGCAAGGGGCGCGGGCCGGAGATCGACGTTGCAGTCGATCCGCTCGAAGGGGTGACGGGCTGCGCCAAGAACCTTGCGGATTCGCTCTCGGTGATGGCGTTTTCCGAGCGGGGCGGCCTGTTGCGCGTGCCCGACGTCTATATGGAAAAGATCGCCATCGGGGCGGGGTATCCGCGCGGCATCGTCGATCTAGACAAGACGCCGGCGGAAAACATCGCGGCGCTGGCCGAGGCCAAGGGCGTGGCGGTGACCGATATCGTCGCGTGCCTTCTCGACCGGCCACGACACGCCCGGCTGATCGCGCAATTGCGCGAACTGGGGGTGGCGGTCAAGCTGCTGCCCGATGGCGACATCGCCGCCGTGATCCACGCCGCCAACAGCGACGACACGGGCATCGATATCTATCTCGGCTCTGGCGGTGCGCCCGAGGGCGTGCTGGCGGCGGCGGCGATCCGCTGCATGGGCGGGCAGATGCAGGGGCGGCTGATCCTCGATACGCCCGACAAGAAGGTGGCGGCGCGCGAATTGGGGATCGAGGACCCGGACGCCCGGCTCAGAGCCGAGGACATGGTGCGCGGCGACGTGCTGTTCGCCGCGACGGGGGTGACCGATGGAAGCCTGCTGCGCGGGGTGAAGCTGATGCCGCGCCGGGTGGTGACGTCGAGCGTCGTCATGCGCTCATGGTCGCATTCGGTCCGGTGGATTACGGCCGAGCATCGGCGGGACGTGTAGGCTGGAGCGCTTTCAGCAAAAGTGGGTACCACTTTTGCGGTTCGGAAGCGCGACAAAACAAAGACTTAGAGGAATTAAGCGATTCGAAGAAACGCTGACATGCTAAGTCGGGCGCGACACCACATCGGCGAGCGGCAGCGGGTAGCGCTGGCGCGGGGGCAGGCGGTGCACGCCGACGCCCAGGACGACGAGCAACAGGCACGCCAGAAACGGAATCAGGAACAGCGTGACCGGATCGACCGGGTTGGAATAGACCAGCAGCGGAACCGCCGCCGCCGGCGGATGGGTTACGCGCAAAACGAGCATGGCCAGCATGGTGAAGCTGACGCCCAGCGTTGCGAGCCACCACGAGTCCGGCATGATCGAGGCCAGGAGCGCGAAGATCGTTCCGATCAGATAGCCAGCGAAGATGTTGATCGGCTGCGCGCCGGGTGAGGCGGGCTGCCCGAAGATCAGCATCGCCGTCGGCCCGAGCGGGGCCAGCAGCAGCGGCAGGCCGGTCGTTACCGACAGCCAGCCGATAAGGGTGACGGCAAGGCCGGTGGCGAGGGCCGAACGAAAATGAACGCGCCAATCCTTACGGGGTTCGTGGCGGGCGACATAGAGGGCAAGAAGGGAACGCATAGACCAGTATTGAAGGGGGATGGCCGAGCTTTTTAAGCGATTCGGACAAGGGGGAAGTTGGGGCGGGAGGGGAGCCGCGGGCCATAGGTCTCAGGGAGTGTGAAGGCTGTCAAGGCTGTGGGGGTGTTTTGCTCAAGCTGTAGCGCTGTGGGTGGTGGCGGACACACTTCTGCCGAGCTGCGGGAAGCCTTGCGGGTCTCCGGGTCGAGCCCGAAGACGACGAGGGGGAGGGAGTGTGGGGAATGGAGGGGTTGGGGCGTTCGGATGGGCACGCTGGATTGGTGGGTGATGGGATGCGGTAGTTCTTCCGGCTCTGCTTTCCTTTCCCGCTCTCATCCCTCCTCTCGTCATTGTCGGGCTTGACCCGACAATCCAGAAGGCTGCTCCGAGGGGTGCTAGGGCCACATTTTCGTTGAGGGCGTGGGAACGCTGCGTGGGTCCTCGGGGCAAGCCCGAGGACGACGAAGGGAAGGGAGAGGGGAGAGCGAGCGTGGGGCGGACGCCCGGCGCTTACGCCTCGGGTCTCACTCCACGCCGAGCACCTGTCTTGCGCGGTCTTCGGCGGTGTCGCCGGCGGAGGTGATTTCGGCTTGGGATTGGCCCAGGGCGCGGGCGGCTTCTTCGGCGGCGTTGCGGACGTTGGCGACGACTTCGAGCTTTTGGGCCTCGGTCATGTTGTCGTCGCGCAATTGGGCGGCGTTGTCGACGAGGGAGTCGATCTGGACCTCGATGGCGTCGGTCGCCGAGGTGACGCCCTGGCTCAATGCGTCCATGGCGTCATCGCCCATTTGCATGAGGTTGTCGCCGGCCTGCTGGGTGTCCTCCATGATGGTTTCGAAGGTCTGCTGGGCGTCCTGCTCGATCTCCTCGCGCCGCTGCTGCAATTCCTCGGGCGACATGACCTCTTCGGTGGTGTCGGGGTTTTCCTCTACCGGTTCGGAGAAGGATTCGGGATTGCCGGCGTCGGGGTTGGGGACATCGGGCGCGCCGGCGCGTTCCTCGCAGGCGGCAAGGGCGATGGCCGAAATCAGGGCGAAAGGCAAAACGAACTTGGTCTTCATTGTCGGTCCCTCGAAAAATCTATCAGGCAAATCGGTGCCTCATGCAAAACGACGATCGGACGCCGATGTTCCCGCGCGGCATAACGCCGAATGGCGTGTAAATCGGCGTGGCCGGGCTATCGATATCGGCCATCCAGCGTCTATAGATAGGTCATGACGCTTACGACCCAAGCCTTTCTCAACGTTGAAAGATCGGTCTCCGGGCGGCGATGGCTCGACCGGCTCGATCCTGTCGCCGGCCGCATGGCGGGCGCGATCGGCCAGCAGACGGGACTATCGGAGATTCTGGCCCGCATCGTGGCGGGGCGCGGGGTGGCGGTGGAAGACGCCGAAAGCTTCATAGCGCCCACCATCCGCGCGCTGATGCCCGACCCCTCGACGCTGGCCGATATGGATGCGCTGGCAGGAAGGCTGGCGGACGCCATCGAAACGCGGGAAACCATCGGGCTGTTCGGCGACTATGACGTGGACGGCGCATGCTCGGTGGCGCTGATGGTGCGCTATCTGCGCCATTTCGGGCTCAACCCGCCCACCCATATTCCGGACCGCATTTTCGAGGGATATGGGCCCAACAATGCGGCGATGGACGGGCTGATCGAGCAGGGTGTCTCGCTGGTGATGACGCTGGACTGCGGAACGGCAAGCCACGGGCCCATCGCCCATGCCAGGGCGCGCGGGGCGGATGTGCTGATCGTCGATCACCATCTGGCGCCCGACGAGCTGCCCGACGCGACGGCGCTGGTCAATCCCAACCGGCGCGACGACATTTCAGGGCTGGGATATCTGTGCGCCACGGGCGTCGCCTTCATGGTGCTGGTGGCGACCAACAGGATTTTACGCGAACGCGGGCAGTCGGGGCTTCCCGATCTGATGGGCTGGCTGGACCTCGTGGCGCTGGCGACGGTGTGCGACGTGGTGCCGCTCAAGGGGCTCAACCGGGCGTTCGTGGTGCGCGGCATCGAGGTGATGCGGGCCGGGGGCAATGTGGGGCTTTCAAGCCTGGCGATCGCCGCGCGCGTTTCGGGACCGGTCAATGCCTATCATCTGGGCTTCCTGCTCGGGCCCCGGATCAACGCCGGCGGGCGGATCGGGGATGCGGGGCTGGGGGCGCGGCTTCTGGCGGGCGATGATGAATATGAAGCGCTGACGATTGCACAGAGGCTCGATGAGCTGAACGCCGAGCGGCAGCGGATCGAGGTGGCGGCGGTCGAGCAGGCTGTGGCAGCGGCTGAGTACGAGATCGGCGAGGGGCCGGGGCCGGCGGTGCTGGTGACCGCATCGTCGGAATGGCACCAGGGGATTGTGGGGCTGGTGGCGGCGCGGCTCAAGGAACGGTTCAACCGGCCGGCCTTCGCCATCGCATTGGCCCCCGATGGGGGCGGCACGGGTTCCGGGCGCTCGGTGCCGCGGGTGGATTTGGGCGCTGCGGTGGTCGATGCCGTGCGTGGTGGGATCATCGTCAAGGGCGGGGGCCACGCCATGGCGGCGGGGGTGACGCTGAGCGCGGGGCAGTTGGGGCCGTTCAGGACCTATCTCAACGACGTGCTGGCCGACGACGTGGCGGCGGCCAAGGCGGGCGATGGGCTGAAGATCGACGCGGCGCTGACGGCGCGCGGGGCCAATACCGACTTCGTCCATGAGGTCGAGCGGGCCGGGCCGTTCGGATCGGGCAATCCCACGCCGGTCTTTGCCTTTCCCGCTCACCAGATACGGTTTGCCGACGTGGTGGGGGCGGGCGGGCATGTGCGGTGCACGGTGAGCTCGGGGGACGGCGCCAATCTCAAGGCTATAGCGTTCCGCGCGGCGGGAAGCCCGCTGGGCGAGGCGCTGCTCAAGGCGCGGGACGGGCAGAAGCTGCACGTGGCCGGCACGCTCAATATCGACCACTGGCAGGGGCGCGAGAGCGTGCAGCTCAGGATTATCGACGCGGCGGCGGTGGGGTAGGAGCGGCGGGCTTTTTCGGTGTCGGCGGCCCCTCCGCTCCCTAAGGGGCGGAGGGGATAAAATCGAGCGATTTAGAAATGGAAGTTGAGGCCGACGCGGGTGGTGTGAGCGTTGGCGTCCACGGTGTCGCCGCCGAGATCGTACTCGCCGAAGCCGACATAGAGATATTCGGCCTTGAGCGACATGTTGTTGGCGGCCATGGCCTCGATGCCCAGACCGGCGGCGAGGCCCCAGCCATATTCGGATTCCGAGACGGTCTGGCCGTCCGAGTTCTCGAATTGATAGCCGATGTCGCCGAAGGCGACGCCGCCGGTGGCGTAGGGCATGATGCCGCCGATATCGATACCGGCGCGGCCGCGCACGGTGCCGTAGTGATTGAGGCCGGCATTGTAGTTGTCGCTGACGGGGCGGGGTTCCTCGAACTTGACGTCCGAGAGCTGGTAATCGCCCTCGACGCCGATGACCAGGCCGCCGAGATCGGCGTTGTAACCGGCCTGCAGCCCGCCGAGGAAACCACCGATATCGGTGTCGCCGTCTCTGTCGGAATATTCGCCCCGGCCATAGCCGAGATTGCCGCCGGCATAGAACCCGCCAAAGCCTGAGCCGGTCGCCATGCCGTATGGGCCGTAGGATGAGTTGGTGCCCAGCGGATCGGCGGCGCTGGCCTGGCCGACGAGAATGGCCGACAGCGCGGCTGCGGCGATCATGGTTTTATGCATTTCGGAACTCCAAATACGCGTTGCCCCCTTGGACCGCCCTTTTCGCTCCAAACAGTTGCTGGATGATTGATATGCCGATCAACAGGGCGTGATAATCGCGCGGCGGGAAATGCAATGGGTGCGTAGCAGTAACTTGACTGCCGAAATCATAAAATATAGCTAGGGTCATCGCCAATCCTGTGAGCTTCGTGCCGGAGACAGGGCCCTGTGACCGCCATTGCCGAAGAAGCACAAGCCGCGCGCCGGCCCGGAGTGGCTGCAACCAATGCGCGCCGCTTTGGCGGGCTTCTGGCCATGATCGCGGTGCTCGTGCTGGTGGTGTTGCTCTCGATCGCCGTGGGGTCACGCGACATTGCGCTGCCCACCGTGATCGATGCCCTGTTTGCCTATGACGACAGCAACGATCACGCCATCATCCAGTCGTTGCGCCTGCCGCGCACCGTTCTGGGGCTGCTGGTGGGGGCGGCGCTGGGGATTGCCGGGGCGCTGATCCAGGCGCTGACGCGCAATCCGCTGGCCGATCCGGGAATTCTGGGCGTCAACGCGGGCGCGAGCTTTTTCGTCCTGATCGCGGTGGGCTATCTGGGGTACACCTCGCTCGACGCCTATATCTGGTTCGCTTTTCTCGGGGCCATCGTCACGACGGTCGTGGTTTATCTGGTTGGCTCGGCGGGTCGCGGTGGGGCGACGCCGATCTCGCTGACGCTCGCTGGTGTCGCCATCGGGGCGATTCTCGGGGGTGTCTCGACGGCGCTGACGCTGCTCAATCCGAGCGCGTTCGACCGGATGCGCCATTGGGGCGCCGGGGCGCTGAGCGGGGGCAATTACGATGCAGTGGTCACCGTGGCGCCTTTCGTGATCGTCGGTCTTGTGCTGGCGGGCGCGGTGGCGCGGCCGCTCAATGCGGTGGCGCTGGGGGACGATCTGGCCAAGGCGCTGGGCGCCAACATTTTTCGCGTGCGGGTGGTGGTGGTGGTCGCAGTAACGCTGCTTGCCGGCGGCGCGACGGCGGCGGCCGGGCCCATTGGATTCGTGGGGCTTATGGTGCCGCACGTCGCGCGTTGGATCGTGGGGCCGGACCAACGCTGGATATTTGCCTATACCGTGGTGCTCGCGCCCGTGCTGCTGCTGGTTTCCGACATCGTGGGGCGCATCATCATGCGGCCGGGGGAAATTCAGGTGGCGATCGTCACCGCATTCGTGGGCGCGCCGGTGCTGATCCTTCTGGCGCGGCGACGCAAGGTGAGCGGACTATGAGCGCCATCGATTTCGGACGCCCCACCCGGGTCCTGCGCCTGCTCGACGGCCGGCTGACGATCAGGCTCGATACGCGCGTGCTGTTCCTCGTTTCGATCATGACGGTCCTTGCGATTCTCGTGACGCTGATCGTGCTGTCGAGCGGGGAATATCCGGTGCCCGTGCCCGACGTGTTCTCTGCCCTGATGGGACAGGCCGAAGGGCGCATCCATATGGTGGTGGTCGAATGGCGGCTGCCGCGCGCGCTGCTGGCCCTGCTGCTGGGCGCGGCGCTGGGGATGAGCGGGGCGATCTTCCAGTCGCTGACCCGCAATCCGCTGGGCAGCCCCGATATCATCGGGTTCAATTCGGGCGCCTATACCGGCGCGTTGATCGTCATCATCGGGTTTTCGGGCAATTACTACCAGATCGCCGGCGGGGCGCTGCTGGGGGGCGTGGTGACCGCGCTGGCCGTTTACCTGCTGGCCTGGCGGCGCGGCGTCGAAGGCTTCCGGCTGATCATCGTGGGGATCGGGATGAGCGCCATGCTCTCCTCGCTCAACACCTGGCTGATGCTGCGTGCCGATCTCGAAGTCGCCATGGCGGCGGCTGTGTGGGGCGCCGGCTCGCTCAACGGGCTGGGGCTGGACAAATTGTGGCCCACGCTGCTGGTGCTGGGCATCTTCATACCCGCCGCGTTCATTCTCGGCCGGCCGATGAAACAGCTCGAAATGGGGGACGACGCGGCGCGCGCGCTCGGCGTCCTGGTCGAGCCGGTGCGGCTCTCGCTATTGCTTTTGGGCGTGGCATTGACGGCGACGGCCACGGCGGTAGCCGGGCCGATCGCCTTTGTCGCGCTGGCCGCGCCGCAAATCGCGCGCCGGGTGACCGGAGCGGCGGGGGTCGCCATGCTGCCCTCGGCGGCGATGGGGGCGCTGCTGCTGGCGGTGGCCGACCTTCTGGCCCAACGCATGTTCGCGCCCACCCAACTGCCGGTCGGTGTGGTCACCGTCTCGATCGGGGGGATCTATTTTGTCTGGCTGCTGGTGCGGGAAGCCCGGCGGCAATGACCGGGGAAGCCACGATGAACCAGCATTTCGACCCCGCCGAACTCGTCGGCACGGCCCGGCTTTCGGCGCAGAAGGCGACGATTGGCTACGACCAGCGGGTGATTTCGCAGGACCTTTCGGTCGAAATCCCCGACAAGGGGTTCACGGTGATCGTGGGCGCCAATGCCTGCGGAAAATCGACGCTGCTGCGGGCTCTCTCACGGCTGATCCGTCCATCGGCGGGCGAAGTGATGCTGGATGGCAAGGCGATTTCGCAATATCCCGCCAAGGAGGTGGCGCGCCGGCTCGGCCTGCTGCCGCAGACCTCGATAGCGCCCGAGGGCATCACTGTGGCCGATCTGGTGGCGCGCGGGCGCTATCCGCACCAGAAATTCATCCGCCAATGGTCCGTCGAGGACGAAAAGGCGGTGATGGACGCTATGGAAGCGACCAAGATCACTCCGCTGTCGCACCGACTGGTGGATGAGCTTTCCGGCGGGCAACGCCAGCGGGTTTGGGTGGCGATGGTGCTGGCCCAACAAACCCCCATGCTGCTGCTCGATGAGCCGACGACCTATCTCGACATCGCCCACCAGATCGAGCTGCTCGAATTGCTGCGCGTGCTCAACCAGCGCGAGGGGCATACGGTGGTGGCGGTGCTGCACGACCTCAACCACGCCTGCCGCTACGCGACCCATATCATCGCCATGCGGGACGGACAGATTCTCGCCGAAGGCGCGCCAGCCGAGATCATCACGGCGGAACTGGTCGAAGAGGTGTTCGGGCTGCCCTGCATCATCATCGACGATCCGCTGGCCAAGACGCCGATGGTCATTCCGCGCGGCTCGATTCCGCATACGGCGCCCGACAAACCCTGAAGCGCTTCCAGCAAAAGTGGATACCACTATTGCGGTTCGGAAGCGGGACAAAACAAAAACTTAGAGCAAATGCTCTAAAAACGAGAGGATCGCTCCATGAGCAGGATTTTCGCCGGTGCCCTTGTGGCAACCGCCTTGGCTTCGACGCCGGTCTGGGCGCAGGACGCCTATCCGGTGACGGTGGAGCACGCGTTCGGCGAAACGGTGATCGAGGAGTTTCCCGAGCGCATCGTGACGCTGAGCTGGATGAGCCAGGAAGCGATCATCGCGCTGGGCGAAAGCCCGGTCGCCATCCAGTATCAGGCCTGGGGCGGCGACGAAAACGGTTATCTGCCCTGGATCAAGGACGCTTATGCCGAGCGCGGCGAGGAGTTGCCGCCCACCATCGACACCACCGATGGGGTGCCCTTCGAGGAGCTGCTGACCTATGAGCCGGACCTGATTTTCGTGCCCTATAGCGGGTACAGCCAGGAAGAATACCAGAGGCTTTCAGCGATTGCGCCCACCATCCCGTTCAAGGAAATTCCCTGGAGCGGGGGCTGGCAGGAGGTGATCGAGATCGCCGGTAACGTGCTGGGGCGTCAGGACGAGGCGCAGGAATTGGTCGCCGATACGCAGAACATGCTCGAAAGCTATGTCGAGCAGTATCCGGTGATCGAAGGCAAGACTTTCGCTTTTGGCGGGGGTATGGGCGTCGATGGAGCGGGAATGGGTGTTTACCTGCCGCACGATCCGCGCGTGCACCTGCTGTCCGATCTTGGACTGGTGCCGGCCGAGGCGCTTCATGAGCTGCCGGCTGACAGCTATACCAGCAAGATCAGCTACGAAAATCTCGATACGATCGACGCCGACGTGTTTATCGCCTGGTACAACGACCAGGAGACTGTGGACACGCTGATGGCCAACCCGCTGTTCGCGCGCTGGCAGCCCATCGCCGAGGGCCACTTCGTTCCGCTCACCGATCTGTCCTACGCGATGGCGCTTTCGGCGCCTTCCGCTCTTTCGCTGCCGTGGGCGATGGACCGCTTCGTGCCCCGGCTCGCTGAAACGCTCGAAGAGGGTGATGCACGATGAATCGATTGATGAGGACTCCCGCTTTCGTGCTTGTGGCGCTTGCGTTTTCCGCTGGTGCCGCGCTCGCGCAGGAGTGGACGTTCACCGACGATGTCGGCAATGAGATTGCCCTCGATTCGCAGCCCGAACGGGTTGTCGCGTTTTCCGCCTCGGCAGCGGGGCTGATGCAGTTCGGCATCCGTCCGGTGGCGATTTTCACCGACGAAAGCGCGTCGGAAAAAAGCTACGCCGAGTTCGACCTTGAGGGGATCGAGGTGATCCGCACGGCGTACAATGAATTGCAGCCCGAGAGTCTTTTGGCCTTCGAGCCGGATCTGATCGTTACTGAATTTTTCCCCACCACGGGCGATTACAGCGGCGGCGACCAGATGACGCCCGAGGGGCAGTTCGGGGGCGTGGCGCCTATCGTGGGGATCGAGCAGGGCGATTCCGTGCTCTCGATCATCGAAAGCTATGGCCAATTGGCCGAGGCGCTGGGTGCCGATCTGGATGCCCCCGAGATCGCCCAACAGCGCGAGGCGTTCGAGGTCGCACGCGAGGCGTTCACGACGGCGGCGGAGGCAAAGCCCGATCTTGTCGCGATGGCCGCTTACGCCAGCGCCGACGGCTTTTATGTCGCGAGGCCGGGATCGGCGGCGGAGTTGCAGGATTTCCAGCGCTGGGGGCTCGATATCGTCATGCCCGACGTGCCGGAGGGCGAATATTGGCACCAGTTGAGCTGGGAAAACGCCGACACCTATCCCGCCGATATCCTGCTGCTGGACGACCGGTTCGACGGTGGCTCGCGCATCGCCATCGACAGCCAGCCGCCGGCGCGGCTGATCCCGGCGGTTGGCGCCGACCAGACGGGCGATTGGCCGGCATGGTGGATCAGGACCTACAGCGCCTATGCGGGCGAACTGGAAAAGATCACCGCGCTGATCGAGCGATCGGAAGACGTGACGGAATGAAAGAGGGCGGCCAGAGCCGCCCTTTTCGGTTCAGCGCTCGACGGCCTGCGCCAGGGCGAGGAACATGAGGTTCCAGCCATGCTCGCTGGTGTCCTCGGGGTTGGCCGGCGGATTGGCCAATTCCTCGGCGATGCCGACACCCGATTGGGTGAAGACCATCACCGTTTCGTCGCCCTCCTGGGAGAGCTCGACGGTGATGGTGTCGAAATCGGGTGAAAACTGCATCATGCCGAAGGTGAAGACGATGCGATGGGGAGGATCGAGTTCGAGATACTCGCCCTCGCCGGTGTAGGAAATGCCCTCACGCACATCCGTCATCGTCCATTTGCCACCCACATGGGCGTGAATTCGGGTCTCGTTGGACTCGCTGGTTGGCGAGGTGAACAGCCATTGCCTGGTGACGCTGGGGTCGAGCCACGCCTCGTAAACGCGTTCGATGGGCGCCTTGAAGCGGCGGGTCATCCGCAGGAAGCGGTCGGGGAGATCGCTCATGGCGTTCACGCGAGGTTGAGCTGCCAGGTGACGCCGAAGCGGTCGCCGACCCAACCGAAGCGGGTGGAAAAGCCGTAATCGGCGAGTTCCATATAAACCTGGCCGCCCTCGCTCAGTTCGGCGAACAGCTTTTCGAGCTCGGCTTCGTCGGCACATTCGATCCAGAACGAAATCGAGGGCGTGAACGTGAAGGCGTGGTGGACATGACTGTCCGAAACCATCACCTTTTGGCCGGCGAGACTGACCAGGCCTTGGCTGATCGTGCCCTCGGGGCCTGGCCCTTCGGGGCCGTATCTGTTGATGAACACCACCTCGGAATTGGGCAGGAGGCTCATGTAGAGGTCCAGCGCTTCCTGGGCCTTGCCTTCGAACATCAGGAACGGGGTAACGGATTTGGCCATGGTCAGTCTCCCTTGGGTTGGGTCTGGAAAAGCGCGTCCAGCGCGTCGAATTTTTCGGTCCAATAGGTCTGGTAGAAGCTTAGCCAATCGGTGGCGGCCGCCAGCGGAGCGGGCTCGAGCGTGCAGATATGGGTGCGGCCTTCGATCCGGCGGCGCACCAGGCCGGCCTGTTCGAGAACGCGCACATGTTTCGACGCGGCGGGAAAGCTCATCTCGAAGGGCGCGGCGAGCTGGGACAGGCTTTGCTCGTTCCGCGACAGGCTGCGCAGCATGGCGCGTCGCGTCGGATCGGACAGCGCGCGGAATATGGTATCGAGTTGGGCGTCGGGAAAAGAAACCATAAGGTTTAGTATCACTGCGTCGGGATGATGTCAAACCACATGGTTTAGCTATTTCCGCACTGTCAGCAGCCGGTCCATGATAGCGAAAAACACCGGATAAGGCAGCATGGCGACGAGCTTGAGCAGGTAAACCATGCGGCGCGGGAAGGCGATTTCGAACTTTCGGGTGTCGAGCAGGCCATTGACGATCCGCTTGCCGGACTCTTCGGCTTCCATCAGGAAGGGCATGGGGAAATCATTGCTGGCGGTGAAATCGGTTTTGATGAAGCCGGGGCAGACGAGCCGGACGGCGATGTTGTCGGGCTTGAGTTCGGTGCGCATGGTTTCGGCCAAGGCGATCATCCCGGCCTTGCCCGAGGAATAGGCCGCCGAACGCGGCAGGCCGAGATAGCCGGCGACCGATGCGATCAAGGCGATTTCGCCCGAACCCTGCCTGCGCATCTGGCTGACGACGGGATCGATGACGCGCATGGCGCCGAGCAGGTTGGTGTCGATGATCCTCGCATAGCTCTCGTAGTCATAGCTGCCGGTTTTGGTCGTCTTGGAGGCGGCGACCGAAAAGACCATGAGGTCGATGCTTCCCAAATCGGCGGCAATCCGGGCGACGGTGGTGCGGGTGGCGTCGAGATCGGTGACGTCGAGTGGGTAGGGATGCGCGCCGTGGCTGGCCGCAAGGGCGTCGAGCTTTTCTTCGCGCCGGCCTGAAATGGCGACGGTCCAGCCGCGACCCGAGAGCTGCTTGACGATTTCCGCCCCGATCCCCGAGCCGCCGCCGAGCACCCACGCCACCTTTGCCATATTGCCTCGCTGTTGGTTTGCGCTTGGTGCCCGTCGCAACCGGTTGGCCGGAAACGCGTTGGACCTCGCGACAGTTCGCACAAGCGAGGAGTTACGCAATGCTGGAATTTTCGCAAGAGCGGGGCAATGTGGCTGTGGTGACGGCGAGTGGGCAGGTCACCGGCGAGGACGTCGACCGGATCGTCGCGGCGGCGGAAACCATGCTGGCCGAATATCAGGAAATCGGCGTGATGGCCGACATGACCGGGCTGGAAAGCATGACGGCGGAAGCCATCGCCAAGGACTTCGCCTCCCAGTTCAAATTTCTTGGCGACTGGAAGCGGTTTCCCAAGATAGCCATGATCACCGAACCGGGCTGGTTCGAGGGTTTGGCCAAGACCGTGGGCGCCATCCTGCCGCAGATCGAGGTGCGGACCTTTGCGCCGGCCCAGCGCGAGGAGGCGATGGCATTCGCATCCAGCGTTCGGGCCGAGCGGGTGGAAGGCTAGCGAGCCGGGTTCATTTCCGAGGCCCGGCGTTATCGGGGCAAAGATCGATGGGGTGCCAGAAGGGGCGCCGGGCTTCCCGCGCCGCGATGACGCAATTGGTGCCCATATCCTTGAGTGTATGGGCGTCGAGGTGGGCGAGATGGCGGCGATCGCGGAGGCGGCGGTGCCAGAGCCCGATTTGATTTATGAGGTGAACTAAGGAAAAGTGCGGGTGCATGGTTGTGCCTCCTTCGATGGAGGCCCAGAATAAATCGGGCTATCGTGGCGCCACAAATGCCTAGTTTTTACAACTTGGATTAGTTTAGCTCATGGGAAAAACCGATCGGATGCCGCCGCTTTCGGCGCTGCGTGCTTTCGAAGCGGCGGGGCGACGGCTGTCGTTTACGGCGGCGGCCGAGGATCTGTTCGTCACCCAGGCCGCCATCAGCCATCAGATCCGGGCGCTGGAAGAGTTTCTGGGGTTGGAACTGTTTATCCGGCACAATCGGCGGCTGACACTGACCGACGCGGGGCGGCGGTATTTCGGGGAGATCGAGACGGCGTTCGAAACGGTGCGGCGGGCCACGCGAAGCGCGATGGAGAGCTCGGGTGGGCACATTTTAAGGATTTCGGCGCTGTCGTCCTTCACCACCAAATGGCTCATTCCGCGCCTCCATCGATTTCAGGCGCGCCATCCCGATATCAGCCCGATGATCGGCACGACGCAACGGGCCGTGGACCTGCATCGCGAAGGCGTCGATGTTGCGATAAGGGCGGGGGGCGGCGTTTATGAGGGGCTTGTTTCCACCAAGCTCATGGACGATGTGGCATTTCCGGTGTGCGCGCCGAGCCTGCTTGAGGGACCTCGGCCGCTGGCCACGCCGCGCGATCTTGCAGGGCAGACGTTGATCCATGATTCATCGGTCGTTTCGTCCAACGACGGACCGGATTGGGCGGCGTGGTTCAAGGCGGCGGGGCTGGACCCGTCATCTGCGGCGCGCGGCCCGGCCTATAACGACACCGGGTTGACGGTGCAGGCGGCGATCGCCGGGCAGGGGATCGCCCTGGCGCGGCGCGTGCTGGTGTCCGACGATCTGGCGCGCGGGCATATCGTCCGGCCTTTCGGCCCGGATCTGCCGACGCAGGCGAGTTGGTTCTTCGTTACGACGCCGGAGGCAGGGGAGCGCCCGGCGGTGCGGGCGCTGCTGGAGTGGTTGATGGAGGAGATTGCGGCGGCGGGGCTTTGAGGTGAGCGGTTGGGGCACACTTCTGCTGAGGTGCGTGGAAGCCTTGCGGGTCTCCGGGTCAAGCCCGAAGACGACGAGGGAGAGAGAGGCGTTTCTCAGAGTCGCAAGGATTCGAGAACGCGCGCATGGACCCTCGGGCAAGCCCGAGGGTGACGAGGGAATGGCGTGCGATCCTAGCGCGAGAGTGCGTCGAGGACGCGGACCCAGGAGCGGATGCCGCGGTGGTAGCTTTTGAGGTTGTATTTTTCGTTGGGCGAATGGATGCGGTCGTCGGCGTGGGCGTAGCCGATCAACAGCGAATCCATGCCCAGCTTGCGCTTGAAATCGCCCACGATGGGGATCGAGCCGCCTGAACCGGCGACGGCGGCCTCGCGGCCCCATTCGGCGGTCAACGCCTCGAGCGCCTTTTGCAGCATCGGGCCGTCGGAGGGCACGACCGATGCGGGGCTGCCGCCGTGCTCGTGGAAGGTCACGGTGCAATCGGTGGGCACGCGGGCACGGACATGGGCGCGGAAGGCGTCGCGGATCTTTTTGGGGTCCTGATTGCCCACGAGGCGGAAGGAGATTTTGGCCCAGGCCTTGGCGGGGATGACGGTCTTGAAGCCCTCGCCGGTATAGCCACCCCACATGCCGTTGATCTCGCAGGTGGGACGCGAGGTGATCTGTTCGAGGACCGAGCGGTTTTGTTCGCCGGCCGGTTCGGAAAGACCGACGGCACCGAGATAGCCCTTGTCGTCGAAAGGCAGGCGCTTCCACTGTTCGGCGACCGCTTCGGGGAGTTCGGGAACGTCGTCGTAGAACCCCTCGACGGCCACGGACCCGTCGGGGTTTCGCAGGGAGGCGATGATTTCGGCAAGCACCTGATTGGGATTGCGTGCCGCGTTGCCGTACATGCCCGAGTGAAGATCGCGGCTGGCGGCCTGAATTTCGACCTGATCGGCCACGAGGCCACGCAGCATGGTGATGATCGAGGGGGTGTCCTCGTCCCACATGTCGGTGTCGGAAACGAGCGCGATATCGGCCTTGAGCTCTTCGGCGTTGGCCGTGAGGAAGGCGTCGAGGGAAGGAGAGCCGGACTCTTCCTCGCCTTCGAAGAGGATCGTGACGCCGAGGGGCAGCGCGCCGCGCACGGCCTTGTAGGCGCGGCAGGCTTCGACGAACGTCATGAGCTGGCCCTTGTCGTCCGAAGCGCCGCGCGCGCGGATCACCTTGTTGCCGTTCTCTTCCCCGATGCTGGGTTCGAACGGGTCGTTTTCCCAAAGCTCGATGGGATCGACCGGCTGGACGTCATAATGGCCGTAGAACAACACGTTCGGGCCTTCGGCGCGTTGGTGACCCACGACCATGGGATGGCCGGTGGTGGGGCGCACGGAGGCGTCGAAATCGAGGGCGTTCAGTTCGTTGGCCAGCCAATCGGCGGCCTTGTTGACTTCGCCGGTGAAGGCCGGATCGGTGGAAATCGATTTGATCCGCAACAGCGTGAACAACCGCTCGAGGCTTTGGTCGAGATTGGCATCGACGTGGGAAAGCACGGCATCGAGCGAGGCGTTGGCGTCAGTCATGGCGGGAGGGTCCGTCTCTGGATTTCAAAGGTGACCGGAGATTAGCAGGGGGACCGCCGAGGTAAAGAAATTTTGGTGCCAGGGCTGCTGGGCATTCGGTGTTCTTGGCGGGCGCTGCACTGGATTCCGGGAATAAATCCCGGAATGACAGGCTCAGGTTCAGGGCACGTTGTCGCCCCAACCACTTCCTTGGCACCCCGGGATTTTATTCCCGGGGTCCAGCAACAGCATTTCCGCAATCGACAGTTTTAGAGATCGAACATCTGGCGCGCTGCGGCTTCGGCCTGCTCGCCGACCTGCTGGATCATTTCGTCGGAAAGACCCTGCTGACGCGCGGCGTCCTCGGCGGTGGTGCGGGCGTCTTCGACGGCCTGCTGCTTCTGCTCGTCGGTCATCGAATCGACCTGGGTCTGCAGGGCTTCCTGCGCTTCGGGCGTCAGCATCTGCATGGCCTGGTTGGCCATCGCGTCGGCGCTGGGTGCCGCGGGGGCTTCGGTGGCCGCTTCTTCGGCCGCTGCGTCGGCTGCCTCGTCGACGACGTCTTCAGCAGGCTCTTCGGCAGCAGCGGGCTCTTCGGCTGCGGGTGCGGCCGGAGCAGGGGTTTCAACGGGGGCCGGTTCGGCCGGCGCGGTCTCGGCGGCGGGCGCTTCCACGGCCGTGGGTTCGGTGGTTTCGGCGTTGGCGGTATCGCCGCCGTCGTTGCTGCAGCCGGCGAGTGCGATCAGCGATGCAATGGCGAAAGGCGCGAAGTACGTTTTCATTGTCCAAAATCCTCAATCTGATCACAGGCGCGTGATCGATAATCCAATTTGAGCAAGAGTAGGGCGAACTTGTGGCACTGGCCATAAATGTGGAAATTGCCCTGTGGGCGCGCGCTTGAAAGGGCAGGGCAACGCTGCCGCCTGCCTGGAAAAATGGCGAAAAACGGATTGATCGGCCATGCAACGGCGAATCTGGTTCCTCAGGACCTATCAATCGTAAGTATCGTCATCGGGGCCGGGTTCATCATAGTGCGGATCGCGCCAACGATCCTTGTTCCGGGCCGGACTATTGTCCATGAGGCTGTCGTCGGGGTCCTCATCGGCCACGGCGGCGCCGGTTTGTCCCGGCTCGGTCCGCTGGGTTGCCGTTCCGTCGCGCGCCACATCGATGATGGTTTCGCTATGTTCGGGCTTTTCCTCGGGCCTGGGGCGATCGCTCGGTCCCTTGATGATCTTTTCCTTCATCGCGGTTCTCCTTTACAGGGAAACGCGTTGGCGGTTCTTCCGGTCCCGGCAGCGCCATGGGTTAACTCCGGACGCAGTTCCAGACCGCGCGCGACGAGGGATCGAATAGCGATATAAGGGAAAATGGCGCGCCCTACGGGACTCGAACCCGTGTTACCGCCGTGAGAGGGCGGCGTCCTGACCGCTAGACGAAGGGCGCTAGCTTGAGTGACCTGTTGGCGTCCGAACCGAAAGGCAATTTTCAGGGACGCTTGAGGACCGTTTGTCGCCGGCATTGATAACGGCAAGCGCTACCGATGGCAACGGGAAATTGGCCAGCTTCCTGTTGGGGAAGAATGGCGCGCCCTACGGGACTCGAACCCGTGTTTCCGCCGTGAAAGGGCGGCGTCCTAGACCGCTAGACGAAGGGCGCGGAGGGCTGTTTCGGAGAACCGTTCCAGCCGGTGAGCGGGTGTATAGGGGGGGCATTGCGAATGCGCAATACCCAAAATGGAATTTCTTTTGATTTCAACACCCGTTGAAGGTGACCGGGCCGCGATAGCCGCGCGGACGGTCGCGAACGTCGACATGCACGAAGTTCTGACCGGGGTAGCAACCCAGCCCGCCGACCAGCCCGTTGTTGCGGGCATAGGCGATGATGCGCGATTTCTCGACGCCGGGAATGTAGAAATCGGCCGCCATGCATTTGGTGTGCATCGAGGATTCGGCGCCGCCGACCGAGGCATTGTGCCAGGGCGTGCGATAGCCCGAATTCATCACGACCTTCTTGCCGAAATGGCCTTCGATATCCCAGATCAGCAAGCGCAGCTTGGGCGAAAGGCAGAAGGCGTTGACGTTGGAATGTGAGACGTAAGTGCCCCAGTCGCTGCGCAAGCCATTGTAGCCGGCTCCGCTGCCGGAGGCGAACATGGCCATAGGGGCGCACGCACCGAGCAGGCACACCATGACGATCAGACTGGAGATAGTACGCATTAAAACAACTTCCGTGCCGGGGGTGTTGTACCCAAACCACGGAATGAAAATACCGGCGGTTGCCTAACCGCCGGTCAATAGGCGTGGTTAATGCGCTCTTAAGCGTTTACCATGTGCCGGTGTTGGGCATGGAAGCCCACGGCTCCTGCGGAGCGAGATGGCCGTCCTGAATCAGCTCCACCGAAATTCCGTCCGGGGATTTGACGAAGGCCATGTGCCCGTCGCGCGGGGGGCGGTTGATGGTGTAGCCCATGTCCGAAAGGTGCTGGCAAAGGGCGTAGATATCGTCGACCCGATAGGCCAGATGGCCGAAATTGCGGCCGCCCGTATAATCCTCGGGGTCCCAGTTGTAGGTGAGCTCGACCTTGGCGTCTTCCTGGCCCGGAGCGTTGAGGAAGACGAGCGTATAGCGTCCCTTTTCGTTTTCCGAGCGATGCGATTCGACCAGGCCCAGGCCGTCGCGATAAAAGCGCAGGCTGTCCTCGATCGAGGTGACGCGGACCATTGTGTGAAGATATTTCAAGGCAAGGCTCCAGCTTGGGTGTTTCGGCCCGGCAATCGTGCCGGAGCGGGGAGGCTACAAAAGAATGGAGATGAGGCCAAGGCGCGCGCCGGACGCCATAAGGTTAAAAGCCCGTAATAAAATTATGAATGGTTCTTAACTTTTCGTTTTGAATCGGCCACACTGCCCTTGATTTGTAAAAGAGTACCCGCGCATTGCGGGCCGTGTGTGGAAAAGGCGTTGAGCATGGGGGCGAAATACACTTCCGGCACCGGACAAGACACTGGAAACGAGACGCGGCAAGACGCGCACGGCCAGGAGACGGACGGAAACTTTCAGAATACGGGCAGCGATTTCGACGTTATCGAGCTAGCGGGGACCATCAAATGGTTCGATGCGGGCAAGGGCTTCGGATTTATCGTGCCCGATGGCGGCGGCGCGGATGTGCTGCTGCATGTGACCTGCCTGCGCCGCGACGGATATCAGACGGCCTATGAGGGCGCGCGCATCGTGGTCGAAGCGCTCAACCGGCCCGGCGGATTGCAGGCCTTCCGCATCATTTCGATGGATGAGTCGACGGCTCGGCACCCGGCCCAGATGCCGGCGGCGCGCACGCATGTGCAGGTGGAGCCCACCTCCAAGCTGGTGCGGCTCGAGGTGAAATGGTTCAACCGGGTGCGCGGGTTCGGTTTCCTCTCCGAAGGGGAAGGGCATCCCGATATCTTCATTCACATGGAAACGCTGCGGCGCTTCGGGCTGACCGAATTGCGGCCCGGCCAGTTCGTTCTGGCGCGCTATGGCGATGGACCCAAGGGCCTTATGGTTGCCGAAATCCGCCCGGATGGGTGGGGCGACGCTCCGTCTTCGCATTGAGGCCTGCCATGAATTCTCCGCGCTTGGTGCTTTCGCTGGTGATCGCCGTGGCGGCGTTCGCGACGCCCGCATGGGCGCAGGATGGAGATGAAACCATCGCGGTGATCCATTCGGGCGATGAAAGCCACAGCTTTACCATCGAAATCGCCGATGACGACGCCGAGCGCGCGCGGGGACTGATGTTCCGTGAGGAACTGGCCCCGGACGCGGGCATGCTGTTCGATTTCTTCGACGAACGGCCCGTGGCGTTCTGGATGCAGAATACGCTGATCCCGCTCGACATGATCTTCATCAAATCCGACGGCACCATCGCCCGGGTGCACCCCGAGGCGGTGCCGATGGATCGCACCTCGATCCCCTCGGGCGAGCCGGTCCGCTTCGTGCTGGAAATCCCCGGCGGACGCGCGGCCGAGCTGGGGATCGACGCCGGGGACCGGCTGGAGCACCCGCGCATCGAGGCGGAGCCGGACGCTAACCGCTGATCGTTGACGGAGGCAGGCTCGCTTGACGGGCCGGTTTTGATGTAACATATGTGGTTACATACTAATCAAAACCGGGGCTTCCAGCATGAGTTCGGCGTTTTTCGAAGGTAAGGCAGCGAGGGGTTATGCCCAAAGGCCGGCCCGTCAGGTGCCGGGGTTCGCCGACCTTCACCGCATGGCGGTGCTGCTGATGGCCGAGCGCGTGCCTGCCGATGGCCGGGTGCTGGTGCTGGGCGCCGGAGGTGGGCTGGAGCTCAAGGCCTTTGCCGAGGCGCAATCGGGCTGGACGTTCGATGGCATCGACCCATCGGCGGACATGATCGAACTGGCCCGGCAGACGGTCGGAGATTTTTCCGGGCGTATGCGGCTCTATGAGGGCTATATCGAAAGCGCGCCGGAAGGCCCGTTCGATGCCGCGACCTGCCTGCTCACGCTTCACTTCGTTCCGCGCGAGCAACGTCTTGATACGCTGAATGAAATCAGGCGTCGGCTCAAGCCCGGCGCGCCTTTCGTCGTCGCCCATATCAGCTTTGTGCAGACCGAGCCCGAACGCTCGACATGGATAAGCCGTCACGTCGCTTATGGTGCGCCGGAGGTGCAGGACCCGCTTCAGGTGGAAAAAGCCCGTCAGGCCATCGGCACCAGGCTATCGATCCTGGCGCCGCAGGACGATGAAGCCCTGCTGCGCGAAGCGGGATTTACCGATGTCGGGCTGTTCTACGCCGGGCTCAGCTTCAGGGGCTGGGTGGCGTATGCGCCGGTATGATGTTAGCGCACGACCAGGACGGGCACGGTGCTGGTGGTCAGGACCTCGGTGGTCTGGCTGCCCAACAGCATCTTTCTGAACCCGCGCCGGCCGTGTGAGGCCATGACGATGAGATCGGCGCCGATATCCTGCGCGGTTTCGACGATGGCGTCGGCGGCGTAGCGGTTGGGGATGTGGACCGTATCGTGAGGCACGCCGCTGTCGGTGGCGAACCGCGCCGCTTCGGAGAGGATATCCTGGACCGCCTCGCGCATGGATTCCTCATATTCGGCGATCGTAGCCGGGCCGGCGGCCGCCAGCGCGCCGGAAGCCCACACATCGGTGACCGTGACGATTGTCGCCTTGGCGCCGAGCTGTTTGGCGAGTTCGAGGCCCTGATCGAGCCCTTTGGTCGAGAGTTCGGAACCGTCTGTTGCAATCAGGATATGCTTGTACATTGCGCTCTCTCCATCTTCGGACGACAACGATAGCATAGGCCTCAACGTTGCAATTGATCTCGATCAATTGAACGCCGGTCAGGAAAAAGCCGTGAGTTGCGCCTGGAGCGTGGCGACGACGCCATTCTGATCGGTGGGTTTTTTGAGGATCGGCACCTGACGGAGCGATCGCGCCAGATCGATGTTTCGGACGTCGTGACCCGTGTAGATCACCAGCGGCACATGAGAGCTGGCCAGCCGGTCGGCCAGGGCGGTGCTGTCGCCGTCGCGCAGCTTGAGATCGATGATCGCGGCCTTGGGGATGTTGTCGCCCAGCCACGCATAGGCAGCACGGTTGGAAGCGATGGCCGCGACCTGATGACCGGCGGCCTCGAGGGCGTATTGCAGATCAAGCGCGATGAGGGCTTCGTCCTCCAGAATGAGGATCGTCATGCTGGCCTCGTCTGTTTGCCGCCACGGCGCTGGGCCCCCGTCCAGCCCGATATTGGTAACACGCTTCCCTGACGTTGGCGAATCGGAACGGGCGGCCAATCCCTTGGATTGTCTGTCAATGCCAATTATTTGATCAAGAACAGCTATCTATAGGAACCAATGAAGTCAGGCCGCGTTGCGTCGAATGAAAAGGCACGCGCATTCGTACATGGAGGGGTGGGCACCCAGCGTATGATCAAGGGGTAGAATATGATGGTCTTTGCCACGGACCCTCACATGGAAACAGAGATTGAACTTGCGCGGCTCGCCGCCATCGTCGCCTCGTCCAACGACGCGATCATCAGTAAGGATCTCAACGGCATTATAAATTCCTGGAACGCGGCCGCCGAACGCATCTTCGGCTACACGGCCCAGGAGATCGTCGGTCGTCCGATCACCACGATCATTCCTCCAGAACTGCAGGGCGAGGAAGCCGAGATTATCGGCAAGATCCGGCGCGGGGAACAGATCGAGCATTTCGATACGGTGCGCCTGACCAAAACGGGCGAGAGGATCGATGTCTCGATCACCGTTTCGCCCTTACGCAACCGCAGCGGCACGATCGTGGGGGCTTCCAAGATCGCCCGCGATGTCAGCGAGCGGAAGCGCAATGAGGAATTGCAGGAAATCCTCGTCAACGAACTCAACCACCGCACCAAGAACCTGCTGGCGACGGTGCTGGCAACGGCGGCGCAAACGTTCGGCTCGCTCGCCAATTCGGCTGAGCATCTGGCGCTGTTCCGTCAGCGGATCGGGGCAATGGTCGTCAGCCAGGATCTCCTGACGAGAAACGGCTGGAGCGGGGCGCCGCTCCTGAGCATGCTCGAAGCGGTGCTCGACCCGTTCGGCGGCGATCCGGCCCGGATCGAAATCAGCCACGGGCCGGATTTGAAGCTGACGCTTCGCCAGACCAACGCCCTGGCCATGGCCATCCACGAGCTTGCCACCAACGCCGCCAAATACGGCGCGCTGTCGCGGCCGGGAGGACATGTCACGGTTTGCTGGGATGTGGGGGAGAACGAGGCCGAACTGCGATGGGAGGAGAAAGGCGGCCCGACCGTCGCAACGCCGACGCGGGTCGGCTTTGGAACCCATATGATCCAGAATGCGCTCCGGCACGAATTGGACGCGCGCGTGGTGCTCGACTACGCGCCCGATGGCCTGCGTTTCAACGCCCGCTTCCGTCTCGCCGAACCGCCCGATATTGCGGCATGATGAGATGAATACACACTACCTTCCAGCCGACGCGCCAATCCTAATTATCGACGACGAATTCCTGGTTCTCTGGTCACTTCAGGATGAATTGCAGCAATTGGGGTTTCACTCAATTTACACGGCCTCCAACGTCGATGCGAGTCTGGCCCTGGTGAACGACCGGGAGTTCAGCTTTGCCTTTCTCGACGTGAACCTGGGCGACCAGAAGAGCTTTCCCATCGCCCAGGCCCTGGAAAAACGCGGCATTCCCTTTGCCTTCGTCACCGGCTACGGACGTGCCGGCCTGGAAGGAAAGTTCGAGGAGGCCGCGGTGATCCACAAGCCGGTGAGCCGGGCGTCGCTCGACAAGGTGGTTGCGATCGCCCACTGACGCTCTCAGAGGCAGAGCCGATCGACCAACGCTATGATTTCGGCTGGGGCAAGCCCGATGGCCGGGAGATAGGCATCGATGCCGCCGTGGGCACTCTCGAGGTGATCGATCATCGCCTGCATGGTGTCGGCGTCGCTGGCCAGCACGCGCTCGATATGCTCGGGGTGGCCGCCGGCGGCCAGGGCACGCTCGCGCAATTGATCGATGAGTTCGTGCGCCGAGGCGGTGAGGGCATAATCGGCGACGACATCGGCGGGGGCGACGCGGCAGGCCAGCAGCACCAATGCGGCGACGATGCCGGTACGATCCTTGCCGGCGGTGCAATGGAACAGAACGATGCCGTGCGGGGCGGTGGCGATGACGCGTAGGGCCTCGGCCAGTTGCGGACCGCATTTGTCCAGCGCGTTGCAATAGCGCTGCGCCATGTCGAACGGCGTCTCGGTCAAAGTGATCCGGGGCAGGGCATCGAAAAGCGCAATGTTGCGGTAGGCCACCTGCTCATGAGTCGAGAAGGGGTGGCGCGCGAGGCCGGTTTCATGGGGGCCGCGCAGATCGAGCACCAGTGCCAGACCGTTGGCCACGAGCTCGGAAATGCTTTCGGGGCTGAGATGATGCAGCGCCTCGCCGCGTAGGATGCGACGCCATTGCGTCATCCCGCCATTGGCGCGGGCATAGCCGCCGAGGTCGCGAATATTGTGCGTACCGGGAAGGGCCCAGTGGCGCGAGGCCGCCAGGGACATGGTCGTCTCCAATCTGGTGGGGAAAGAAAGGGGGACGCGGGGGAAGCTCCCCCGCGTCGGGTTGCCCATCAGGGCATCAGGGTCTGCGCGATATCCTGGGCGGAGGTCAGAACCTCGGCGACATTACCATTGCCGAGCACGGCTTCGGTCACGGCGTCCTTCATCATCGACTCGGCCTGACGGTAGTTCTGGCCGGGGAAGGCGACATTGGGGGTCAGGCGTTCAAGCTGTTCGAGATTGGGGCGGATCAGCGGATTTTCAGCAGTCCAGGGGCCGAGGAATTCCGGATCGTCAACGATATTGAGGCGAAGCGGCAGATAGCCGATCTTGCTGGTGATGATCGTATAGCCATAGTCGGAGGTGAGGAACTTCATCAGCTCATAGGATGCCCGCTGCTTGACGGGGTCCTGCGAGAAGTTGAACAGCGCGCTGCCCGAATTGGTGGGTGCGGTGGGCTTGTCGCCAAAGGCGGGCATGGCCGCCACGCGCAGCTCCCAATTGCCCTCGGCGGAAGCCGAAAGGCTGTTCTGGAGGGCGCTGGTGTAAAGGAACATGCCGAGCTGTCCCGCTGCCATGGCCTCGCTGGGGTTGGCGGGATCGAGGCGGGCATGGGCGCCGCTGTCGACCATGTCGCGCAGCATCTGCACGGCCTGGGTGCCTTCTTCGTTGGCGAAGGTCAGCGTGTTGCCGTCGCGGACGTTGCCGCCATTGGACATGAGGATCGCCTGATAGACGAAGGTGCCGTCTGCCGGGCCATAGGCGCCGGGGAAAAAGCCTTCGGCATCGGTGTTGGCGACGATGGCTTCGCCGGCTGCCTTGACCTCTTCCCAGGTCTGGGGTGGATTGTCGGGATCGAGGCCCGCTTCGCGGAACAGATCGGCGTTGTAATAAAGGATCGGGGTGGAGAAGGTGTAGGCCAGCCCATAGGTCTTGCCGTCGACCCTGCCCAGTTCCAGACCCTGCGGGATCATGCCTTCGGTGAGTTCGGCATAGGCTTCTTCGCCAGCCATGTCTTCGAGCGCGTTGGCGCCCAGATCGGTCGAGAGATAGATGAGATCGCGGAAGACGAGCTGGGCGACGTCGGGCTGGCGGCCGGCGGCCATGTCGGCCTGGATGCGGGTGATGATTTCATTGGAAGGAACGGCCACGGTTTCGACGGTGACCAGCGGGTTTTCTTCCTCGAACCGGGCGATCAGCTCGCGAGTGGCATCGGCCCCGTTGCTGGCGGTGGCCAGGTTGTAATTGTAGAAAGTGATGGTGACCGGCTCGGTGATGGCATCGGCCATCTGGGCCAAGGCCGGGCCGGCGAGGGCCGTGGCGCCCAGGCCGGCGGCGGCCATGAGCGTAAGGATGGTGCGCTTCAGCATCGCGAGATTTCCTTGTGGTGGAGAGGGTTAGTTCGCCGCTTCGGCCAACGCGGCTTCCTGCTTGGCGCGCAGGGCCGAAAGGTCGTAGCGGTTGAGTTCGGTGCGGGTCTGGGGCAGGGGCACCAGAGCCATGGTGAGGCCGGACGAGCGGACGGTGCCGATGCCGAACGACCCGCCATCGACCATGCGCAGGACATCCTGGGTGAGGATGTCGGTGGCCGCGTGCTGGCCCATGCCGACGATCACCGGGATGCCATGCCAGACCGAGAACCGGTCGTGGTGGATATGGCCCGAGAGGATGGCGAGGATGTTCCGGCCCTTGAGAAGCTGGGCGAGCTGCTGGGACTGGCCGAATTCGATGGTGCGCCAATGGTCCCACGGAGCGGTGTCGCCGAGGGCGGGGGCGTGGTGGGCGACGATCAGCTTGGGTAGCTCGGAGTTGGTGTCGAGCGTGCGGGCCAGCCAATCGAACTGCTCGGGGGTCAGACTGCCGCCGATCTGGCCGGGAGTGGTGGTATCGAGCGTGATGATATGGACGCCTTCGATGACCTGATCGTGGTCATACGGCGCTTCGAGGTCGGTCGTGCGGCCCAGCATGCCCTCGTAAAAGCCGGGGCGGGTATCGTGATTGCCCAGCGCGTAGATCACCGGGAGATCGGTGGCCTCCATGATCGATTTAAGCTGGCGGTAGCTGTCGGCGTCGCCGCGATTGGTGAGGTCGCCGCTGGCGATGATGAATTTGGGCGCCTGATCCATTGTGCCGATCATCTCGAGCACGCGGGTCAGCGTGGTGGAGGTGTCGCTGAACAGATGGTCGTCGACGATCGCCGGGTTGCCGACATGCAGGTCCGTAATGTGGATGAAAATGGTTTCGCCCATGCGTCGTGCTCCTTGTTGCTGGAGACGACCTATCCCTGTCCGGTTTCACTGGCGTGACGAGTTTGGAACAGCGTTTGAATGGCGGGCCGAAGGGGCGGTGAACATGGGCGCGGTGGCGGCGACGACCTGGGCGATGACCACTTCGGGATCGGCAAGATCGAGCCCGTGGCCGGTGAGTTCCTCGGTGCGCTCCCGGCTGCGCGTCATCTGCGAGCGCACCCCCAGCAGGCAGGACATGCGGAAGCCGATTTCGACATCGCCGAGCCAGGGCGCGATCTTGCGGAAATGAGGGATGAACAGCCGATGGTGGTCGATATCCTCGATCATCGGCTTGAAGACTTCCGGGTGGCCGCTCGATTGGGCCAGCGTGGTCATGTGCCGCAACACGCCATAGCTGGAATTGGGATCGAGACTCCAGCGGATCGATGGGCCGACAAGCGCCTCGATCAAATCCTCGACGCGGGCAGGGGCGGGATGGGAGCGTTGCAGGGCGGCGTGGAGAAGCGCCAGCCGTTCGGCATTGAGACGGCGATAGACCCGTTCGGCTACGGTGACGATCAGGTGGTCGACATTGCCGAAATGATAATTGACGGCGCCGATATTGGTGCCCGCGCGCTCGGCAATGCCGCGCACGGTCACCTCTTCGGGACGGCTGGCGGCCTTGAGCAATTCTTCGCAGGCGATACGGAGCTTTTCGGGCGTTGTGCTTTTGGTCATGTCACACCGGGCAAGGCCGGTCTATCCCACCGGCGCATGACAGCGATGTGACCGGAAACGGGCAGAGCCATGCTCTGCCCGTCAGGCTTATTTGCCTTTTCGCTTTGCGGCTTCGGGACCCGTCGCTCCCGAGAAAAGCCCGCTGACGGATTCCGCCGCCAGACTCTTCTTTTGCTTTTTCTTGGGTTGCTTGCGCTGTTGGTCGCCCTTGCGTTTGGCCATGGAAAAACTCCATCTCGTTAAATGACAGGAGAAACCCGTAAGAACGGGCTGAATTTCATTGCTCCTGGCCGGCTAGCAGCGCCGGCCAGGCAAGCCTCCTGTTTGAGAACGCCTCCAGATGGGCGGGAAAACGTACCGCATCATGCGGCCTTTCTGGGCGCTGTGCGGTCGGTGTAGATGCCGGCCTGTGCCAGTAGCTCCTCGGCATCGGCGATGCATCGGGCAGAACGCAGGCGTTTGGCGAGATCGGGTGTATTGGCCAGTTTGGCGATGCGCGGAAGGGCGAGATGCAGCCACTTCAGATCGTGACGATTGCCGATGACGCATAAAAGCAGGTCGACCGCCTCGTCATCGGCAGCGTCGAAATCCACCGGCGAGGCCAGTCGCGTGACCTGGATAAGGGGCGCGCCGGCCTGTTCGTGGATTGTGTGGGGCGCTGCAGCGCCCGCGCCGATCGCCGTCGAGCCCAGCCGCTCGCGGGCCAGGAAACACCCATAGATATCTTCGACCGATATGTCGGGGCGAAGCGCGCAGATGCGCCGGGCAAGAGCGCCCAAAGCCGCCTTGCGTGAGTTCGATACCTTATCGATGGTGAAATCGGCTTCGAATACCGGATTGGTCAATGCCATGACGAACCTCCACCCGGCGTTCGGGACGCCGGATCAAGAAAAACAGGATTGTTTCGGAAAGTTCCCCGAAGGTGTGGACTATTCCGACACCTTCGGGCTACGCATCCCGATCGCGACTCGTGAAGCGAAGCGAATACGAAGAAAAAATCTCAGTCATGGTGGATTTAGGGTATATCATAAATTATTCAAGTCAACCGGCTATAGTTGGTATTGCTCGTGGGCTGCGAAGCAACTTGAAAAAGAATTTTGAGTGTCTATGTATAAATTATGCTGAAAACTTCGATTGAAATCGCCTGCCAGAGAGCGCCCATTGGCGCACTCCCTGCCTCCCGGGGCGGGGAATTCGTGCCGGGCTGAACCGGTACGCCGCCTCGGGAACAAGTCCATAACGTCTTGTTTCGTCCTTGTTGGAGGGTGGTGTGCGATTTTTCCAAAATCCGTTCGTATGTCGTTTTTGCCGTGACCGCGTGCCGCGCGCGTCGGTCCGTTGCCCATGGTGTCTCAAGCCGCTCGCGGGGGCGCGACGAAGCGTTCTCTTGACTTCCGCGGGGAAGGGGCTAGCTTCGAGCCATGTCGATCCGAGCGCTTTTGACATTGCTGCGAATGCTTAAAGGACAGCCTGTAACAGGACTGTAGCCCGAAGCTCGGCCGTACGCGCCTCCCGAGCTTCGGGGCGCGCTTTCGATCCTTTTTCCCACGATCCATAGCGTCAGCGGCGCATTACCATTTCCCCTGTTTTGGGTCCGACTGCCTGTCGGACAGGATCGTGCGCAACAATGTCACAAGCTGCAAAAAAAACCTCACGTATGCCGACGCTGGTTATCGGTGTTGAAGACCATGGCCGCCTTTTGACCATGGCGGACGGCTTATCGGGACCGTCCGTTCAGGTGGCCGAGCAATTGATCGTCGAGCTCGAACGGGCCCGTGTCGTGGCCCAGAACAAGCTGCCCGAAAACGTCGTGAGGATGGGATCGAAGGTCTCGTTCACGACGACTGATGGTTTCAACCGGACCTATCAGCTCGTCTATCCGGGCGAAGCCGATATTTCGGAGGGCAGGGTCTCGGTCCTGACCCCGATCGGCGCGGCGCTGATCGGGCTTTCGGAAGGTCAGTCGATTCCCTGGACGGCGCGCGACGGGCGGCAGCTCTCGCTCACCGTCGAAAAGGTCACCGCGGGCGACTGAACCATGGTGATCCTCAGGCAGTCGGCGGATAGCCGAGCGCGCGGAGTGCGCAAGTTTTGCGATGACGGCCGGGTTGGCGAGACGAATGTCCGCCGATCCGGCCGTGTGTTCACTCTTGTTTCACCGCATAAGGACACCGCAATGAGCACCGATTACCTTCCCAAGATCACGCCACGCGACCTGGGCATTCTCGAAACGATGGCCGATCGCGGCATCGAGGGCAGCGAGATGCTGACCGGAGCCATCAGGCGCAAGCTTCAACTTGCCCAGATCGTTTTCGCCGACGATCTGCCGGCCAATATCGTGACCCTGGGCACGCGCGTCGCCTTCCGGATAGATGAGCAGCCGGCCCAGGAGGGCACCCTCGTCACTGTCGATCAATACGTTCCCGGACAGGATCATTTGTCCATCGCGAGCCTGCGCGGGGTGGCGATGCTGGGGCTGGCCGAGGGCAATTATCTCGAGGTCGAGCTCGAAGAGGGAACCGAAACCCTGGCGATCATCCAGGTGCTCTCCCAGCCCGAGGCGGAGAGAAAAAACCGGGGCAGGGGGCAGGGCCTGCGCCTCGTGTCGAGCCGGGACAGCAGCACCCAGACCGCTCCGCTCCAGCGCCCGACCTATCCCTCCGACGACGATCCCGGTCCTTCGGCTGCGTAACGGCGTCGCCACCCTTCAACACACAAGAGAAAGCAGATGCAAATATGAGTGCAACAGACGATATCCTCGGCCCGGTCTATGCCGAGGTTCTCCGGCGTAACCCCGGCGAGGCCGAATTCCACCAGGCCGTGCAGGAGGTGCTGGACAGCCTCGGACGGGTGATTGCAAAGCACCCGCGTTATGCCGAGGCCGGGCTTATCGAGCGGCTATGCGAGCCCGAGCGTCAGATCATCTTCCGCGTGCCGTGGATCGACGACGAAGGCCATGTGCAGATCAATCGCGGCTTCCGCGTGCAGTTCAATTCCGCGCTCGGTCCCTATAAGGGCGGCCTGCGGTTCCACCCCAGCGTCAATCTGGGCATCGTGAAATTTCTCGGCTTCGAGCAGACCTTCAAGAATGCGTTGACCGGCATGCCCATCGGCGGCGGCAAGGGCGGCTCCGATTTCGACCCCAAGGGGCGATCGGAAATGGAGATCATGCGCTTCTGCCAGTCCTATATGGTCGAGCTCAGCCGCCACATCGGCGAATATACCGACGTTCCCGCCGGTGATATCGGCGTCGGCCAGCGCGAGATCGGCTATATGTTCGGCCAGTACAAGCGCATGACCAATCGCTATGAATCCGGCGTTTTGACCGGCAAGGGCCTGGCCTGGGGCGGCTCGCGCGTGCGCAAGGAAGCCACCGGCTATGGCGCCGTCTATTTCATTTCCGAAATGCTCAAGACCCGGGGCCAGGATTTCGACGGACGCCGTGTGGTCGTGTCCGGTTCGGGTAATGTGGCGATCTACACGATCGAAAAGGTCCAGGAACTGGGCGGCAAGGTCGTGGCCTGCTCGGATTCGGGCGGCTATGTGGTCGACGAGGGCGGGATCGATCTCGATCTGGTCAAGGAGATCAAGGAAAACCGGCGCGGACGGATCGCCAAATACGCCGAACTCAAGGGCAATGGCGCGCATTTCAGCGAGAAGGGTGCG
The DNA here is from genome assembly GCF_036662815.1 of Pelagibacterium mangrovi. Taxonomy (NCBI): domain Bacteria; kingdom Pseudomonadati; phylum Pseudomonadota; class Alphaproteobacteria; order Hyphomicrobiales; family Devosiaceae; genus Pelagibacterium; species Pelagibacterium mangrovi. The sequence continues at coordinate 328,090 of NZ_JBAFXA010000003.1, read as the reverse complement.
ATCTGGGACGTCCCCTGCGACATCGCCATTCCCGCGGCGACACAGAACGAATTGACCGGACGTGACGCGCGGGCGTTGATCAAGAATGGCGTCGTGGCGGTGGGCGAGGGGGCGAACATGCCCTGTACGCCGGAAGCCGTTCGCTTGTTCGAGCAGGGCAACGTCCTGTTCGGGCCCGGCAAGGCCACCAATGCCGGCGGCGTTACGACCAGCGCGCTCGAGATGCAGCAGAACGCGTCGCGCGATTCCTGGTCGTTCGAACAGACCGAGGAACGCCTTGCGGAAATCATGACCGATATCCATGACCGCTGCGCCGGAACCGCAGAGGAATACGGCTTGCCGGGCAATTACGTCGCTGGCGCCAATATCGCCGGCTTCGTGCGCGTTGCCGATGCGATGATGGCGCTGGGCGTCGTCTAAGCCACTTCCGCAAATGCCCCTGCGGTTCGAGGAAACCGCAGGGGCATTGTCTTTCCGGTTTGGGAAAGAATATGGCTTGCCCCGTGCGATATTGGGGAAACCGTTCCCATTTCGGCGCCCCAACGGACCGGGGAAATGAAATAAGGTCCGATCCAGTTTTCCGGAGGAGTTCCCATGAAGCTCGATACCATCGCCCTGCATCACGGTTATACGCCCGAGCCCACCACCAAGTCAGCGGCAGTGCCCATCTACCAGACGACGTCCTATACGTTCGACAACACCCAGCATGGCGCCGATCTGTTCGATCTCAAGGTCGAGGGCAATATCTATACCCGCATCATGAACCCGACCAATGCGGTGCTTGAACAGCGCATGGCGGCGATGGAAGGCGGGATCGGGGCGCTGGCCGTAGCGTCCGGCATGGCGGCGATCACCTATGCCATCCAGACCATAGCGGGTGTCGGCGACAACATCGTCTCGGTCAGCCAGCTTTATGGCGGCACCTACAATCTGTTCATGCACGCTCTGCCCCGCCAGGGCATCGAGGTGCGCATGGCCAAGGGCGACGATTTCGAGGGCTTCGAGCGCCTGATCGACGAGAACACCAAGGCGGTGTTCTGTGAATCGATCGGCAACCCGGCCGGCAACATGGTCGATATCGAAAAGCTCGCCGAGATCGCCCACCGTCATGGCGTGCCGCTCATTGTCGATAACACCGTCGCCACGCCCTATCTTTGCCGCCCGTTCGATCTGGGCGCCGATATCGTCGTGCACGCGCTGACCAAATATATCGGCGGCCACGGCAATTCGATCGGCGGCGTCATCATCGATTCCGGTAAGTTTGATTGGGCCGCCAACAAGGACCGGTTCAAGATCCTCAACGAGCCCGATCCGTCCTATCACGGCGTCGTTTATACCGAGGCGCTGGGCGCTGCGGCCTATATCGGGCGGGCGCGGGTGGCGCCGCTGCGCAACACCGGCGCGGCGCTTGCGCCCCAGAACGCCTTCCTGATCCTTATGGGGCTGGAAACGCTCGGCCTGCGCATGCAGCGCCATTGCGAAAACGCCCTCGCCCTGGCCCAATATCTCGAAAAGCATCCCAAGGTGACCTGGGTCAACTACGCCGCGCTCGATAGCAGCCCGTACAAAGCGATCTGCGATCGGCTCTACAAGGGCAAGGCCTCCGGCATCGTCAGCTTCGGCGTCGAGGGTGGCCGCGAGGCAGGCGGCAAGTTCATCGACGGATTGAAGATGATCTATCGGCTGGTCAATATCGGCGACGCCAAGACGCTGGCTTGCCACCCGGCAACGACCACCCACCGCCAGCTCAGCCCCGAGGAACTCGCTGAGGCGGGCGTGTCGGAAGACCTCGTGCGCCTGTCTGTGGGTATCGAGGACATCGAAGACATCATCGCCGACGTCGATCAGGCTCTGGCGGCTATCTGATCTCAAAGTCGGGCAGGGCCACGCCGGCCCTGCCTGCCACGGCTATTCGGCAATGACGATTTCCGGGACCACGCCCAGGAGGGCGCCGGCGCGGGCGATGATCCGTCCGGTCGTATCGCCTGCGTTCCAGGCGGCGGTTCGCCCGGTTCCCGGACCTTCGGGTTCGGGCTCGTCGACCATGACGATCATCGTGTATCGGGGCGCATCCATGGGGAAACTGGTCGCAAAGAAGGTTGTAACGCTCTCGCCGGTGTAGCGGCCATTGACGACTTTTTCGGCGGTTCCCGTCTTGGCGCCCAGCCGGTAACCCGGCGCAAGGACATTGGCGCGGCGAGCCGAGCCTTCCAACGCATTGAGACGCAGGAGATAGCGGATCTGATCGCTCGTCTGGGCGCTCAGGACGTGTGCGGCTTCGCCCATGTCGGCTGTATCCTGCCTGAGCAGCGTAGGCTGGAGGAGATGCCCTCCGTTGACCATGGCACTCTGTGCCATCAGCATCTGCAGCGGAGTGACGCTCAATCCGTGTCCGTAAGATGCAGTGGCGGCCACGACGTCCGAAAAGCTGTTCGGAATGGACGAACTGGTCATTTCGGGAAGCTCGATCCGTGGTCTGTCATCGAACCCCATGCGGGTGAGAAAGGCGCGAAATTGCTCCTTGCCCATGGCCTCCATGATGCGGATCGTGCCGATGTTGGAAGAATAGCGGAAGACCTCCGGCACCGTCAGAATGCGGTTCTGGCCGTAATAATCCGAGATCGTGTAGCGGCCGAAGCGCACGCCGGTGCTGGCGTCGACCTCATCGTCCAGGCTGACCGCGCCGGAGTCGAGAGCGCCGGCGATGGTCACCGTCTTGAAGATCGAGGCGACCTCGAACTTGGCCGCCGTGATCCGGTTGAAGCGTCCGTCCTCGAGCATGCTGGCCGGTTGGTTCGGATTGAAATCGGGCAGGGACACAAGCGCGACGATCTCGCCATTGGTCACGTCCATGATGGCGCCCGCGGCGGCCTTGGCCTTGTAGCGTTCGAGCGCCAGCGTCAACTCGTCATGAAGGATGTGCTGGACGCGCAGGTCGAGGGAGAGGTGGACGGGGGCGAGGTCCTGCCCGCGCGCCAGCCCCAGCTCCTGGAGAAGTGCGAGTTCCAGATCGCGGTCGAGATAGTGCTCGATCCCGGCGATGCCGGCATTGTCGATATTGACGGTGCCCAGCACATGCGAAGCCGTCGGCCCGCCCGGATAGAAGCGCTGGGTTTCCTCGAGAAACCCCAGGCCCGGAATGCCCAGGCGCATGATCTGGTCGCGCTGGCGCGGCGTGAGTTCACGCCTGATCCAGACGAAACCCTCGTCGCCGTCGAGCCGATTTTCAAGCCACACCCGGTTGAGGCCGGGGAGGACCGAAAGAATGGCTTCGGCTGCTTCGGGCACATCGATGATGCGGCGAGGCTCGGCATAGAGCGAAGGCACCTGGATATCGAAGGCAAGTTCGAGCCCGTTGCGATCGAGCAGCACCGGACGCGACGCGAGCAGGGCCGTGCGCGTCTGCGCATCCACGGTGTCGATGTGGGGCGTCATGCCGAGAGCGACCAGACGCACCACCATGACCCCGAACACGAGCACGATGACGGCGAGCGCGATCCGCAGGCGCGAACGTGTGACGGTTTCCCGCGCCTTGCGCGAGCCATCGATGGCGATGTTGTCTGATAGAGCGGTCATGGAGCGGGTAACCAACGTGTCGGGAAGGCGAGCGGGCAAGGGACGGTGCCGATCAGGGCACCGTCGCCGGCGCGAAACTTTCCATCCGGTCGTGCAATCGCACGTAACGGCCCGGCAAATCGGTCACCGGCTGGCCTGCGTGGGCCTCGACCATGATGTCGCGCCAGATGCGGGCGGGGATCTGTCCACCGAACGCGCGCGTTGGGGAGTCGTCGTCATTGCCCAGCCAGACGCCGCCCACATATCGCGCCGTATAGCCGACGAACAACGCGTCCCGGTTGCGCTGGGAAGTGCCGGTCTTGCCACCCATCGGCCAATCGCCGAAATGGGCCTGCCGGCTGGTTCCGACCTCCACGCTGGAGCGCAGCATGTCGTTCATCATGCCCACCTGCTCGTCGGTGAGGATGCGTCCCGGACCGGCCTGCGACGAGCGGTAGAGCACTTCGCCATCCACAGTCGCGATCTGGGAAATGACATCGGGAATGACCCCATAGCCGCCATTGGCGAAGGGGGCATAGGCGCCGGTCAGTTCGAGCAACGAGACTTCTTCCGAGCCCAGTGAAATGGACGGAACCGCCTGCAAATGCGAGGAAATGCCCATGCGATAGGCGGTCTCGACCACCGCGTCCGGGCCGAGTTCGATGGCGAGCAAGGCGGGGATGGTGTTGAGCGAATAGGTCAGCGCATCGCGCAGCAAAACCGGGCCGACGAATTTGCCTGAAGAGTTGCGGGGCGACCAGCCATTGTGCTCGAACGGGCCATCGACAACCAGCGTATCGGGCGTATAGCCCTGTTGCAGGGCAGTGAGGAACACGAAGGGCTTGAAGGCCGATCCGGGCTGGCGGCGGGCAGTGACGGCGCGGTTGTATGAGCTGCGCGCATAATCGGTTCCACCCACCATTGCCCGCACATGGCCATCGACATCCATGATGACCAGCGCCGCCTGCGAGAAGCCGGCGCCGGCGCCTTCATTGGCCACCGCATTGCGCAAGACGCGCTCGGCATGGGCTTGGAGATTTGCGTCAAGCGTGGTCGTTACCACCACGTCGCGGCCGACTTCGCCCAGATATGCGGTCATCAGCGTTTCGACCCAATCGGCCACATAGTGCTCTGCGCCCATCCGGCCGCTGGTGACGATCGAGGCGTCGATATCGGCCACCGACGCATCCGCCTGGGTCTGGGTGATGAAGCCGGCGCGAACCATGTTGGCCAAGGCCAGTTTTTGCCGCTCGATGGCGCGCTCGGGGTGGTTGCGCGGATTGTAGGTGCTCGGTGCTGGCAGGATGCCGGCGAGCATCGCGGCCTGGCCGAGCGAGAGATTGCGCGCGGAAATGCCGAAATAGGTCTGCGCGGCGGCCTCGATTCCGGTTGCGCCCGATCCGAAGTGGACCCGGTTGAGATAGAGTTCGAGAATCTGGTCCTTGGTGTAGTTGCGTTCGAGCCATAGGGCCAGCAGCGCTTCCTGCACCTTGCGTTCGATCGACTGCTCGGGGGTGAGGAACAGGTTCTTGGCGACCTGCTGGGTGATGGTCGATGCGCCGCGCGTCACGCGCCCGGACTGCAGCGTTTCGATCGCTACTGACGCAAGGCCAAGGGGATCGACGCCGAAGTGGGAATAAAAACGCCGGTCCTCGCTGGCGATGACGGCCTGCCCGACATAGGCGGGCAATTCATGCAGCCCCACGGCTTCGCCGCCGGTCTGGCCCCGATTGGTCAGAACCTGTCCATTGGCCGCGAGAACCTGAATGTTTGGCGGGCGCTGGGGGATTTCCCAGGTCTGGAACGAGCCCAGATCCTGGCCGTAATAGGCGATCGCGCCACCGACGGCGAACATGGCCAGCAATGCGAGCGCGGCCCCCCAATAGATGAGGGTGACGATGAAACCGAACCCACCATTGCGCCTGCGCCGGGTTTTCTTTTCGTGAAAGCGATCGTTGCGGGGCGCTCGCATGCCCGTGTCATAGGCCCGCGAACCAATGCCGACCGCAGCGGATTCCGGGCCCGAAATCCGGTCGTCGTCGTAAACGCGCAGGTCCATTCGATGCTCCAACACCGCGATCCGCAATCGCAATCCATTCCGCCCCAAACTCTGTGGGGTGGGTGCAAACGGCATGTCTCACTTCAATGTAGGTCAATAACACTGCCATAACATTGAAACAATTCCGTTCACGCCTTCGTGCATCATCGGCGAGGAATGTGTGCGATCTGGAACACAGTATTTGGGGAACAGATACCGCCACGCGACGGGCAAGCGCGTGCTTTATGAACCCGTGGAGGAATGGACTATTTGATCGACGCGATATGTGGGCCGGTTGGAAGAACTGGCTTTTCTCAAATTGAATCGTCGCCGAAATAGCGCGTCCTGAGATCCTCGATCATCCCGCTTTCGTGGGCCCCGATCAGTTCGACGGTAAGCTGGCGCGTGATGTCGCTCCCGCGCGTGAGGCCGAACGCGTATTTATCCGGCGCGAAAATCGGACCCACGACGGTGACGGGCTGCTGGGGGTTCGTATGCGCGTAATATTCGAGCACCGGCGCATCACCGACGATCGCGTCGATCCGGCCACCGACCAGTGCGGTCGCGGCCTCGTCCATGTGCTCGAAGGGACGAATGTTCAGGCCGGCCTGTCGCGCGTAGCTCTCCGATACGCTTCCAGGTTGGACACCCACGGGGCGGCCGGGGAGATCGGCCACTGTGTTGATCTGGTTGTTCAGCGACAAGGTCGTCATGACGCTGGTCACCGATGAGGTGAGATACGCCAGTACGGCGATGCCGCACACCAGCCACAGGCCCTGCCAGAACCTACCGGCCCATCCGAACAGGTTTTTGCGCGCCGGCGGCTTGCCCGAGGTCGCGACGGACATGACGGTGTAGAAGCCTTCGGCCAACCCGTCGCGCCAACGGCGGGGAAAATCCTTGTCGAACCGACGATCGAACAGCGTCACGAGGATGGTGGCGATGACGATCACAATGGCGATCCAGGCATATGCGCGCAGATGGCCGGATTCGCTGAGCCCGGCGACAAGGTCCGAAAAGCCGCCCCCGGCGTTCTCATTGACCATTATCCGCTGGCCGGCATCGAACCAGGGATGGGTGAAATCGATTTGCTCGGCTCGGTCCCTGGTGACCGTTATGTTGGTGACGGCGACATCGACGTCTCCTGACGCCGCGGCGTCGACCAATTCGCCGACATTGCCGAACTCGACATATTCGCTTTCGAGGTCGAGTTGCGAGGCCAGCCACTGCCACAAATCGATCGCCATGCCCTGAAACTCACCGTCGGTTTCCATGACGAAAGGCGGATGCACATAGACGCCGACGGTCAGGGGCTGGGCGGCGGAGGCAATTTCGGACGTCTCGTCATTCTGTGCATTAGCCGGCGCTATGCCCGCCGAAATGAAAAGGATCGCAATAATGGTGAAGAATACAGAACGCAGGGGAATAAGATTCATAAGACGCATTTCCAGTTTGGCTGGCAAAATGGCAATGCTGCTGAACTCAATCGTCGGCTCGGCAGGGCATGCCTCTGAAAGTATGCATCAAAATACGGTTCTTTCCGAATCCAGACAATGCGTCCACATTGCCGAAGACGTATCTGGAAGCCAATTGATCAGTTGCCAAGCACCTTTTCCATAGCGTTTGGCCCGTCATGCAGGGCAAACTTGTCCATGATGGTTGCGCTGGCGTCGTTGAGCCCAACGATTTCGACAGTGACACCGGCCTTGCGGAATTTGAGCACGGCTTTGTCAATGGCGTTGACGCCGGTCAGATCCCAGATATGGGCGTCGCTGACGTCGATCGTAACGGTTTCCAGCGGTTCTCCGAAGCTGAAGGCGTTCAGGAAATCCTCCGCCGAGGCGAAGAAAATCTGACCTTCGATGCGATAGCGCCGATGCTTGCCGTCTTCGGAAAGCGTGGAGGTGACGCGGAAGATCTGAGCGACCTTCCAGGCGAAGAATATGCCTGAGAGAAGGACGCCTACGCCAACTCCGAGCGCCAGATTGTGTGTGCCGACGACGGTTATCACCGTGGCCAGCATGACGAGGCTGGAACGCCGTGGATGGTGACGAAGGTCTGCGAGCGACGTCCAGCTAAAGGTGCCGATCGACACCATGATCATGATGGCGACCAGCGCCGGCATCGGGATCAGCCCCACGAGATCGCCCAGAACCATCAGCAGGAACAAAAGGAATGATCCCGCCGTCAGGGTCGAAAGCCGGGTGCGTCCGCCCGATCGAACGTTGATTACCGATTGTCCGATCATCGCGCAGCCGGCCATACCCCCGAAAAACCCGCTGGCGATGTTGGCAATGCCCTGGCCGATGCTCTCGCGGTTCTTGTCGCTGCTTGTGTCCGTCATCTGATCGACGATGGAGGCGGTCAGCAGGCTTTCCAGCAGGCCGACGGCCGCTACGGCGACCGAGGTCGGCAAGATGATCCAGAGCGTTTCGAGGTTGAGCGGAATATCGGGAAAAAGTAGCACGGGCAGCGCGTCCGGCAGTTCGCCGAGATCGGCGACAGTGCGGATATCGATGCCGAGCATCAGCGCGATGCCCGTCAGAACGACAATACAGACCAGAGGCGATGGCACGGCGGTCGTCAGGCGCGGGAAAAGATAGATGATGGCAAGCCCGGCGGCGATCAGGACGTAAGTCTCCCAAGTCACGCCGATCAGCTCGGGCAACTGCGCCATGAAGATCAGGATGGCGAGCGCATTGACGAACCCGGTCATGACCGAGCGCGACACGAAGCGCATGACCGACCCGATGCGCAACCAGCCGGCGACGATCTGGATGACGCCAGCGAGAATCGTGGCTGCCAGCAGGTACTGAAGCCCGTGTTCCCGGACGAGCGTTCCGAACAACACGGCTGTAGCGGCAGTGGCCGCCGAGATCATGGCCGGACGTCCGCCCGTAAAAGAAATCACGATGGCGATCACGACGGACGCATACAATCCGACGCGAGGATCAACGCCAGCGATAATCGAAAAGCCGATGGCCTCCGGGATGAGCGCCAGGGCAACGACGATGCCGGCGAGCACATCGGAGCGAATATTTGAAAACCAGTTTTGGCGAATTGCCTTGGAAGAGATCATTGAAATCACACAATAAAAGACATCATCGGGCCGTGGGGCACGAGCCAAATTCACTGATGATGAGCTTATTTGAGTGTCCGACGGATCGGCGGTCGGAAGAGCCACCCGGAGTTTCACCGGGTCCGGGGCGAGTGCATTTGCCTCTGCCACAATGAGATCGATCTGACAAGTATTTGCCCTTCCGGGCAGGGTATTTAAGCTTCCTCTTTAATCAACCGGCCATCCAGGCCTTCAGGACTTCCAGATCTTCGGTCGACAATTCATGGCCGACGTCGAGCATCCGGGAATCCAGATCGGCACCGGTGGCTTTCAGCGATGCCTCCAATGGCGAGGCCGTGCGCGCGAAGGGGTCGCGCGAGCCGGCGAGCAGCAGTACACGCGTGTCGCTCAGGTCGCTCGATGGCGCGTTCTCCAGCACCTCGGCCCCACGCAGCAGGATGGCGTGGCGGGCGAGGCCCGGATGTAGTCGGAGAAAGGCGCCAAGCAAGTTCGCCCCGTTTGAATAGCCCAGATACGTCATCGCGGACGGATCGAGACCATAGCCCGCAACCGCACCTTCGATGAAGGCGGCGAAAGCCGCGGCCTCGAAGCGGATGTCCTCCTGATCGAAGGTCACTGCATCGAAACGGCGGAACCAGCGGAAGACACCTTCCTCGGTCGACCGGCCCCGTACGCCCAGCAGCGTTGCGCGCGGATTCAGGCGCGCGGCGAACGGCATCAAATCCGCCTCGTTCCCGCCGGTGCCATGCAGCAGGACGATCACCGACTCGTCGGGATCGTCGGGAGTATGGAAGCGGTGAACGAAGGGCAGGTCGCGGGCCGGCATCCGCTCCTCACCCGGCCGGGCGAACTGGGGCAGCATGACGCGCAGATCGTGTGCGCGAGCTGCGTCGCGAGGTGGGATCATCAGGGTTTTGCCCAAATGGTCCGGGTCCTCGTCGACGGTGAAGCCGGGACCGTCGGTAGCGTATTCGAACAACACTCCCGCCGGCTCGCGCACATAGAGCGAGAGGAAATACTTGCGGTCGTGAACGTTGGTGACGCCCTCATGATCGCGCAGGTCCAGCCGCATCCGCCGCACGGCGTCGACGTCAGGTGCCCGGAAGGCTACGTGATCGAATACGCCTGTACCGGGAGCCCCCAACACGAACCCCGCCGATTGGCGCAGGTCGATCACGTCGGTTTCCGATGCCATGCGCGTGAAGGGAGCGTCCCGCACTATCTCACGATAACCGAAGCGCTCCGCGAAGGCCGCAGTCGCCGCACTGTCCTCGGTCAGGATCGTGACCGAACGGATACGTGTGGGCGCAAACCAATCGGGCAAAGGCGCCGCAGCCGGCAGGTCGACGCCTATCAGCTTGACGATGATCCCGTCGGGATCGCGCAGGCGGAGCACGGTCTCGCCCAGTTCTCGCGTCGGACCGGTGACCGGCACGCCCGCCGCGATGGCGCGTTGCAGCCAATCGCCGATGCTGGCGGGCGGGACGGCGAACCCGATCTCGCTGATCTGGCCCAGGCCAACGCCACCGGATGCCCCGTCCTGCCAGACGAGGAAGGTGATAACCGATCCGGGGCGGCCCAATTGGTCGCCATATAGCAGGTGCAACTGTTCGGCGTCTTCGTAGCCGCCCGTCTGTTTGACCAGGCGCAGGCCCAGAAACCCGACGTAGAAATCGACGTTCTTCTGAACGTTGCCGGTAATGGCGGTGACATGATGAATGCCGGTTGTCACTTTCCAAACCTCGTGGCTGGCCGGGAATCGCTTCCGCAACCATTCGATGCTAGGGGAGAGCGGCCTCCGAAACACCCCCTTCATTACCGGACATTGCCGAAACACCAATGATAGCCGTCAAGATTGATATCGTCGTGATCGGCGCGGGGCAGGCAGGGCTCTCATCGGCGTATCATCTGCGCAATATGGGCCTCGAGCCGGATCGGGATTTCGTCACTTTCGATCTATCGCCGCGACCGGGCGGGGCATGGCAGTATCGTTGGCCCTCGCTGACGCTGGCCACCGCCAACCGGGTCCACGACCTTCCCGGCCTCAAGTTCGAGGATGTGATCGACGTCGGAGCGGCGGGCGAGGTGCAAGCCGCTGTCGCCGTGCCGCAATATTACGAGGCATACGAAAAGAAATTCGATCTGCGCGTCCATCGTCCGGTCAAGATCGCTGTCGTCTGCGACCGGGGAGAGAGATTGCGCGTGGAAACGGACGCGGGCATCTTTTCGGCCCGGGGCATCATCAATGCGACAGGAACCTGGGAAACGCCTTATATTCCCGCCTATCCCGGCCGCGATCGCTTCCGCGGCCGGCAGCTCCACACCAGGGACTATCGGACGGCCGAGGAATTCGCGGGACAGCATGTGATCGTGGTCGGCGCGGGCATCTCGGCCATCCAGTTGCTCAATGAGATTTCCCGCGTCACTTCGACCACCTGGGCCACCCGCCGCGAACCGGAATTCCATGAAGGCCCGTTCACACCCGAGGATGGCCGGGCGGCCGTCGCCCTTGTCGAGCAACGGGTCAGGCAAGGTCTGCCGGCGGCCTCGGTGGTGTCTGTGACCGGCATTCCCGTTACGCCCGCCATCAGGGAAATGCGCGAACGCGGCGTGCTCGCGAGGAAACCCATGTTCACCGAGATCACCGAACACGGCGTGCGGTGGGCGGACGGCACGGAAAGCCATGCTGATGTCATCTTGTGGTGTACCGGATTTCACAGTTCGCTCGATCACCTCGCGCCCCTCCAATTGCGCGAGGAGAGTGGCGGCATCGTCATGACAGGACGATTGGCGACCCAGGTTGCAAAAGACCCGCGCATCCATCTGGTCGGATACGGACCTTCCGCATCCACCATCGGAGCCAACCGGGCGGGCGGAGCCGCAGCCAGGGAACTCGCGGCCATGCTCGGGCTGGGCTCGTGACCCCTATCGCAACCATGAGCCTCGTCTGCTAGGATCGCTACATCATGGATAGATGGCCGGAAATACCCTACACGGAATGGCGCGAGACTTGCTCGGCGCTTCATCTGTGGACCCAGATCCTCGGGAAATACCGTCTCGCGCATACGCCATGGATCAACCATTCCTGGCACGCCACGCTCTATACCACGCCGCGCGGGCTGACGACCGGTCCGGTTCCGGATTCGGGGGTGCTCGTGACTGCACGCCTCGATTTCTGCGATCATGTTTTCGTAGCCGAGGCGGAAGGCGGGGCGCGGACGATTTTTCCTCTGCAACCCATGAGCATCGCGGAGTTTTTCGCCAAGGCCACGGATGCGATCCGCTCGGTCGGCGGCACCCCGGCGATGCATGGCGTTCCCAACGAAGTGGCCGATCCGGTCCCGTTTGAGAGCGATGAGGCCGACCGCCCCTACGATGCCCGCGCCGTCCAGCGTTTCCATCGCGCGCTCGTCAGCGTCACGCGCGTATTCGAGCTGTTCCGAACCGGCTATCTGGGCAAGGTTTCGCCGGTGCATCTGTTCTGGGGATCGTTCGATCTGGCGGTGACCCGCTTTTCGGGCCGGTCGGCTCCAGTGCATCCGGGCGGCGTGCCGGGCCTGCCAGACGATGTCTCGCGCGAGGCCTATAGCCACGAAGTCTCCTCGGCCGGGTTCTGGCCGGGCGGGGGCGGGGTAGAAGAGGCGATGTTTTATTCTTACGCCTATCCGGCGCCGGACGGGTTCAAGGACCGAAAGGTCGAGCCCGAAGCAGCCTGGTTCGACGACAAGCTCGGCGAGTTCCTTTTGCCCTATGACGCCGTGCGTCGCAGCAGCGATCCCGAAGAAACGCTGCTCCGTTTTCTCAATACCACCTACGGCGCCGCCGCCGACACCGGAAACTGGCCGCGTAGCACCCTGGAATGTGCACCCGGTCGCCCGCGAATTCCGAGGCCGGTTTAATGGCCCGAACACCGACTGCGTTTCTGGCTGCCCTTTCCTTCGCTTTGTTCACGGCGCAGGCGGGGGCTGAAGAACTATCCGAGCAGATGGACCGCGTTGCGCCGGCGGTCAATGCCGGAAATCTTGACGCGCTGGGCGGACCGGACGACGCGGAATCGATCATCGATGGCATCGACGGGCGTTGGTTTACGCTGGCCAATATGGTGAGAAATTGGGGTGGCGACGGGGTTGGTTTCGGTCCCGATGATCTCGAACAGAGCCGCCTGAGAAACTGCGCCGATGATGCGGATTATACCATGGTGCAAGAAGTGACGGGGCCGACGAGTTTCGAGATTTATGAGACGTTTGCCAGTTACGACGATACCAGCGTGACACAATCCGTAACGCTGGCGGAGGGGCGGAGATTTGTCGTTTCGGTCGATGAAGAAGAGCTTCTCCGGTCTTACGGGATAGATCCGAACGATGCCGACGGCGCCAGTGAAATAATCGAAGTGGCAAAAATGCTTGCCAAGGAGGGGGCGGAAATCTGGCGGCCCTCAGACGATTTGATGGTGATGTCTGGCGGGCTTGGCATCGACGTCATCGGCCGGTGTTAGCCGGGAACGTTGTCTAATGGCCCCCTATGCGCGGTAATTCACGTCGTTGATTGATTGGCGACCCCGGCAGGATTCGAACCTGCGACCAATAGCTTAGAAGGCTACTGCTCTATCCAGCTGAGCTACGGGGCCGGTTGAAGCGTGCTGTAGCGCAATCGCTTCGGTTTGTCAGCCGTTAAGCCGAAACAACGCACAAGGCCTTGACTTTGAAGGCGCAAGCGCCGATATCGACACCCGTGCCGTGTGCTGCCGCGTGAGCAGCCTGTGCCGCCGAAAAGCGGATCTTACCAGCCGGCATGATTTTCCCAATAGTTCCCAGATCACGCGGGGTTCTGACGGGGCCGACGCTCGATGGACAATGTGGTCCTTCGAAGTTTGGGCGGCCCTGCAACCGCTTTGGCATGCGCCATCCGTTTTCGGATGTTGCGCTGTGCCTCATTTGTCCGGCCTCCGCGAAGGGCGCCGGAAAGGATATCATTTGACCGACTTCCAGGCCCTTGGCCTCAATTCTCATATTCTCAAGTCTCTATCCGCTCTCGGCTTTTCCGAGCCGACCCCCATTCAGGCCAAGGCGATTCCGCTGGCGCTGGAGGGCCGTGACGTCATGGGCCTTGCCCAGACCGGCACCGGCAAGACGGCGGCGTTCGGCCTGCCGCTGATCCAGCATCTTTCCGCCCAGCCCGGCAAGCCCGCGCCCCGGACCTGTAAGGCGCTGATCCTGGCGCCGACCCGCGAACTGGTGAACCAGATCGCGACGAACTTGCGCGCCTTCACCAAGGGTGGCCCGATCAAGGTCAACTCCGTGGTGGGTGGTGTTTCCATCGGCGCCCAGATCAAGGCGCTTTCGTTCGGCTCCGATATCGTCGTCGCAACGCCCGGTCGCCTGCTCGATCTCGTCAAGCGCCAGGCGATCCGTCTCGATTCCGCCAAGCACCTCGTGCTCGATGAAGCCGACCAGATGCTCGATCTGGGGTTCATCCACGCGCTGCGCGAAATCTCGCGCCTCGTGGGGCAGCCGCGCCAGACCATGCTGTTTTCGGCCACCATGCCCAAGCAGATGAACGAGATCGCCAGCGCTTACCTTACCGATCCGGTTCGCGTCGAAGTTTCGCCTCCGGGTCGGACGGCGGACAAGATCACCCAGTCTGTCCATTTCGTCGACGGACCGGGCAAGGTCGCGTTGCTCAAGGAACTCCTTTCAGCCGATCTCGACAATCTGTCGCTGGTTTTTACCCGCACCAAGCACGGCGCTGAAAAGCTGACCAAGCAGCTCGAAGCCGCCGGCTTCGCCACCGGTTCGATCCACGGCAACAAGAGCCAGGGTCAGCGCGACCGGACGCTGAAATCGTTCCGTTCCGGCGATATTCGTGTGCTGGTCGCAACCGATGTGGCGGCACGCGGCATCGATATTCCCGGCGTCAGTCACGTCTATAATTTCGACCTGCCGCAGGTGGCCGACAACTATGTCCACCGGATCGGCCGTACCGCTCGCGCGGGGGCATCAGGCGAGGCCGTGGCGCTTTGCAGCCCCGACGATTTCGGTCTCCTGATCGCCATCGAAAAGCTGACCGGTTTGACTATCGATACAGCCAGCGGCACGCGCCCCGAAAGGGCTCCGCGCGGCAATGGACCCAAGCGGATGCAGGGCAGGGGCGGCAAGCCCGCCGGTGCCGGCAAGCCCAATAACGGAAAGGCGGCTCGTCCGTTCGATCCGATGAAGGCGGCCACCCAGCGCAATCGCAAGAAGCAGCGCGTCAAGCGCGCCCGCCAGGCCGCGTAAGCTATACTGGCTTGAAGAATTCACAGCCCGCATTCCACCGGAATGCGGGCTGTTTTCATATTGGTAACAGGCCGGACTTCACACCTATGCGACTTTCGTCGTATTCGGTCTTGACATCGATTACAGAATGAACGGACTATGATGCAATCGATTGCAAGGCGGCGTTTGCCTGCACTGTAATCGATTACATCTCCGTTCTGCGGAGGGCCGTGTGTTGAGGAGCCACGGTACGGTTTGGAGGAGAAGAGGGCCGGAGGGCCATCTTAGAAAACCCTTGGGAGGATTGTTCCGATGAAGAATTTTGCCGTAGCCGCATCGTTCGCGGCTGCTCTCATGAGCACGACCGCCGCTTCTGCGGCCAATCTCGAAGTCACCCACTGGTGGACATCGGCCGGAGAGGCCGCGGCTGTTGCCGAATTCGCGCGGGTGTTCGAGGAAGAAACCGGTCACACCTGGGTCGATAGCGCGCTTGCCGGCTCGGGAACCGGCGCCAACCCCGTCATCATCAGCCGCATCCTGGGCGGCAACCCGATGGGCGCCACGATGATGAACACCGGCCGCGATGCCGAAGAACTCATCCAGGCCGGCCTCATGCGCGACATGACCGACATCGCCGAGGAACTGGGCGTTGCCGATTTCTACGTCGACCAGACCCTGCTCGAACCCTGCACTTATGAAGGCCGCATTTATTGCTTCCCGGTCAACATCCACTCGTGGGACTGGCTGTGGGTTTCGACGGCGGCTTATGAAGAAATCGGCCAGCCTGTCCCCACCAATTGGGACGAATACGTCGCCTCCTGGCCTGCGCTCGAGGAAGCCGGCATCCTGCCGTTCGGCCTTGCTTCCGGCTGGCCGATCGCCGGCGTGCCCGGCGTGCTGATGGCCGGCATTGGCGGCACCGATCTGGTGCTTGCCATCAACCGTGACCGCGATGCGGAAGCGGTCCGCAGCGAGGATTTCCGCCGCGTTGCCGAGGCCATGGACGCCATCCGTTCGGTCGTTTCGCCCGAAACCATGGTTCCCAACTTCTCGGACGTCGGCAATCAACTGCTCGAAGGCACCGCCGCCGCCAATATCCACGGCGACTGGCTGCAGGCGGACCTGCAGGTGGCGGGCGGCGAGCCCGGTGTGGATTATGAATGCCTGCCGGGCCTGGGCATGAACGATCAGCTTACAGGCGGCGGGGACTCCTTTTTCTTCCCCGTGCTTCCGGAAGGGACCGATCCCGAAATCCTCGACGCCCAGCTCGATCTGGCCCGCGTGCTGATCTCGCCCGAAGCCCAGCTTGCCTTCAACATGAAGAAGGGATCGATGCCGATCCGCACGGATATCGACCTCGAAGAGGCCAATCCGTGCATGCAGAAGGCTCTCGGCCTTCTCGACAACGGCCTGCTGCCCTCGGGTGATTTCGCGCTCTCGAGCGATACCCAGCAGCAGCTTCAGGACCTCAACATCGAGTTCCTCGACGACGATTCCATCTCCGTCGACGACTACATCGAGCGCTACGCCTCGATCATCGAAAGCGCCAATTAAGCGCTTTCGCGTCGTCTGACCGGACAGTGGCCGGTTTGCCTCCTCAGGCCGGCCGCTGTCCTCCTCAACGGAGGGATCGACTTTGACCGAAGCTACCGCCCAGGGCGAACGCGCCCGGCAGGAGACGAGGGCAGGGCGCGTTTTGCGCCATATGTTCACCCGCAATCTCTCGGCCAAGATCGCCGCAACGCCAATGATCGCTACGGTGCTCGTCGTATTCGTCGGCTGCACGCTCTGGACGATCTGGTATTCCTTCACCAATTCGCGCCTGCTGCCGACCGGCGATTTCGTGGGTTTCGCGCAATATGAGCGCCTGTTCGGCACCTCGCGCTGGAACGTGTCGGTGGCCAATCTGTTCTGGTACGGCATTCTCTCGCTGGCCTTCACGCTTTCGGTGGGTTTTCTGCTGGCCGTCCTGATGGACCAGAAAATCCGCTTCGAGAGCGCCTTCCGCACCATCATGCTCTATCCGTTCGCGCTGTCGTTCATCGTGACGGGCCTCGTCTGGCAGTGGATCATGAACCCCACGCTGGGCCTGCAGGGCACCATGCGCAATTTGGGGTTCGACTGGTTCACCTTCGACTGGATCGCCCGTTCGGACATGGTGCTCTATGGGCTGCTGATCGCCGGCCTGTGGCAGGGCACCGGGTTCATGATGGTGCTCATGCTCGCCGGGCTGCGCAGCGTCGATGAGGAAATCTGGAAGGCCGCACGCGTCGACGGCATCCCCACCTGGCGGACCTATCTCTTTATTATCCTGCCCATGATGCGGGGCGTGTTGGTCACCGCCGTGGTGCTGGCCGGCTCGGGCATCGTGCGGCTTTACGATCTGGTGGTGGCGCTGACCAATGGAGGACCGGGTATCTCGTCCGAAGTGCCGGCCAAGTATGTCTATGACTACATGTTCACAGCCGGCAATATCGGGCAGGGGCTCGCCGCTTCCACCATGATGCTGGTCACCGTGCTCATCATCATCGTGCCCTGGGCCTATCTCGAATTCGGCGGCCGGGGGAGGAAGTCATGAGCAATCCCGCACAGCTTTCCACCCATGTCGCCATCGATGCCGTCAAGGAGCAACTGACGCTCGACGGCCCTCATGGACCCCGGCCCAAGCCGTTCTTCACGCCTCGGCGGATCGTGCTCTATTCGATCCTCTTCGTTGCATGCCTTTACTATCTGTTCCCGCTTTATGTGATGGTCATGACCTCGTTCAAGACCATGCCCGAAATCCGCTTCGGCAACATCTTCGCGCCGCCGGTCGAGTTCACGGGCGACGCCTGGGTCAAGGCCTGGAGCGCCGCGTGCACGGGCCTGACCTGCAATGGACTATCGCCCGGATTCTGGAACTCGGTGAAAATCCTTGTTCCTTCGGTCCTCGTTTCGACGGCCGTCGCTGCGGTCAACGGCTATGCCCTGGTCAACTGGAAGTTCAAGGGCTCGGAAATCTTCTTTGCCATCCTGATCTTCGGCTCGTTCATCCCCTATCAGGTGTTCCTCTATCCGCTGGTAATGATCACCCGCGAGCTCGGCATCTTCGGCACCATCTGGGCGGTCATCATGGTTCACACCATTTTCGGCATGCCCATCCTGACGCTGCTGTTCCGTAACTATTTCGCCGCGCTGCCACCCGAACTGTTCAAGGCGGCGCGCGTCGATGGGGCAGGGTTCTGGCGGGTCTTCTTCGAGGTGATGCTGCCCATGAGCCTGCCCATCGTGGTCGTGGCGCTGATCCTGCAGGTGACGGGCATCTGGAACGATTTCCTGTTCGGCGTCGTCTTCGCGGGCACGCAGAACTACCCGATGACCGTGCAACTCAACAACATCGTCAACTCGGCGCAGGGCAGCCCCGAATACAACGTCAACATGGCAGCCACCATGCTGACCGGCCTCGTACCGCTCTTCGTCTATTTCGTCTCTGGACGCCTGTTCGTCCGCGGCGTCGCAGCCGGCGCGGTCAAAGGGTAAGGCATAATGACAACAAACACAGACACTTCCGTCTCGATCCGCGACCTGTCCCTCAACTTCGGCGTCGTGCAGGTGCTTCAGGAAATGAACCTCGAGGTCAAGCAGGGCGAATTCCTCGTGCTGCTCGGCCCCTCGGGATGCGGAAAATCGACATTGCTCAACTGCATTGCCGGCCTGCTGGACGTTTCGGGCGGACAAATCTTCATCTCGGGCAAGAACGTCACCTGGGAAGAGCCAAAAAACCGGGGCATCGGCATGGTGTTCCAGTCCTATGCGCTCTACCCGCAGATGAGCGTCAAGAAGAACCTCTCCTTCGGCCTGCGCGTCGCCGGGCTGCCCCGGGACGAGATCGACCGTCGGGTGAAGCGCGCGTCCGAAATGCTTCAGATCGAACCGCTTCTGGACCGCAAGCCGGCCAATCTCTCGGGCGGGCAAAGACAGCGCGTCGCCATCGGGCGGGCGCTGGTGCGCGATGTCGACGTGTTCCTTTTCGATGAGCCGCTATCGAACCTCGACGCCAAGCTGCGCTCGGATTTGCGAGTCGAAATCAAGCGGCTGCACCAGCGGCTTGAAAACACCATGATCTACGTCACCCACGACCAGATCGAGGCGATGACGCTGGCCGACCGCATCGCCATCATGCGTGACGGGATCATCCAGCAGCTCGACACCCCGCACGAAATCTACAACCGGCCCGTCAATCTGTTCGTTGCCGGCTTCATCGGTTCGCCCTCGATGAACTTCATCAAGGGCGCGCTGAGCAACAAGGTGCTAACGGCCGATGGCATGACCCTTTCCGTCGAACGATACGGATTCGAGCCCGGCAATGAATATCTCGATACCGCGGCGGTGCTGGGCATTCGGCCCGAGCATGTGATCGTGGGCGAGGCGGCCGCCAGCCAGCCGGTGAGCTTTGAAGCCGAGATCGAGATCGTCGAGCCCATGGGCTCGGACACCATCGCCTGGAGCAGCCTTGGTCAGCAGGCCTTCACCTTCCGCGCCGATAGCGAACTCGATCTCGCTGTCGGCCAGAAAATTCGCCTCGGGTTCGATCCGGCCCGCGCGTCCATATTCGATGCCGCCAGCGGCGAGCGCATCTAGGAGTATCAAGTGACTGATTTTTCGTTCCAATTATACAGCGCCCGCAATTTTCCGCCGTTGTCGGACACCCTGGCAATGCTTTCCCGCCTCGGCTATCGCCAGGTTGAGGGCTTCGGCGGGGTCTATGACGATCCGGTGGCGGTAAAGGCCGACCTCGACGCCAACGGGCTCACCATGCCCACCGGCCATTTCGGACTGGATCAACTCCGTGACAAGGCCGGAACGCTGGCGATTGCCCGAGCGCTGGGCGTCGAAACCATCATCTGCCCATTCGTGCCGCAGGAACGCTGGAAACAACGTGACGCGGAATGGGTGAACTTCGCCCGCGAACTCGGCGATCTGGCAAAAACCTATCGCGACGAGGGTTTCGGGTTCGCCTGGCACAACCATCATTTCGAATTCTGGCCGCTCGACAGCGGCCGCAGGCCCATGGAGATCATCCTCACCGAAGCGCCGGAAGCCGACTGGGAGATGGACGTTGCATGGGTGGTGCGTGGCGATGACGATCCCAAGCGCTGGATAGACGATCACGGTGACCGCATCGTCGCCGTCCATCTCAAGGATATCGCACCCGAGGGCGAGGCGGCCGACGAGGACGGCTGGGCCGATCTGGGCCATGGCACGGTGTCCTGGAAGGATCTCTTCGCGGCGATCAAGGCGAAAACGCCGGCGAAATATTTCGTGATGGAGCACGACAATCCCAACGATCTGGAACGCTTCGCGTCGCGCTCGATCGCGGCGGCGAAAACGCTGTAGGACAACCAAATGAGCAAGACTTACGGCGTCGGCATTCTGGGTGCCGGCAACATTTCGGCGGCATATCTGGCCCTTGCGCCTCTGTTCAAAGGCATAGAGGTGCGGGCGGTCGCCGATATCCTTCCGCAGGCCGCCAAGGCGCGTGCCGATGAATTCAACGTCGCCGCGCAAACACCCGACCAACTGCTGGCCAATCCGGAGGTTGATGTCATCGTCAACCTCACCATCCCCGAAGCCCATTATCGTGTGTCCAGGGAAATCGTTTCCGCCGGCAAGCACGCTTATTCGGAAAAGCCGCTCGTCCTGACGCTGCAAGAGGGCGAAGACCTCAAGGTGGCGGCCGAGGCCAATGGCGTGCAGGTCGGATGCGCTCCCGACACCTTTCTGGGCGGCGCCCATCAGCAGGCGCGCGCGCTGATCGACGAAGGAACGATCGGGCGGATCGTTTCGGGCACATGCCACGTCATGAGCCATGGCATGGAGCACTGGCACCCCAATCCCGATTTCTTCTTCAAGCCGGGGGCAGGGCCGGTCCTCGATATCGGGCCGTATTATATCGCCAATCTGATCAATCTGATCGGCCCGGTGCGGAGGGTATCCGCGATTGCCTCGACCCCGCGCGAGCGCCGGGAGATCACCAGCGAGCCAAGGCGGGGCCAATATGTGCCGGTGGAAACCCCGACCACGATTCACGCGATCCTTGAGTTCCACAATGGCGCCGTGGTGACATTGGGCGCCTCCTGGGACGTCGAGGCCCACCAGCATTCCAACATGGAAATCTACGGGTCCGATGGCTCGCTCTACGTGCCCGATCCCAATTTCTTCGGCGGCGAACTGGTGCTGGCCCGGCGCAATGGCAGCAAGGAGGTGGTCGAGCCCTGGAAGCACCCGCTTGGCGTGCCCAATTGGGAACGGCCGGACGGCCCGCCCTTCGCCAATTACCGCACCGCCGGCTTGGCCGACATGATGCTGGCCATCGATGCCGGCCGCAAACCGCGCTGCTCGCTGGAAACCACGCTGCACGGGGTCGACGTCATGACCTCGATCCTCAAATCGGCTGAGATGGGGCAAGCGATCACCCTGACGACGACCTGCACCCGTCCCGATGCGCTAGGGCCGGTCGAGGCGCAGGCGTTGCTGGTTTGAACGGAGCCTAGATCGTGTCCACCACCCCACCATCGACGCGCAGCGAGGCGCCGGTGGTGCCCGACGCCTGTGGCGAGCAGACATAGACGATCATGTTGGCCACTTCGTCGGTCGTCGTGGGCCGCATGAGGATCGAGGACGGGCGCTTTTCGGCTACGAAATTGATGCCGGCCTGTTCAATGGATTCTCCGGTTTGCTCCGCCGTCTCCTTGAGGCCGTCGATCATCCCCTCCGAGAGGGTGGGGCCGGGGAGGACGGCGTTGACGGTCACCCCTGTCTTGCGCATGCGTTTGGCAAGCCCGCGTGACAGGGAGAGGTAGGCGGTTTTCATCACGCCATAATGGATCATGTCGGCGGGAATGTTGATCGCCGATTCCGAGGCAATGAACACAACCCGGCCCCAGCCGTTCCTTTCCATGCCGGGCAGATAATGGCGCGAAAGACGTACGCCGGACATCACGTCAACATCCCAGAATTTCTGCCAATCGGCATCCGACGTCTCGAAGAAATCCTGCTCGCCGAAGATGCCGGCGTTGTTGACGAGGATATCGACGGACGGGAAAGCCGACGTAATGCGGTCGCAGCCTTCCGCTGTCGAAAGATCGGCGGCCACGCCGTCGAGCTTGGCTTCGGGCACGCCCGCCGCGATTTGTGACATGGCGACGGCAACATCATCGGAATTGCGGCCGGTGATCACCACCGTCGCACCGGCTTCGGCCAGCCCCCGGGCGGTCGCGAGGCCGATGCCTCGCGTCGAGCCGGTGACGATGGCAGTCTTGCCCGAAAGGTCGATATGCATGGAAGCGCTCCGGAGTGGGTGAGATCGTCGGTTTCAAGCGACAAATGTCACCAAGGTTCCCGGCAAAACCAAGGTGAAGCCTGTCAGGAAAAGATCGCGGGCGCCGTCGAAGACGCGAGAACCACCCCGGAGATGAACAGCAGCACCAGAACGAGACGCCGGAAGGCGCGCGTGTCCAGCCGCCGGAACAGCATTGCCCCGAGCAGCGCCGGGACGACGAGCGCGACTGAGATCAGCCCGAAATAGCCCCAGGTTTCCGCCGTGATGATCGACCCGGCCAGAAAATAGCCAATCATCGTGGTGACATGCATGGCGATGTTGAATCCCTGCATGATGCCGCGCTGGGCGTCCTTGTCGATGCCGCGAAGCGTGCACCAGAGGGTGGGGATGGGTCCGGAAAGCCCCCCAAGGCCGCCGAAGACTCCGCCCAGCCATCCCGCAACGCCATCGGCCCAACGGCCGCCGAAACCCAGCTTGAAGCCGGGCGGAACGAACAGCATGAGCGGGCAATAGACCACCATGAAAACCCCCAGCGCGAATTTGAACCCGAGCGGGTCGAGCACGCTGAGGAGCCAGATGCCCAACGGCACGCCGAGCACCCCGCCGATAACGAAGGGGATCATGCCCTTGAGGTCGAAATGCCGTCCGACGATAGGGAGGGTGACGAGCTGACCGACCAGCGACCCGAAAACCGCCATGGGTGCTGCCAGCGCCGGGTCCACCGCCCACGCCCATATGCTCAGGCTGGCGAGCGCGAAGGCGAAGCCGGCAAGCCCCTGAACGAAGCCTGCGACGATCGCACCGCCGATGATGACGAGAAGATATGTCTCCAGCCGCCCGTCCTCCCAAAGCGCCTGGAAAGACAATCATGCGATTCGGACAAAAGCGGAATGGCTTTGAGCGTCCCCGCTCAATGGGTCCAGGGCGATTTCCGGTCGTAGCGGAAATTGTCCGGATAGCTCACCTTCTTGATGGTGGGCTCCTGCGCGGGTTGGACGAAATAGGGAATGCCTTCGCGCCGTGCGTAGGATTCAGCCTCTTCGAGCGTTTCGAAACGAAGCACGATCTGCTGCTTGACGTCACCCGAGGAGGTATAACCCATCAGCGGCTCGATGGTGCGCGGCGATTGGGGTTCGAACACCAACACCCAATCCTGGCTTTTGCCCTTGCCCGACTGCATGGCATTGCGGGCCGGGCGATAGATGCGTGCGACCATTCTCGTCTTCCCCTGCAGCGCTTCCGAACCGCAAATCATCTACGGGCCAATGGTCGGGGCAGCAAGATTCGAACTTGCGACCCCCGGTTCCCAAAACCGGTGCTCTACCAGGCTGAGCTATACCCCGACATGGCCGTCGCTGTTGCGATACACATTCTTTTCTGGCAGGGCAAGGCGTGTTCGTGGCGGCACCGGGCCTCCTGTGAACGAAATAACGGAGTCGACCCCAAGTGCTCGCGCCCGATACATTCACGATCCGCTGGCTCAAGGCCGTAAGCGAGCGGCACCGACAGGCCAAGGTCCTGTTCTGGTGGCCGTTGTGGACGCTATTAGGCCTGCTGGCCATCGCGCTGCTGCTCGATGCCCCCGTGCTCGAAGCGCTTGGCAACTGGCCGGCCCATGAGCGGGCCTTCTTCGATGTCATTACCGATCTGGGAAAGTCCGATTGGTTGCTGTTTCCCACGCTGATCGGGATCATCGCCGGCGCCATCGCCATGCGCATGAACCTGCCCTACAGTTGGGCTTGGGCTGTGCGCGGAGTCTTTTCGCTCTCCGCCTACGTTTTTTCTACCATCGCCTTCTCCGGAATCGTCGTCCAGATCATCAAGCGCCTGATTGGTCGAGCTCGCCCCATGCATCTCGAAGAGCTCGGGGTGCTCCATCTCGAACCGCTCAACATGCATTGGAGCTTCCACAGCTTTCCCTCGGGCCACGCCACCACCGCGATTGCCTTCGCCCTGGCGTTGCACACACTGGTCAACCGCCGCTTTCACGGCTGGATTATCGCATTTGGCTTCGCCATCGGGCTCAGCCGAATCGTCGTTGGGGATCACTATCTTTCCGACGTATTGGCCGGCTCGTTCGTGGGGTTGGCCAGCGCGATCCTCGTGCGCGATTATTTCGCGACCCGTCACTGGGGTATGCGGATCGAAAACGGCAAGATCAACTATCGCATGTTCGCCGCTTTCAAGCCGCTGATAAGGCGACTCCGCAGAGCTCAGAAACCCGCGGACGCGTAATAGCGCGAAATCCCCGCCTCGAGATCGGCCTTGAGGTCGTCCATATCCTCGAAGCCGACATGGATACGCATGAGATTGCCCAGGTTAGACCAGGGCACGGCCGTGCGGATGCGCTTGGGGGCCGAGGGCAGGATGAGGCTTTCAAAGCCGCCCCAGGAATATCCCATGCCGAAAATTTCCATGTCGTCGACCATCGCGGCGATAGCGCTGCGTGGCGCGGATGGAAGAACGATAGAGAACAGGCATCCCGAGCCGGAAAAGTCTCGCGCAAAGATCGCGTGATCGGGATGCGAGGGCAGGGCGGGATGGAGCACTTCCACGCCGCCCCGCGCTTCCAGCCACGAAGCGAGCTCGCGCGTGCGCGACTCATGCTCCTTCATGCGCACGGCCAGCGTGCGCATGCCGCGCGTCGCCAGATAGCTGTCATCGGGCGAGACGATGAGGCCCAGCGTGTGATGGGTGCGCCGTAGCGCGTCCATATAGGCGGCATTTGCCGAAACGGTACCCATCATCGCATCCGAATGGCCCACGAACATCTTGGTCGCCGAATGGATCACCAGATCGGCGCCAAGCGACAAGGGCCTGTAAAACAAAGGCGTTGCCCAGGAATTGTCGACGAGAATGGCAATGTTCCGGCCCTCGACGGCCTGGGCGATCGCCGGCAGGTCCTGGATTTCGAAGGTGAGCGATCCGGGGCTTTCGATAAAAATGGCGCGGGTCTTGTCCGAGACTATCCCGGCGATTCCCGCTCCGATGCGCGGATCGAAATAGCGCGTGGTGATTCCCATGCGCGCGAGCACGGTATCGGCAAGGCTGCGGGTGGGTTCATAGACGGAATCGGTGATCAAAACCTCATCGCCTACCGACAAACACGTAAGAAGCGCCAAGGAAATTGCCGATACGCCGGACGGCGTGAGCATGGTGCCGGCCGCTCCTTCGAGTTCGGTCACCAAGTCTTCGAGCCCATCGGTAAGCGGCGTGCCCTGCCGCCCGTAGCGATAGCGGATCGATGAGTCGTCGAGCGCCGCCAGCGTGGGAAAAATGATGGTGCTGCCCCGATATACGGGCGTGTTCACGAATCCGTGCTGGCTCGCGGGGTTCCGGCCGCCATGGGTGAGAAAGGTTTCTGTACGGGTCTGAAATGACCGGCTTTTTTTCGTTTCTGACATGTTACCTTGGCGGTGTTGGCGAAAAATAGGTCAGCATTCTTGCTGCATAATTAGGCGCGGGCTCCGAAGTGACTATTTTTGTGTCGGATTTTACCTTGACGCAAATGGCAAAACTGCGCTTCGATGCTGCCCAGCAATGCGCCCGATGGCAATAGGGTGATGCTGCCTCGCCGCAAGGCGAGATATACGGATCGGGCAAAAAGGGGCCCGAGCCGATCGAAAAAGGGTTAGGAAACAAAGGCAAAACCATGAAAAAACAGCTTATCACTTGTGCAGTGATGGCGGCCGTCGCCGGCACCTCTTCCGTCGCGCTCGCGCAGACGCTTGATGAGGTTACCGAGCGCGGTTACCTGCAGTGCGGTGTGACCGAAGGCGTTCCCGGCTTCTCGTTCCCCGACGACAACAACAATTGGGCCGGCCTGGAAGTCGATTTCTGCCGGGCAATGGCCGCTGCGATTTTCGATGATCCGGATGCGGTGCGTTACACGCCGCTGACCTCGCAGGTTCGCTTCGAGAGCCTGGCGAACGGCAATGTCGACGTGCTTTCGCGCACGACCACCTGGACGATGAGCCGCGACACCGATCTGGGCATCAGCTTCACGGGTACGATGTTCTATGACGGCCAGGGCTTTATGGTGCGCGAAGATGCCGGCGTAACCTCGGCCACCGAACTGTCCGGCGCCGCTGTCTGCATCGAGTCCGGCACCACGACCGAGCTCAACGCCGCCGACTACTTCGCGACAGAGGGTCTGGATCTTTCGAACGCCGTGGTGTTCGTGAACCAGGACGAAGTGGTTCAGGCTTATCTCGACGGCCGCTGCGACGTCTACACCACCGACGCTTCCGCGCTAGCCGCCGAACGTTCGGGCTTCCCCGATCCCGAGGCGCACATCATCCTGCCCGAGATCATTTCCAAGGAGCCGCTTGGCCCAGCCGTTCGGCAGGGTGACGTGCAATGGTTCAACATTGCCAAGTGGACCCTGTTTGCGATGGTCAATGCCGAAGAACTGGGCGTGAGCTCGGAAAACGTCGATGAGATGCTCGGCTCGGACAACCCCGAAGTCCGCCGTCTGCTCGGCGTCGAGGGTGACTTCGGTACCCCGATTGGTCTTACGGCCGACTGGGCCTACCGCATAATCTCGCATGTGGGCAATTACGGCCAGGTCTATGAGACCCATGTCGGTGAATCCACCCCGATCGGTATTCCGCGCGGCATCAACAATCTGTGGACCGAAGGCGGCGTGATGTACGCCCCGCCGATCCGCTGATCGCCGATGGATTTGAGCCCGGGCACCATATGGCGCCCGGGCATTTTTACCGGACTGGCATTACCCGCGCGGCTGGAGCGCTCCGTAGGAAAAGCGCAATTGCGTTTTCCGTTTCGCGAGCGTGGTAAACAGGCCCCGGAGCAGATGGCGCGTTCCAGGCGAACGCGGAAAAGCTCGGGGCGTAGCCGCCGGCGCCATTGGGGTATCCGGCAGGTTAGGGACCAACATGACAGATGTCTCGGACAAGCGATCGGGCGTCACCGCCCGATCCGGAATCGATCCTTCGCTCTTTTATAATCCTACGGCGCGAGCCGTTGTTTACCAGGCCGCGCTCCTCATAGCGGTTGCGCTGCTGTTCTGGTGGCTGCAATCGAACGCTGCGGCCAACATGGCCGCACAGGGCAGGGCCACTGGCTTTGGCTTCCTGTTTCAGACGGCCGGTTTCAACATCGGCTTTTCGCTGATCCCCTTCAACAGAAGCTCGACCTATCTCGACGTCTATGTCGTGGGCATTCTCAACACATTGCTGGTGGCCGTCGTGGGCATCGTCCTTGCGACGATTCTGGGCTTCATCATCGGCATTGCGCGGCTTTCGCCGAATTTTTTGATCCGCAAGCTGGCGATGGTCTATGTGGAAGTCGTCCGCAACATGCCGCTGCTGCTCCAGCTTCTGTTCTGGTACTTCCTGGCGCTCAATGCCATGCCGGGGGTGCGCCAGAGTTACGAGTTTCCGCTCGGCGTCGTGCTCAACCAGCGCGGGCTTTATCTCCCGCTGCTGCAATCGGACCAACGCTTCCTGATCCTTCTCGGCGTCCTGCTCGTCGCCATCGTCGTGGCCGTCCTCTGGCGCCGGCGTCGCGTGCGGCGCATGGAGGAAAAAGGCGAGAGATTGCCGGTGCTGCTGCCGTTCCTCGGCATCATCCTTGTGCCGTCCATCCTGGCCTTTTTCGTTCTGCAAGTGCCGGTTGCCTTCAGCGTGCCCGAACTGACCGGTTTCAACTATACCGGCGGCTTCGTCGTACCGCCCGAATTGACGGCGCTCGTCCTTGGTCTGGTCGTCTATACTGCGGCCTTCATCGGCGAAATCGTTCGCGCCGGCATCCAGGCCGTCAATTACGGTCAGGTCGAAGCGGCTGCATCGTTGGGGCTCAAGGAAGGCGACCGCCTTCGTCTGGTCATCATCCCCCAGGCCATGCGGATCATCATTCCGCCGCTGACCAGCCAATATCTCAATCTTGCCAAGAACTCCTCGCTCGGTGCGGCGATCGCCTTTCCCGAACTCGTCAACGTGTTCATGGGAACGGCCATCAACCAGAGCGGGCGCGCAGTCGAAATCGTGGCGCTCACAATGGCGGTGTATCTCACCTTCTCGCTCACGACCTCGCTGTTCATGAACTGGTATAACTCGCGCGTTGCGCTGGTGGAGCGCTGAGCCATGAGCCAATCACAATCCGTTTTCGTCCGGTCCCAGATGGCCGAGCCCCTGCCGCCTCCACGGCGCACTACTGGGGTAGGCGCGTGGATGCGCTCCAATCTGTTCTCATCCCCGCTCAATTCGGTGCTCACCATCCTGGGGCTGGCCCTCATCGTCTGGATTTTGATCCCGATGTGGAACTTCCTCGTCGCCGACGCGGTGTTCACGGACCCCGAGGGACAGAGGGGCGCGGCCTGCCGTTTCGAGGGGGTTGGAGCCTGCTGGATATTCATCCGGGCCCGGTTCAACTTCTTCATCTACGGCTTCTATCCGGCCGATGAAATCTGGCGCATCAACCTGATGTTTCTGATCGGCATCATCCTGCTGATCCCGTTGCTGGTCCCGCGGGTTCCCTTCACCCGCCTCGCCGCCATCCTCTTTTTCGGGGTGTACCCCTTCGTCGCCTATTTCCTGATGGCGGGGGGCTTTGGCCTGCAGCACGTGCCGACGCGCCAATGGGGCGGGTTGACGCTGACGCTGATCATCTCGTTGATCGGTATCATCGTGTCCATGCCTGCAGGCATATTGCTGGCCTTGGGGCGACAATCGAAGCTGCCGATCATCAAGGGCTTCTGCGTCGCATTCATCGAACTCTGGCGCGCCGTGCCGCTGATTTCGGTGCTGTTCATGGCCTCGGTGATGTTCCCGCTGTTCATGCCCCAAGGCACCAACACCGACGTGCTCCTGCGCGCCATCATCGGCATCTGCCTGTTTGAATCCGCCTATATGGCGGAGGTGGTGCGTGGTGGTCTTCAGGCCATCCCAGGCGGTCAGCGCGAAGCTGCCTATGCGTTGGGGTTGAGCAAGATGAAAACCACGGCGCTCATCATCCTGCCGCAGGCGCTCAAGCACGTGATCCCGGGCATCGTGAACACCTTCATCGCGCTGTTCAAGGATACGACGCTGGTCTCGATCATCGGCATTTTCGAGTTGCTCAATACAGTCCGCGCCGCCGGCTCGGACATCGCATGGCAATTCCCGTCCGATGCCGTCACCGGCTACGTCTTTGCTGGCTTCGTTTTCTGGGTCTTCTGCTTCGGCATGTCCCGCTACTCGATCTATATGGAAGGCCGGCTCCACACCGGCCACAGGAGATAACCATGACCGCAACCATGGAAGCACCGCAGGCCGATCGCACCAAGATGACGGTGTCCGATACCGATGTGGCCGTCGACATCGTCGACATGAACAAATGGTACGGCGATTTCCACGTTCTGCGCGACATCAGCCTGCGGGTGATGCGCGGCGAGCGCATCGTCATCGCCGGCCCTTCGGGCTCGGGCAAATCCACGCTCATCCGCTGCATCAACCGGCTCGAAGAGCACCAGCAGGGAAAAATCGCCGTCGACGGCGTTGAACTGACGTCCGACCTCAAGCGCATCGACGAAGTGCGCCGCGACGTGGGCATGGTGTTCCAGCACTTCAACCTGTTCCCGCACCTGACGGTGCTGCAGAATTTGACGCTCGCCCCCATCTGGGTGCGCGGCACGCCCAAGGCCGAGGCCGAGGAGTCCGCGATGAAATATCTCGAGCGCGTCAAAATCCCCGAACAGGCCAATAAATTCCCCGGCCAGCTCTCGGGCGGGCAGCAGCAGCGCGTGGCGATCGCCAGGTCGCTGTGCATGAACCCCAAGATCATGCTGTTCGACGAACCCACCTCTGCGCTCGATCCCGAGATGATCAAGGAAGTGCTCGAGGTGATGGTCAAGCTCGCCGAGGATGGCATGACCATGCTGTGCGTGACCCACGAAATGGGCTTCGCCCGGCAGGTCGCAAACCGGGTGATCTTCATGGATCAGGGCCAGATCATCGAGCAGAACGAGCCCGAAGCGTTCTTCTCCAATCCCCAGCACGAACGCACCAAGCTGTTCCTCAGCCAGATCCTTCACTGACCCAACACGACAATACGAAGGGTCGCGTCCATATCGGGGCGCGGCCCTTTACGTCCGGTTGCGGGAGCAAGGCCAATTGGCCGGGGAGAAGAGACGCTCTTGCCTTGACCGCAAGGTGCGCCGTGCCAATATGACCTTCATCGAAAGGGACGGTTAGCGCCGCGTTGATCTTGCTCATATTTTCGCGCTTTTTGCGGATATTGGCCGGTGCGGCCGTGGCGATGGTCCTGCCGCTGGCTGGCCAGCCCGCCGCGTTGGCGCAAGAGCCGGAAGCGCAAACCAGCGCGCCCTTCACGATTTCCACGCTCGAAACGGTGCGCACGCGCGGCTATGTGATTTGTGCCGCGACCAATCCGCTCCCCGGTTTCGCCCAGGTGAGCCCGGAAGGATTGTGGTCCGGGTTCGATATCGACATCTGCCGCGCCGTAGCCGCCGCGATATTCGGCGATCCGTCCAAGGTGGAGTTTCGCCCGCTCTCCGGCCAGAGCCGCTTCGCGCATCTGGAAATGGGCGAGGTCGATCTGGTTGTCCGCAACGCCGCCTGGACCATGTCGCGCGATACGCTTTACGGCGCGAGCTATGTCGCCACGTCCTTTTTCGACGGACAGGCCTTCATGGTGCCCGAGCAACTGGGCGTGGTCTCGGCCTATGAACTTGAGGACGTCAACATCTGCGTGGCCTCCAATTCGGACGCTTCGCGGCGGCTGGATGAATTCTTCTTTTTCAACCAGCTCGGCTATGACGAACTGCTCTATGAGGACCGCGAGGATCTGGCGGTCGCCTACCGGTCGGGCCGGTGCGACGCGATAACGGCGCCGGCGAGTTGGCTCCAGGCCATCCGCCGGACGATGCCCGAGCCTGCCTCGCATTCAATCCTGCCCGAACGGCTCAGCAAGGAGCCTTATGGCCCTGTCGTGCGAGACGACGACGAGCAGTGGAAGACCATAGTGCTCTGGACGCTCTACGCGCTGATCAACGCCGAGGAATATGGGGTCACCTCGGTCAATATCGATTCCATGCTGTCGGCCCGCACCCCCGCGATCCGTCGTCTGCTCGGCGTGGAGGATGATGTCGGAGCGCCGGTCGGCCTGTCGCCGACCTGGATGCGTGACGTGATCCGCAGTGTGGGCAATTACGGCGAAATCTATTCCCGCCATTTCGGTGCCGGTTCTGGCGCGCCGCTGCTGCGCGGGCAGAACGCGCTCTGGATCAATGGTGGGCTGCTCTACGCCCCGCCGATTTATTAAAGCGTTTCCAGCAAAAGTGGACACCACTTTTGCGGTTCGGAAATGCTCTAAACTCCGTTCAAAGGATGGGCGAAAACAGCCGCGCACCCTGACACAGCAGCCGGAACAGGAAATTGCGGCGCTTGAGGTTGCGTTCTGTCGTCAGATACGAGGCGGCGAAATCGGTTTCCAGCATCGCGGCGATCTTGGCGATCATGTCCTCATGGGTGAACCAGAGGGTTACCTCGAAATTGATGTTGAACGAGCGATAGTCGAAATTGACGGTGCCCACTCCGGCGATCTGGTCGTCGCACAGGATCACCTTCTGGTGCAGAAAGCCCTGTTCGTAGCGGTGCACCTTGATGCCGTGCTCGACCATCTGGTCGGCATGGGCGTAACTCGCCAGCCACACGATCATGTGGTCGGGCTTGCGCGGCAGCAATATGCGCACATCCACCCCGCGTAGCGAGGCTGCATAAAGCGCGGTCTGGATTTCGATGCCCGGCACGAAATAAGGGCTGACGATCCAAAGCCGTTCGCGTGCGCGGGCGATCACCTCGGTGAAGGCGATCGAGCAGTCCTCCAACTTGTCGGCCGGCCCGGTGGGCATCACGAGAACCGGCTGGTTGCCCGGCGTCGGCACCTCGCTCGGATAGTGCACGACCAGATCTTCGCCCGTCGCCCAGTGCCAATCCTCGCGGAACATCAACACGCAGGCCAGCGCAGCGGGTCCGGCGACATGGACATGCGTGTCGCGCCAACGCCCGAATTTGGGGTCCTTGCCGAGATATTCGTCGCCGACATTGTGCCCGCCGACCCAAGCCTCGAGGCCATCCACCACCACGTTCTTGCGATGGTTGCGGTAATTTATGCGGGTCAGCCCGTAGAAGCGCAAAAACGGGTGGCGATGATTGAAGCTGTAAAAGGAAATGCCACTGTCCCGAAGCCGCTCCTTGTAGCTGTTGGGAAGCGCATGCGCGCCGGCATCGTCGTAAAGCACATAGACGCGGACACCCGCTTTCGCCCGTTCGATCAGCGCATCGGCAAAACGCTGGCCAAGGTCGTCGTCACGGATGATGTAGAACTGGACGAGGATATATTCCTTGGCGCGCGCGATGCCGTCGAAGATCGAGGCGAATGTGTCCTCGCCGTCGACGAGAAGGTTGGCCGCGTTGCCGTACAGAAACGGCAGTTCGGCCACCTTGCGAAGCACCGGCCAATCATCGCTGGTGCCCCGGTCGACGATGCGCAAATCCTCGGAACGCGCCAGACGCCAGCTTCGTCCGGAATGAACCTGGGATTCGGCGTAGTCGTCGAAAAACTTCCAGCCGAATACCAGATAGATGATCGTCGTGGGAAACGGCAGAATCAGAAGCGAGAGCAGCCAGGCGATCGAACCCTGCGAAGTTCGCGAATTCATGATCTCGCGCGCGCCGCATACGAACGCCAGTACGTAGTTGGCTATATAAAGCGTTGCCCAGAAACTGAAATTATCGGCGATGAGCCTTATGAGATCCACGTCGCCTCTTTAATTATGTATCAGCCTCCAGCACCGAACCGATGTCGACCGTGGGGTCGGCTTCAAGCCATTCCGGCACCGGCAAATCCTTGGAACGCAGGAAGGCCGGGTTGAAAAGTTTCGACTGGTAGCGATTACCGTAGTCGCAAAGCACCGTAACAATGGTTTTGCCCGGCCCGAGTTCCTTGGCCAGCCGCACAGCCCCTGCGATATTGATGGCAGAGGACCCCCCAAGGCACAATCCCTCCTGCCTGATAAGGTCGAAAATGTAGGGCAGGGCTTCCGCATCGGGAATTTGATAGGCGTGATCGACGGTAAGGTCCTTGAGGTTCGCCGTGATCCGTCCCTGACCAATTCCTTCGGTGATCGAGCCGCCCGAAGATTTAAGCTCGCCATCGGTATAATAGCTGTAGAGCGCAGCGCCCTCCGGGTCCGCCAGCCCGATCTGGATGTCCTTGTTGCGTTCCTTGAGTGCCATCGCCACGCCACCCAGCGTCCCGCCCGATCCCACCGCGCAGATGAAGCCATCGACCTTGCCGTCAGTCTGCTCGAAAATCTCGGGGCCGGTCGTTTCCACATGCGCCTGCCGGTTGGCGACGTTATCGAACTGGTTGGCCCAGATCGCGCCGTTCGGCAATTCACCCGCCAGCTTTTCGGCAAGGCGGCCCGAAACCTTCACGTAATTGTTGGGGTTCTTGTAGGCTTTGGCCGGGACCTGGATGAGTTCCGCGCCGGCCAGCCGAATGGCGTCCTTCTTTTCCTCGCTCTGGGTCTCGGGAATGACGATGACGGTCTTGAACCCCATCGCGTTGCCCACGAGCGCCAGCCCGATGCCGGTGTTGCCCGCCGTGCCCTCGACGATCGTGCCGCCTGGACCCAGCGCGCCCCGCGCTACGGCATCGCGAATGATAAAGAGAGCGGCACGATCCTTGACCGATTGGCCGGGATTGAGAAATTCAGCCTTGCCCCAGATTTCGCATCCCGTCGCCTCCGAAACGGCATTGAGACGGATGAGAGGCGTGTTGCCGATGGCGGAGGGGATATCGGGATAGCGATTCATGGTGCCTGAAACGTCCGGTGGGAAGGGCCTTCGATGGTAGAGGCCGCAAATCGGGCGGGCAAGGCACAAGGCCTTGGCAGACAGGCTTTTTCACTTTCGGCGCCAATGGCGCAAACCTCTGCCACGTAAAGCGCGCGTCGGGCAATGACGTTGCCCATGGCCCCTCGAAAAACGTGAGTAACGCATGAATTATCGAAATGCCGCGAGCGCGACGCCCTGATGAAAAAACTTTCTCTCCTGCGCGGATCGGGAATGGGAAATTGGCGTCGTACGCGTGGGGCTGGAATAATCTGGTGCCAGCTTTGAAATATAGAGAAAGCGGGCGTTTCGAGCACTCCGGACGGGCCTGCACGCGGTTGTTCGGCCATGGCAACTGAAATATCTCTAGCCCGACAAAACACGCCGTTTCGAACGGGAAATCCCCATGGCCCACTCTGCTCCGCTCTCCCATCTTGCTCGCCTCGAGGCCGAAAGCATCGAGATTTTCCGGGAGGTTGCCGCGAGCTTCGAACGACCGGTGATGATGTATTCGATCGGCAAGGATTCCTCGGTGCTGCTGCATCTGGCGCGCAAGGCGTTCTATCCGTCCACGATCCCGTTCCCTCTGCTGCACATCGATACCACCTGGAAGTTTTCCCAGATGATCGCCTTCCGCAATCGGATGGCCCAGGAGTATGGGTTCGAGCTGCGGGTGCACACCAACCCCGACGGTAAGGCCCAGGGGATCAACCCCTTCGATCACGGATCGGCCTATACCGACATCATGAAAACCCAGGCCTTGCGCCAGGCGCTCTCGGCCGGCGGGTACGATGCCGCCATCGGCGGGGCGCGGCGCGACGAGGAAAAGAGCCGCGCCAAGGAGCGGATTTTCTCGCACCGCAACGCCAATCACGCCTGGGACCCCAAGAACCAGCGCCCCGAACTCTGGCGCGTGTTCAACACGCGGCTGGCGGCCGGGGAGAGCATGCGGGTGTTCCCACTCTCCAATTGGACCGAACTCGATATCTGGACCTATATCTACGCCGAAGACATCCCCATCGTGCCGCTCTATTTCGCCCGCCCGCGCCCGGTGGTCGAACGCTCCGGCACGCTGATCATGGTCGATGACGATCGCTTCCGTCTCCAGGAAGGTGAAGCGCCCACTGAACAGGTGGTGCGCTTCCGCACTCTGGGCTGCTACCCCCTCACCGGCGCCATCCGCTCCAGCGCCGCGACGCTCCCCGAGATCATCATGGAAATGCAGGCCAGCCGAACCTCCGAGCGCGAAGGTCGGTTGATCGACAGCGATCAGGCCGGATCGATGGAAAAAAAGAAGCAGGAGGGGTATTTCTGATGTCTGTGGCACCCGCTTCCCAGCCCTCCGCCGATAACGACCTCGACCTCTGGCTCACTCAGCAGACCGACAAATCCCTGCTGCGCTTCCTCACCTGCGGTTCTGTCGATGACGGCAAATCGACGCTCATTGGCCGGTTGCTCTATGACAGCCAGCAAATCCTCGACGATCAGCTTGCCTCGCTGCGCAGCGACAGTCGCAACCGCCATGTGGGAGAGGAGGGGATCGATTTCTCCCTCCTCGTCGATGGGCTCGTCGCCGAGCGCGAACAGGGCATCACCATCGATGTGGCCTATCGGTTCTTTTCCACCGACCGGCGCAAGTTCATCGTCGCCGACACGCCCGGCCATGAGCAATACACCCGCAACATGGCGACCGGCGCCTCCAACGCCGATCTGGCGCTGCTGCTGGTCGACGCGCGCAAGGGGCTTTTGACCCAAACCCGTCGCCACAGCTTCATCCTCTCCCTGATCGGGGTGAAACACGTCGTCCTCGTCGTCAACAAGATCGACCTGATGGATTACAGCCAGGAGGTGTTTGCGAAGATCGAGGCCGAATATCGGGCTTTCGCGCAGGAGCTGGGCTTTGCGTCCCTCGCCGCCATCCCGGTTTCCGCGCTTCGGGGCGACAACATCGTCGCCAATTCGGAGCGCACGCCCTGGTACACGGGCTCGCCGCTGCTGCCTTATCTCGAAGAGATCGGCATCGATCAGGACAAGACGCAGATCCCGTTCCGCTTTCCGGTGCAATGGGTCAATCGCCCCAATCTCGACTTCCGGGGCTTTTCGGGCACGGTCGCCTCGGGTGCGGTCAGCGTCGATGACGAGGTTCTGGACGCTGCCTCGCGCAAGCCGGCAAAAATCAAGCGCATCGTCACCATGGATGGCGATCTGCAGGAAGCCGTCGCGGGTCAGGCCGTGACGCTGGTTCTCGACCGCGAGATCGACGTATCGCGCGGCGACGTTCTCACCCATCCCGGCCAGACGCCCGAATTTTCCAACCAGTTCCAGGCCGAACTGGTCTGGATGGCCGACGAACCCGCCTATCCGGGCCGTTCATATCTGCTCAAGATCGGGTCGCAATTGGTGCCGGCCACCATCACCGATCTCAAGCACCGCACCAACGTCAACACGCTGGAAAAATCCGCCGCCAAGCGCCTCGAACTCAACGAGGTGGGCACGGTCACCATCGCCACCGACCGGCCGATTGCCTTCGACCCTTACAAGACCAACGGGCTGACCGGCGCATTCATCCTCATCGACCGGATCGGCAATCTCACCCTTGGCGCCGGCACGATCGCCTTCGGGCTTCAACGCGCTCGAAACCTCTCCTACCAGTCCTTCGACGTGAACCGCGAAGTCCGCGCTTCGATGAAGGGGCAAACCCCGCAGGTGGTCTGGTTCACAGGATTGTCGGGTTCGGGCAAATCCACTGTCGCCAACCTTCTGGAAAAGCGGCTGACCGCCGAGGGCCGGCACGCCTATATCCTCGACGGCGACAACGTCCGGCACGGGCTCAACAAGGATCTGGGCTTCACCGACGCGGCGCGCATCGAAAACATCCGCCGTGTGGCCGAAGTGGCGCGGCTGATGGCCGATGCGGGGCTGATCGTCATCGTCTCGTTCATTTCGCCCTTCGCCAACGAACGCCGCATCGCCCGCGAAATCGCCGGCGACATCGCCTTCCTCGAAGCCTATGTCGATACGCCACTGGAAGTGTGCGAAGCCCGCGACCCCAAAGGCCTATACGCCAAGGCGCGCGCCGGTCAGATCACCAATTTCACCGGCATCGACAGCCCGTTCGAGGTTCCCGAACGCGCCGACATCACCCTCCACGGCGCAACCAAGACACCGCAGGAAATGGCCGATGAGGTATATGGGGCGCTGAAGGTCTAGTCTTCTGCGTCTGGGCTCTCGGATAAGCCGTTGCTGGATTCACAGGACAACCTGTCCACAAGCACCAGCGCTTATGCGAACAGATCGAGCATCATCTCTGGTTCCGGCGCCTGCTTGACCTTCGGCCTGGGCTTTTTCTCGGGGACAGGCTCAACTGCCTCCGCCGCGGGAGCAACATGCGGCGCCAGCCACGCGACGAGCGGCGCCAGCGCTTCGGCCTTGAGGGAATAAAGCCGGCGCTGCCTGTCGGCCCGCATATCGACCATGCCGGTATCGCGCAACACCTTGAGATGCTGCGAAATCGCCGGCTGGGTCACTCCGGGAAATGCGGCAACGAACGCACCGGCCGGCAGTTCGCCGCCGAGCAGCATGTCGATCATTTTCCGCCGCGTAGGGTCGGCAATTACTGCAAACAGGTCCATAAGCGCCGATTTATACGCTTGGCCTGCCGCCGCAAGAGGCAGGCTCATAACCCTCGGTCAATGCTGTGGAAATCTACTCCAGCAGCTCGGCGATGGCGCTCAGCGCCTCGTCCCAGGCCTCCAGCGAAAAGATGCGCGATTGCGGATCGGCATGGCTTTCGGCGATCTCGACGATGCTGATTTCCGTGCGCTCGTCATCGAGCGGCTGGAAGGTGACGATGAGGGTGCTGTCGTCGGACGCATCGCTCCCCTCGTGATGCCAGAGTTCGACCAGCTTCCGGTCCTGTTCGAAACCCGCGACCGTGCCGGTAACCACATGAACGGTCTGGATATCGTCGGCATCGACCGTCTCGAACCGGAAACGCCCTCCCTCGAACGCCTCGAATTCCACAGCCTCGGCCTGCCATTGCTCCAGCAGCGCGGGGTCGGTCCAGGCCGCAAAAAGCTCTTCGGCCGGTGCATCGATGGTGCGGGTGAGGGTGATGGAGTTTTCGCCAATATCGCTCATGAGATTATCCTTACCTTTCCCGCATATCGGGCAACAGCGCCGTCAGCAGCCCGCCAAGCGGCAGGAACGCGCAGATCTGGAACACGAACGCGATGCTCGTCGCGTCGGCGACCACGCCCATCACCGCCGCGCCCAGCGCCGCGATCCCGAACGCGAACCCGAAGATCATCCCCGCGATCATGCCGACACGACCGGGCATCAGCTCCTGCGCATAAACCACGATCGCCGCGAAAGCCGACGACAGTATGAAGCCGATCAAAGCGGTCAATACGATCGAAAGTTCCAGCCCCACATAGGGCAGCGCCAGCGTAAAGGGCAGGGGCCCCAGAATGGACACCCAGATCACGACCTTGCGCCCCACGCGATCCCCGATGGGGCCGCCGAGGAACGTCCCGGCCGCCGACGCGCCCAGGAAAACGAAAAGACAAAGCTGCGCGCTCGACGCATCGAGCCCGAATTTCTCGATGAGGAAGAACGAATAAAAGCTCGTCATCGAGGCGGTGTAGACATATTTGCTGGTCAGGAGCACGCCGATGATCGCGAAGGCCCCGATGAGCGTGTTGCGGCTCAGCGTCTTTGCCCGGATTGCCGGCGGCGCGCCTCTCGTCCGGCGATGCTGGCCGGCATACCAGGTCGAAACGGCGTAAAGCACGGCAATCGCGACAAGAGCGACGCCCGCATACCAGGCGATGCTTCCCTGTCCGCGCGGAATGATGATGAAGGCGGCCATCAGCGGCCCGATCGCCGTGCCGAGATTTCCGCCCACCTGAAACAGCGATTGGGCAAAACCAAGCCGTCCGCCCGAAGCCATGCGGGCAACGCGCGAGGATTCGGGATGGAAGATCGATGAGCCCACCCCGATCAGCCCGGCCGAGAGCAGCAGCATGGGAAAGCTGTCGGCCACCGAGAGCAGCAACAGCCCGACAAGCGTGAACGTCATCGCCACCGGCAGCGAATAGGGCTTAGGGTATTTGTCCGTGTAATGACCCACCAGCGGCTGGAGCAGCGACGCTGTCAACTGATTGACCAGCGTGATCAGGCCGATCTGGGTGAAATCGAGGGCATAGAGTTCCGCCAGCAGCGGATAAATCCCCGGCAGAAGTGCCTGCAGCAAATCGTTGAGCAGGTGCGAAAAGCTGACGGCAAAGAGCACCCAAAGAGAGGTGGCCTGTTGGGCAGGCTGGGGCGTCGCGGCAGTGGTGGTGGTCATGTCGGCGTCCAAAAAAACGCGCGGCGCAGGAGAGCTGCGCCGCGCTGATTTTCAAGACTTACGTCCGGTCCCTTGGACCGTCAAGCCGCCCGATCAGGGATTGGGAGCGTCGGTGCTCCGAAGGTCCTCAGGTTCGACCGGCTTGTCCTGCACTTCGAGCGGAGGATCGTTGCGGGTCTTCCACAGCGAGTAGAGGATGCCGATGGCCAGCGTGCCCACGGTAAAGATCAGCGACAGCACGGTGTCGATATGAATACCGAGCGGCACCAGCGAGATCTTGATACCCACATAGACCAGCACCACGGCCAGCGCGGTTTGGAGGTAGCGGAACCGCGCCATGGCGGCCGAGAGGGCGAAGAACAGGGCGCGCAGGCCCAGGACGGCAAAGACGTTCGAGGTGTAGACAATGAACGGGTCCTGGGTGATCGCGAAGATCGCCGGCACCGAATCGACGGCGAAGATGACGTCGACGATTTCCACCATGATCAGCGCGACGGCGAGCGGGGTGAGCCACAGGACCATCTTGCCGGTCGTTGGATGCGGCTGCTCGACGAGGAACTTGTCGCCGTGGAATTGCGGCGTGATCCGGAAGCGCTTGCGCAGGAATTTGAGGATCTTGTTGTTCTCGATGTCGTCGTCTTCATCGACCTTCCGGAACATCCTTATGCCGGTGAAGATCAGGAATGCGCCGAAGAGGAACAAGATGGGCTCAAAAGCGTGAACCAGCGCCACGCCCATGCCGATCAGGATGGCACGGAAAACCAGGACGCCGATAATGCCCCAGAACAGAACGCGGTATTGATAGAGACGCGGTACGCCGAGAAACGCGAAGATCGTCGCGATGACGAAGATGTTGTCCATCGCCAGCGACTGTTCGATGATGTAGCCGGTGAAGAACTCGAGCCCCGCCTGGGAGCCGCGCACGAACCAGACCCACGCGCCGAACGCACAGGCCACCAGCACATACATGCCGTAAAGCACGAAGCTTTCCTTGGCGCTGATCTCCTTTTGCTCCTTGTGCAGGAAGCCGAGATCGAACACCAAGATTGCAGCGACGACGCCAAGGAACGCAAGCCAGAACCAGACGGGCGTGTCGAGAAAAGATTGAGTGAAAAACGATGCTAAATCCATCGCCGGACCTTCTCCATGTTAGTTGGAACAGTTCCGACATCACGTAGCGATCAAGTGCGCTACGCCAGAGGGGCCCGGCACTGCGCGACGGTATATACGCCTTTCGCGAACCAATTTAAAGGGCAACGCGCCATTGTTCGAGCACAATTTGCGCGATCCTCGAATGGAAATCGTCGGGCGCAGGGGCAGAGGACCCTCCCATCGCTCTACCCGTCGGCGGGGGCGGCCACCGACTTGACTTCTGCGCTCCTGTCGCTGCAATGCCCTCGCTCTGCTTTGGTTCCGGCATGCGTGAAATGCCATCATCGATCACACGCGGAGGTGACGTGCAGGCGCTTGAATTCCACGGAACCAGCACGTACCAAGGGGCGCATTCGACCACATCTACGACGGGCAGGCGAAGCGTTGACCCCGATTGAACTGCAAATCGAGGCAATAGCGGCCAATGTCCGGATGGCAACCGGAAATCCGGACGGGGCGCTGTCGGTCGTCGAGCTTGTCGATATGCTCGGAAATCATTCCCACACCGTCGTCATCCTGCTGCTCAGCGTGCTCAGTATGATCTGGGGACCGCCGGGTTATGCGATGCTCATGGGGATCGCCATCGTCACCGTTTCCACGCTCATGATGCTCGGTAAGCCGCTGCGGCTGGGTGGCTGGATCGGCGAGAGGCGAATTCCAGGAAAAATGATTACAGCGATGCTGAAGCGACTGGCTTTCCTTGCCCGTCTGCTCGCCCGGCTGTCGCGCGCCCGCCTTGAAATGCTCACCGGCGAACGCGCCAAGATACCCACGGGGCTGCTCGTCATGCTGATCAGCTTGCCGATGGCGTTGCCTATCCCCTTCATCAACGCGGTTCCCAATGTCGGAATTGCGATTATCTGCGTTTCACGCATCAATCGCGATGGGTTGGGCGTTGTAATAGGGGCGATCGTCGGCCTGCTGGGCGTGGGCATCGCCATCGCGATATTCTGGGGCGCAATCAACCTTGCGCACAACGTTCTGGCATCCTGAAATGACGCACACCGAGGGCCAACGCGAAACGCAATCGACGAAGGCCACTTCCCGGATCGGGCGCGCGGCGCGGGCCATCGGGCAGGGGGCGTGGCAATTGGGGTGGCTGTCGACGGGCGGCCTGTTCGTCGGCCTCGTCTTTTTCGCACTCTCGCTGACGCCGAGCCTGATCCCGCGTCAATATTGGCTGCAGGGCATACTCAGCGGTTCGGTGTTCGCCGCGGGTTACGCGGTGGGCCTCTTCATCGAATGGCTGTTGGACTATCTCGGGCTTGTGGCGCGCAACAAGCCCTGGTCTCCCTGGGTCAGGGCAATCCTGCTGATTGGCGGCGCGTTGCTTGCTGTGACGTTCCTCTGGCTTTCCACCGATTGGCAGAACTCCATTCGCGCCGGCATGGGCATGGCTCCGGTGGAAATCCATCAACCGGTGCGCATCGCGCTGATCGCATTGTTGCCGGCCTTGATTTTCATCGGCCTCGGCACGCTCATCGTGCGCGCCGTGCAGACAGTCTCCTATTGGCTGGCCCGCGTCATCCCACGGCGGGCGGCGCTGGTCAGCGGCATTATCATCGTTGCGCTGTTTTCGAGCACGATAGTCGATGGCGTTCTCATCCGCTGGATTCTGGCGGCCGCCGATCGCACCTATGCAGAATTCGATCAACTCGCAGGCAGCCTGGAGCCCCCGCCGGCCGATCCGCTACGCTCGGGCAGCGCTGCCTCCCTCGTCGCCTGGGACACGATCGGGCGGGACGCGCGCGCCTATGTGCAATCGGGTCCGACGCGCGAGGAAATCGAGGCGATGACCGGCCACCCCGCCGAAACCCCGCTGCGCGTCTATGTCGGCCTCCGTTCCGCCGAAACGATCGAGGAGCGCGCAAGGCTCGCCCTGGCCGAAATGCAACGGGTAGGGGCGTTCGATAAATCGATTCTGGTGCTGATCATGCCGGTGGGCACCGGCTGGGTCGACCCGGCGGCGATCGATACGCTGGAATTTCTCCATGATGGCGACGTCGCCAGCGTCGCCCTGCAATATTCCTACCTAACCAGTTGGCTGTCGCTGGTCACCGAACCCGACGTTGGGGTTGCCGCAGCACAGGCCCTGTTCAATATCGTCTATGACCATTGGACCAATCTGCCCGCCGATGACCGCCCGAGGCTCTACCTGCACGGCCTGAGCCTGGGCGCCTACAGTTCGCAGGCATCGGCCACGCTCTACGATATTCTTGGCGACCCGTTCGACGGCGCGCTCTGGGTCGGCCCGCCCTTCGCCAGCGATGCATGGCGTAATTTCACCGAGAACCGCGATCCCGAATCGCCCTGGTGGCTTCCTCAATTTGGCGATGGCTCAACAGTGCGCTTTGCCAGCGCGGGACACGTTTTGGAATCGGCGGGTGGGCGTTGGGGCGCAACGCGGATTCTCTATCTGCAATACCCCAGCGACCCGATCGTATTCTTCGAGCCGACCACGCTGTATCGCCCGCCCGAATGGCTTTCCGGGGAGCGTCCGCCTGAAATCTCGCAACTGCTCAACTGGTATCCGGTCGTCACCTTTTTCCAGCTATTGCTCGATATGGCGCTGGCCCAG
Source organism: Pelagibacterium mangrovi (assembly GCF_036662815.1). Taxonomy (NCBI): domain Bacteria; kingdom Pseudomonadati; phylum Pseudomonadota; class Alphaproteobacteria; order Hyphomicrobiales; family Devosiaceae; genus Pelagibacterium; species Pelagibacterium mangrovi. The sequence continues at coordinate 284,902 of NZ_JBAFXA010000003.1, read as the reverse complement.
ACCTCGCCCATCGGCTTCGGCCACGTCTATGCGCCCACCGACTATCTCGACGCCTGGACGGTCCTGACAGATCCCACCGGTTGGACGCAGCAGGATTTGGGGCAATTGCGGGAAAAACTCACCCGCCACGGCGAACGCGCCCTGATCGATCCGGGCTGGTTCCGCAGTGAAAGCCCCTAGCGAGGCTCAGAATGACGATGTTTGGAAAGAAATGGCTCCCCGGGCCGGATTCGAACCAGCGACCAACCGGTTAACAGCCGGTTGCTCTACCACTGAGCTACCGGGGAACGTGTAGCCTGCTCGGCAGGTGGCGATCATCTAGCCAATTTGGTTGCGCTTGCCAACCCCCCAAATCGTCATTCAGCGATCCATCGCCTTAAGACGGTCGTTGAGCGCAAGCAGGTCCGCAACGCGGTTGACGCCGATGAAGGGATCGTCCGCTTGGCTATCGGCATAGTCGAGCCGTCGAACGGCCAGCGCAGACTGGATATCGCGCAGGCGCGGGCCGCGCGGGGCGGGGCGAAGCGTAGCGAGATGGGCGAGCAGGCGATCGGGGCGCCAAAGCGCGTTGGTGGGATAGTCCCGCGAATCATATGCTCCGACCACGCAGCCGCAATCGGCATCGAGCAGGGCGAGGGACCCTCGCACGAAATCTTCCGGGAAAAACGGCGTATCTACCGATGCAGACACCAGAAACGCGCCGGGCATGTGGTCCTCGCACCACCGAGCCCCAGCCCAAAGCCCTGCCGCCGGTCCTGTTACACCGTGAGGGTCATCGGCGAGAGCGACGATCCCGTCCTCTGCCGAATTCTGGCCGGCGCCGACCGAAAGCAGAACCGCGGCGCATTGCGGCTCGAGGGCCACGCGGACCCGCTCCAAAAGCGGCACATTGCCCAGCCTGATATCGGCCTTTCGCACGCCTCCCAGTCTTTTCCCCGCGCCTCCGGCGAGAATCAGGCCAACAGCGGGGATACTCATTGCCATCGATCTCTACGCCACTGCGTCCAGATCGATCACGATACGGTTTCTCCCCAGCGCCTTGGCCTTGTAGAGCGCCCGATCCGCGCGGAGCAGCAGGGCGTCGAACTCCGTCTCGCCCGGCCGGGCGATCGCGATCCCGCTGCTTGTCGTGCTGGATACGGGACCTTCCGGCGTGTCGATGGTTATCGACGCGAACGCCTGCCGCACGCGCTCGGCGAGCGACTGGATGCCGGGCAGGTCGCTCCCCTTGAGCAGCACGATAAACTCCTCACCCCCGATTCGGGCAGCGATATCGGTTTGGCGAATGCAGCTTCTAAGCGTCTGGGCGAAGGCCTGCAGCACACGATCGCCCACCGCATGTCCGAACCGGTCGTTGATCGATTTGAAGTGGTCGAGATCGAAAGCGATGATCGCCTCGTCCCCGCGAAGCGGATGCGCATCATTATGCTCGAAAAGCGCGCGGCGGTTGAGCAGCCCCGTGAGCGTGTCGGTCAGCGCTGCCTCGTGATGCCGCCGGGCCTTCTGGAACTGGTTGATCGACAGCGCGAACCCCCCGATTGCCGTAATCCCGACAATGCTCATCACGGAATTGAAATATTCTGCGGGATTGTCCGGCCGCGTCGCCAGCGTGATGTCGCCGGCGATCAGCAGAACCATGGCGCACGTGGCAAACGAGAGCGCGACCAGCCCATAGATCGCGATGCTCCCGATGATGAACGTCCGAGCCTCCCAGCGCACGGTCCAGAACCGATAGGCGGTTGCGGCCAGCAGCAGGCAAGCCACGATATTATAGAGGATGAGCCCGAGCCCATTGGCGCCCAGCGCTATCGGAAGCGCAACGATGAATGGCGCGGCGGCACAGATCGCGACGACGGCAGCGCGCGGCTTTACATGCGCGAAGTGGAAGGCCGCCAGATAGATGGCGACGAAGCCCAGCGTCTGCAGCCAGAACGCCAGTGCCATGACCGCATGGTTGGAAAACGGCGCCAGCATGTAAAGCACCACCCCGACGGCGATGATCAGCATCGCGAACGACCAGACAGCCAGGAAACGGTCGGCCCGGCTGGTCAGCCAGACGGTAAGAAGCGCAATCGACATGGCCCCGGCACTGATGCCTGCTGCCACGAACAGCGGGGTTTGGTCGATGAGCATTGGAGGTGAAGTCCTTATGGGCGTGTATCGTCCACTATATATAATGGTTCCAGTTTCTTGGCGATTAAACGCAATGTCGGGATTTTGGAAACGATGCCGGACCTATTGCGCCCATAGACTGACTGCGAGCCCCCGCGCGCTAGAATGCCTGCTGTCTGAACATATGAGGAGGCAACCATGTTCAAAAGCGTATCTGCAGCAGCGTTGGCAACGGTTCTCGGCCTGACGGCGATGGCGGCGCAGGCACAGGTCGGCGGCAATCTCGCCGGATTTCCGCCCGTAGATATCGAACTCGACATCCATGAAAATGACGGCGCCCGAATTGCTATCGAATTCGCATCTGCGGGTTCTGACGGTCAATGACGGCATCGAAGTCCAGTTGCAGGGCCTGATGTTCCGCGCCTTCGAATTCGACGAACCCGGAAAGGTCTCGTTCAGCTTCGTGCCGATCCGGCCGGGCACATATGAATTCACCATCGGCCGCAACCCCATTGCCCAAGGGCTGGCCGCCGGCACCGAAGGTGTTCAAGAGTCCGAGTTCAGGGCCGCGGGTCACTTTATAGTGGAATAGGCGGAACGGGCGCACGCGCTCCTTGCCTGTCAGAGCGCCGTGTCGATCAATGCCAGGCCGACTTCGGGGTGGAAGCGCTTCCGCAGATAGGTAGGAGCTTCCGTAAGGATGATTTCGAGCGTGGGGCGAACGATGCCGCTCGTCACATGCCCCGCGATCGCCCGGCCGTCGGAGGTGCCCAGAACCGCATGGGCATGAACGGCCGGGTTGCCGTCCGGCCCCATGGCGATATCGCCGGTAAGGGACGCCACTTCCACCTGCTCGCCGACATTGATCTTGAGGTAGCTTTTTTCCTGCCAGTCGAAAAAGGCCAGCGTGGCCTTTTCGAACGCGCCGATCGCCTTGAAGCTGGCGGCATTCAGGCCCTTCTGGGCGGCGAAGGTTTCAAGGCACGACATGACCTCATCGCCGATCTCGAGGATGACGGCATAGGTTTGCGCGCCGTCGGCATCGTGGATGAGCTTACTTTGCATATCGGAATTCCTTGCTGCTATCGCAGGCCGCCGATGCGACCCCGCGCCTCGCGTCGATAATCTTCCGGTGGGAGAGAAGTTCCCGCCCGACGCTTCCTTGTCAGGCGAATCGCACACTTATGTGACTGCCTCGGGCAGAGGGCGATGCCGGCGTCCAGAAAATTCAGCATCGTCGGTATCTGGCCTTGCCTAAGCGCCCGGCCTGACATAGATACCGCCGACAGAGGCCTCGTGGCGGAGTGGTTACGCAGCGGATTGCAAATCCGTGCACACCGGTTCGATTCCGGTCGAGGCCTCCATTTCCTTTTTCGATGGTCGGGCGGGCTGGGAGCTGATGGTTCCCGCCGCTCTTGTCGTTTCCCAACCTTGGATCGATCGGTCGTCTCCCACGGAACTCGGCCCCTCCGCCCCGCGTTTGAGTGTAAGAGCTTCAGGAAGGGCGGCGATGCTCACTCGGTGTCCAAATTGCGGAGCAACGGTATCGACCCGTTCGGACGAATGTCCCCAATGCCACGGGCGTTTGCACGCGCCGCGCAAGGATGTCGCCAACCGCGTCTTCGCCTGGACCTTTGCCGCCTTCAACGCATTGATGCTCGCTTGGATCGGCTTTTATATGCTCACCGGCCGGGCCACCCTGCGGGCTGGAACGTCCGCGTCCGGCGAGTTGGGCATCGGATCTTTACTGCTGCTGTGGATGTTGGGCCTGCTCGTCCTGGGCCTTTGCGCCATGTTCAATTTCGCCCACCGCTCCGCCGCCGAACATTCGGAACACCGGCGCGCCACGAGGTAACATCATGAGAACGACTACCATCCGTACGGCCCTGCACCCTGCCGATTCAGACCCTGCCGCGCCTCGGCCCGACAGCGGTTTCATCGGTGCAGTGCAAAGCGTGCTGATCGTCGCCGGTTGTGTCGCGATGGGTGCCCTGTTGCTGATCGCCGGATTGCTCGCTTGGCCGATCCGTCTGCTTCACCATCGGCTGCACCGTTAGTCGGCGTTGGGCGAAACAAGGCGAGCGTGCATGATTGCGTTCGACCTGGCTCAGATACCCCACCGAAACGCCCGGCTGCCGGCCAAGCATCTGCAGCGTCATACGCAGCCTGTGACGCTGCGCTCGAATCAAGACACCTGCCTTCGCCGCACCGATATCTGCGGAGGCACTTTTTCTGATGTCATGATTGTTCCCCCCTTTGCTGACCTGCCGTCGAGATTACTCATCCAATCTGGCTTGCCCAACCCATTTATGCGCGGTGGGGCAGGGGATGACGGATTCTAAAAAGTCCATGTTTTACGATGGGTTAACTATGATTACGTGGCATTTGAGCAACATTGCCGGCTTGCCCTATTCCTGCCACGAGCCGGCCCCACTTCGTCCGCACTCGAAACCGAAAGTCCGGCCCATCGCGTTGGTGCGGATCTCGTGCGGCACAGTTGTAGCGTCAGGGCAACACTCCCGGCTCTGAGTGCGGAGCGGCGGCCTAGAGATCGGAACCAGTGCTCACCGGCACCCATTAGTTGCACATCCGCCGGTATAAAGGAGAATACATATGAACACTCTCAAGAAAGTGGCCATCGCAGCCCTTCTGTCCACGACCGCTTTCGGTGGGGCGTTTGCCGCCGATGCGATCGGGGTTCCCGCTCCCGTCCTTCCGCCTGCTCCCGTTTTTGACGACGCCAGCGGTTTTGACTGGAACGGCTTCTACGCTGGTGCCAGCGTCGGTGCCCAGAACGATATCGAAGAAGACGTGACCAACTGGACCCTGGGTGCCCAGGCCGGTGTGAACGCCACCTTCGACTTCTTCCTGGTTGGTGCCGAAGTGGCCATCGACGGTGTCTTCGACGAAGACGAAACCTACGCCTACGGTTCGGCTCTCGCCCGTGGTGGTGTGCTGGTCACCGATGACCTGCTCGCCTATGCCGCTATCGGTTACGGCACCGACTTCGATGCCGATTCCGCTTATGGTCAGGGTGATCACGTTCTGGCCGGTGGTGGTCTCGAATTCGCCGCTACCGAAAACGTCTCGGTCCGTGGCCAGTACCTCTATGGTTGGTCCACCGATGACGTGGCGACCGACTCGGACATCCACAAGTTCCAGATCGGTGCCAACTTCCACTTCTAATCGCAGCATCTGCTACGATTGCTCGAACGGCCCCCTTGCGGGGCCGTTTTTGTTTACGCCTTGTTAGGAAACGACTACTTTCTGTGCCCCAAACGCAACAGAAGGTGCAATTGATGGCATCTTTGTGCCGATTTAGGGGTGCGTTGGGGGCAGAGGGGGTTGGAATCAGTCGAGACTTAGGCAATATCACAACAACCAACCCCCGTGCTGTGAGGTAATTGAAATGAACGCACTTAAGACTGCTCTGCTCGCCGCTGCGTCGATGACTGTCGCTTCGGCTGCTTTCGCCGCTGACCCGATCATGCCGGCTCCCACGCCCATCGTTCCCGTCGTTGACAACTCGTCCGTCTGGGATGGTTTCTACGCTGGTGCCAACGTCGGCTACGGCTGGGGTGAAGTCGACGGCGTTGCTGGCTTCGATGATATCGAAGGCTGGCTCGGTGGCGCCCAGCTCGGCTACAACATGGCCCTGAGCGGTGTTGTCATCGGTGTTGAAGGTGACTACCAGTTCTCCGACATCAAGGACGGCGATCTCGGCATCAACCACTTCGGTACCGTTCGTGCTCGCGTCGGTGCTGACATGGGTGGCTTCCTGCCCTACCTGACCGCCGGTGTGGCGTTCGGCGAGTTCGAAGATGATGCTGACAATACCGACTATGATTGGGGCTGGACTGCGGGTGCCGGTGTCGAAGCCATGGTCATGGACAATCTGTCGGTCAAGGGCGAGTACCTTTACATGAACTTCGAAGATATCGGTGACACCGGTGTTGACTCTGAAGTTCACACCGCTCGCGTCGGCCTGAACTTCCACTTCTAAGATTTTGCTGGCGTAGCGGGGGCGTCGCCAGCTCAATCTAAATTGTGAACGGCCCGGCTTTGCCGGGCCGTTTTCATTTGTGCGTGCGACGTCGAAATGCGCGCAATTTTAGTAAAGTCTTATCCACGTTCAGAGGCTTGGCTTGAGCGCGGTGCCATCACCGCAATAATGGCGTCAATTAACCTTAATGGAGTGACGCCCATGTCTCTTGCCCTTCGCCTTGCGGCGCTTCTTGCCGCCACGACTGCTTTTACTGCCGCTGCGACTGCGCAGGACTACGGCCCTTACGGGATGGGTGGCGGTTTCGGCGGCTATGGTTTTGACTGGGACGGTTTCTACGCTGGCGTCTATGGCGGCGGCGTCCCGTTCGGTGAAACATCGTTGAACGCGGGTATCTTTACGGGCGTCAACGTTTCCCTGGATGCGGCGATTGTCGGTGTCGAGGCGCAACTCGGTGCCGATTTCGCCGATTCGACAAGCTTCGATGCCCTGGTCCTGGGCAAGGGGGGCATGACGTTCGGAGATGCGCTGGTCTATGCCACCGGCGGCGTGGGCGTCGTTTCGGGCGATTGGGGCTATACCCTGGGTGGCGGTGCCGAATACGGCTTCACCGATTACATGAGCGTCCGAGGTGAAGTTCTGGGAACCGGCGATTGGAACGGCATGCCCGACGACATGCGCCTGACGGCCGGCGTCGCCTTCCACCTCTGAAGTTTGGGGCGGGCAGGGCGCCCGTTCATCCGAATCGATCTCGCAAATGTGTTCGCCTCGAACGGGCGCGCGCGCGGCTATGGCGTGAAGCGTCGCTCGGGTGTGGTTTGCGGAGCCCCTGCTTTTGCGGCCAGGGTGCGAGCAAACGCCGCATTTACGCGCGTTAAAACATGACAATTATTATCAGTTTTATGCCCCCTTGAAACCACCTAGGGGGTGGGATAAGCCCTGTGCCAACGACAAGGGCTGCGATAGCCCGCGAGTCCTCTACGCCCCGGTGCCAGCCGGGATTTCAGCGAAGGCTTGGCTGTCTATGAACGAACTGCTTAGCGCCTATCTGCCTATTTTGATTTTTGTTGGGCTCGCCGCCGTCATTGGTTTGGCGCTTCTCGTTGCTCCGTTTCTCATCGCCGTGAAACGCCCCGATCCCGAAAAGGTTTCGGCCTTCGAATGCGGCTTCGACGCTTTCGAGGATTCGCGCATGAAATTCGACGTGCGCTTCTACCTCGTCGCGATCCTGTTCATCATCTTCGATCTGGAAGTCGCGTTCCTGTTCCCCTGGGCCATTGCTTTCGGGGAAGTGGGCTGGTTCGGCTTCTGGTCGATGATGGTGTTTCTGGGGGTGCTCACTATCGGCTTCATCTACGAATGGCGCAAGGGAGCTCTTGAATGGGATTGAGCGACAATACGACGCTGGTCGCCCCCAGGCCGCGCGGCGTCATCGACCCGGCCACCAACGCGCCCGTCGGTGCCACCGACCCCTATTTCGTCGAGGTCAATAACCAGCTCGCCGACAAGGGCTTCCTCGTTACGGCGACCGATGAACTGATTAACTGGGCCCGCACCGGCTCGCTCATGTGGATGCAGACCGGCCTTGCCTGCTGCGCCGTCGAGATGATGCAGATGTCGATGCCGCGCTACGATATCGAGCGCTTCGGCACCGCTCCGCGCGCTTCTCCACGTACGTCGGACGTCTTGATCGTCGCCGGCACGCTGACCAACAAGATGGCCCCGGCGCTGCGCAAGGTTTACGACCAGATGCCCGAGCCGCGCTACGTCATCTCCATGGGCAGTTGCGCCAATGGCGGCGGCTACTACCATTATTCCTATTCGGTCGTCCGTGGGTGCGATCGCGTCCTGCCGGTCGATATCTACGTGCCGGGCTGTCCTCCGACCGCCGAGGCGCTGCTGTACGGAATTCTGCTGCTGCAAAAGAAAATCCGCCGCACCGGAACGATCGAGCGATAAGGCCAGGCGATGGACAACTCTCTTTCCGAACTCGGCGAGTACATTGCGCTCAAACTGGGCGAAGCTATCGAGGGCTATGGCGTGGCCTATGAGGAGTTGACCCTGGAGGTCAAACCCGACGCTATCGTCAACGTCATGCGCACCCTGCGGGACGATCCCCGCTGCCAGTTCATCTGCATTATCGATGTCTGCGGCGTCGATTATCCCGAACGCGCGCAACGCTTCGATGTCGTCTATCACCTCCTCAGCCCGCACCAGAACACCCGCATCCGCGTTCGTGTCATCGTCGACGAAGTGACGCCCGTGCCTTCGATCACCGGCGTTTTCCCCGGCGCCAACTGGTTCGAACGCGAAGCCTACGATCTTTACGGAATTCTTTTCTCCGGCCACCCCGACCTTCGTCGTATCCTCACCGACTATGGTTTCGACGGCCACCCCTTGCGCAAGGACTTCCCGCTGACCGGTTTTGTCGAGGTCCGCTACGACGAGGAGCGCAAGCGCGTCGTCTATGAGCCCGTCCAGCTCGCGCAGGAGTTCCGGAACTTCGATTACCTCTCGCCCTGGGAAGGCACCGATTACGTGCTGCCCGGCGACGAAAAGGCCAAGCAATGACGCAAACCGCTTCCGAAGTCGATGTCAGGACCTTCACCATCAATTTTGGTCCTGTGCACCCTTCCGCACACGGCGTGCTGCGGTTGGTGCTCGAGCTCGATGGCGAGGTGGTCGAGCGCGTCGATCCCCATGTCGGCCTGCTCCATCGCGGCACCGAAAAGCTGATCGAGCACAAGACCTATCTCCAGGCCGTACCCTATTTCGATCGCCTCGATTACGTGGCGCCGATGAATCAGGAGCACGCCTTCGCACTGGCCGTCGAAAAGCTCCTGGGCATCGAAGTGCCCATGCGCGGTCAGCTTATCCGCGTGCTGTTCTCCGAAATCGGCCGCCTGCTCAGCCATCTGATGAACGTCACCACGCAAGCCATGGATATCGGCGCGCTCACCCCGCCGCTCTGGGGCTTCGAGCAGCGCGAAAAGCTGATGGTGTTCTATGAGCGCGCGTCGGGCGCCCGCATGCACGCCGCCTATTTCCGCCCTGGCGGCGTCCATCAGGATTTGCCCCAGGCGCTGATCGACGACATTGCCCAATTCTGCGAGGATTTCCCCAAGGCGCTCGACGATATCGATAGCCTTCTCACCGAAAACCGCATCTTCAAGCAGCGCAACGCCGATATCGGCGTAGTAACGCTCGATGAGGCATGGAGCTTCGGGTTTTCCGGCGTGATGGTGCGGGCTTCCGGCGTTGCGTGGGATCTGCGCAAGGCCCAGCCCTATGAGTGCTACGACCGATTCGAATTCGACATTCCAGTCGGCAAGCACGGCGATTGCTACGACCGTTACCTCATCCGCATGGAAGAGATGCGCCAGTCCAACGAGATCATGAAGCAAGCCATCGCGCTGCTCAATTCGCCCGAAGGACAGGGGCCGGTCTCCACCACCGATGGCAAGGTCGTGCCGCCCATGCGCGGTGAGATGAAGCGCTCGATGGAAGCGCTCATCCATCACTTCAAGCTCTATACCGAAGGCTACCGCGTTCCCAAGGGCGAGGTTTATGCCGCCGTCGAAGCGCCGAAGGGCGAGTTCGGCGTCTATCTCGTCTCGGACGGCACCAACAAGCCCTATCGCTGCAAGATTCGCGCGCCGGGCTTTGCCCATCTCCAGGCCATGGATTTCCTGTGCCGCGGGCATTTGCTCGCCGACGTCACGGCAATCCTGGGTTCCCTCGATATCGTGTTCGGAGAGGTCGATCGCTGATGAGTGTGCGCCGCCTTGCAGACGAATCCGTCCAGCCCGCCGCCTTCGCGTTTTCCAACGACAACGCCGCATGGGCTCAAAAGCGCATCGCCATGTATCCCGAAGGGCGCCAGCAATCGGCAGTGATCCCGCTGCTCATGCGCGCTCAGGAACAGGATGGCTGGATTTCCCGTGCCACCATCGAAACGGTCGCGGATATGCTGGGCATGCCCTATATCCGCGTGCTGGAAGTGGCCACCTTCTACACTCAGTTTCAGCTCCAGCCGGTCGGCACCCGCGCCCATATCCAGGTGTGCGGCACCACGCCCTGCATGCTTCGCGGAGCCGAGGACATCAAGGCGGTCTGCCAGAAGCATATCCACGCCCAACCGCACCATCTCAATGCCGAGGGCACGATGAGTTGGGAAGAGGTCGAGTGCGCCGGCGCCTGCGTCAACGCTCCGATGGTCACCATCGGCTTCGACACCTATGAAGATCTCACCCCTGAGCGCTTCGAGGAAATCCTGATCGCGTTCCGCGATGGCAAGGGCGACACCATACAGCCCGGCCCGCAAAACGGCCGCCAGTTCGCCGCGCCGCTTTCCGGGCAGACGACCTTGCTAGTTGATTCCGCGAAATCTCCTGAACCATCCTCCGCCGGCCCGGTCGAAGCCGATGCGGACGCGACCAAGCCGGGACGCAAGCAGGAGATCACCGAAGAAGCCGCCCCTGCCATCAAGGGACCCTCCGCCGAAGGAAAGGTTTCTGAAGCCGAGGTGGAACAAGCCGGGAAGAAGGCCGCCGGCCCCGATCGTCGCAAGCCCAGCCAGGCCGGGCGCGAAGGTGCGACCGGTGCCGAGTCGCCGGCGATCGAAAAGACGGCCAGTAGCGCCGGCGAGAAGACCAAAACCAAGAGCCGAAAGCTCGAAAAACCCGAAGAAACGGGGGAGGGCATCCAGCCGCTCTTTACTCCGGCTGAAGGTGACGCCGACGATCTCAAGCTGATTTCCGGCGTTGGCCCCGGCATCGAGGCAAAGCTCAACGCCCTGGGCATCACCACTTACGCCCAGATTGCCGCGCTGTCGGATACTGACGGCGAGCGTGTCGAGGCCGAACTAAATTTCAAGGGACGCATGAACCGCGACAACTGGAAAGCCCAGGCCAAGGCGCTCGCCGACGGCGGTGTCGATGAATACGTCCGCGTTTTCGGCAAGAAGCCGCGATAGGGGGATTTGAGGGATGCTCACCGATCAGGACCGCATTTTCACAAATCTCTACGGCCAGGACGATTGGGGCCTCGAAGGCGCGCGCCGTCGCGGCTCCTGGAGCGGCACCAAGGACCTGCTCGACAAGGGTCGCGAATGGCTGACCAACGAGGTCAAGGCTTCGGGTCTGCGCGGTCGCGGCGGCGCTGGTTTCTCGACCGGGCTGAAATGGAGCTTCATGCCCAAGGTCAATGATGGCCGCCCGCATTACCTCGTCGTCAATGCCGACGAATCCGAGCCGGGCACCTGCAAGGACCGGGAAATCCTGCGCCACGACCCGCACCATCTGGTCGAAGGGTGCCTGATCGCGGGCCGCGCCATGGATGCGCATGTGGCCTATATCTATGTGCGCGGCGAATTCATGCGCGAGCGCCACCGACTCGAAGCTGCCGTGCAGCAGGCGTACGACGCGCGCCTCATCGGCAAGGACAATGTCCATGGTTGGGATTTCGATATCGTCGTCCACCATGGGGCAGGGGCCTATATTTGCGGCGAGGAAACCGCGCTGCTCGAATCCCTCGAGGGCAAGAAGGGCCAGCCGCGTCTGAAGCCGCCATTCCCGGCCGGCATGGGGCTTTACGGTTGCCCCACCACCGTCAACAACGTCGAATCCATAGCCGTCGTCCCGGAAATCCTACGGCGCGGCGCGTCGTGGTTCGCCGGACTGGGGCGCGAGAACAACACGGGCACCAAGCTCTTCTGCGTTTCCGGGCACGTCAACAACCCGGCGACCTTCGAAGAAGAAATGGGCACGCCCTTCGAAGAACTGATCGAAAAGCATTGCGGCGGCATTCGCGGCGGCTGGGACAATCTGCTGGCTGTCATCCCCGGCGGCTCGTCAGTTCCCTGCGTGCCGGGCGAGAAAATCCGCGGTGCAAACATGGACTTCGACGGACTTCGTGAAGTGGGCTCTTCGCTCGGTACCGCCGCCGTGATCGTCATGGACAAGTCCACCGATATCATCAAGGCGATCTGGCGCCTGTCGGTCTTCTACAAGCACGAAAGCTGCGGCCAGTGCACGCCGTGCCGCGAAGGCACTGGCTGGATGATGCGGGTCATGGAGCGCATGGTGCGCGGCGAGGCGCAAAAGCGCGAGATCGACATGCTGTTCGCCGTCACCAAACAGGTCGAAGGCCACACCATCTGCGCCCTCGGCGACGCCGCCGCCTGGCCGATCCAGGGCCTGATCAAGAACTTCCGGCACGTGATCGAAGAGCGGATCGACGCATACACCTACAAGTCCACCTCCGATGGCGCCGTGCCATCGGTCGCGGCGGAGTAATCCGATATGGCGCAAATCAAGGTTGATGGCGAACTGATCGAGGTTCCCGATCACTTCACGCTGATGCAGGCCGCCGAGGCGGCGGGCGCGGAAATCCCGCGCTTCTGCTACCATGAACGCCTGTCGGTCGCCGGCAATTGCCGTATGTGCCTCGTCGAAGTGAAGGGCGGGCCGCCCAAGCCGCAGGCAAGCTGCGCCATGAGCGTGCGCGACCTTCGCCCCGGCCCCAATGGCGAAGCGCCCGAAATGTTCACCAACACGCCCATGGTCAAGAAGGCCCGCGAAGGCGTGATGGAATTCCTGCTCATCAACCATCCGCTCGATTGCCCGATCTGCGATCAGGGCGGCGAGTGCGATCTGCAGGACCAGGCCATGGCCTATGGCGTCGATACCTCCCGCTATTGGGAGAACAAGCGCGCCGTCGAAAACAAATACATCGGCCCGCTGGTCAAGACGATCATGAACCGGTGCATCCACTGCACCCGCTGCGTACGCTTCACAACCGAAGTCGCCGGCGTTTCCGAACTAGGCCTGATCGGTCGCGGCGAAGATGCCGAGATCACCTCCTATCTGGAGCAGGCACTCACCAGCGAGCTCCAGGGCAATGTCATCGACCTCTGCCCGGTCGGCGCGCTGACCAGTAAGCCCTATGCCTTCCAGGCCCGCCCGTGGGAGCTGACCAAGACCGAGTCTATCGACGTGATGGATGCCGTGGGCTCCAACATCCGCGTCGATGCCCGTGGCCGCGAAGTGATGCGGGTTCTGCCGCGCATTCATGAAGGCGTCAACGAGGAGTGGATTTCCGACAAGACCCGTTTCATCTGGGACGGTCTACGCACACAGCGCCTCGATCGCCCCTATGTGCGCAAGAACGGCAAGCTCAAGCCCGCAAGCTGGGCCGAAGCCTTCGCCGCCGTGGCAGCGCTGGTCAAGTCCGTCGAGCCCAAACGTATCGGTGCTATCGCCGGCGATCTGGCCGGCGTCGAGGAAATGTACGCCCTCAAATCCCTGGTGGCCGCACTCGGCTCGCCCAATATCGATGCCCGCCCGGCAGGGTCGGCGCTCGATCCGAAAAAGGGTAGGGCGTCCTACATCTTCAATCCCACCATCGCCGGGATCGAGCAGGCCGACGCCATTCTTCTGATCGGCACCAACCCGCGCCGCGAAGCCGCCGTCCTCAACGCCCGCATCCGCAAGGCGTGGCGCGCCGGCAATGTGGAAATCGGCGTCATCGGCGAAGCCGCCGATCTGACCTATGACTACGCGCATCTGGGTGCCGGCCTCGACTCGCTGGCCGATCTTGCGGCTGGCAATGGCGCCTTCGCTGAAATCCTCCGCAACGCCCAGCGTCCCATCGTCATCGTGGGCGAGGGAGCCGTCACAGGCGCAGCGGGCAAGGATGCTCTTGCCCTCGCCGCCGAAATCGCCAACGTCTCCGGCGCACTTACCGAGGAATGGAACGGCTTCGCCGTCCTCCACAACGCCGCTTCCCGCGTCGGCGCCCTCGATATCGGTTTCGTCCCCGCTCGCGGCGGTCTCGACACTGCCGCCATGCTCAAGGGCAAGCTCGACGTGCTCTTTCTGCTCGGGGCCGATGAGGTCGACATGTCCGCCCTCGGCGACACCAAGCTGGTCTATATCGGCAGCCATGGCGATGCCGGCGCCCATCGTGCCGATATCATCCTGCCAGCTGCCACCTATACGGAAAAGTCCGCCACCTACGTCAACACCGAAGGCCGCGTGCAGATGACCACCCGCGCGATCTTCGCCCCCGGCGAGGCCAAGGAGGACTGGGCCATCCTGCGCGCGCTGTCGTCAGTGCTGGGCCAGACGCTGCCTTTCGACTCCCTTGGCGCACTTCGGGCTCTTCTCTATCGCGAGTATCCGCACCTCGCCCAGCTCGATGCGATCGCGCCGGGCGCCGCTTCCGAAATCTCGGCGCTTGCGAACTCTGCCGCACCGAAATCATCCTACGCCCTGATCTCCCCGGTCGGCGATTTCTACCTCACCAACCCCATAGCCCGCGCATCTGCTGTCATGGCCGAATGCTCGCAGCTCATGGCGGGTCTGAAACAGGCCGCGGAGTAAGGCAGCGATATGGACTGGATCGTATACGCGCTCGACTATCTCTTCGGTGTCCCCATCATCGGTTTGGGCACCATGGTCGGGTTTGTCTGGAAAGCCCTGCTGCTGCTCGTCGCGCTCCTGGTGTTCACGGCCTATATTCTGCTGGCCGACCGTAAGATCTGGGCCGCCGTCCAGATCCGCCGTGGCCCCAACGTCGTGGGCGCCTTCGGCCTGCTCCAGAGCTTCGCCGACCTCCTGAAGTTCACCTTCAAGGAGCCGGTGATCCCCGCCGGCGCCGACAAGGCCGTCTTCATCCTCGCGCCGCTAGTCACCGTCCTCCTGGCGCTCGCCGCATGGGCCGTGGTCCCGGTTTCCGACGGCTGGGCGCTGGCCGATATCAATATCGGCATCCTCTATATCTTCGCCATCTCCTCGCTCAGCGTCTATGGCGTCATCATGGCGGGCTGGTCCTCGAACTCGAAATACCCGTTCCTGGGCGCGCTCCGCTCCGCCGCGCAGATGGTTTCCTACGAAGTCTCGATCGGTTTCGTCATCATCACCGTATTGCTCTGCGTCGGCTCGCTGAATTTGACCGACATCGTCCGTGCACAGGAGGCCGGTGGCCTTGCGCACATGCTCGGCGTGCCGTGGCTCACCTTCCTAAACTGGTACTGGCTGCCGCTGTTCCCGATGTTCATCATCTTCTTCATCTCAGCGCTCGCCGAAACCAACCGCCCGCCCTTCGACATGGTCGAGGCGGAGTCCGAGCTCGTCGCCGGCTTCATGACAGAATACGGCTCCACCCCCTACATGATGTTCATGCTGGGCGAATACGTCGCCATCATCCTGATGTGCGCGCTGACCACCATCCTGTTCCTGGGCGGCTGGTCCGCACCGATCGACCTGCCGCCCTTCACCTGGATACCGGGCGTGGTCTGGTTCGTCCTGAAGGTGTGTCTGGCCTTCTTCATGTTCGCCATGGTCAAGGCCATGGTCCCCCGTTACCGCTACGACCAGTTGATGCGTCTGGGCTGGAAAGTCTTCCTGCCGATCTCGCTTCTGATGGTCGTCGTCGTCGCCGCCGTCCTCATGCTTACGGGCTGGGGCTGGCATGGCGGCATGGCATAAGGAGAGAGCCGAAATGAAAGCCTTGCGGTTTCTCGACGCCCTGTTCCTTCGCGAATTCGTGTCGACCTTTTTCCTGGCGATGCGCTATTTCTTCTCGCCCAAGCCCACCATCAACTATCCCTTCGAAAAAGGCGCCGTCTCCCCGCGTTTCCGGGGCGAGCACGCCCTGCGCCGCTATCCCAATGGCGAAGAGCGCTGCATCGCCTGCAAGCTCTGCGAAGCCATCTGCCCAGCCCAGGCCATCACCATCGAAGCCGGCCCGCGCCAGAACGACGGCACGCGCCGCACCGTCCGCTACGACATCGACATGGTCAAATGCATCTATTGCGGCTTCTGCCAGGAAGCCTGCCCGGTCGATGCCATCGTGGAAGGTCCCAATTTCGAATTCGCAACCGAGACGCGCGAGGAGCTGTATTTCTCCAAGGAACGTCTCCTGGCCAATGGCGACCGTTGGGAGCGTGAACTCGCCGCCAACATCGCCCTTGATGCGCCGTACCGTTAGGAGCGACAGGTGACCTTGCCGCTGTTTTTCTTCTACCTGTTCTCCGCCGTCGTCATCGCGTCGGCGATCATGGTGATTTCCTCGCGAAATCCCGTGCATTCGGTGCTTTTCCTGATCCTGGCGTTCGTCAACGCGGCCGGCATATTCATGCTGGCGGGCGCCGAATTTCTCGCGCTCATCCTGATCGTGGTCTATGTCGGCGCCGTCGCCGTGCTGTTCCTGTTCGTTGTCATGATGCTCGACGTCGATTTCAAGGAGCTCCGCCAGGGCGTCATGCAATACGCCCCGATCGGCATCGTGGTCGGCGTTATCCTGCTGCTCGAATTGCTGATGGTCGCTGGCTCGGCCTTCGTCGTTCCCGAAGTTGCGGGATCGGGCGCTCTGCCAATTGATGCGGGCGTCGAAAACACCAGGGCGCTCGGGCAAGTGCTCTACACACGATACATCTATCTTTTCCAGGCGTGTGGTCTCGTGCTGCTCGTGGCCATGATCGGGGCGATCGTCCTCACCCTGCGCCACAAGCCGAACGTCAAGCGTCAGGACATCGCGGCCCAGGTCGCGCGAGGGAAATCGGGCGTCACGACCGTCAAGGTCGAGAGCGGAAAAGGGCTGTAAGGGGGACTGAATATGACACCGGTTATCGGGCTCGGTCACTTCCTGACCGTAGCGGCCATTCTGTTCACCATCGGAGTGTTCGGAATTTTCCTCAACCGCAGGAACATCATCATCATCCTGATGTCGATTGAACTCATCCTGCTCGCCGTCAACATCAACCTAGTGGCCTTTTCCGCCCATCTGGGCGATCTCGTCGGCCAGGTGTTCGCGTTGCTGATCCTGACCGTCGCCGCCGCCGAGGCCGCCATCGGCCTCGCGATCCTCGTGATCTTCTTCCGCAATCGAGGTTCGATTGCTGTGGAAGACGTCAACATGATGAAGGGCTGAGCCGGCCATGATCCAGGCAATCGTCTTTCTGCCGCTGATCGGCGCGCTGGTGGCGGGTCTCTTCGGCCGCGCCATCGGCCACAGGCCCGCCGAGATAGTCACGACCTCGCTGCTGATCGCGGCGGCCGTGCTGTCATGGATCGTCTTCATCCCCTTCTTCCTGGGCGATGGCGAAGCCTACAAGGTCACCGTGCTGACCTGGATTCATTCCGGTGATCTCCAGCTCGATTGGGTGCTGCGCGTCGATACGCTCACGGCCATCATGCTGGTCGTGGTCAATACCGTCTCCAGTCTCGTGCACCTTTATTCCATCGGCTACATGCACGACGACCCGCACCGGGCGCGGTTCTTCGCCTATCTCTCGCTCTTCACCTTCGCCATGCTCATGCTGGTGACGGCCGATAACTTCGTCCAGATGTTCTTCGGCTGGGAAGGAGTGGGCCTGGCGTCCTATCTGCTGATCGGCTTCTGGTACAAAAAGGAAACCGCCCGCGCCGCCGCCATGAAGGCATTTGTGGTCAACCGCGTGGGTGATTTCGGTTTCGCCCTGGGCATTTTCGGCACTTTCTTCCTCCTGGGCACGCTCGGGTTCGATGAAACCTTCGCGGCGCTACCCGGCGTCGCCGATGCTACAATGGGTTTCCTGTGGTGGGATGCGCACGCGATGACCGTCGTCTGCCTGCTGCTGTTCATGGGCGCCATGGGCAAATCGGCCCAGTTCCTGCTCCACACCTGGCTTCCCGACGCCATGGAAGGCCCGACGCCTGTTTCGGCGCTCATCCACGCGGCAACCATGGTCACTGCCGGCGTTTTCATGGTTGCGCGGCTTTCGCCCATGTTCGAGCTAAGCGAAGCGGCGACCGTGTTCATCATCACCATCGGCGCCATCACCGCCTTCATGGCGGCGACGGTCGGTCTGGTCCAGAATGATATCAAGCGCGTCATCGCCTATTCGACGATGTCCCAGCTCGGCTACATGTTCGTGGCGCTCGGGGTAGGGGCCTATTCGGCGGGCATTTTCCACCTCTTCACTCACGCCTTCTTCAAGGCGCTGCTGTTTCTTGGCGCCGGCTCGGTGATTCATGCGATGCATCACGAGCAGGACATGCGCAACATGGGAGGCATCGCGCGGAAAATTCCGCTGACCTATGCCATGATGCTCATCGGCACACTGGCGCTTACGGGCGTCGGTATCCCGGGCACTTCGTTCGGTTTCGCGGGCTTTTTCTCCAAGGATGCGATCGTCGAGGCGGCCTACGCCTTCGGTGGGAACACAGGGTCGTTCGCCTTCTGGCTTCTGGTCATCGCCGCGCTTTTCACGAGCTTTTACTCGTGGCGCCTCGTCCACCTCACGTTCCACGGCCCGACCCGCGCCGATCACCATACGTTCGATCATGCTCACGAGAGCCCGAACGTCATGCTGATCCCGCTCTATATCCTGGCCGTGGGTGCGGTGCTCTCGGGCGTGGTGTTTTATGACGCCTTCTTCGGCCATGCCGAGCATATCGAGCATTTCTTCCACGGCTCGATCGTGGTCGATGCGGGGATCATCGATGCGGCCCACCACGTTCCCACTTGGGTCAAATGGTCGGCGACCTTCGCCATGCTCATCGGCTTCGCCCTGGCGTGGTTCATGTATATCCGCAGCCCGGAAACGCCCAAGCGCCTCGCCGAGGAACATCGCGGGCTCTACCAGTTCCTCTTGAACAAATGGTATTTCGACGAGCTCTACGACCGCATCTTCGTGCGGCCGGCCCGCTGGCTGGGGACGGCGCTCTGGAAGGGCTTTGACGATTGGCTGGTCGATCAGACCCTGGTCGAAGGCCTGGGCCGTCGCGTCAAGCAGGCCACGGGCTACGTCACGCGCCTGCAGTCGGGCTACCTCTATCACTATGCCTTCGCCATGCTCATCGGCGTTACTGCGCTCATCACCTGGGCCATCGCCGCCGGGGGACTTCTGGGATGATCCTTGAAAACAACATCCTGACCATCGTTACCTTTCTGCCGCTGGTCGGGGCCTTTTTCATTCTGCTGACTCCGGGCCGCGATGCGGTCGCCGAGCTCAATATCAAGCGCATCGCACTGGCGACGACGGTGGTGACCTTCATCTTCACGCTGGTCATGTGGGGCATGTTCGATCCTGAAACGGCGTCGTTCCAGTTCGTCCAGAACCATGTCTGGCTCGGCGACGTCATCGGCTACCGCATGGGCGTCGACGGAATTTCGGTACTGTTCATTGTATTGACCGGCCTGTTGATGCCCATGTGCATTCTGGCGAGCTGGGATTCGGTCACCTTCCGCGTGCGCGAATACATGGTGCTGTTTCTGGTGCTCGAGATGCTGATGATCGGCGTCTTCTGCACGCTCGATCTGGCCATGTTCTACGTCTTCTTCGAAGGCACGCTGCTGCCGATGTTTCTCATCATCGGCATCTGGGGTGGCAAGCGCAGGATTCAGGCGAGCTACAAATTCTTCTTTTATACCTTCATCGGCTCGGTGCTGATGCTGCTCGCCATCATGGCGATGTATTGGTATGGCGGCACGCTCGATATCGCGCGGCTGCTGCGGGTCGATTTCCCCGAGGAGATGCAGTTCTGGCTCTGGCTGGCGTTCTTCGCCTCGCTGGCGGTCAAGATGCCCATGTGGCCGTTCCACCGCTGGCTGCCCGAGGCGCACGTCGAGGCGCCTACGGCGGGGTCGGTCATCCTGGCGGCGATTCTGTTGAAGCTGGGCGGCTATGGCTTCCTGCGCTTCTCGCTGCCCATGTTCCCCGATGCCTCGGCCTATTTCGCCAACTTCGTGTTCTTCCTTTCGGTCGCCGCCATCGTCATCACTTCGCTGGTTGCCTTCGTCCAGACCGACATCAAGAAGCTGATCGCCTATTCCTCGGTCGCCCATATGGGGTTCGTGACGATGGGCATCTTCACCGGTACGGTCTATGGCGTGCAGGGCGCCATCTTTCAGATGATCAGCCACGGCATCGTTTCGGGTGCGCTGTTCCTGTCGATCGGGGTCATCTACGACAGGATGCACACCCGCGATATCGATGCCTATGGCGGGCTGGTCGAGCGGATGCCCAGATACGCCTTCGCCTTCATGGTGTTCACAATGGCCAATGTCGGCCTGCCGGGCACTTCGGGCTTCGTGGGCGAGTTTCTGACGCTGCTGGCCATCTTCCAGGTCAACACCTGGTTCGCGGCCGTCGCGGCACTGGGGATGATCCTTTCGGCGTGTTATGCGCTCTGGCTCTATCGCAAGATCATCTGGGGCGCGCTGGAAAAGGAAAGCCTCAAGGGCATTCTCGATCTCAACCCCCGCGAGATGGTGACCATCGTCCCGCTGGTCGTGCTGACGATCTTCTTCGGTTTCTACCCCGCGCCGCTGATGGACGCGATGGCCGTCTCGGTCGGTGCGCTCGTCGAACAGTATCAGGCCGCCGTCGGCATCGAGCAGATTGCTCCGGCGGTCGACATACCGGTGCCGGCCGAAGCCGCTCCGGCGGCGCATTAGGAGGTGAATGTGGTGTCTCAATTTGCCGGTTTCGCCTCCCTGGCGCCTGCCTATCCCGAAATGCTGCTGGCCGTCGGCGCGCTGGTGATGCTCCTTGTGGGCGTCTTCTCCAAAAAGGAGAATTCGACGGTCATCACGGGCATTTCCATTGGCCTCTTACTGGCCGTCGCCATCATGATCGTCTTCCGCTCGACCGAAGGCGTCATCTTCGCGGGCGGTTTCATCAATGACGGCTTTGCCCGGTTCATGAAGGTGCTGGTCATCGCCGGTTCGGCCTTCGCGCTGATCCTTTCGGTCTCCACCGCCGTCGACAACGGGCTCAACAAGTTCGAATACCCGGTGCTCGTGCTCCTTGCGACGCTGGGCATGATGATGATGGTTTCGGCCAACGATCTCATGAGCCTTTATGTCGGCCTCGAGCTGCAATCGCTCGCCCTCTACGTCGTCGCCGCGTTCAAGCGCGACAGTGCCCGAGCCACCGAAGCGGGGCTGAAATATTTCGTCCTCGGCGCGCTGTCCTCGGGCATGCTGCTCTATGGCGCTTCGCTGGTCTATGGCTTTACCGGCCACACCCAGCTCAACGAAATCGCCCAGGCCGTGGCGCTGGGCGACCGCAATCCCGGTGTCATCTTCGGGCTGGTGTTCCTGCTCGCCGGTATCGCCTTCAAGATTTCCGCCGTGCCGTTCCACATGTGGACGCCCGACGTCTATGAAGGCGCACCGACGCCCGTCACCGCTTTCTTCGCCTCGGCCCCCAAGGTCGCCGCCATGGCGCTCCTCATCCGTATCGTCTTCGATGCGTTCGAGCCCATTGCCCGCGACTGGCAGCAGGTGGTGGTCTTCATTTCGATAGCGTCGATGGTGCTGGCCTCGTTCGCGGCCATTGGCCAGAACAATCTCAAGCGCCTTCTGGCCTATTCCTCCATCGGCCATGTGGGCTTCGCGCTTGTCGGCCTCTCGGCCGGCAGCCTCGTGGGCGTCGAAGGCGTCGCCATCTATATGGCCATCTACCTCGCCATGACCATCGGCACCTTCGCCTGCATCCTGGCGCTCAAGAACGAGGACGGCTACGTCGAAACCATCGACGATCTGGCCGGACTTGCCCAAAGCCGCCCGTTCGTCGCCGCCGTCCTGGCGCTCTTCATGTTCTCGCTGGTCGGCCTGCCGCCGCTCGCCGGGTTCTTCGCCAAATGGCAGGTGTTCCTGGCCGCGATCGAAGCCCAACTCTTCGTCCTGGCCGTCATCGGCATGCTGGCGAGTGCGGTTTCCGCCTTCTACTATCTGCGCGTCATCAAGGTCATGTATTTCGACGAACCAACCGCCTCATACGCCGTCCCGGCAGTCGAACTGCGTGTCGTGATCGCTCTTACCGGGTTCCTGATTCTCACCTATTACGTGACCGTGGGGCCGGCTCTGACAGCATTGGCGCACACTGCCGCGAATTCGCTTTTCTAGATGGTCGCGTTTCCGCTTCCTCCCAAAGCCGTCGAAGCCGGCTATCGCGTCATTGGCTTCGATACGGTCGGCTCGACCAATATCGAGGCGATGGATGCCGCCATGGCGGGCGATGCCGGCAAGATCTGGTTCGCCGCCCTCCAGCAGACCGAGGGCAGGGGGCGCCGGGGCCGGAAATGGGAAAACCCCCACGGCAACCTCGCCGCTTCGCTGCTGATCGTTCCCGATGCTCCCACCGCCAACCTCGCCAGCCTCGGTTTCGTCGCCGGTGTCGCGCTCAATTCCGCGCTGGCCCGGCTCCTGCCCGCCGCCGCCATCCGCAGCGGCATCGATGGAGCTGACGGAGCGTGGTCAGGAAAAGTTGGAGACTTTTCCGGTTCGACCGCGCGACAAGACAAAAATTTTGTGAGCGATAAGGGCAGGGCGCGCATCGCGCTCAAATGGCCTAACGATTTGCTCGCCGACGGCGCAAAGCTCGCGGGCATCCTGCTCGAAGCCCAGAAACGGCCCGACGGCAAGACCGCCATCGTCATCGGCATCGGGGTCAACGTCGTCGCCGCGCCCCAGGGCCTGCCTTATCCCGCGACCGCGCTTGCAGCGCTCGGCGCACCTTTCGATGCGGCTGCGGTGTTTGAGGCACTGGCCGAAAGCTGGGTCGAGTGTTACCAGACATGGAACAATGGCGAAGGCACCGCCGAGATCATCCGGGCCTGGCGCGGAAACGCCGCCGGGATCGGTACCGAGGTGGCCGTGCAACGCAACGATGGCGTCCTGCGCGGCGTTTTTGAAACGATTGATGATGCGGGCCATCTGATTGTCCGCGACGACGAGGGGCATCGGATCGCCATAGCGGCGGGCGATGTCCATTTTGGAACCACGGCGACGCTGCGCTAACGAGGGCGATTGCCGTAATTTTAGAGAGCATTCCCAGAAAAATCGGGTACCGGTTTTTCGCTTCGGGAACGCGACAACAGATAATTGAAGGGACGTGGCCGCACCCCGGCCGCGCTATTGGCTTATGGCGAAACGGAATTCGGGCACCGAGGAACTTGTCTTCGTCCCCCTCGGGGGCGTGGGCGAGATCGGCATGAACATGGGGCTTTACGGTTATGGCCCCGAGGATGACCGCAAATGGCTGGTCGTCGATTGCGGTGTCAGCTTCGGCGGCCCCGAACTCCCCGGCATCGAACTGGTCATGCCCGACCCGTCATTCCTGGAAGACGAGGCGGAAAACGTCGTCGGCCTGGTCCTCACCCACGCCCACGAAGACCACTACGGCGCCATCCTCGACATCTGGCCGGCTTTCGACAAGCCGGTCTTCGCCGGCCGTTTCGGCGCCGCCATGCTCAAGGCCAAGCGGATTTCCAACAACATCGAGGATGATGTGGAAGTCCAGATATTCACCCCCGGCATCCCCTTCCAGATCGGCCCTTTCAAGGTCGAGCCGATCGAAGTGTCCCACTCGATCCCCGAATCCAACGCCCTGCTGATCGAAACTCCCGCCGGCCGCGTGCTCCACACCGGCGACTGGAAAATCGATCCCTCGCCCGTCGGCACGCCGCCCACCAACATCAAGCGCTTCAAGGAGATCGGCGAGGACGGCAAGCCGCTCACGCTGATCTGCGATTCCACCAACGCCATGAAGGACGGCGACAGCCCGTCCGAAACCGAAGTCGGCGTTAATCTCGAGCGCCTGATCGCCACCGCCAAGAACCGTGTCGCAGTGACCATCTTCGCCTCGAACCTGGGCCGGATGATCTCCATCGCCCGCGCCGCCGCCAAGGCCGACCGCCAGGTCGTCGCCGCCGGCCGCGCCGTGCACCGCATCGCCGGCATCGCCCGCGAGCTGGGGCTGATGGAAGGCGTCCCCGATTTCCTCGACCAGGACGCCTATGGCTACCTGCCGCGCGACAAGGTCGTCCTGATCTGCACCGGCAGCCAGGGCGAAGCCCGCGCCGCCATGGCGCGCATCGCCGACGGCTCCCATCCGGTCATCGACCTTTCGCCTGGCGACATGGCAATCTTTTCCTCCTGGGCCATTCCCGGCAATGAAAAGGCCGTCCTCGACATCCAGAATAAGCTCGTCGACAAGGGCGTCGAAATCGTCACCGGTCGCGATGAGATGATCCACGTCTCCGGCCACCCGCGCCGGCACGAACTCGCCCAGCTCTACGATTGGCTCAAGCCCGACGTGCTGATCCCGGTCCATGGCGAACCCATGCATCTGGAAGCCCACGCCACCTTCGGCCGCGAAAAGGGGATCAAGAAGGTCATTTCCATCCGCAATGGCGATATGGTCCGTCTCTATCCCGAACCCAAGCACATGCCCGGCGAAGTTCGCACCGGCGTGCTCTATCTCGACGGCAATCTGCTGTGCACGCCCGAAGAGTCCAACGTGCGCGACCGCCGCCGGCTGGGATTCGGCGGCGTCGCCATCGTCAGCCTTGTGGTCAACGCTAAGGGACAGATCGTCTCAGGACCGGTATTCGATCTGGACGGCATCCCCGATCTGGCAGACGATGACGATCCGCTGAGCGCCGTCGCTCATCGGGCCGCAAGAAGCGTGATCAAGAGCTTCCCCGAAAAGCGCCGCTCCGACACGGGCCGTTTCGCCGAAGCCATCCGCCGCGCGGTGCGCTCCGAGCTCAACGCAGCCTGGGGGCGCAAGCCCATCGTCAAAGTGTTCGTCCATAAGGTATAGCTTGGATAATGCAGACCTTTACCTATATCGCGATCTATTTCGTCGTCTGGTGGACCGTGCTTTTCGTCGTCTTGCCCTTCGGCGTGCGCGGCCAGCATGAAGATGGCGAAGTGACCGATGGCACCGATCCCGGCGCGCCGGTCAATCCCTATCTATGGCAGAAGGCCCTGGCGACGACCATTCTCGCCGCCATCGTCACCGCGCTGATTTTCTGGGGTATGTCCAATCCTGCGTTGCAGGAATACTGGAGCTGACGGACGGTCAATCGGCGCAAGTCATGAGCAATTGAATTTGCAGATTCATCGCCGCCTCGAAGACGGGGCAGGCGGCCGATGCGTGTGGCTCCACGCCATACGCAAAACCTGTTCGAGCTCATCGCGTTCCAGCAGGGCGAGCCGAACCTGCGTCCAGCCGGTTTGCCCCCATTTTCCTGCAACCGGCGAGAAGATCTCGGGCGCCATTTCCACCTTCATGGCCTGTTCGTCGGGCGATAACGCAAGATTGAGCGTTTCGCCCGCTCCATCGACGGTGGCGTATATGCGCCCGGTCTTATAGGCAGTCCGCGCGTGATGGGGCGCTTCCTGCGTGCCTTCAAGGCTCATGGCAAGAGATCGCAAATCGTCTTTATCGACCATTCCAAACCTCGCGCAGAACAAAAAAAAGCAGGGCTAAGCCCTGCGTTTTAAAGAGAGTTTCGCGACAATCCACTGGACTTACAGCGCGCATATGGGCGGCCAGTGCTCCTCCCTTGACGTTGTCAGCGTCGGGCGGGTTACACCCGCCTTTCATTTTATGGCGGGGACCCTATCAAGGACATTTTGCCGCGACAAGAAGAAAATGCGGGGATATGTCACACCATGACAAAAAACTGTCACAACGGCAAAGAACGGTGCCGGCGCCCGGTCAAAAAAAGCCGGCATCGGGGCGGCTTTGCACGCGAAAAGGTGAATACCGCTTTTCGCGGATGAAGTTGCACAATATCAAAACACTGGGACATCGCGGCCGATTCGGGTTCTACTCGCGATGCGCCAGAGAATTTGGAGCCGTTCGGCGATGCCATGAAGCGCCGGATGGCTGAAGGGTTGTTCCCGGCAGTTCGGAGTTTTCATGCGCCTGTCACGCTATTTCCTCCCCGTGCTCAAAGAGACGCCGAAAGAGGCGGAAATCATATCCCACCGCCTGATGCTGCGCGCCGGCATGATTTCCCAGCAGGGCGCGGGCCTCTACGCCTGGCTGCCGCTGGGGTACAAGGTGCTGCGCAAGATCCAGCAGATCATCGAGGAAGAGCAGAACCGGGCAGGGGCCATCGAGCTTTTGATGCCTACGCTCCAGAACGCGGACCTCTGGCGCGAATCCGGCCGTTACGACGATTACGGCAAGGAAATGCTGCGCATGCAGGACCGTCACGAGCGCGACATGCTCTATGGGCCCACCAATGAGGAAATGATCACCTCGATCTTCCGCTCCTATGTGCGCTCCTACAAGGATTTGCCGCTCAATCTCTACCATATCCAGTGGAAGTTCCGCGACGAGATCCGTCCGCGCTTCGGCACCATGCGCAGCCGCGAATTTCTCATGAAGGACGCCTATTCGTTCGATCTGGACAAGGATGCGGCGGTCAAGGCCTATAACCGCATGTTCGTGGCCTATCTGCGCACCTATTATCGCATGGGCCTCACCGCCATCCCGATGCGCGCCGAAACCGGCCCCATCGGCGGCGACCTGTCGCATGAATTCATCGTCCTCGCCGACACGGGCGAAAGCGGCGTCTTCTGCCACGCCGATCTGATCGAAAAGCCCATTCCGCCCGTCGATACCGATTATACGGGCGATCTCACGGGCATCGTTGCCGATTGGACCTCGCTTTATGCGGCGACCGAGGACATGCACGACGAGGCCGATTTCGCCTCCAAGGTCCCCGAGGACAAGCGCATCGCCGCGCGCGGCATCGAGGTCGGGCAGGTCTTTTATTTCGGCACCAAATATTCCGAACCCATGGGTGCGTCCGTTACCGGTCCGGACGGCAAGGACATTCCCGTTCACATGGGCTCCTACGGCATCGGGCTCACCCGCATCGTGCCCGCCATCATCGAGGCCAGCCATGACGAGAACGGTATCGTCTGGCCGGTTTCGGTGGCGCCGTTCGAGGTGAGCCTCATCAACCTCAAATCGGGCGATGCGCAATGCGACGCGGCCAATGAAAAGCTCTACGGCCAGCTTCAGGCCGCCGGTCTCGACGTGATCTATGACGATCGCGAGACGGGCGCCGGCCAGAAATTCGCAACCGCCGATCTGGTGGGCATTCCGTTCCAGTTGATCGTCGGTCCCCGTGGTCTGGCGAGCGGCGAAGTCGAGATCAAGCACCGCAAGTCCGGCGAACGCGAAACCATCGGCATCGAGGATGCGATCGCCCGCCTCAAGGCCTTGATCGAACCCGAACGCAGGGACAACGTTTGACCTCCACCAGCCCGGCCCGGCAGCAAAAGGGCACGCGCCCGTTCTCGCGTTTCGAATGGCTGGTCTCGGGGCGATACCTGCGCGCGCGCCGCAAGGACGCGTTCGTTTCCGTCATCGCCTCGCTGACCATGATCGGCATCGCCATAGGCGTGGCCGCCCTCATCGTGGTGATGAGCGTCATGAACGGGTTCCGCGACGAATTGCTGGGCAAGATTTTGGGGCTTAACGGCCATTTCACGGCCTTTCCCATCGAACAGACCTTTGATGATTACGAGGCGGTTCGCGACAGCCTGCAGACGGTGCCCGGCGTCGTCTCGGCGGTTGCGTTCGTGGAAGGGCAGGTGCTCGTCACCGGCACCTATAATTCCACCGGCGCCAATGTGCGCGGCATGACCCTCGAGGATATCGAAAAGCTGCCCTTGCTCTATTCGAGCACCATCGCCGGCGGCTGGGAGGATTGGAACGAGCTCGAAGGCGTGGCCATCGGCTCACGCATGGCGTCTCAGCTCGGCGTCACCGTGGGCGATGCCATCACCATCGTCACCCCGAACGGGCCGCGCACGCCGCTCGGTTCGACGCCGCAGATCCGCTCCTATCCGGTCAACGTCATATTCGACGTGGGCATGGTCGAGTTCGACTCGCTCTTCATTTTCATGCCCATCCACGTCGCGCAGAACTATTTCCGCCTCTATGAGGACCGGCTGCGCGAGGGCGTGGAAGAGCTCGACATCATGGCGACCGACGAGGAAATCGACGCGGCCTATGAACGGGTCTATATGGCGACGGCGGTCGAGGTCTTCCTCGACAATCCCGATGCCACCTGGGACATGCAGCTCGCGCTCGAACAGGCGGCGGGGCGCCCCATGGTCTTCACCGATTGGCAAACCCGAAACTCCACCTTCTTTTCGGCCCTGCAGGTCGAACGGGTCGTGATGTTCACGATCCTTTCGATGATCGTGCTGGTCGCAGCCTTCAACATCATTTCAAGTCTGGTGATGCTGGTGAAGGACAAGGGCCCCGATATCGCGGTGCTGCGCACCATGGGCGCCACGCGCGCCTCGATCATGCGCATATTCTGCATCACCGGCACCGCCATCGGCTTTATCGGCACCTTCGCGGGCTTTATCCTCGGGGTCGTGCTCGCCTTCAACGCCGAGACCATCCGCGCCTGGATATCCAATGTACTGGGCATCGCGCTGTTCCCACCCGAGGTGTTCATGCTTTCGGCATTGCCCTCCCGCGTCGACCCCTTCGAGGTCTCGGCGGTGCTCATCATGGCACTGGCGCTCTCGTTCCTCGCCACGCTCTATCCCGCCTGGCGGGCCGCGCAATACGACCCCGTGGAGGCGCTGCGCTATGAGTGATGTTCTTCTCAGCCTGCGCGACGTGCACCAGACCTATGGCGACGGCGAGGGGGCGATTCACGTTCTGCGCGGCGCCGATCTCACCGTCAATCGCGGGGAAATGGTCGCCCTCGTCGCCCCGTCGGGCGCCGGAAAATCGACGCTGCTGCATATCTGCGGTCTTCTCGAACGCCCGACGGGCGGCGATGTCGATATCGACGGGGAACGGACTTCAAAGCTCGCCGACCGTCAGCGCACGCTGCTGCGTCGCCATCGCATCGGCTATGTCTATCAGTTCCATCATCTGCTCGCCGAGTTCAGCGCGCTTGAAAACGTCTCGATGCCGCAATTGATCGCAGGCGAAGGGCAGGGCACTTCCGACATTCGCTCGCGCGAACTGCTCGATCTCATGGGCATCGGGCACCGCACCGACCATCGCCCAGCCGAACTCTCGGGCGGCGAGCAGCAGCGCGTCGCCATCGCCCGCGCTGCCGCCAACCGGCCCAGCCTGATCCTCGCCGACGAGCCGACCGGCAATCTCGACCCGGCTACCTCCGACACGGTTTTTCTCGCCCTGTCCGATCTGATCCGTCAGCAACGCGCCGGCTGCATCATCGCCACCCACAACCACGACCTCGCCCGCCGCGCCGACCGCGTGGTGACCATAGTCGAAGGCAAGGTCGAGCCGCTGACGCTTTAGGACGGACGAAAAAGCAGCCTGCTGCTGTGGAGATTCTGTTGCTGGATTCCGGGAACAAATCCCGGAATCCAGCGCGGCACGCGCTACCCTCTCAGTTCTGGCACATTGCTGCCACCAAACCCCGGAACGGGCGCGCGCAACCTTTTCTTAACCACCGAACTCAACCCGTTCATGCGACATATGGACAGGAACAAAAAATGAACATATAAGAACAAAACATAAACAATGTTCAGGAGGCTTCCATGCTCGATTTCGTCAAGGATTTCATGGCCCTGGTTTCGCTCACCGCCTTCGGTGGCGTCACACTGTTCTATTTCGATATGATCACTTACCTCGCCTGATTCCCCCTGTGCATAAGCCGCCGTCACGGTGGCGCACAGTGGCTTTGAATGGCACAAGAAAGCACCAGATTTCCACGGGTTACGCTACAAATGTCCGGTCCCGGCTTCGTCCATCTCCACGTCCACTCCGCCTTCTCACTGCTCGAGGGCGCGCTGCAGTTGGGTGCGATTCTGGAGACGGCAAAAACCGACGGACAGCCGGCCATCGGCATTGCCGATACCAATAACCTCTTCGGGGCATTGGAGTTTTCCGAAAAGGCATCGTCCAAAGGCATCCAGCCCATCATCGGGTGCGAGCTCACCCTCGATTTCGGCGCCGATGCCGATAAGCCCTCCGATCGCATCAATCTGGGCAAGGGCTCGGTGGTCCTGATCGCCACCAATGCCACCGGATTTGCCAACCTTTCCGAACTCGTCTCCAAGGCCTATCAGGTCGGCAGCGACGGCAAAACCGCTGCCCATATCGATTGGGTGGTGGACCATGGCTCGGGTCTGATCTGCCTCACCGGCGGCCCCGAAGGCGCCATCGATCCCTACCTCGCCGCAGGGCTGGACACCCAGGCCGAAGCTCGCCTGAGGGTGCTCTCGCGCATTTTCGGCGACCGGCTTTATGTCGAGCTGCAACGGCACGACCGCGCCCTCGAAAACTCTGTCGAACCGCGCCTGATCGATCTGGCTTACCGTCTCGACCTGCCGCTGGTCGCGACCAACGAGCCCTATTTCCCCACGCAGGACGATTTCGATTCCCATGACGCCCTGCTGGCCATCGCAGCAGGTTCGGTGGTCGCCCAGACCGAGCGTCGCCGGCTGTCGGATCAACATTATTTCAAGACGCGCGCGGAAATGATCGCGCTGTTTTCCGATCTGCCCGAGGCCGTGGAGAACACCGTCGAGATCGCCCGACGCTGCAGCTACCGCCCGCGCACGCTTGATCCCATCCTTCCCAAATTCGCCGCAGCCGAGGGGGTAGGCGATGCCGAAGCCGTAGCCGCCGAGGGCGAGGAATTGGCCCGTCAGGCCCGCGAGGGGCTCAAGCATCGGCTCAAGGATTATGGGCACGCGCCCGAACGAACCACGGCGGAGTATGAAGACCGGCTCGAATTCGAGCTCAAGGTGATCCGGGATATGAAATTTCCCGGCTATTTCCTTATCGTTTCTGACTTTATCAAATGGGCCAAGGCCCATGATATTCCGGTCGGGCCGGGCCGTGGCTCGGGCGCGGGCTCGCTGGTCGCCTATGCACTGACCATCACCGATCTCGATCCCCTGCGCTATAATCTGCTCTTCGAACGCTTCCTCAATCCCGAACGCGTTTCGATGCCGGACTTTGACATCGACTTCTGCCAGGAGCGGCGCGAAGAGGTCATTCATTACGTTCAAGACAAATACGGCTACGAACAGGTCGCCCAGATCATCACCTTCGGTACGCTCCAGCCGCGCGCCGCGCTGCGCGACGTGGGCCGCGTGCTCCAGATGCCTTACGGGCAGGTCGACCGGATCTGTAAACTGGTTCCCAATAACCCGGCCAATCCGGTAACTCTGGCTCAGGCCATCAATGACGAGCCGCGCCTGCAGATGATGCGGGACGAGGACGAAACGGTTGCCGAATTGCTGCGGATCGCCGGCAAGCTGGAAGGGCTTTACCGCCACGCATCGACCCACGCGGCGGGCATCGTGATCGGCGATCGGCCGCTGCAAAAGCTCTTGCCGCTCTACCGCGACCCGCGTTCGGACATGCCGGTCACCCAGTACAACCTCAAATGGGTCGAGCCGGCCGGGCTGGTGAAGTTCGACTTTCTGGGGCTCAAGACGCTAACGACCATTCGCTACGCTGTCGACATGGTCAAGGAAGCGGGCGTCGATCTCGACATCGACGCCATTCCGCTGGAGGACGCGCCGACCTACAAACTCTATGCGGATGGCGACACCTACGGCATCTTCCAGTTTGAAAGTCCCGGCATGCGGCGGGCGCTCGTTGAGCTCAAGCCCGACCGCATCGAAGATCTGATCGCCATGAACGCGCTCTATCGGCCCGGTCCGATGGACAACATCCCGAGCTTCATCAGTAGAAAGCACGGGCGCGAGAAGGTGGAATATCCGCACGCCTCGCTCTCGACAGTGCTCGATGAAACCTATGGCATCATCGTTTATCAGGAGCAGGTGATGCAGATCGCCCAGCTCCTCTCGGGCTATTCGCTGGGCGAAGCCGATATGCTGCGCCGCGCCATGGGCAAGAAGATCAAGGCCGAAATGGACAAGCAGCGCGTCCGTTTCCAGGAAGGCGCGATCGCCAACGGGATCAAGAAAGGGCAGGCCGATACCATTTTCGACCTGCTCGCCAAATTCGCCAACTACGGCTTCAATAAGAGCCACGCTGCCGCCTATGCCTGGGTTTCCTACCAGACGGCCTATCTCAAGACGCACCACCCTGAGCAGTTTTACGCCGCCTCGATGACGCTCGACATGGCGCAGACCGACAAGCTTTCCGACTTCCGCCGCGAAGCCCAGAAGAAAGGGATCGAGGTCGTTCCGCCCTGCATCAATCGCTCCGAGGTCAACTTCTCGGTGCGCGATGGGCGTATTCACTATTCGCTGTGTGCGGTCAAAGGGGTGGGGCGGCAGGTCGCCGAGCATATCGTCGAGATTCGCGGAGATCGCCCGTTCAAGGACCTGGCCGATTTTGCCTCGCGCATCGATCCCAAGATCATCAACAAGCGCACGCTCGAAACCCTGATCAACGCTGGGGCGTTCGACACTATTTCCAAGCGCCGCGAGCAATTGGTCCAGGTCATCGACACGATCGTCAACACCGCGCAGCGTGAAACCAATGGCCGCGCTGACGGGATTGTCGACATGTTCGCCTCGAGCCAGCCCCAGGCCATTACCCCGCCCGAACACGTGGCGCCCTGGAGCCTGACTGAACGGCTGGCGCGGGAACATTCGGCCATTGGGTTCTATCTTTCCGCGCATCCGTTGGACGACTACCAGGAGCTGTTCGAAAAACTCCGCGTGCAGCAATGGTCCGCCTTCGAGCGGGCGGCGCGCAATGGCGCTGTCGCCGGACGTCTGGCCGGCACGCTGATCTCCCGGCAGGACCGCCGCACGCGTAAGGGCTCGACCATGGCGATCATGATGTTCTCGGACCCGAGCGGGTCTTACGAATGCATCGCCTTTTCCGAGCAGATCAACGATTTCGGCCGCTGGCTCGAAGCGGGAAAATCCGTGGTCATCGAAGTGGGGGCCGAGGCGCGGCCCGATGGGGTGCGGCTGCGCCTGATCAATTGCGAGCCGATTGACGCATCGGTCGAAAAGCTCGGGGGGCGCATGACGATCTTTGCCGGAAACGAAAGATGCCTTGGCCCCATCAAATCCCAGCTTCAGCCCGGCGGGGAGGGGGTGGTCAGCTTGGTGCTGGTCCGCGACGAGGGCGAACGCGAGTATGAAATCGAGTTGCCGGGCCAATTCCGGCTCACCCCGCAATTGGCCGGCGGCCTCAAGGCAATCACGGGCGTCGTGGACGTGCGGTTGAACTAGCGGTTTTGCTTGCTATATCAACGGGGCTGCTGTATAGGCCGCGACGTCAAATCCACATGCAGAGGCGGGTCCGTGTCGAACGGATCCATCCGGTGGTGGGGCAACCCACCTCTTTCCCTTTGCAGAGGCATAACCGGTAAAGGAGTTATACCCATGGCATTGCCCGATTTTTCCATGCGTCAGTTGCTTGAGGCCGGCGTTCACTTCGGCCACCAGAAGCATCGCTGGAACCCCAAGATGGAACGCTACATTTTCGGCGTTCGCAACGACATCCACATTCTCGACCTGAGCCAGACCGTGCCGGCGCTCTATCGCGCCCTGCAGCTCATCAGCGACACCGTCGCCGATGGTGGCCGCGTGCTTTTCGTGGGCACCAAGCGTCAGGCTGCCCCGCTCGTGGCCGAGGCCGCGCGCCAGAGTGCACAGTATTTCGTCAACTCGCGCTGGCTCGGCGGCATGCTGACCAACTGGCAGACGATTTCGAACTCCATCGCCCGCCTGCGTGAGCTCGAAGCCCTTCAGGCCGAAGGCGCCTCCGGCCTCACCAAGCGCGAACGCCTGCAGCGCAGCCGCGAGCAGGAACGCCTCGAGCGCGACCTGGGCGGCATCAAGGACATGGGCAACATCCCGAACCTGCTGTTCGTGATCGATACCAACAAGGAAGCCAACGCGATCAAGGAAGCGCGTCGTCTGGGCATTCCGGTCGTCGCCATCGTCGACACCAATTGCGATCCCGACGTCGTCGATTACCCGATCCCGGGCAATGACGACGCCTCCCGTGCGCTCGAACTCTATCTTTCGCTGGTTTCCAAGGCCGCGATCGACGGCATCTCGCGCTCGTCCTCGTCGCTGGGCCGCGATCTTGGCGCTTCGGAAGAAGTGCTCGAAGAGCCGGCGCTCGAGGCAGAGACGGCAGAACAGCCCGCCGAAGAGCAGGCCGCACAGGCCTAAATCGCGCGTTTCCGTCCGGAGGGAATGGCGCGGGATTACCGCGCGTCATCTCTCCGACACGCTTTTCCTATTATCCGTGCCCACCCCGTGCCGTGAGCGCGGAGATGAGGGCAGACAAAGAGGTATCGAGATGGCAATCAGTGCAGCAGACGTAAAACAGCTCCGCGAAATGACCGGCGTGGGCATGATGGACTGCAAGAAGGCGCTCACCGAAACCAATGGCGATATCGAAGCGGCAGTCGACTGGCTTCGCGCTCGTGGCCTGGCCAAGGCGGCCAAGAAGGCCGATCGCGTCACCGCCGAAGGCCTGGTTGGCGTTGCCACCGACGGCCGTCGCGCTGCAGTGGTGGAAATCAACTCGGAAACCGACTTCGTTGCCCGCAACGAGCAGTTCCAGTCGATCGTGCGCAACGCAGCCGAAGCGGCGCTCGCCGTCGATGGTGACGTCGAGGCGCTCGCCGCCGCTGCCTATCCGGGCACCGGCCGCACGGTTGGCGAGGAGCTGACCGAAGCGATCGCCAAGATCGGCGAGAACATGACCCTGCGCCGCGCCGCCCTGCTCGAAGTGAGCGAAGGCGTCGTGGGCACCTATGTCCACTCGGCGATTTCGGAAGGCCTGGGCCGCATCGGCGTGCTGGTCGGGCTGGAATCGTCCGGTGACAAGGACAAGCTCGAAGTGCTTGGTCGGCAGATCGCCATGCACGTCGCGGCCGTCAAGCCGATGTCACTTTCCTCCGAAGACCTCGATGCCGAGGCCGTCGAGCGCGAGCGCACCGTATTCTCCGAACAGGCCAAGGCGTCCGGCAAGCCCGACAACATCGTCGAGAAGATGGTCGAAGGCCGTATCCGCAAGTACTATGAGGAAGTGACGCTTCTGGCGCAGACCTTCGTCATCGACGGCGAGAATTCGGTCGAACAGGCCGTCAAGAACGCCGAAAAGGAAGTGGGCGCCCCCATCAAGGTGACGGGCTTCGTGCTCTTTGCTCTGGGTGAAGGCATCGAGCGGCAGGAAACTGACTTCGCCGCCGAGGTTGCCGCCGCTGCGGGCACCGCGTAACGTAATCCGAAGTATCACGGATTCGTTAGTTCAAAAGCGGGACATCCATGTCCAGACACGCCTATTCACGCGTCTTACTCAAGGTCTCCGGCGAAGTGCTCGCCGGAGACCAATCATATGGAATTGAGCCACAGTTCCTCAATGCCATCGCCCGGCAGATCGTCGATCTCACCCGGCAGGGCATCCAGGTGGCAATCGTCATCGGTGCCGGCAATATCGTCCGTGGCATGACCATTGCGGCCAAGGGCGGCGATCGCGTGATCGGCGACCACATGGGCATGCTTGGCACGGTGATCAATTCGCTGGCGCTTGGCGATGCCATTCGCAAGGCAGGGGGGCGGCCTCACGTCTTCTCGTCGGTCTCGATGCCCTCGATTTGCGACACCTTCACCCAGCGCGCCGCGATCGCTGCACTTGAGGGGGGCGCAACGGTGATCTGCGCGGGCGGAACTGGCAATCCGTTCTTCACCACCGATACCGCCGCTGCCCTCAAGGCCATCGAATTGCGCTGCGACGTTCTGCTCAAGGGAACCAAGGTGGACGGCGTCTATTCCGCCGACCCCGAAAAGGACCCTTCAGCGACCCGGTTCGAGACCATTTCCCACGCGGAGGTGATCGCGCAGGACCTGCGGGTGATGGATACTGCGGCATTTGCGCTTGCGCGGGACAACGGCTTGCCGATAATCGTCTATGCCTTGTCGGACGAGGACGGTCTGGTGGGCGTTCTCGAGGGACGAACCCCCAGTACGCGTGTTGGCTGACGCCACATTTGAAACCAAGAACTCGGGTAGAGCGCCCTCAAACGGCGAACTGCCCGCGATGACCGGGAGAAACTTGATGTCCGAAGCGTTCTCACTTGAAGACCTGCGCGTCAGGATGAAGAAATCGATCGAGTCCATGAAGGGCGATCTTGCGGGCCTGCGCACGGGCCGAGCCAGCGCCAGCCTGCTCGAGCCGATCATGGTCGATGCCTATGGTTCGATGATGCCCCTCAACCAGGTGGCGACCGTAACGGTGCCCGAGCCGCGCATGCTCAGCGTTCAGGTCTGGGATCGCTCGATGGCCGCTGCGGTCGATAAGGCGATCCGCGAATCTTCGCTGGGCCTCAACCCGATGGCTGAAGGGCAGATCATCCGCGTTCCACTGCCGGAGCTCAATGAAGAGCGCCGCCGCGAACTCTCCAAGGTCGCCCATCAATATGCCGAGCAGGCCCGTGTCGCCGTGCGTCACGTCCGCCGCGACGGCATCGAGCTTCTGCGCAAGCTCGATAAGGATGGCGAGATCGGGCAGGACGACGCTCGCGCCGAAACAGACAGAGTCCAGAAAGCGACGGACGAAGCGATCGCCGAGATCGATCAGCTCGTTGCCGCCAAGGAACAGGAAATCATGCACGTCTGAGCGGCGTCCCGCTTGGTCCCGTTCCGAGGGAACCGATGTCCACGAATCCGGCAGCAGCATCGATAGAACCCGAGCGCGACCTCAAGATTCCGCGCCATATCGGGGTCATCATGGATGGCAATGGCCGCTGGGCAAAGCAGCGGGGCCTCAGCCGTTCGGAAGGGCACCGGGCGGGCGTTGAGGCTGTGCGCCGGGCGGTGACACTGGCAATGGATTATGGCGTCCAGTGCCTGACGCTGTTTTCGTTTTCGGCCGAGAACTGGCGGCGCCCGCCGGACGAGATTCGGTTTATCTTCGGCCTGTTGCGCCGCTTTGTTGCTTCCGATCTTGAAAAGCTCGACCAGCGCAACGTGCGTATCCGCATCATCGGTGAACGCAGCGGGCTCGAAAGGGGCCTGCGCGGGATTATCGACGATGTGGAAACCCGGACCAAAGACAATACCGGGCTCGACCTGATCATTGCGTTCAACTATGGCGCCAAGGTCGAAATCGTCAACGCCACCCGGGCCATAGCCCAGAAGGTGGCTGCCGGCGAGTTGCGCCCAGAAGATATCGATGAGACCACGCTTGCCCATCATCTGGACACATCGGGCCTGCCCGATCCGGACCTGATCCTGCGCACCAGCGGCGAGATGCGGCTTTCCAATTTCCTGCTCTGGCAGTCCGCTTATGCGGAACTGGTGTTCGTGCCCGAGAATTGGCCGGACTTCGATGAGGCGGTTTTCGTTCGGGCGCTAAGGACCTACACTGGGCGCGATCGGCGGTTTGGCGGTATCAGGACGTGACGGACCAGGAGAGCAGGGGCAAATCGATATATTCGAGGCTATGGCCCTTCGGGCCGGACCTGCTGCCGCGCCTGCTTTCGGCGATCGTTCTCATTCCGCTCACGGCCATCGCCTTGGTGGCCGGCTGGGTTCCCTTTGCATTGCTGATCGCTCTGGTGATGGCGGGCTCCTATCGCGAATGGGAAACCATGATCACCGGACAGCAGGCACCCTGGCCGGGGGTGCTGTTCATGGGGCTGATCGCACTGATCGCCATCGCCTACCCGATGAACGGTGCGTGGGCGAGCGCCGTGATCTTCGGCGTGGCGATTGTCGCGGCGCTGGTCGTTAGGGCACCCAATCGACACTGGCGCATAAGCGGGCTCGTGTTTTTCGGCGTTGCCACCATTGCGTTTCTCGCCATCCGGGGCAGTTCGGGAGTCGGCATATGGGCCGGCATCTTCCTCGTATCGATCGTCTGGATGACCGATATCGGCGCTTATTTCGTCGGCCGAATCGTTGGCGGCACGAAGCTTTCGCCCGATGTATCTCCGTCCAAGACCTGGTCGGGCGCTGCGGGCGGACTGTGTGCCGGCACGCTGAGCGGAATTCTCGTGTGGTTTCTGGCGGGATGGGCACTCGATACCCCGTCACCCTTTGCCATCGGCCTGTTGATCTCGGTGGTGGTCTCGATTTCGGGGCAATTGGGCGACCTGGGCGAGAGTGCGGTCAAACGCCGCTTTGCGGTCAAGGACAGTGGCGACATAATCCCAGGCCATGGCGGTCTTATGGACAGGATCGACAGCCTGACGGTCGCTGGCATCGTGCTCTGGTGCATCGGCCTCGCCAATCGGGGCCTGGGCGCCGTGCCGCAGGGCATCCTGTTCTGGTAACCCCTCAATTGGACACATTGGCGGCTCAAAGCCAACGTGATCCCATCGAATGCAAGGGAATGCGATGATCGGCGAGCTTCCGTTCTTCCTCAATTATATCATCCCCTTTCTGGCGGTGCTGACGGTCATCGTCTTCGTCCATGAGATGGGGCACTACCTCGTCGCGCGCTGGAACGGAGTGGCCATCGATGCCTTTTCGATCGGTTTCGGCCCGGAGCTTTTCGGCTGGACGGATCGGCGCGGTACGCGCTGGCGCATCGCCGCCTTTCCGCTGGGTGGCTATGTGCGGTTTGCCGGGGACGCCAACGAAGCCAGCGTTCCCGACCCCAACGCTCCCGAACTGCAAGACCCGGCCCTTGCGCCGCATCTTTTCGCCAACAAATCCGTCTTCCAGCGCATGGCGGTCGTGGTTGCGGGGCCCTTGGCCAATATCATCTTCACCTTCCTCATCCTCTACGTGATGTTGCTCGGCTATGGCCGCCTAACGCTTGCTCCGGTTGTCGGTGAAGTGGCGCCGGAATCGCCTGCGGCCATTGCCGGCCTCGTGCCCGGCGATACGTTCCTCGCCGTCGATGGCTATGGCATTCGCGGCTTCGAGGACGTTCAGAGGATCGTTTCGACTTCGCCCGACCGCCAGGTCCCCATCGTAATCGAAAGGGACGGGGAGAGGGTGGAACTGACCCTGGTCCCGCGCTCGGAAACGGCCACCACCCGATTCGGACGCGATATCCAGATCGGGCGCATCGGCGTCAGCCGGGAAGTGGGGGAGAACGATGTCGTTCGCTACCAGCCCGGTCCCGTCGAAGCGATCGGGATGACGTTCGAGGAAATCTGGTTCATCATCGACCGCACCCTCATCTTCCTGGGCGATATCTTCATCGGCCGCGCCGATCTCGATCAGGTGGCCGGTCCGGTGGGCATGGCGCAGGTTTCCGGGGAGGTGGCGACCCTCGGTTTGTTAGCATTGGTTAACCTAACCGCACTTTTATCGCTCAATATCGGGATAATTAACCTCTTCCCAGTGCCGATGTTGGATGGTGGTCACCTGATGTACTACCTCTACGAGGCCTTGCGCGGGAAACCCCTGAGCCAGCGCGTTCAGGAAATCGGATACCGCATCGGCTTCGTCCTGGTGTGTACGCTCATGGTCGCGACGCTGATCAACGACCTGATTTAGATCGGGCGCGAGGTATCAAGGGGTTAGCGAGTGTTGCACGAAAACAGCCATGGTCATCTTTTGGCCGCGAAGCATGGGGTTTCGCCTTGCTCGTGGAGCAAAAACAGGTAAAACCTGTCGTCGGAGTATGGGGGAATCCACGTCTGGAGACGATTCCCGGCACAAAGTCTCACAAGGCAAGCAAGAACAATCATGACCAAATCAGCCAAGCTTTTGCACAGCGTCCTCCTCGCCATGGCGCTTTTTTCATTCGCGCCATTCATGGGGAGTGCGGCGTTGGTCCTGGGGGTTCCCCAGGCGCAAGCGCAGGTGGCCGAGGGAACTCAGGTTGCCGCCATCGGTTTCGACGGCAACAGCCGTTTCAACGACAATCAGCTTCAGGCCATGGTCGATGTCGCGATGCGCCGGGTTTACACCCAGGCGGGCATCGCTACCGATATCCAGACGATCCAGGCCGCTTACAGCCAAGCCGGATATTCCAACGTCACGGTGACCCATCGCGTCGAGCCGACCACGGACGGTCGGGTTCGCGTGCTGTTCGACGTCAATGAAGGCGATCGTGCCGGCATTGCCGCGATCAATTTCACCGGCAACAATTCGATGAGCTCTTCGGTTCTCAAGGGCGTTATCACCACCAAGGAAACCCATCTCCTGAGCTGGCTGTTCCGCGACGACGTCTATGCGGAAGATCGCCTGGCTCTCGATCGCGAGCGCGTTCGCCTTTATTACGCTAACCGCGGTTTCCCCGACGCGCGCGTTCTGTCGGCCGTCGCCCAGTTCGATGCCGAGCGCAATGCCTATTACATCAACTTCACGGTTGACGAAGGGCAGCGCTACAATTTCGGCAACATCGCCATCGAAACGTCGATCCCCGGTCTCAATGCCGACGCGTTGCGCGGCGACATCTCGACCGGCAGCGGTAGCCGCTATTCGCTCTCCGATCTTTCGGCGACCACGGGCGATCTGGCGATCGGTGCGACCAATCAGGGCTATCCCTTCGCGGAAGTTCGTCCGCGCATCAATCGTAACCTCGAGAACGGAACCTTCGACGTCACCTATCTGGTTGACGAAGGGCCGCGTATCTATGTCGAGCGCATCAACATCACGGGCAACACCAAGACCCGCGACTATGTCATTCGCCGCGAGTTCGACTTCTCCGAAGGTGATCCGTTCAACCGTGCGCTGGTGACCAAGGGCCGTGCCAATATCGAGGCATTGGGCTTCTTCCAGTCGGTGCAGGTGACCTCCGCTCCCGGTAGCTCGGCTGACCGTGTGATCCTCAACGTCGCCGTCGTCGAGCGCAGCACCGGTGACTATGGTGTTGGTGCCGGCTATTCGACCCGCGATGGCATCTTTGGTGAAATTTCGCTCACCGAGCGCAACTTCCTGGGGCGTGGCCAGTATCTGCGCGCTGCAATCGGGCGCTCGGAAAATGGCGAGACCTATGATTTCAGCTTCACCGAGCCGCGCTTCATGGGCCTGCGCGTTTCCGCCGGCGTCGATCTCTATCGCCGCGTAACCGGTGAGAGCAGCAACTTCACCTACAGCACCGAAACCACGGGCGGTCGCCTCCGCTTCGGAATTCCGGTTGCCGAGGATCTGACCCTCTCTACCCGTGTGGGCTTGGAGCAGGTAACCTTCTCAAACACGGGCGATGCTCCTGACTATCTCGGCGGTACACGTGATCGTCTGAGTGTTGGCTATACCCTGACCTACGACACGCTCGACAATCAGCGCCGTCCGACCGAAGGCATGATCCTGTCCTTCTCGCAGGATTATACCACGCTCACCTCCGACTTCCTGACCACCGAAGTCCGCGCCCGTGTTTACTACCCGATCTGGGAAGAAATGGGCATGGTGGCGAGCCTTCGCGGTACGGCCGGTACGGTTACCGATGTCGACGGCAATGGTATTCACCCGACCGACGCCATGCAGCTCGGCCCCGATCTGGTGCGAGGATATCGCTACGGTGGTATGGGCGCTCGGGTGGCCTCGGGCGAGAACGGTGCCGGCAACCCCGTGGGCATCCTGTCCTACGCAGGTCTCTCTGCCGAAGTCGATTTCCCGATCCCGCTTCTGCCGGAAAACTGGGGTATCCGCGGTGCGGTCTGGGGTGATGTCGGCTGGATCGACGGTATTCCGGACACCCAGGGCGTGGAGACTACTGGCCTTGGCACCGAGTTCAAGTCGTCGGTCGGCGGCTCGCTGATCTGGGAATCGCCGCTGGGCCCGCTGCGTGGTGACTTCGCTCACGTTATCGATCCAGACGATCAGGACGAAACTCAGGTCTTCCAGTTGACGCTGTCGACACTGTTCTAATCGTCCGTTTCATGGAAAAAGCTGAAACCGCGGCGCGACAATGCCGCGGTTTCTTTTTCAGGCGCCCCAATGATCGACAATCGTTTTCATGAATGTACCGGCCCGATCCGGCTGTCGGACCTGCTCGTATCGTCCGGCAATGGCGATCTGGCCGCCGCGCTTGCATTGGACCCGATAATCGAGGGCG
Organism: Pelagibacterium mangrovi; assembly: GCF_036662815.1. Lineage (NCBI taxonomy): Bacteria > Pseudomonadati > Pseudomonadota > Alphaproteobacteria > Hyphomicrobiales > Devosiaceae > Pelagibacterium > Pelagibacterium mangrovi. Next base: position 243,065 of record NZ_JBAFXA010000003.1, on the reverse strand, counting down.
CGAGCGATCTTTCCGACGCAAGCGCCGCCGCCATATCTTTTGCTGCGAGTCGGGCATATGCCGACCAGCTCTCGGCCAGCGGGGCAGGGGTCGTTCTGGTCACCGCCGAGCTCGCGGAGGCAGTGGCGCAAGATGCGTTGGCAGTCGTGTGCGCAAATCCCTATGACGTTTTCGTCGATGTGCTCAACGTGCTCTATCCCGATGACAGCGCAGCGGTCGTGCGGTCTTCGACGCGGACCGAACCGGCGCCGCTCATCGAGCCGGGGGTGATCATGGGGGCGGGCGTCGTGATCGGCGCCGGAGCGCAGATCGGATCGGGCACCGTCATCGGCGCCAACACCACCATCGGCGCAGGCGTTGCGATTGGGCGGAACAGCGTCATCGGCTCCAACGTCTCGATCGAATGCGCTTATCTGGGTAACGAAGTCGTCCTGCAGCCCGGCGTGGTGATCGGCGCGGAAGGTTTCGGCTTCCAGTTACGGGCCGACAGGCACCGCAAGATTCCGCAACTGGGCCGAGTCATCATCCAGGATCGCGTCGAATTGGGCGCCAACACCACTGTCGATCGCGGAACGCTTGGGGATACCGTAATCGGCGAGGGTTCCAAGATCGACAATCTTGTCCAGATCGGCCACAACTGCCATATCGGGCGCAACTGCGTTATTTCCGGCATGTGCGGGCTCAGCGGCTCCACCATTCTCGAGGATGGTGTGGTGATGGGCGGCAATGTCGGAAGTGCGGGACATCTGCGCATCGGTGCGAATTCCCGCATTCTCGCGCGTTCAGGAATTACCCACAGCTTTCCGCCGGGCTCCAATATTGCCGGAGCGCCCGCGCAGGATGTAAGGATGTGGAAGCGCGAGATCGCGGCGATCAGACGACTGGCGAAAGGGGATAAGGTTTGAGTACGCTCAGTGAGGATACGGCCCGGCAGGCCGGAGAACTCTCCAGCATGGAGATCGACGCGATTCTCAAGGCGCTGCCGCATCGCTATCCCTTCCTGATGATTGATCGGATTATCAATATCGATGGCGACGACTCCGCTGTCGGCATCAAGAACGTGACCTACAATGAGCCGCAATTTCTCGGCCATTTCCCCGGCGAACCGATCTTTCCCGGCGTGCTGATCATCGAGGGGATGGCCCAAACTGCGGGCGCCATCGTCATCAACCTCGAAAACCAGTCGGGCGGGCGGCATATCGTTTACCTGCTGACCATCGACGCGGTGAAATTCCGCAAGCCCGCCAAGCCCGGCGATCGCCTTGAATATCACATAAAGAAAATTCACCGTCGCAAGACGGTCGGCCGCTACGAAGCCAAGGCGATCGTGGATGGCACCGTGGTTGCCGAAGCCGAAATCGGGGCGATGATCGTCAGGGAACAAGAGTGACCGCAGCAATCCATCCAACGGCCATTGTCAGCGATCATGCGACCCTGGGCGAAAACGTTTCCATTGGGCCTTATTGCATCGTCGGCGCCGACGTGACGCTGGGTGACGAGGTCAGGCTCGTATCGCACGTTTCGGTCGATGGCCGCACCGCGATTGGCGCCCGGACGACCGTTTATCCGTTTTCTTCGATCGGCCACCCGCCTCAGGATCTTAAGTTCGAAGGGGAACCGAGCACCGTCACTATCGGCGAAGACTGCGTGCTGCGCGAATACGTCACCATCAATCCCGGCACCGCCGGCGGGGGCATGGAGACGCGGGTCGGCAACAACTGTCTCTTGATGGTGGGCGTGCACATCGCGCACGATTGCCGCGTTGGCAATTATGTGGTGATGGCCAACCAGGCCTCGCTTGCCGGTCATTGCGTGGTTGACGATTACGTCAGGTTCGGCGGAATTTGCGGCGTGCACCAGTTCGTCCGCATCGGGGCCCATGCCTTCGTCGGCGCCATGTCGTTCGTTGAAAACGATGTGATCCCCTATGGCTCGGTGCTGGGCAATCGCGCCTATCTCGGCGGCCTGAATCTCGTGGGCCTTAAGCGCCGGAAGTTCGATCGCGAGTCGATCCATGCGCTTCGCGCCGCCTATCGGATGATCTTTTCCAACGAAGGTACGCTGCGCGAGCGCATCGAAGACGCTGCCGAAATGTTCAAGGATGAAAAGCTCGTCGAAGACGTCATCGATTTCATCCGCACGCCATCCGAACGCGCACTTTGCATGCCGCGAAACGGAAACGGCAGCTCGACGGACGAATGAGCGGGCCCGGGCGGCTGGCCCTGGTCGTGGGGTCGGGCGACCTTGTGCCCCAGGCGATTGCCGCAGCCAGAGCCGCAGGGTGGGAAATCCGCGTTCTGGCCCTGCATCCAAGGGCCGACCTGGCCAGCGAAGACCCGTTCTCGATCAAGGTCTCGCGCCCCGATCAGGTTTTGCGCGAAATCCGCAAATTCAAGGCGACCCACGTCTGTGCCGTAGGCGCCATGCATATGTCGGACAAGGAGCGTGAAACCTTTGCCGAGTTCGCCGGCGAAAAGGAAGCGACTGGCAAAGGCGACAGCAAACTGTCCCAACTCGGCTCGGCCCTCCTTAAAATGCTCGGCCTGCCGTTTATCGGTGTCCATGAAATCGTCGCCGATCTTCTCGCGCCCGAAGGGCAGATCGGGGCCGTTCCCCTGGAAGGCGATCTGCGCCGCACCGCCGAGTTCGCCTTCAACATCGCGCGCAAGGGGGGAACGCTCGATCTGGGGCAGGCTCTGGTGGTGGCGGGCGGGCGCGTCGTGGCCACCGAGGATATCGGTGGCACTGACGAATTGCTCGAACGTTGCCGCGTTTATCGCGAGCGGGGTTTGATCGGCAATGGGCGCGGCCATCTTGTGCTGGCTAAGACATCGAAGCCTGGACAGCCCCTGCACATCGATCTTCCAGCCATTGGCAAACGAACTATAGAACTGGCCGAGCAGGCGGGAATCGAGGCGATCGTCGTCGAGACTGGCCGCACGCTGCTCATCGGACGCGCCGAGCTCGTTGCTGCCGCCGATGCCGCCAGCATCGCGATCCTTGGTCTGATGGCCTCGGATGACTAGCGTTTTTATCCTCGCCGGCGAGGCTTCGGGCGACCGCATCGGTGCCAATTTGATGGCCGGTCTTAAGGAGCGCCGCGCAGATCTAACCATCACGGGAGTGGGCGGCGATGCCATGGAAGGCGAGGGATTGTCCTCGCTGTTCCCGATGGATGACCTCGCCGTCATGGGCTATCGCGACGTGATACTGCGTTTGCCGCTGCTGCTCTGGCGCGCCCGGCAGGTGGCGTCCACCATCCTGCGACAACGCCCTGATGCAGTCGTCCTTATCGACGCACAGGTCTTTTCCAAAGTCGTCGCCCAATCCCTGCGTCGGCGCGGCTACAAGGGACCGATCATTCTCTACGTCGCTCCCGCCGTCTGGGCCTGGGGCGCCGAGCGGGCCAGGAAACTTGTGGGTATTTTCGACGAAATCCTGTCCGTTCTTCCGTTCGAACCCGAAGCGATGCGACGGCTGGGTGGACCGGAAACCGCCTATGTCGGTCACCCGGCGCTCAAGCAATACCCCATGCGCGAAGGACAACCGAAAGCCGGCCCGCTTCTGCTGCTTCCCGGCAGTCGGTCAGGTGAAATCGCACGGCATCTGCCCATGCTGGGCACCGCCGCCGAACAGCTTGCCCCGCTTCCTTCCATAACCGGCTTCGCAATTCTTTCGACGCGCTCGCAAGCCGCCCGCATCAACAGGATGGTGGCGCAATGGCCGTTCCCGGTCTCCGTGCTCGTCACCCAGGAGGAGCGGCAGCAGGCATTGCAGGAGGCGGTCGCCGCAATCGCGGCCAGCGGCACGGTCACCCTGGAGCTCGCTCTTGCCGGGGTTCCGCAGGTGCTGACCTATGTTGCGGAGGGCGCGCAGGTGCGACTTTTCGAAAAGGCGACAACCCAATTCATAGGGTTGCCCAACATCATCGCCGGTCGCGATGTGATCCCGGAGGTCCTTTTTGTCCACAATGGCGACGCCGACAAGCTCGCCACCGTGACCAAATCGTTGATCGGAAATTCCAAGGCTCTTGCCGCGCAAGTCGCGGGCTTTCGCGACATTCGCGCGCTCATGGAAAAAGGGGCGCCCGAAGCGCCCCTTCAAAATCCGATCGACAAGATTATCGGCTATCTGCCCGCTTAACGCTGGGCGATATCCACATAATCGCGGGTCGTGGCGCCATGGTAGAGCTGGCGGGGACGGCCGATCTTTTTCTGCGGATCGGCGATCATTTCCTTCCACTGAGCAATCCAGCCCACCGTGCGCGACAGCGCGAAGATGGCGGTGAACATGGAGGTGGGGAAGCCGATGGCATCGAGAATGATGCCGGAATAGAAATCCACATTCGGGTAGAGCTTGCGATCGACGAAATAGGGATCTTCCAGCGCGATCTTTTCGAGCGCCTGGGCGACCTGGAGCGTGGGGTTGTTTTCAACGCCCATCAGTTCGAGTACTTCGCGCGCCGATTCCTGCATCACCGCAGCGCGGGGGTCGTAATTTTTGTAAACCCGGTGCCCAAAGCCCATCAGACGGAACGGATCGTTCTTGTCCTTGGCGCGCTCGATGAATTCGGGAATGCGATCCACTGTGCCGATTTCGCGCAGCATGTTGAGCGCCGCCTCGTTCGCGCCGCCATGGGCCGGACCCCAGAGGCAGGCGACGCCGGCCGCGATACAGGCAAAAGGATTGGCGTCGGACGAGCCGGAAAGACGAACCGTGGACGTCGAAGCGTTTTGCTCGTGATCGGCATGGAGCGTGAAAATCCGATCCATCGCCTTGGCAACCACTGGATCGATCTTGTACTCCTCGGCCGGAACCGCAAAGCACATGTGCAGGAAGTTCGAAGCGTAATCGAGATCGTTGCGCGGATAGACGAAAGGCTGGCCCACCGAATATTTATAGGCCATGGCGACGATGGTCGGCAGCTTGGCGACCATGCGAACCGAGGCGATTTCGCGTTGCATCGGATCGGAAATGTCGGTCGAGTCATGATAAAAGGCGGCCATGGCGCCGACCACGCCGGTAACCACAGCCATCGGGTGGGCATCGCGCCGGAAACCGCGGAAGAAATAGTGCATTTGTTCATGCACCATGGTGTGCCGCGTCACGCGGTTTTCGAAATCCGCGAGTTCGGGCTTGCTCGGCAATTCGCCGTAAAGCAGCAGATAGCACACTTCGAGATAAGAGCTCTTGTCTGCCAATTGCTCGATCGGATAGCCGCGATAGAGCAGTTCGCCCTTGTCGCCGTCGATATAGGTGATGGCGCTATCGCACGCAGCGGTCGAGGTGAAGCCGGGATCGTAGGTAAAAAGACCGGTTTTCGAATAAAGGGAGCGGATATCGATCACATCCGGACCGACTGTACCGCTCAGCACCGGGAACTCGTAGGTCTCATCGCCCAGAGTTAGCTTTGCCTTAGTATCGCTCATGAAGTGCCTCCCGATTCATCGGCCCAGCGCCGTCGCGAGCAGCAGGGCTCGCCCGATCTGAGCACGCACAACGACTTCGTAAAATGCTTCGCTTGGGTATCCGAAATTGCGGAGCCATGCAACTGCGTCATGGCTCTTGACCTATAGGTAAGACGAATGGCTGATGGCGGTCAGGCCTGCGCACTCGCGTGGGTTACATCCGCCAACCGCGCCAGGCTCTCTTCCCTCCCGATCAGAACCATCACCTCGAAAATACCGGGGGAAATGGTGCGTCCGGTAAGCGCGGCGCGCAGCGGCTGGGCAATCTTTCCGAGCTTTAGGCCGACGCTTTCGGCATAGGTGCGCACGGTGGCGTCGAGCCGTTCAACATTCCATCCATCGAGCGCGGCAAAGGCCTCGGTGAGAGCCATGAGGTGTCCCAGGCTTTCCTCAGTCAGGAGCTGGGCGGCTTTTTCCTCGATGGGCAGAGGGCGTTCGGCATAGATGAACTGGGCCAGATCGATCAGTTCGAGAATGGTTTTGGCGCGCGGCTGCAATTCCGGGAGGGCTGCCAGTGCCGTGTCCTTGTTGGAAACCAGCCCCGCATAGTCGGCGTTCCGGCCGGTCTCCGAGGCTGTATCGACCATGACCTCATAGAGGCGGGTGGGCTCGGCCGCGCGAATATAATGCCCGTTGAGGTTGTCGAGCTTGACGAAATCGAAGCGCGAGGGTCCTTTGTTGAGTGCCTCGAGCGAGAACCATTCGACCATCTGATCGGTGGAAAATATTTCGTCGTCGCCATGGGCCCAGCCCAGCCGGGCCAGATAATTGCGCAGCGCTTCGGGCAGATATCCCATCTGCCGATAGGCCTCCACGCCCATGGCGCCGTGACGCTTGGAGAGCTTGGCGCCGTCCGGACCGTGGATGAGGGGGATGTGGGCCATCTCGGGCACATCCCATCCCATCGCCTGATAGATGACGATCTGCCGGGCGGCGTTGGTCAGATGGTCGTCGCCGCGAATGATGTGGGTAACGCCCATATCGTGGTCATCGACAACCACGGCGTGCATGTAGGTGGGAGTGCCGTCGGACCGCAGGATGATGAAATCATCGAGGTTCTCGGCCTTGAACACCACATCGCCCTGCACCCGATCCTTGACGATGATTTCGCCGGTTTCCGGCGCCTTGACGCGTATCACCGGCTGCACGCCCTCTGGCGCTTCGGACGGGTCGCGATCGCGCCAGCGTCCGTCATAGCGTGGGGGACGGCCCTCGGCGCGGGCCTTCTCGCGCATTTCGGTGAGTTCGTCGGGCGTGCAGTAGCATTTATAGGCATTGCCCGAGGCGAGCAATTCGCGCGCCACCTCTGCATGCCGATCGGCGCGGGCGAACTGGCTGATCGGCTCGCCGTCCCAGTCGAGCCCCAGCCAGCTCATGCCGTCCAGAATTGCCGCCACGGCGGCATCTGTCGAGCGCTCGCGGTCGGTATCTTCGATGCGCAGCAGCATTGTCCCGCCGGTCTTGCGCGCGAAAACCCAATTGAACAGAGCCGTTCGGGCGCCGCCGATATGCAGAAAACCTGTGGGAGAAGGCGCAAAGCGCGTGACGACGGGTTTGGACATAAGGCTTACCGCTTGGAGATTTGCTGGCCCCGTGTGTACCATAGCGCCCGCCGAGCGCAAGGGTGGGGGTGTGCGCTATAATGGTGGACTTTCCGGTCGCCAGAAATCTCGACAATGCCCGGGCCGTCGGCCCATTGGGCCGACTCCGGGCGGCGCGTTCGGTGCTGGTTTGCGTGTTGGCGAAGGCGATCGCGGACGCGGTGACCCAGAGGCGCAATTTCATCCTCTGGCCGTTCGCGATGATCGTCGGGCTCATTATCTACCGCATACTGCCTATGGAACCCGCTCTGCTAACGCTGGGCCTGGGGATTGGCGCGGCCCTCATCCTTGCCATATCCGGCCGCAATAGCGTCGGCATACGCGAAGCGGCTTTGCTGGGCCTGCTGGTCGGGCTCGGCATGATGTTACTGCCGGTCCACGGGGCGCTGTTCGGAACACCGATGCTGGAAACGGCGCGATACGGCACGTACACCGCCCGCATCGACGCCGTGATCTTCAATGATGGCGAGGAGCAGCGTTGGATACTCTCCGATATTGCGGCTGCGGAGGGGATGGCGGATTGGACCGTGCCCGACATCCGGCTGGCCCGGGTGAGCGTATCGGGAGCCTACGCGGTATCGAGTGGCGATACCATCAAGGCGCGCATCCGCTTCTATCCCGTTCCGGCGCCGGCGGTTCCTGGAGGATATGATTCCCAATTCATAAGTTATTTCGATGGTATAGGGGCTTATGGAAATGTTTTGGGCGAGGTTTCGACCGCGGCGGCGCAGGAGAGCGACCTATCACGCTTCGTCAACGACATACGCGGCGCAATCACGGCACGACTCGTCGCCCAACTTGGCGACAGGATCGGCGGTATCGCGGCAGCGCTCATCACCGGCGACCAAAGCCGCATCAGCGAAGCAGATTACGATGTGATGGCCGAGGCGGGGATCGTGCATGTGATCTCCATTTCGGGACTGCACCTTACCCTTGTCGCGGGCACCATGTTTGCCGTTGTCCGCTTCGTTCTTGCATTGAGTCACCGGCTGCCCCAGCGTTTCCCTGTCAAAAAGATCGCCGCCGGTTTCGGGATCGTCACCGCCTTTGCCTATATGCTGCTTTCGGGCATGGTTATCCCGGCGGTGCGGTCCACCATCATGCTGGCTTTGGTCTTCGCGGCGATAATCGCCGGGCGGCAAGCCCTCACCATGCGCAATGTGGCGATCGCCGCGCTGATCATCATCATCTTCGAGCCCTCGACCGTATTCCGGGCGTCGTTCCAGCTTTCATTCGCCGCCGTTGTCGCGCTGATAGCGGCATATGAACTGGTTCGGCGACGGCGGGACAATCGAGAAACACCGGTTCGCGCCAAGGCTTTCGGCATGACGATCGGTGTTGCGATGACCAGCGTCATCGCCGGATTGGCGACGGTCGTCTTCACGGCCTATCACTTTCAGCAGACGGCACCATTCGGTGTGGTCGGCAATCTCATGATCATGCCGATTGTGAGCTTCGTGATGATGCCGGCGGCGTTGCTCGGCACGCTATTGATCCCGATTGGGCTTGATGTTTTGCCCTACGCGGCCTTGGGCTGGAGCATCGAGGCAATGCTCTGGTGCGCCGCCTTCGTGCGCGAGTTGAGCGGCGGATTCGATCCCAGTCCGATCCTCTCGCCAGCCGCCCTGATTGTAGCCCTGGCTGCGCTGGCGTGGCTTGCCTATTTCCGCAATAGGATACGGCTTTCAGGCCCCATACTCGCCGTTCCGATCATCACGATCTTTTGCATCGAGCGGGCGCCCGACATATTTATCGCCGACCAAAGCCAGGCCGTTGCGGTCCGCCACGACGGGGCGGTCGCCCTGATGGCGGGCCGAAACGGCACATTCGCCACCAACGTCTGGTCGGAGCGCTACATCACTTCCATAGCGGACAGTCACGATGCAACCCGCTGCGATAGCCTCGGCTGCGTGCTCGAAACCGATCAGGGATACACGATCGCCCTCGTCAAGGACCGATCGGCATTCGATGAGGATTGCCGGATCGCCGACGTGGTGATCGCCCGCATCAAAGCGCCTGAAGTCTGTCGATCAGCCGCCCATCTGGTCATCGATGCATCCGAACTTGCGCGCTACGGGGCGCATATGGTCGACTGGAATGGTCCCGAGGCTTCCCCCACCATACGGACCGGGATCGATACGCCCTCGCGCCCGTGGCGGCTGGCGTCGGATTAGGAAAAATTCCGTCATCCCAAAGTCCGGGACTTATAGTCTTTGCGCTGCTCAATAGCGCCGCAAAAGTCCCACAAGCCGCCCCTGAACCTTCACGCGATCCGGCCCGAAAATGCGGGTCTCATACGCCGGATTGGCCGCTTCGAGCGCCACGGCATTGCCCTTCTTGCGCAGACGCTTGAGGGTCGCTTCTTCGTCATCGACCAGAGCGACGACGATTTCACCATTGCCTGCAGCGTCCTGCTTGCGGATCAGCACCGTGTCACCATCGAAAATACCGGCGTCGACCATCGAATCCCCGCGCACTTCCAGCGCGAAATGCTCTCCGGCACCCAGCATCTCAGGGGGAACGGCTATCGAGTGAGAGTGAGTCTGGATCGCTTCGATGGGAACACCAGCCGCGATGCGCCCCATGACGGGAATGGAAACCGAACCACCATTTTCCGCAGTGGCGGCCACCGGCTTGGCGGGAACCTTGCCCAGATTACCTTCGATGACGCTCGGCTCGAACCGCGCCTTGCGGCCGCCCAAGGACGGATTCATCGAATCGGGAAGCTTGACAACCTCCAGCGCGCGCGCCCGGTTGGGCAGGCGGCGAATAAACCCGCGTTCCTCAAGGGCCGTGATCAAACGGTGAATCCCCGATTTCGACTTGAGATCAAGCGCTTCCTTCATTTCGTCGAAAGAGGGCGGGATGCCGCTCTCCTTCATCCGCTCATGAATGAACATCAGAAGTTCGTGCTGCTTGCGCGTCAACATTGTCGGGCCCCTCGGCGGCGTAGAATCGGAACAAATATTGAACTTTTATACGTGTTCCGGAAATGTTCTGCAAGTGTTTCGATAGAATTACATTCGTGCGGAACATTGAACGCGCGACGCGGCTATGATCTTCAGATCTTGGTTCGGCAGGAATTTTCGGCGCAGGACCGGGAAATGCTTGCGACAATGACCGACGGTCAACTTGCTCCGGTGGCCACCTCGGCACGATGCACGGCCTGTTCGGAACGGAGCTCCTGGGTAACCTCGGGCAGACGGCTGTCGCACGAGCCGTTGTGGTTCACGATGGAGGAGACGATGTCATACGCAGCTTCGGCCAACACCCAGCGGATGCCCGCATGCAGCCCTTCCTGCGACTTGTCGCCGATCCGGATATCGTAAAGATCGTTCGAAAAGAAGCGGAAGACCGAGGCGTAAACCTCCGTCCCGACAGCCTGTTTCGAATAGGTGCCTGCGCGCACGATTTCCGTCGATTCCGTATCGGTGACCCGCAGATCGACCGCGGCGGTGAGCGCATAAAGCCGTGCACCGCCGCCGATCCCTGCGATCAGCGCCTCCGCGCCGCCCGAATAGGTATTGAAATCGAGCTGCGTGATTGCTCCGTCGATGACGTAGTCGGAACCCCGCATCGAACCCGGCGTGATGGGCCGGAAATCCACAGTCTGGTTGCCGACAGTAACCGAGCCCCCATCGCCGAGAATCTGCTCGCGGGCGCGGGCGATCTCCCATTCGGTGACGACGGTATTGGAGCGATTGACCTGACGCACGCCGGCCTTCTGCAAGGCAGTGACAAGCATGCCGGCCACGTCACGGGGCACCACGCCACCTTCTTCGGACGTGAACTTGTTGGTCTGGTCGGTCACGGTGTGGACCGCGAAAACAATGCCCGAACGCCTTACTTCGGGGGTCTGGCTCAGGCAGAGCAGGGCGTCGTCGGCCGGGGTTGTCGTGGCCAGGGGCACGGGCCCGTAGAACTGGGCGGAAGGGCGGCCCATCTCGCCCCAATGCACGCAACCGCTCAGGGCAAGCGCGGTTATCGCGGCGACGGGTGCTTTGAGGATCAGCATACTCCGAACATGCCCCCGGTAATATCGAAATCAGAGCAGGTGCTCGTCTGCTCCTGATTGCCGTTGTTGGTCTGGGTCACGGTTATGTTGTTGTTCGAGCCGCTGACATTGATCGAAACGGCGTTACCGGTTTGACCGCTGCCACCGCCCGGCCCGCCGTTGTTGGAGGTCCCAAGCAGGCCCAGCAACTCCAACCGGGTGCGCTCGAGCGAGAGGTTGACTTGCCGTTGGGCGTCCGTGCGGAACTGAAAGGGACGGCCTTCCCCAAGACCATTGGCAAGTATCGGAAGGGGAGATAACGCCAGCGTCGCGGTCGCTACAACCAGCACAACGCGTTTGAACTTACGCATTCCGGTACCTCGGTCGATTCTTGTTTTGAGTATTGTCTTGTTCCGTCGTAGCGTCAACGAGCACAAGAAAACTTTGCGGAGGTGTTGCTTGGTCAGCACACCGTTTTTTGGTAAATAAAGAAAACGCTTTGATAATAATGAGATAAGATAAGTATAACCGATTATGCGCCAATTCTCGCCACATTCGCGATTCTAGCGATCGAGGCAGTAGGGTTGCGCGCACCACATGCCCGGCTGAACGGGCGGGGCCGGGGGCCATGCCTCGGGCTTGCGCGCCTGGTAGTCGGTCGCCGCCTCGGTATAGCGGAAAAATGCACCGTTGAGCATGTTCACGCAAAGCGATGCGGCCTGCGATCCAATGAACTGCCGAAGGCTCGATTGGGTCGTTTCGTTCGTGAGCTCGGGAAGCTCCTGCTCCAGCATCGCGAAGAACTGCGGGATCGTATTGGTCCGGCCAACGGGGTCGTCACCCACGAAGGGCTCGCAGGTCAGCGCCGCTCCGCGCAATTCGACCATGGCCCCAAGGAACGGGTTCACGTCGAAGGGAAGCTCCGGCTCCGCCTGGGTTTCAGGCTCCGCCGCCGCTTGAGCGGGTTCGGCGGCCTCGGTCTCGCCCTGGGGAGCAATGGCATCGGGCAAGGCGCGAGTCATCTCCGACTGGACGTCTTCATCGACCTCAGGCAGTGCCGCATCGGTCTCGGTCACGAATGGTCCCGAAACTTGGGGAGCGACCTGGGCTGGAGGCGGGGATGCAGGTTGCCGGGGAACAAGCGGCACAGGATCGGGCGGCTGGGCGCCGATCGCCGTTTCGGCGGTGCCCGGAGGCGGCATTTGCGGAGCCAAAGGCTGGGCCAGCGCCGAGCTGCAAGCAAGGCTGGTCACGATAACGGAATAGACCCAAACGCGTGCGATCATGGCATCCGACTCACATTTTCGCCAAAATCGCACCGCGCGTCTTTACTGTCAATCGATCAGGCTATACTCAAGTTTTACCGATTGATAACTGTGACGTTCCCGGACTGCGACTGACCGGACACCCCTTGGCCTGTCTGCGGGAAGTTGGCCTGCTGGTCGATGAGCACCGGTTGTTGGGGTGATGAGCTTCCGGACTGTTGGGCGCGTAGTACCATCATGTTCACCACATTGGATGCGCCCTGGTAGTTATAGTCCGATTGGCTGATGTTGCCGTGACTGAGCGGCTGGCCATCGGGGCCGATCACAGTATTGATGACGCGCTGTGCGCCGACCGATAGCTGCTTGATCGTTCCGATATTGTTGGCGACGACCATGTTGGCGATATTGCCGCCCGACTGTTCAATTGGTGGCACGCTCGAGCCGTGAAGAACGACGGTGTTGTCGACGATCTGTTCGCCGGCGAACGTGCGTGTGACGCTATCGATCCTGTCGGCGATCAATACGTTGCCGATGTTGACGCCGCTTTGGTTGACGGTTCCGGAGACGGCTGTGTCGGCATCGAACTCGATGTAGTTTTCCACGCGCTGGATGGCGCCTTCCTCGATGTTTTGGACGGCGGTCCCGATTGCGTATTCGGCCATGGCGATGTTGGCGATGTTGACGCCGGTCTGGGCGATCACATCGATCGATCCCCCTGCCCATATGGAATTCCACACCTGCTGGGTCGAAGTGTCGGTCATCAGCTGGTCAGCCATGCTGATGGTATTTCCCTGCATCATGTTGGCGTAGTTACTGCCGGATTGGCTGATCGATAGGGAGCCGAGCGTGCCCGAACGATGGGCGTCGATCGAATTTTCTATTCCTTGCTGACCATCGAACAATTGCGTGACCGACCCTAGATCGCGGTCAGAATTGAGGATATTGACCGCGTTCGCTCCTGACTGGCTCAACTGCAATGTAAGGCCTTCCGGAAGCGGGAATAACGGGGGCCCACTGGTTGTGTCGGGCACCTGGGGCTCGGACATCTTCTGCAATGCCAATTGAGAATCCCGGAAGAACTGACGGAAATCCGGTTCCAGCGTTTGGGCCGAAGCAATACCGGTCGGAAGAACGAGGCACGCGGCAACGAAAACTATACGCATCTGTTCCTCCCTGGGCTGGGTTGCGAACTCTACGGTGATGAACGCCGCCGGATGAAAATCCGGCGACGTTCTCTATTGCTCCAGTTATTCTGCTACTTCTGGAGTCAGGTAGCTGATCGAGTTGGCGATGTTGGTCGCCTCCTGAACGATATTGGTCAGGTCGGTCGACCAACCCGAGCCGGAGAAGTTGTTGGCGGCAAACTGAGCTGCTTCGGCGTCCTGAAGGACGGAAACGCAACCGCAATCGAGCCCAACAATATCGGTGGCCGAGAAGACGTTGGCCACGTTGGTTGCCGTCTGGCCGACGTCATAGACGTCCACGTCCACCCAACCGTGATGACCGCCATATCCGAACGGGCTGTAGCCACCGCCGGCATAGCTCATCGTGTTGATCGCCGTCTGGCCGACCGCAGCCATCTGAACGGCTTGACCGGTGAGCTGATCGACGGTGATCATGTTGACAGCGTTGAGAGCTGCCTGGGTGGGCAGCAGTTCGCCTTCTTCATCATAGAGGGCATCGGCGTCATAACCGCCCTTGCCGAACTCGATGGTGTTGAACGCGTCCTGATAGCCCCAGGCATCCTGGTCGATGTCGTTCACCTCGGGCGCCGAGAAGACGTTGGCCACGTTGGTGGCCGACTGCTCGATGTTGTAGAGGGTCGCAAAGACGCTGGCATAGATGTCGTTGTCGGCGATCTGGTCCAGATCGGCCTCCTGATCGACTTCGCCGATATTGACATCGGAGATATCGATACCGTCGAGCGAGATCAGGTTGGCGGCGTTGAGCGCTGTTTGCGCGGCATCGGTCACATCACCAACGTCGGAGATGTTGTTGAATGCCTTCTGGAAGCCGGAAAAGACCTGCTCGAGATTGATGGCATTGTCGATACATTCGATGCAGTCGTCGTCGCCGTTTCCAGGGTGAGGCGGCCACCAGGGATGTCCTCCACCGAAAGCCTGGGCCGATGATGTTACGCCCAGGGCAGCCACGCCCACCAGTGCGGTCGTTACGAGAAGTTTATTCATTTTTGCTCTCCAATTTTGCCCTCATGGGGCGGTTGCCCTGTTTCCAGGAAAATTTGCACAAACCTCCATTGTTCTGAGCAAGCATTACTTGCGCAGTCCGAGCCTTTATTGGTTTGTGCAAATACAGAACTTACGCTTGCGGCGCCGGCATTTAACCGGTCGGCACATCAGAAAGCGCACGGCAAAGCGCCGCGTTAGCGCAAGAAACTCTTGAATTTGCTGGGAAATCCGAAAGGGCGGCAAAACCGGCCCGCATGATCTCAGGCGAAGATCGCTGGATCATTATGCGGTTTTGTATATATCTATATGTTGAGAATTGTCGCCGTATAGCGGATTATACTTAGCATATACCTGTATGCATTGCGTGAACCCCCTCACATGCTGCACATAATATAGTATTGCCTATGTATTTATATTTCCACAACTTGAGTTCGCTGTCCAGCTTATCTTTACATTTTGTTAATTTCGCGAGTGCGAAACCGCAAAATCCAGGAATTATGGGGTGAGGGCGGCCGGTGCCGGCGTCCCTTAGGCCGAGCATGAACACAGCAAAACGGCCGACGCGCTTACCTGCGCGTCGGCCGTTGTTTATCGTTGGCGGTGTCCGTTCTTCAGAAGCCGAGGCAATCGCCCGCCGGCTTCGTTCAGCCTGCGTCCGCCGGTGGGACTGCGCGGCGATCGATATCGTCGAGCAGATAGGCGATGATCACGCTTCTGAGCACGCTGGTGGCGTTGGATCGGTCATGGCCGGCGGCAGTGATGATCCAGAGAACCAGGGTGTTACGGGGAACGTTCAGTTGCGAAGCGATCCGATCGAGAGCCTGCCAGAATACGGCCTCGAGCCTGATCCCTTTGCGCTCACCCCGCAAGGACAGGACCCGGAATTCGGGCTCCGCGAGTGAGTCTATGGCTGCGCCGTCGAGTAAGGCGGCGATCTCCGGCCGTTCCCTGGCTGCGTCGAGCTCGGGTATTTCTCCTGCCGGCAGACTGCCCTTCTTCTGCATTTGGTAAGTGTCAGACACGCTCCTCCCCCTTTCCAAACAGGTTCGCGCGCCGTATGCGTAATTTACGCGTTAACACTAGGAATGAACAGGCATACGGGTCAAAAAATCGTGTTTACTGCGCTGTATAGAATATTATGCAAATATATACGCCGATTTCGCCCGGGAAGAACTTCCCGAATATTAAAATTTGACCAATTGGAAAAATGATTTAGGGGGAAATTCGCATATCGCGGAGCCCACCGCAAGATGCGATCTAAAAGCTCGGCAAAGGCGAAAGGGGGAGATTAGAAACGGTGGACTTGCACGAACTCGCCGCGGCGTTTGCCGGGACAGTGCTCCATCTGGCCGATAAGCGCATCGGCCGAGGCCAGGGAAGAAAGATGTCCGCTATCGGTCTGCCGAACCGGCTCGATCATGGTTCCATGCTCGGCATCGTGGATGAGGCGCCCGCGAATGAAATGGCGCCGGCCCGTGTTCGGTGGCAGCGTATCTCCCAGCGGCAGATAGAACGGGGCAGGGGGCGTCGCCCCGGCCATGGCGAGTACCGCCGGCAAGACGAAGATACGTGCGGTAACGAGCGCCGAAACGGGATTTCCTGGCAGTCCGAAAACCAGGGTTTTGCCGCGCCGACCGAACATCAGCGGTTTACCCGGCCGCATGGCGATGCGCCAGAAATCGATCTCGACGCCATTGGCCTTGAACATTTCCTGCACGAGATCGTGCTCGCCCACGCTGGCTCCACCAGTCGTCAGCAATACGTCCGGTTCGTCCGCAAGCGCATCGGCGAGGGACATCCCGAGCGTTTCGCGATCGTCGCCGACGATGCCGCGGTCGGCAATGGCACTGGCGTACGGGCTAAACAGCGCGCGAAGCCCCACCGAATTGGAAGCCACGATCTGGTCCGGCCCCACGGGACTGCCCGGCGAGACGAGTTCGTCGCCAGTGGTGAGCAGGGCAATGCGGGGGCGAGAGAATACGTTGACCATATCCACATTGCCGGCCGCGACCAGAGTTAAATTCTGCGGCGTGAGGGATGTGCCTGCCCGCACGAGAATATCGCCTTGCGCGAAATCATCGCCCCGGAAGCGGATGCTGCGGCCCGGTTCCACGCCCTGCGAAAAGCTGATCGTGTCGCCCTCGGCGCTCGCTTCTTCCTGCATGATGACTGCGTCCGCACCCTCGGGCACCGGCGCACCGGTGAAGATGCGCGCGCACTCGCCCGGACCCACCGTGCCGGGAAAGCCGGCCCCGGCTTGGGATACGCCGACCATCCTGAGCCCTTTGCCCGGCGAAACGTCCTCCGCCCGCACCGCATAGCCGTCCATGGCACTGACGTCGAAGGCGGGATTGAAGAGTCCGGCTTGGATATCCCGCGCCACGGTTCTGCCGGTGGCGTCAGCAAGCGTCACGGCTTCGATGGGAAGGGTAGGGATATCGGCCAGAATGCGCGCCAGCGCTTCATCGACCGAAATCACGGCGCGGCCTTGCGGAAATCGCCCGATTTGCCGCCGCTTTTTTCCAGCAGGCCGATATCGGTGATGGTCATGCCCTTGTCGAGCGCCTTGGCCATGTCATAGAGCGTCAGCGCAGCGACGGAGGCCGCCGTCAGCGCCTCCATCTCGACCCCCGTGCGCCCCACGGTTTCGACAGTGGCGGTTATGGCGATGATTTCGGGATCTGTGCCACGTTCGATCTCGACGGCGATTTTGGTCACCGGAATGGGATGGCAGAGCGGGATCAGGTCCGAAGTCTTCTTGGCCGCCATGATCCCCGCCACCCGGGCCACGGCAACCGCATCGCCCTTTTTGAGCGTGCCGCCGAAGATGGCCTCGACGATTTCTGGCGTTGCGTGCAACCGGGCGGCCGCCACGGCGCGGCGCGCGGTTTCGTCCTTGGCGGCGATATCGACGATCCGCGCCGCGCCTTTTTCGTCAAGATGGGTGAGACGATCGGCCAGGGCTCAATCTCCCGTCAGCAATGCGCGCGTCGCCGCCGTCACGTCATCCTGTCGCATCAGGCTTTCGCCCACGAGGAAGCAGCCGACGCCGGCCTCTGCCTCGAGGCGCAGCACGTCGTCATGGGTGAAGATGCCGCTTTCCGAAACCAGCAGGCGGTTGTCAGGAACCATCCTGGCGAGCGCCACCGTGGTTTCGAGCGACACCTCGAACGTGCGCAGATCGCGGTTGTTGATGCCGATGAACTCGGCTTCCAGCGCCAGTGCGCGCTCCATCTCGGGTGCGTCATGCACTTCGACAAGCGCGTCCATCCCCCATTCGGCGGCGGCTTCGAGTAGTGCCCGAGCGGCGGTATCGTCGACCGAAGCGAGAATGATGAGGATGCAATCGGCGCCCCAGGCGCGTGCCTCGACCACCTGATAAGGCTCGAAAAGGAAATCCTTGCGCAGGGCAGGCAGGTTGGTCGCCGCCTTAGCGGCGTTCAGAAACTCCGGCCGGCCCTGAAACGAAGGCGTGTCGGTCAGGACCGAAAGGCACGCCGCGCCGCCATCCTCATAGGCTCTGGCCAATATCGGCGGATTGAAATCGGAACGAATAAGTCCCTTGGAGGGACTGGCCTTCTTGACCTCTGCGATGAGGCCGTAGTCTCCGGCCTTCCGCTTGGTCCGCAGCGCCTTGACGAACCCACGCGGCGCATCCTGCTCGCGGGCGGCGGCGGAGAGTTCGGCCAAGGGAATTGCGGATTTTGCCGCCGCGATTTCCTCGCGCTTATAGGCTTCGATCTTGCGCAGGATATCGCTCATACCGCCTCCGAAACCGCTATCAGCTTTTCCAGCGTTGCCTTGGCCTTGCCGTTGTCGACCATCTGGGCGCCCAGTTCGACACCCTCACGAAGAGTTTCCACCCTGTCGCAAATGATGAAAGCCGCAGCCGCGTTGAGCAGCACGATATCGCGATAGGGCCCTTTGGCGCCATCGAGTAGCTTACGCAGTTCGGCCGCATTGTGCGCGGGATCGCCGCCCACGATGTCGGAAAGCGTTGCCCGTTGCAGACCGGCTTCCTCGGGCGTCACCTCGAACGAGGTGAGATTGCCCGCCTTGATCTGGGAAACGAAAGACGGCCCGGTCGTCGAAAGCTCGTCCAGCCCGCTGTCGCCATGGACGACCCAGGCCGACTTGGCCTGATTGGCCAAAAGCGCGGCGGCCACGGGCTCGACCCATTCATTATCATAGACGCCCAGAAGATAGCGTTTGACCCCGGCCGGGTTGGCCTGTGGGCCAAGCAGGTTGAACATGGTCCTGACGCCCATTTCGGTGCGTGCCGGCCCAACATGGCGCATGGCCGGATGGTGGTTGGGCGCGAACATGAACCCGATTCCCGCTTCCCTTATGCAGGTCGCAATCTGTTCGGGGTTCAATTCCAGGCTGACACCGAGCTTCTGCAACGCTTCGGCCGAGCCGGACTTGGACGAAAGCGCGCGGTTGCCGTGCTTGGCGACCGGGATGCCCGCTGCCGCCACCACGATCGAGGCGCCGGTCGAGATGTTGAGCGTTCCCGCGCCGTCGCCGCCCGTGCCCACGATATCGATTGCACCTTCCGGCGCCTCGACGGGCACCATCTTGGCGCGCAGGATGGAAACGGCGGCGGCGATTTCGCCCACCGTCTCGCCCTTGACCCGCATGCCCATGAGGAACGCACCGATCTGGGAAGGGGTGGCATCGCCCGACATGACGATATCCATCACCTCGCGCATTTCGGTTCCCGTCAGATCCTTGCCATCCGCAAGCCGGTGAAGCGCTCCTTTGATGTCCATGACATGCCTTTCGGATCAGGCGGCGCGATCTTTGTTGAAGTCGCGCGCCAGGTTGAGAAAATTCTGCAAGATGGCGTGCCCGTTCTCCGACGAAATGCTTTCGGGGTGGAACTGCACGCCGTGCACCGGCAGGTGGCGGTGCTGTAGGCCCATGATCTGACCGTCTTCGGACCGGGCCGTGACCGACAGATCGTCGGGCAGGGTCTCGTCGCGCACGACGAGCGAATGATACCGGGTCGCCTCGAACTGCTTGTTGATCCCACGGAACACGCCGCGTCCATCATGGGTGATCGTGGACACCTTGCCATGCATCGGCACCGGCGCCCTTACGACCTCGCCACCAAAGGCCTGGCCCATCGATTGCAGCCCGAGGCATACGCCGAACATGGGGATTTCGCCGGCGAAACGCTCGATCAGCGGCAGGCAGATGCCCGCTTCGTTAGGCGTGCACGGGCCGGGAGAAATGACGATCGCATCCGGAACCCGCTCGCCCACTTGGTCGAGCGTGATCTTGTCGTTGCGCACGACTTCGACCTCGGCCCCCAGCTCGCCGATATAATGGACGAGGTTGTAGGTGAAGCTGTCGTAATTATCGATGACCAGCACGCGCATCATTGGCCTACCTTCGATTGCCCCGCATAGCGTAGCGCTTCTTCGGCGGCGCTGAACAGGGCGCGGGCCTTGTTCTCGCATTCGAGCTGTTCGAGTTCGGGCTTGGAATCCGCGACGATCCCGGCACCGGCCTGCACATGGAGCTTGCCATCCTTGAGGATAGCTGTACGCAGCACGATGCAGGTGTCCATACGCCCGTCGGCCCCGAAATACCCCACGCACCCGGCATAAACGCCGCGCCGCGCCACTTCGAGCTCGTCGATGATCTCCATCGCCCGCACCTTTGGCGCTCCCGATACCGTGCCGGCGGGAAAGCCGGCGGCGAGCGCATCGATGTTGTCGTATTTCGGATCGAGCGTGCCAACCACGTTGGAGACGATGTGCATGACGTGGGAATAATATTCGAGGAAGAACTTGTCGGTTACCTTGACCGACCCGATCTCGGCCACCCGGCCCACGTCGTTGCGGCCCAGATCGAGCAGCATCAGATGTTCGGAAAGCTCCTTGGGATCGGCCAGCAATTCGTCGGCCAGTTCCTTGTCGCGTTCGGGCGTGGCCCCGCGCTTGCGCGTGCCCGCGATCGGGCGGATGGTCACTTCGCCCCGATCCACCCGCACCAGGATTTCCGGGCTCGAGCCCGCGACGGAAAAATCGCCGAAATCGAGGAAATACATGTAGGGCGAGGGGTTGGTGCGCCGCAGGGCGCGGTAGAGCGCGGTTGGAGGTAGCGTAAAGTCGGCGGAAAACCGCTGGCTGAGCACCACCTGGAAGATATCACCCGCCGCGATGTAATCCTGCGCCGCCCGGACCATCTTGAAATAGTCTTCGCGGGAAGTGTTCGACGTCACCTCGATCCTGGCGAGGTCGGGAATGTCATTGCCACGAGGCAAGGGCGCTTCGAGCCGCGATATGGCTTCTTCGATCCGATCATTGGCCGCTTCATAGGCCTGCCGTGCCGTTACGCCCTCGCGCGGATAGACCGGCGCGGTTAGGAACATCTCGTCCTTGAGCGTATCGAACACCGCCATGATCGAGGGGCGCATCATCAGTGCGTCCGGAACCCCGATGGTGTCGGGATTGTCGTCGGGCAGTTCTTCCATGAACCGCACCATGTCATAGCCCAGATAGCCGAAAACGCCCGCCGAATTGGCCGGCAATTCCTTCGGCATGTCGATCTGGCTTTCGGCGATCAAATTGCGCAGCGCGTCGAGCGGCTGGTCGGGCAGGGCGGTATAGGCCTCCCTGTCGGTCGCCGCCGACCGGTTGATCTGCGCCTGCCCGTCCACGACCCGCCATAGCAGATCGGGTTCGAGCCCGATCATCGAATAGCGCCCACGCAACGCGCCGCCTTCGACGGATTCGAGCAGGAAGCTGTGACGTCGCCCCTCGGCCAGCTTGAGATACGTGCCTATGGGCGTTTCGAGATCCGCCACCACGCGCCGGTAGAGCACCTGACCGTGCCCGGCCTCGTAGGTGGCGGCAAAAGACCTGAAGCTATCGTCGTCCGACATGGTCCTATTGCAGCCCGATCACGCGGTTGAGGGCTTCCTCGTTGATCCTGATCCC
The DNA here is from genome assembly GCF_036662815.1 of Pelagibacterium mangrovi. Classification (NCBI taxonomy): domain Bacteria; kingdom Pseudomonadati; phylum Pseudomonadota; class Alphaproteobacteria; order Hyphomicrobiales; family Devosiaceae; genus Pelagibacterium; species Pelagibacterium mangrovi. Next base: position 221,598 of record NZ_JBAFXA010000003.1, on the reverse strand, counting down.
GACATCCTGGCGCAGGCCCTCGACGAAATTAGCAAAGATCAGGTCGGCGAAGCTGATTTCCAGCGACTGCGCGACCTGCGAGGTCGCATCGGCGGAAGCAGGGGTAACCTCGGTCACCTGAAAAACCACCATGCCGCCATCCTGGGTGGGCACATAGCCCGCATAGCCTTCGCCACCCTGGAACGCTGCCTGAGCAACCTGGGGATCGAGCGCGGCGGTCGCGGTGTTGCGGGTGAAAGGCGCTGACGTCTGCGGCGTCTGCCCGTTTTCGGCCGCCACAGTGAACAGGTCGTTGCCCGCGTCGATATCGGCAACCATGTCCTCGGCCGCCCGGGTCATCTCCATATCGGTCTGGAGCTCCCGCCACGCAGCCACAACGTCGTCGCGCACTTCGTCCAGCGTCTGGTCGCGTGCCGGCTGGACCTCGCCGAGCTCGAAAAACGCGGTGCGGTTCGAGCCGAGATTGATGGCAGGCGTAACGCGCATGTCGGGCGACGCGGCGAACACCGCGTTGACAATGGTCTGCGCCGATCCCTGCGGCAGCGTGTCGATGCCGGCGAGCGCTGTGCCATCCGCCGTCAGATCGAGATCGTAAACCTCAAGACCATAGCGTTCGGCAACCTGGGCCACCGGAAGGAAGGCGGCGCGCGCTTCTTCGATCTCATCATAGACGGTGAACAGCAGATCGCGTGCCTTTTCCAGGCTCAAAGTCTGTTCGAGCTGACCGCGCACATTTTCGAGCGGCGCCTGGCCTTCTTCCTGGATCGCGCTGACCCAAATGGCGCGCTGGCCACTGGCACCCTCGATAACGGCATAGCCGTTTTCCTCGAGCTCGAACGCCGCCTGGGCGACCGCAGCGTCGGTGATTTCGCTCCGCGCCAGATTGCCCAGCTCTGCGACTTCGGTCTGCAAACCGGTTTCCGATACGACGCTGGCGAAGGACGATCCAGCCTCGATGCCGTCGGCGAAGGCCTGAGCGGCTTCAGCATCCGGTAGTGCGAGCTGATGGATCGTCCGCCGCTCGGGCGTCACGAACTGGCTGGCGGTCTGCTCGTACTCGGCGGCGATTTCGTCCTCGGTGACCTCGACGCCGGGAGCCAGGGCCTCGGCGGTCAGCGGCAACAGGCTGACGGTTCGCGTTTCCACGGTCCGGAACCGCGTCTGGTTCTCCTCGAAGAACTGGGTCAGTTCCTCTTCGGTCGGCTCCTCGCTCGTTTCGAACAGCACGGGGCTCAGCGTGATATATTCGATGGCGCGCTGGTCGTTGTCATAGGCGCGGGCGATTTCGAGCGCCACCTGGGGGACATAGGCACCGTTGAAGATCATTCCCAACTGTTCGCGGCTCGCGGCGCGGCGCTGAAGGTTGAGATATTCGGCCTCGGTAAAGCCGGACTGGCGCAGCATGGCGGTAAATTCGTTGGTGTCGAACAATCCCATGGAGCTGGCGAACGAGGGGTCCTGGCGCACCAGTTCGACAAGCTTTGCATCCGAAGCGCCCAAGCCCAGATTGCGCGCCAGAATTTCGATCGAGGCGTCGTTGGCCAGCCGCCCGATGGCGGAGTTAGGCAGCCCATAGCCCAAAGCCTGCTCGGGCGTCGGCGCCGTGCCCGTCTGGGCGGCGAACTGGTTGATCTGGCTGCGATAGACGCGATCGAAATCGCGCACCGAAATGTTCTGGTCGCCCACCCGCGCCACGGTATTGGCGTTGAGATCGAGAAACACGCTCGGAATTCCGAAACCGGCCACGGCGATGATGAGCACGCCCAGAAGGATTTTGGCGATCCAGCTGCGGCCGAAATTGCGGAGATTGTCGAGCATTGTGGTCCGATCGGTTGAAAGCGGGCGGCACGCCTATTGTCTAACGGCTGCCCTATGGCGTTCGAGGCGCGCGCATAATAGACAGGGTGTATCGAGCCCCGCAAGCACGTGTCGAGGCCCGGTTAAGCCATTCTGATTATGCGTGCAAGGTGTTGTTGGGGTAGGGATGCAGGAGCAATTGCGGCCACTGATTGCCGGAAACTGGAAGATGAATGGGACGAAAGCGGCGCTTGAGCAATTGACGCGGCTCAAGACCCTGCTCGAAGAAGCCGGGGACATCGCCGGCGATGTGCTGATCTGCCCGCCCGCGACTCTTGTTTACCGTGCCGCCCGGCAAGCCGAGGGAAGCGCCATCCGCATCGGCGGTCAGGATTGCCACACCCAGGTTAGCGGCGCCCACACGGGCGACATTAGCGCGACGATGCTCCTCGATGCCGGTGCATCCCACGTAATCGTAGGCCATTCCGAACGGCGCGCCGACCACGGCGAAAGCAGCGCGCTCGTCAGGGAGAAGACCCAGGCGGCATTGGCTGCGGGACTGGTGCCCATCATCTGCGTCGGCGAAACCGAAAGCGAACGCATGGAGGGCCGGGCGAATCAGGTCGTCGCCGAACAGCTCGCCCATTCGCTTCCAGACCGGTTCGAGAACACGCGGATCATTGTTGCCTATGAGCCGGTCTGGGCCATCGGCACGGGGCGGACGCCCACGATTGGGGATATCGCCGACATGCACGCGCATATGCGCCGGCTGCTTGTCGAGCGGTTCGGCGGGGAAGGGCGCTCCGCTCTTCTTCTTTACGGCGGCTCTGTAAAGCCCTCCAATGCCGAGGAGATCCTGAGCACCGACAATGTCAACGGTGCGCTAGTCGGCGGGGCGAGCCTTTTGGCCAACGACTTCTTTTCCATTATCGTGGCGGCGTAAGCCGAAGAGGAAAAACTGTCGCTCCGAAGGGCTGGCCAATGCCGATCTTTGCGTGTAGAACGCCGCCCAACGCGATGCCTGTGCAGAGCCTTGCTCACGTCCCGGCCGGACGGGCAGGGCTTAAGCTGTTAAGCACCGAACAACTCCGGGGGTATTGCGCTGGCGGCGCCGGGCTCCCATATGCCGGCCGCCGACGCCAAGAGTTTTGAAGGACGAACCGTTACATGGCCACAGTACTGATTGTCGCCTATCTGTTGATCGTGATCGCCATGATCGTCGTGATCCTGCTCCAGCGGTCTGAGGGCGGCGGGCTTGGAATGGGCGGCGGTGGCGGCGGCGGTTTCATGTCGGCGCGCGGCTCGGCCAATCTTCTCACCCGCACCACGGCCATTCTCGGCACGCTCTTCATGGTTACGGCGATCGGGTTGACAATCATCAGCCAGACCGACCGTAGCGCGAGCTCCATTCTGGATCAGGCGGCCCAGAGCCCCGACGGCGGCCCGGCGAGCGTGCTTGATGCTCTCGATGCGCTGGGCACCGGCAATGACGATCTTTCGGCCCCTGCCGCTCCGGCGACCGGCAATGATGACCTTGGGGCTCCGGCCGTAACCGACGAGGCTCCTGCGGCCGCGCCAGACCTGGCCGTGCCCGAGGTTCCCGCACCGGCCCAAGAAGAGCCCGTGACGGCGGACCCCGCCACCGAGGACACTGCGCCGGCGGCGCAAACGACGAACAACCCCGGCAACTAAGGTTGCCGGAAAGGTTGAGAAGGTTGGGGATGGCGACATCCCCTTCTTTTTTGTGTGGGCGCGGCAATTTCGCGCTTCGAATCAAAAGCGGCATGTGTAAGGTAAAATTCCATGGCTCGGTACGTTTTCATCACCGGTGGCGTGGTTTCCTCGCTCGGAAAAGGTCTTGCTTCGGCGGCGCTCGGCGCGATGCTTCAGGCACGCGGCTATAGGGTTCGCCTGCGCAAGCTCGACCCCTATCTCAACGTCGATCCGGGCACGATGTCGCCCTATCAGCACGGCGAGGTATTCGTCACCGACGACGGCGCGGAGACCGATCTCGATCTCGGTCACTATGAGCGCTTCACCGGTCGGTCCGCCAACCAGCAGGACAACATCACCACCGGCCGCATCTATTCCGACATTCTCACCAAGGAACGTCGCGGCGATTATCTCGGTGCGACGGTGCAGGTGATCCCGCACGTCACCGATGAGATCAAATCCTTCGTCACCTCGGACAATGACGATTTCGATTTCGTCCTCTGCGAGATCGGCGGCACCGTCGGTGATATCGAGGCGATGCCTTTCCTCGAAGCGATCCGTCAGCTCGGCAATGAACTGCCGCGCGGCGATGCTGTTTTCATTCATCTCACCCTGATGCCGTTCATCCCCTCGGCGGGAGAGCTCAAGACCAAGCCGACCCAGCATTCGGTCAAGGAACTGCGCTCCATCGGCATCCAGCCCGACGTATTGCTCGTGCGCTGCGACCGTCCGATTCCGGAAGGCGAGAAGCGCAAGCTGTCGCTGTTTTGCAATGTGCGCCCCTCGGCGGTCATTCAGGCGCTCGACGTCACGTCGATTTATGATGTGCCGATCGCCTATCACGAGGAAGGCCTGGACGCCGAGGTTCTCGCGGCCTTCGGCATCAAGGACGCGGCGGAACCCGATCTGGAGCGCTGGCTCGAAATTTCGCGCCGCATCCACAATCCCGAGGGCGAGGTCAACATCGCCATCGTGGGCAAATACACCGGGTTGAAGGACGCCTATAAGTCGCTGTCCGAAGCGCTGACGCATGGCGGCATTGCCAACAACGTCAAGGTCAACCTCGAATGGATCGATTCCGAGGTTTTCGAACGCGACGATCCGGCGCCTTATCTCGAAGGCATCCACGGTATTCTCGTGCCCGGCGGGTTCGGAGAGCGCGGTTCGGAAGGCAAGATCAACGCTGCCCGTTTCGCGCGTATTCGTGACGTGCCCTATTTCGGCATCTGCTTCGGCATGCAGATGGCCTGCATCGAAGCGGCCCGCAACACCGCGCACATTCCAAAAGCCTCATCGACCGAATTTGGTCCCACCCGGGAGCCGGTCGTGGGCCTGATGACCGAATGGGTCAAGGAAAACAACAAGGAACAGCGCGGGGAAGACACCGATCTCGGCGGTACCATGCGTCTGGGCGCCTATCCCGCCCAGCTGGTTCGCGGTAGCCGGGTTGCGGACATCTATGGCACCAACCGTATCTCCGAGCGCCATCGCCATCGCTTCGAAGTGAATATGAAGTACCGCAAGGTGCTCGAAGCCAACGGCCTGCTGTTCTCCGGCCTCTCGCCGGATGGGACGCTGCCCGAGATCGTGGAACGCACCGATCACCCCTGGTTCATCGGCGTTCAGTATCATCCCGAGCTGAAATCCCGTCCCTTTGAACCTCATCCGCTGTTCAAGTCGTTCATTTCGGCAGCCGTCGAACAGAGCCGGCTGGTGTAAAAAGGGGGAGGGGCTTTGGCCGAGATCGTCAATCTCCGTCAGGCCCGCAAAGCCAAGGCCCGCGCCCAAAAGGAGCGGGCCTCGGAGGCCAATCGTGCCAAATTCGGCCGCACCAGGGCCGAGCGGGATCTCGAAAGCAAGATTTCCGACAAGCTCGATCGCGATCTAGACGGTCACAAGCGAGACTGAAACGCGCTTTTATTGTGCGACCATACGTCCACAATGGGGCTTTTCAAAACGTTTGCGCAGCACCGTACCGCACGGTACACCAACTCGGCGCGCTGACGCTCTCCTCCCCGTCCGCGTGCCCAAAGCGTTGATCACCAACGGCGCCATCCGCTTTGTGCGGCAACCCATCCGGGCTGTCGATCAGATTTGTGCGCCCGGACAAGACCATGTCGACAACCACCACAGCCGCCACGGCGGCGGCACCCGCGACGGGCAATTCGGCCCGCCGCGTGCTCGCGGCCTCGATGATCGGCACGACCATCGAGTTCTTCGATTTCTACATCTACGCCACGGCCGCAGTTATCGTATTCCCGCAGCTCTTCTTTCCCACGGGCGATGCCACCTCGGCGCTACTCTCGTCGCTCGCGACCTTCGCCATCGCCTTTTTCGCGCGCCCGATCGGTGCGGCGATCTTTGGTCACTATGGCGACCGTATCGGCCGCAAGACCACGCTGGTGGCTGCGCTTCTCACCATGGGCATATCCACAGTGCTGATCGGTTTCCTGCCGACCTACGCGCAGATCGGCGTCGCGGCGCCTCTGCTGCTCGCGCTGTGCCGTCTGGGGCAGGGGATCGGGCTGGGCGGTGAATGGGGCGGCGCCGTGCTGCTCGCCACCGAGAACGCGCCGGAAGGCAAGCGCGCTTGGTACGGCATGTTTCCCCAGCTCGGCGCACCGGTCGGCTTTTTCCTGGCCACCTGTGTCTTCCTCCTGCTGGCCGAAGTGCTGACCGATGAAGCCTTCTTCGCCTGGGGCTGGCGCGTTCCGTTTATTTTCTCGGCGCTTCTGGTGATCCTCGGCCTCTTCATCCGTCTCAAGATCTCCGAGACGCCCGAATTCGCCAAGGCAGTGGAAAAGGCCGAGCGCGTCGAAGTGCCGTTCCTCGATCTGTTCAAGCACCACAAGGCAAGCCTCGTGCTGGGAACGATGGCCGCGTTGGCCACCTTCGTGCTCTTTTACATCATGACGGTGTTTTCCCTCAGCTGGGGCACCGGCCAGTTGGGCTACAGCCGTGAAGAATTCCTGGTCATGCAGATGATCGGTGTGGTCTTCTTCGGCCTTCTAATCCCGCCCACGGCCATCCTCGCCGACCGTTACGGCATGCGCCGGGTCATGGTGCTGGTGTCGATCGGCATCGGCCTGTTCGGCCTCGTGCTGGCCCCGCTTTTCGATTCCGGCAATATCGTCGGCGTCACGGGGTTCCTCTGCCTGGGCTTTGCACTGATGGGCATGACCTATGGTCCGCTGGGCACCGCGCTCGCCGCGCCGTTCCCCACCGCCGTGCGCTACACCGGCGCATCGCTGACCTTCAACCTCGGTGGCATCTTCGGCGCATCCCTGGCGCCCTATATCGCCACATGGCTGGCCACGACTTTCGGCCTGCACACCGTCGGCTATTACATGATCCTGGCCGCCGTCATGACGCTGGTTGCGTTCGCCTTTATCAGGCAAGACGAAAACTGACGAAAAGGGAACCTCCGTGGTGTGTCGTCGTTGACGGCAAAACAAAACCACGGAGGTTGCTCATGCCCACTGCATCCGGCCACACAACGGCCATCCGCGCTACCCGTGCCGTTGGCACGGACGTCTATAATCTCGACGGCCAGAAGATCGGAAAGGTCGAGGACATCGTCCTCGACAAGACCGACAACGCCATCATGTTCGCCGTCGTCGGCTTTGGCGGCTTTCTTGGAATGGGCGAGAAATTTCACCCCGTTCCCTGGGCGACGCTCGATTACGACCAGGATCAGGATGGCTATGTCGTGCCCTTCACCAAGGAAGAACTCGAAGCCGCGCCCGCCGATACGATCGGCGAACTGACCAAGGAAGACGGTCTTTACGCGCGACAGGAAGCCTATTCCTATTACAAGATCGATCCTTACTGGAATTAGATCGCCCTTATATAAGCGATTTGCGAGCGGGCGGGTGCGTGTCATCCGCCCGCATTATTTTTGCGGCAAGCCCTTTCCCACGTCCGGACGGTTCATTAGAAGGTTGCCGACCGGCATCATCACATAAAGCAAAGGGCGCTTTCATGTCTGCTATCGTTGACGTCATCGGCCGTCAGATTTTTGACAGCCGCGGCAATCCCACAGTCGAGGTCGACGTCGTTCTCGACGATGGCAGCTTCGGCCGCGCCGCCGTTCCTTCCGGCGCCTCGACCGGCGCGCACGAGGCGGTGGAACTGCGCGATGGCGGCGAGGCCTATCTGGGCAAGGGCGTCCTTGACGCCGTCGACAACGTCAACACGCTGATCGCCAGCGAAATCGAAGGCATGGACGCCCTCGACCAGATCGCCGTCGATCAGGCCATGATCGAGCTGGACGGCACGCCCAACAAGGCCAAGCTCGGCGCCAACGCCATTCTCGGCGTGTCCCTCGCCATCGCCCGCGCCGCTGCCGAATCGAGCGCCCTGCCGCTCTGGCGCTATGTCGGCGGCCCGAACGCCCGCCTACTGCCCGTGCCGATGATGAATATCATCAATGGCGGTGAGCATGCCGACAACCCGATCGATATCCAGGAATTCATGATCATGCCGGTCGGCGCGGATTCGATCGCCGACGCCGTGCGGATCGGTTCGGAAATCTTCCATACTCTCAAGAAGGGCCTCGCCGCCGAAGGCCACAACACCAATGTTGGCGATGAGGGCGGTTTCGCCCCGAACCTTTCCTCCACCGAGGACGCACTGGGCTTCATCATGAAGTCCATCGAAAAGGCCGGCTACGCCCCGGGCGAAGACGTCTATCTCGCACTCGACTGCGCTTCGACCGAGTTCTTCGACAATGGCACCTACAACCTCAAGGGCGAAGGCAAGACCCTGGGGTCGGACGAAATGGTCCGTTACCTCGAAGACCTTACCGCCCGCTTCCCGATCATCTCGATCGAAGACGGCATGGCCGAAGACGATTGGGACGGCTGGAAGGCCCTAACCGACGCCATCGGCGGCAAGGTCCAGTTGGTTGGCGACGATCTTTTCGTCACCAACACCGAGCGCCTCGTCTCCGGCATCAAGATGGGCGTCGCCAATTCGATCCTCGTCAAGGTCAACCAGATTGGCTCGCTCTCGGAAACTCTCGAGGCCGTCGAGACCGCCCACAAGGCTAGCTACACCTCGGTCATGTCGCACCGTTCGGGCGAAACCGAGGATTCCACAATCGCCGACCTCGCCGTGGCGCTGAACTGCGGGCAGATCAAGACGGGTTCGCTCGCCCGCTCCGACCGGCTGGCCAAATACAACCAGCTCATCCGCATCGAGGAATTCCTGGGCACCTCCGGCCGCTACGCCGGACGCTCGATCCTCAAGGGCGCATAAAACAGCGCGGGCCGGGGAGGGCATCGCATGCGGGCGGTACTTGCCGAACGTTACGGTCCTCCCCAAGCGCTACGGCTCGTCGAAATCGCCAGGCCGCAGCCCGGTCCCGGCGAGGTACTGGTGCGAGTGCATGCCGCGTCGGTCAATTCGTGGGATTGGGATAGGTTGGTCGGCAATCCCATGGCCCGGGTTACCGAGCCGTTTGGCCCATCGCACAAGATCGGCGGCGCCGACATTGCCGGCGTCGTTGAGGCGCTCGGAACGGGAGCCAAGGGCTTTGCCGTCGGAGATCGCGTTTTCGGCGATCTTTCCGACGGCGCCTGGGGCGCGTTCGCCGACTATGCGCGCGCCAAAACCTCGGCGCTCGCGCCGATCCCGGATGATCTGGACTTCATCGATGCCGCCGCGATACCGCAGGCCGGTGCCTTGGCGCTGCAGGGACTGCGCAAGCGTTCTGTGGCCGGCGCCTCAGTTCTCATCAACGGCGCCGGCGGCGGCGTGGGCACCTTCGCCATCCAGCTCGCGAGACAAATGGGCGCCGCTAGCGTCACCGCAGTTGACACGGCGATAAAGCGCGAGCGCCTGCTCGCCCTGGGCGCGGACACCTTCATCGACTACCGCACCACCGATTTCGCCGCCGAACCGAAAAGATATGATCTGATCGTTGACGTCGTCGCCCGGCGTTCCGCCGGAGCCTATGCCAGGGTGCTGCGCCAAGGCGGAACCGTGGTGGTCATTGGCGGAACGATCTCCAGCCTGCTGTCGGTCGCATGTTTCGGAGGCGCAATCGGCAGCATGCAGAAAAAGCGCCTGGGCGTTCTCGTCTATAAGATCGCACCGCTCGATTTTTCAGAGCTGGCGCACCAATGCGTTGCCGGCCAGCTCAAGCCCGTCATTGACGGTGTGTTTCCGCTCGAGCGGACGGCCGAGGCTCTTGAGCGACTTGGCAGCGGCGACGCCATTGGCAAGGTGGTTGTTTCCGTTTCCACCTGAAGGGAAGGGGGCACGGCAACAAGTCCTTAAGCTTGACGAAGTATGAAAGAGCTTGGCAGCGTATTCTGGTTCGAGTTTTTCATGCCCACCCGCGTCAAACGTCCCTCTATCCTTCTCAAGCTGAGCATCACCGCCGGTTTGCTCGCGTTTCAAGGCTATCTGGGCTATCATGTCGTCACCGGAGCTTTCGGCATCGACAGTCAACGCGAGATGCTCGGCCAGATCCGCGTTCTCGAAGCACGGCAGGCTGCTCTCGAAATCGAAATCGATTCCTTCGAGCACAGGATCGCCCTTTTCGATCCCCGCAGGCTCGATCCGGACATCCTGACCGAGCGCGCCCGCGCCTTGCTCGGTCTCGTCCATCCGGACGACGTCATAATCGTTCCCCAGGAACGATCGTAAACCAATTTTCAGTTCATTTAATCGATAAACCAAAAATAAGTTTATCGGATAATATCCATGAATATCAACATGTTATTGAGCTGCTAAGCGCTGCATGCCGTCTTTGCCGGTAGCGCAGCGCACGCTATTGTGCATCAATGCCTCCCAGCATCCCGTGCACCTCACAAGGGGTGGCGGCACCGATCCATTCTCCGGAGATGTCGCATGGCGCGTAAAGCGACGGCCGCCAAGGCCAAATCCAATTCACCCGAATTGACCAAGGACGAAGAACTCCATGCCTTCCGCGAAATGCTGCTCATCCGGCGCTTTGAGGAAAAGGCCGGCCAGATGTATGGCATGGGCCTGATCGGCGGCTTCTGCCACCTCTATATCGGTCAGGAAGCCGTGGTCACCGGCATCACCATGGCCTCCAAGAAGGGCGAAGACGCCCAGATCACCGGCTATCGCGACCACGGCCACATGCTGGTCATGGGCCTCGATCCCAAGGGTGTCATGGCTGAATTGACCGGGCGCCAGGGCGGGCTCTCCAAGGGCAAGGGCGGCTCGATGCACATGTTCTCCAACGAGCATCGGTTTTACGGCGGCAATGGCATCGTCGGCGCCCAGGTGCCGCTCGGTACCGGCCTCGCCTTCGCCTCGAAATATCGCGGCGAGGATTCGGTTGCGATCACCTATTTCGGTGACGGCGCCGCCAACCAGGGTCAGGTTTACGAGAGCTTCAACATGGCCAAGCTCTGGAACCTGCCGGTCGTTTATGTGATCGAAAACAACAAATACGCCATGGGAACCTCAATCGAGCGTGCCGCGGCGACCACCGATTTCTCCCAGCGCGGCCTCTCATTCGATATCCCCGGCGAACAGGTCGACGGCATGGATGTCCGCATGGTGAAAGACGCCGCCGAACGCGCCATCGAACACGCGCGGTCGGGCAAGGGCCCTTACATTCTCGAAATGCTGACATACCGTTATCGCGGCCATTCAATGTCCGATCCGGCGAAATACCGTTCCAAGGATGAAGTGACCACCATGCGCTCCGAGCGCGACCCGATCGAGCAGGTCCGCAAGCGCATCCTCGAAAAGAACTATGCCAGCGAGGATGAGCTCAAGGATATCGAAAAGGACATCCGCGCCATCGTCACCGAGGCCGCCGATTTCGCCACTAACGATCCAGAGCCCGAAGCAGCCGAGCTCTATACCGACATCCTGATCGACTAAGCGCAGGCCCAGGAGAAAACATATGGCTACCGATATTCTGATGCCCGCGCTCTCGCCCACCATGGAAGAGGGCAAGCTGTCCAAATGGATGGTCAAGGAAGGCGACAAGGTTGCGCCCGGCGACGTGCTGGCCGAGATTGAAACCGACAAGGCCACCATGGAAGTGGAATCGGTCGATGAAGGCATCGTCGCCAAACTCTTCATCGCCGAAGGCACCGAGGGCGTGAAGGTCAACACCCCGATTGCCGCGCTGGTCGCCGAAGGGGAGGACGCCAGCGCCGTTCCCGAGCCGGAAATCGGCTCGGACGAGCCTAAGGAATCCGAAAAGCCGGGCTATTCCGACGCTGTCGAGGACAAGTCCCAGCCCACCACCAAGACCACCGATGCCCCCGCCGCGCCCCAGTTCAAGCCGCAGAACGATCCCCATATCCCCAGCGATGTCGAAATGGTCACCATGACCGTCCGCGAAGCGCTCCGCGACGCCATGGCCGAGGAAATGCGCGCCGATAAGGACGTCTTCGTCATGGGCGAGGAAGTCGCCGAATACCAGGGCGCCTATAAGGTCACGCAAGGCCTGCTGCAGGAATTCGGTGCCGAACGCGTCATCGACACCCCGATTACCGAGCACGGCTTTGCCGGCCTCGGCGTCGGAGCGGCGTTCGCGGGCCTCAAGCCCGTCGTCGAATTCATGACCTGGAACTTCGCCATGCAGGCGATCGACCAGATCATCAACTCCGCCGCCAAGCAGCTCTATATGTCGGGCGGGCAGGTCAAGGCGCCCATGGTGTTCCGTGGCCCCAACGGTGCCGCCGCCCGCGTCGGTGCCCAGCACAGCCAGGACTATTCGGCCTGGTACAGCCACATTCCGGGCCTCACCGTCATCGCGCCCTATACAGCCGCCGATGCCAAGGGGCTCTTGAAAGCCGCCATCCGTTCGCCCAATCCGGTGATCTTCCTCGAAAACGAGATCCTCTACGGCTCTACCGGGGAAGTGCCCAAGATGGACGATTTCGTCCTTCCCATCGGCAAGGCGCGCGTGGCGCGTGAGGGCAAGGATGTCACCATCGTCTCCTTCTCCATGGGCATGCGCTACGCGACCCAGGCCACCGAAAAGCTGGTCGCCGCCGGCGTCGATGTGGAACTGATCGACCTGCGCACCCTGCGTCCCCTCGATATCGATACGGTGATTGAATCGGTCAAAAAGACCGGCCGCTGCGTGACCGTCGAAGAGGGGTGGCCCCAGGGCGGCATCGGTGCTGAAATCGCCGCGCGTCTCATGGAGCACGCCTTCGATTACCTCGATGCGCCGGTCACCCGCGTCACCGGCAAGGATGTCCCCATGCCCTACGCCGCCAATCTCGAAAAGCTGGCCCTGCCCAGCGTCGACGAGGTTATCGCCGCCGTCAACGCCGTCACCTATCGCTAGTCAAAGGGAGGTACCGATGCCCGTCAACATCACAATGCCCGCCCTGTCGCCGACCATGGAAGAGGGCACGCTGGCCAAATGGCACGTCAAGGAGGGCGACACCGTCTCCTCCGGCGACGTGATCGCCGAAATCGAAACCGACAAGGCCACCATGGAAGTGGAAGCCGTCGACGAAGGCACCATCGGCAAGATTCTCGTCGCCGAAGGGGCCGAGAACGTCAAGGTCAACGCCGTGATCGCCGTCCTCCTTGAGGAGGGCGAAAGCGCCGATGCCATAGGCGACGCTCCTGCCGATAGCGCCAAGGCCGAAGCGCCCAAGGAAGAGCCCAAGGTCGACCAGAAGGAAGAAAAGGCGGAAGCTAAATCCGAAGGCGCGCCCAAGGCACCGTCCTCCAGTTCCGACGCCAAGCCCTCCCCCGAGCCGCTTCCCGCGCCCAAGACCGATGGCAAGCGTATCTTCGCCTCGCCTCTGGCGCGTCGTCTCGCCAAAGAGGCGGGGATCGATCTTTCCGCCGTCTCCGGATCGGGTCCGAAAGGCCGGGTGGTCAAGGCCGATATCGAAAAGGCCAAGAAAGAGGGCGTCTCCGCCAAGCCGTCCGCCGCTCCCGCAGCCGGCACCTCGCTCGCTGCTGGCATGGGCAAATCCCAGGTCCTTGCCCTGTACGAGGAAGGCACCTACGACATCGTTCCCAATGACGGCATGCGCAAGACAGTGGCCGCGCGCCTCACCGAATCCAAGCAGACCGTTCCGCACTTCTATCTGACGGTCGATTGCCGCATCGACGACCTGATGAAGGCCCGCGAGGAAATCAACGCCGCCGCCGGGAAGGACAAGGACGGCAAGCCGGCCTACAAGCTTTCGGTCAATGATTTCATCATGAAGGCCTGGGCCATCGCCCTCCAGCAGGTGCCGCAGGCCAATGCCACCTGGGCCGGAGACTCGATCCTCTATCATCACCGTTCCGATGTGGCCGTGGCCGTCGCGGTCCCCGGAGGCCTCTTCACCCCCGTCGTCAAATCCTGCGATCAGAAGACCCTGCGCCAGATTTCCGACGAGGTGAAAGACCTCGCCACCCGCGCCCGCAACAAGAAGCTCGCTCCGCATGAATATCAGGGCGGCTCGACGGCGGTGTCCAATCTGGGCATGTATGGCGTCAAGCATTTCGGCGCCGTCATCAACCCGCCACACGGCACCATCCTTGCGGTCGGCGTCGGTGAAGAGCGCGTCTATGCCGAAAAGGGCCAGGTCAAGACCGGCCAGTTCATGACGGTGACGCTCTCATGCGATCACCGTTCGGTCGACGGTGCCCTGGGCGCCGAACTTCTGGCGGCGTTCCGGAAGCTCATCGAAACGCCCGTAATGATGCTCGCTTAAATAAGGCGCGGATGATGAAAACCATCCTCGCCTATGGCGACAGCCTCACTTACGGCTCCGACCCCGTCATCCAGGGCGGGCGCCATGCCTATGAAGACCGCTGGCCCACCCGCTTGGAAGTGGGCCTCGGCGGCAAGGCGCGTGTCATCGCCGAGGGTCTTGGCGGACGCACCACAGTGTTCGACGATTTTGCCACTACTGCGGATCGTAACGGCGCGCGCGTCCTGCCAACGCTGATCCACAGCCATGCCCCGCTCGATGCCGTGGTTATCATGCTGGGCACCAACGATATGAAAAGCTTCATCTGCGGCAATGCCTTCGGCGCTGCCCGTGGCATGAAGCGGCTGGCGGAGATCGTCAGGGCCGAGCTGGGCAATGTCCCCGTGCTGCTCGTCTCTCCGCCCCATTGTACCGAACCGGATGGCCCGGCGCTCGATCCGCGTTTCAACGAGACCATCGCCGAAAGCCGCCTGCTTGCCGGCCACTACAGCCGTGTGGCCGCCGAAATCGGCTGTCACTTCTTTGATGCCGCGACCGTCTCCAAGGCCTCAACCTCCGATGGCGTGCATCTCGACCCTGCCAATACCCGCGCCATCGGCGACGCTCTGGCGCCGATCGTAAAAGACATGCTTGGCCTCTAGAGCCAGAATAAGAGGAAAAACCATGGCGGATCAATACGATATCATCGTCATCGGTGCCGGTCCCGGCGGCTACATTGCCGCCATCCGCGCCTCGCAGCTCGGCCTCAAGGCCGCCATTGTCGAGCGCGAGCACATGGCCGGCATCTGCTCGAACTGGGGCTGTATCCCAACCAAGGCACTGCTGCGCTCCGCCGAAATCTACGGCCATATGAGCCACGCCAAGGATTACGGGCTTAAGGCCGACAGCTTCGATTTCGATATCGACGCCATCGTCAAGCGTTCGCGCGGCATTGCCGGACGCATGAATGACGGCGTGCAGTTCCTGATGAAAAAGAACAAGGTCGATATCATCTGGGGCGAAGCCACCATCACCAAGCCCGGTGAAGTCAAGGTCGAAGCGACCAAGAAAAAGCCCGTAGAGCCGCAGCATCCCAAGCCGAAGACCACGCTGGGCGAGGGCACTTACAAGGCCAAGAACATCATCGTCGCCACCGGCGCGCGCCCGCGCGTCCTGCCCGGCATCGAGCCGGATGGCGAAAAGATCTGGACCTATTTCGAGGCGCTGAAACCGGCGAAAATGCCGAAATCGGTCGCCGTCATGGGCTCTGGTGCCATCGGCATCGAATTCGCGTCCTTCTACCGCTCGCTGGGCGCTGAAGTCACCGTCATCGAACTTCTGCCCCAGATCATGCCGGTCGAGGACGCCGAAATCTCCGGCCTCGCCCGCAAGCGCTTCGAAAAGCGCGGCATCGCCATTCTAACCGACGCAAAAGTCGCGAAGGTCGATAAGGCCGGGCAGGGGATCACCGCCCATGTCGAACTGAAGAATGGCGAGAAGAAAGAGGTCAAGGCCGATGTGCTGATCTCGGCGGTCGGCGTTCAGGCCAATTCCGAAAACCTCGGTCTCGAAAAGGCCGGCGTCAAGATCGATCGCGGCGTCGTCGTCGTCGACGATCATGGCCGCACCAATGTCGAAGGCATCTGGGCCATCGGCGACGTTGCCGGCGCACCCATGCTGGCCCACAAGGCCGAGCACGAGGCGGTGATCGCCGTCGAAACCATCGCGGGAAAGAAGGTCCACGGCCTCGACCGCTCGAAAATCCCCGGCTGCACCTATTGCGAACCCCAGGTCGCCAGCGTCGGCCTCACCGAAGCCAAGGCTAAGGAACTGGGCCGCGACATCCGCGTCGGCCGCTTTCCCTTCGTCGGCAACGGCAAGGCCATCGCGTTGGGCGAGCCCGACGGGCTGGTCAAGACCATCTTCGACAAGAAGACCGGTGAATTGCTGGGCGCGCACATGGTCGGCGCCGAGGTCACCGAATTGATCCAGGGCTTCGTGGTCGCCATGAACCTCGAAACCACCGAGGAAGATCTGATGCACACGATCTTCCCGCACCCCACGCTCTCGGAAACAATGAAGGAAAGCGTCCTTGACGCTTACGGCCACGCTCTCAACATCTAGGCATGGAGTGTTATGCTCTCCATGTCGGAGGAGGATTTCCGACATGAGTCGGTGCATCCAAATTTGAACCCGGTGCATTGACCCATCGTCCATAACTCGATTGGAGGCCACTATGGAAGGTGTAGGTTGGATAGCCGCAATCATCATCGGCGGCATCGCCGGCTGGATTGCGGAGAAGATCATGGGGTCCGATCAGGGGCTTCTCATGAACATCATTCTGGGCATTGTCGGTGCGATCATCGCCAATGCCCTGCTGGCCATCTTCGGCATTCAGTTTGCCGGCTGGATCGGCAGTTTGATTGCCGGCGTCATCGGCGCGTGCATCCTGATCTGGATCGGGCGTCTCTTTCGCGGTAGACGCACATAACCACACGCGGCCGCGCCTTCGGGGCGCGGCCGTCATTCCCGCGCCCCGAAAGGCGCGATAGGGGCAGATATGGTAACGCTTCTTGATACGGCCGTACGCCAGGCCACCCGCCACCCGGAAAAGGCCAAGCGGCCCGACACCGAAATGCTGCGCAAGCCCGATTGGATTCGGGTCAGGGCGCCGGGTTCTCCCGTTTATCGCGAAACCCAGGAGATCGTCCGCAAGCACGGGCTGGTCACAGTCTGCGAGGAAGCCGGCTGCCCCAATATCGGCGAGTGCTGGTCCAAGAAGCACGCCACCATGATGATCATGGGCGAAATCTGCACCCGCGCCTGCGCCTTCTGCAACGTGCGCACCGGCCTGCCGACCGCCCTCGATCCCAACGAGCCCGAAAACGTCGCCAAGGCCGTCGAAAAGCTCGGCCTCGAACACGTCGTCATCACCTCGGTCGATCGCGACGATCTGGCCGACGGCGGTGCGCAGCATTTCGCCGACGTGATCCTCGCCATCCGCGCCCGCAACCCGCGCACCACCATCGAGATCCTGACGCCAGACTTCCTGCGTAAGGAAGGCGCGTTGGAGATCGTCGTCGCCGCCAAGCCCGACGTCTTCAACCACAATCTCGAAACCGTGCCGTCGAAATACCTCACGGTCCGCCCTGGCGCGCGCTATTTCCACTCGATCCGGCTTTTGCAGCGCGTGAAAGAGCTCGACCCGCAGATGTTCACTAAGTCCGGCATCATGGTGGGCCTCGGCGAAACCCGCAACGAAGTGCTTCAGTTGATGGATGACCTGCGCGTGGCGGACGTCGATTTCCTCACCATCGGCCAATACTTGCAGCCCACCCGCAAGCACCACAAGGTCGAAAAATACGTGACGCCCGAGGAATTCAAATCCTACGCCACGATCGCCAAGACCAAGGGTTTCCTGCTCGTTTCCTCGAGCCCGCTCACCCGCTCTTCCCACCACGCCGGCGAGGATTTCGCCGCGCTGCGCAAGGCGCGTCAGGCCAAACTCGGACTCGCTTGATGAAGAAAAAACTGGAGCGTTTGGTGCCGCACTCGCCGGCGCAAATGCTTGCGCTCGTCGCCGATGTCGAAACCTACCCGCAATTCATCCCCAATTGCGAGCGCATGGAGGTGAAACGCAGCCGCGCGCACCCCGAAACCCAGTTCGACGCGCGCATGCACATCCGCTTCGGCCCGATCTTCCAAGCCTATACCAGCCGCATCAATGTCGATCACACGGCCTGTACCCTGCGCGCCCGCGCCGTCGATGGACCGTTCTCCCACCTCGACAGCATCTGGAGTTTCGAGGAAACGGAGCAGGGGACGGCAATCCGCTTCGATATCGATTTCGGCATCGCCAACCCGCTGCTGCGCGCCGTCGCCGAACCGGCCTTCGCCGCCAAGCAGGAGGAAATCGTCGACGCCTTTGTCGCCGAAGCCAATCGCCGCTATAGCTGAGCTACACTGGAGGAGAGCATGAAGAAATCCACGCGCATCTTCATCCTGCTGGGAGTGATTGAAACGCTCATCATCGCCGGGGCGATTTTCATGGTGTTCCAGGTTACCTCGGGGGCATGGAATGCTCCCGATCCCACCGAGGCCATTTCGCGGATTCTCGCTGTCGCCGGCGGGGCCATTCCTCTCGTGGGCCTTCCGTTCGTCATTCTCGCGATATCGCTGCTGCGCAAAGGCGAATAAATCTCAGCGCCGCGCCCGTCCGGCCTTCGAAGCCGCGTTCGCCCGCACCGCTTCCTGCATCAACGCCTTGAGCGCCGCTTCATCGATTTCATCGTTCTCGAAAATATCGAGCGCCCGCCGCGTATTGCCTTCGAGGCTGGAATTGAAGAGCCCGGCTGAGTCGTCCAGAGACGCGCCCTTGGCAAAGGTGAGCTTGATAGAGTTCTTGTAGCTCTCGCCGGTGAAAAGGATGCCATTGTGGGACCATACGGGCACCCCACGCCACTTCCATTCCTCGAGGACGCCGGGCTCGACTTCCTTGATCAGCGCTCGGACCCGGGCGAGCTTTTGCCCGCGCCAATCTGCCAATTCCGCAATTCTGGCATCGATCAGGCGCGAGGCCTCTGCCACGTCTTCATCGCTCATCGTAGCAATCTCCTCTTATACCAGCCTCACGCATCGGCACGCCTGCCACTCCGCCATCTCACGGCATAGGGCAGGACGAACATATAGAGCCCGGTCACAAGCAACAGGGCAAGCGGCGCCAACGGAGTAAAATAAACCCATTCGGCCGGCTCCATCCCCATGCCGAGGGCAATAAAGATTGCCGCAACGATCAATGTGAAAATGATCGATAGCCAGCGGTGCGTCTGACGCGTCAATTTGCTCAGGTTCAAGAATACCTCCTTTTGATTTTGATTTGCGCGGCAAAGCGATTTGTTTGCCGCGCCCGATGCGGCTTTAATCCAACCGGCTGACGACGGCTTCGAGATTTTCGAGATTGTACTTCCAGCCGGCCTTCGCGCCACCGAACGCTTGCTTTTGATCGGGCCTGAACCCGACCTGTTCCATACGCAATTGCGTGCCTTTTTCGCTGGGGGTCAGGGTGAAGGTCACAACGCTCTTGAGGGCGTAGGTGGGGTCGTCGTTGGCGTGGTCCCAGGTGTAGGAAAGGGTCTTGTTCGGATCGAGGGTCAACACTTCGCACTCGACCCCGCCCCAATCGCCGCTCAGGCGGAATTTGTGGCCCACCGAGGCGGCGAAATCGTTCCGCATCAGCCATTCCTCGATCAGATGGGGTTGGGTGAGCGCGCGCCAGATTTTTTCCGGGGCATAGGGGATTTCCCGTTCAACGATCACGGAAAGGGTTTCGGGCGATGTTTGCGTCATTGGTCCATCCTTTTGAGTAAGTCTTCGAGGTCGTCGAACCGATTTTCCCAAAAACCGGTCATCTGCCTGGTCCAGTCGATCAGCGGCCTGAGAGCGTCGAGTTCCGCGCTGTAATGGGTCTGGCGGCCATCCTGCCGGTCGCGGACCAGCCCGGCGCGCTTGAGCACGCCAAGATGCTTGGAGACGGCGGGCTGAGACACCCCCGCCTGCGCGGTGATAGCGCTGACCGTCTGGTCTCCGTCGCGGCAAAGCCGCTCGAAGATGGCGCGCCGCGTCGGATCGGCCAGCGTCCGGAATAAAACATCGTGCTGTTGCATAAACCTATAACCCATCGGCTATTGATTGGATCAATAACCGATGGGCTATGGGTTAGTCAAGCCTACCCCTGAGAACGGCTATTGTGTCGATGGAAATGGCATCTAATCTTATGCCGAATCGCGCACTTATAAGTCTGATGGGAGATTTCGCATGGACGCCTATTACCCCGTTGCCGTCATAACGCTGCTTGTCGGTATTACGCTTTTCGGCATGGCGCTGACCGTCGCAAGAACGCACGCCAAGACGGGTATTCTTGCCCCCACAATGTCGGGTGATCCTCGTCTTGAGCGTGCGATCCGTGCCCATATGAACACCATTGAATGGGCGTTGATCTTTCTTCCCGCGATGTGGCTGTTCGCGATTTATTGGGACGTGACCTGGGCTGCAATATTTGGCGCCCTGTGGGTTATCGCGCGCGTAGTGTACTTTGTCGGATATCTTGCGGCGCCGGAAAAGCGGTATCCTGGATTTTTGGTCCAAGTTCTCGTGACATCGATACTGCTGTTTGGTGCACTTGGAAGAATAGTCTTCCTCTGGATAGCCTAGTAGGCGTCCAGCACCATTTGCAGTGCAACTCGCACGGTGAGTTGGCGCACCATGTCGCGTCCCAGATCGCCGAATTTTTCTTTTCGGTCGAGCGTGCGCTCCCTGGTCGCGAGGCCGAAATGCACGAGCCCGATGGGCTTTGTCTCCGATCCGCCACCGGGGCCGGCGATACCGGTTACTGAAACCGCAAGATCGACCTTCGCCTTGTCCAGCGCGCCTTCCGCCATGGCCCGCGCTACCTGTTCGGACACCGCGCCATGCGCCTCGATCAGCGCCTCGGGCACGGCGATCATTTCGATCTTGGCGCGATTATCGTAGGTTACGAAGCCGCCATAGAGCATGCGCGACGAACCCGCCACCGAGGTGAGCGACGCCGCGATCAGCCCGCCCGTGCAGCTTTCGGCGGTGACCATCACATGGCCGGCAACGATAAGCCGGTCGTTGACCTGCCGGGCCAGCCCAAGGGTGTCGCTGTCGAGCATTACGAATAATCCAGCGGAACTTCGATGGTGGCCACGGCTTGCGCCGCTATGCCTTCTTCACGGCCAGTAAAGCCCAGACGCTCCGAAGTGGTTGCCTTGACGGCGACCCGGCTGGCCGAAATCTGGGCGATCTGCGCGATGCGCTCGCGCATTGCATCCACATGCGGCCCGATCTTGGGGCGCTCGCAGATGATCGTTACGTCCAGATGCACCAGCCGCCCGCCGCGCTGGCGGACGAGCGAAACCGCGTGTTCCAGAAAGATCGCCGAATCGGCATCCTTCCATTCATTCTCGCTGGGCGGAAAGTGCTTGCCGATATCGCCATCGGCCAGCGCTCCATAAAGCGCGTCCGAAAGCGCGTGCAGAACCACATCGGCGTCCGAGTGGCCCTTGAGTCTGGCAGTATGGGGAATGGATATGTTCCCCAGTATGACGGCGTCGCCCTCTGTGAACGCATGGACGTCGAAGCCCGATCCGACGCGTGTTTCCATCCTGGCTTCTTCTCCAACCATTCGCGCGGCCCTTTCGAAATCGCCCGGAAGTGTGATCTTGATGTTGCGCGCATCGCCACGCGCCAGGGCGACCGAAAGATTGGCCCATTCGGCGATGGCAGCGTCGTCGGTGAAGCCGTCGCTCATTGCGATCGCCCGCCGGTGAGCGTCATAAATGGGCGCGAAATGAAAGCCTTGCGGTGTCTGTGCCGCAAAGAGCTGCGTCCGATCCTCGGTGCCGCCCACCGTCTTTCCGTCGTTCGATCGCTTGATCGTATCGGTCACCAGCGTAACGGGCAGCGCCCCATCGGCGTCATCCAGCACCGCAACCACATTGCCGACCAGCGCCGCATCGATGAATGGCCGTGCCCCATCGTGGATGAGGACGATATCGGGAGGATCGCCCGCAAGGGCTTCGAGTCCTTTGAGCACTGAAACCTGTCGCGTGTCCCCGCCGATAACGGGTGCGCCCAGCCGCGGATCGGCAAGACCCAATGCTGCGAACAATTCTTCTTGATCCGCCCCGATCACCGGTACCACCCGGTCGATCTGCCCAACGGCAAGCAGCGCCGAAATAGTGCGGCTGAGCAGAGGAATCCCGGCGATGGGCCTATATTGCTTGGGCGTTCCATCGCCGCCCGCACGCTCCCCGCGCCCTGCGGCAACGACGAGGGCGACGATTGTTTTAGACTGTGTCATTAAACCTTGACCATTCTTGGCAATACGCCAGGCAAATCCTATCCCGCAATTAGCCTTCCGCGCCCCTGGAAACAAGGTGGCCAACGCTTTAGCAAACTGATCTATAGCAGGGCATTGAAACCTTGCGGTTTTTGATTAATCTGTCACCAGAAATGTGGCGCTGTGTAATTTTGAGGCAGTAGATTGGCGTTGGTTGCCCGCGAAATAAGCATTGGGAATCTGTCTGTCAGAAATCGTGCTTTTCTTGCCCCCATGGCAGGGATCACCGATCGGCCCATGCGTGACCTTGCGGCCCGCTTCGGCGCCGGTCTGGTCGTATCCGAAATGATTGCCAGCGCCGCCCTTGTCACCGGACAAAGGGAAATGGTGCGCAAGCTCACGCCGTCCGGCGGCTTGCCCCATATCGTCCAGCTTGCCGGGTGCGAGGCCGCTTGGCTGGTGCGCGGCGCAAAGATCGCCGAGGATGCTGGCGCCGATATGATCGATCTCAACTTCGGCTGCCCCGCCAAGCGCGTCACCAATGGTTTCGCCGGCTCGGCCTTGATGCGCGTTCCCGATATCGCGCTGTCGCTGGTCGAAGCCGTCGTTGCGGCCACGAGCCTGCCCGTCACTGTCAAGATGCGGCTGGGTTGGGACGAAAACAGCCTCAACGCCGCCGACATCGCCAGCCGCGCGCAAAGCGCCGGCGTCAGGATGATCACCGTCCACGGTCGCACTCGCCAGCAATTCTATAAGGATACCGCACGCTGGCATCTGGTGCGCCCTGTGGTCGATGCCGTGTCCATCCCCGTCGTCGTCAATGGCGATATCACCGGTCCTGCGGAAGCCGATGCCGCGCTCACCCAATCGGGCGCCCACGCCGTCATGATCGGCCGCGGCGCGCAGGGGCGGCCTTGGATCGTGGGGCAGGTGGGTGCCCATCTTGCAGGCAAAGAGGCATCGGAGGCACCTGAAGGGTCCGATCTGGTCGAACTCGTCGCCGCCCATTACGAGGCCATGCTGTCCGAATATGGAACCGCGCTCGGCATTCGCGTGGCCCGCAAGCACATAGGCTGGTATCTCGACGCCATCGGCAACACCGCAAGCGAGGTGCGCCGCCCCGTCATGACCGAGGACGACCCTCGCGCCGTGCTTCGTCTCCTCCCGGACCTTTTCGATTGCACATGGAGCCGGGCCGCATGAACGCCCTCATGGAGATCGATCTGCACGCCTCCATCCTGCAATCTCTGCCCCAGCCGGTTCTCGTCTGCGGCGAGGATGGGTCCATCGCATTCGCCAACTATGCTGCCGAAGCCTTCTTCCACGCGTCCTCATCCATTCTCACGCGCCAGAAGCTTTCCGATTTCATCGCCTTTGGCTCGCCCATCCTCAGTCTCATCGAGAGCGTGGGCGCGCGCCTTGCGCCGATGACCGAGTACCGCGTGCAGGTCGGCACCTCCCGCGTCGCCGAGGACCGTATCGCCGACGTCTATGCCAGCCCCATTCCCGAAATGCCGGGGTTCGTAACGCTCACCTTCCAGGAGCGCACCATGGCCGACAAGATCGACCGCCAGCTCGTCTCGCGCGGCGCGGCGCGTTCGGTCACCGGCCTGGCCGCCATGCTGGCACACGAAATCAAGAACCCGCTCTCCGGAATTCGTGGCGCCTCCCAGCTTCTGGAACAATCGGCAGTGGGCGACGACCGCATCCTCGCGCGGCTCATTCGCGACGAGACGGACCGGATCGTCGACCTTGTCGACCGCATGGAGGTATTCGGCGACGAACGTCCGATCGACCGCCTGCCCATCAACATTCACGTCGTCCTCGAACGCGTGAAGCTTCTCGCCTCGAACGGCGTCGCCAAGGGCGTCACCTTTTCCGAGGACTACGATCCCAGCCTGCCTCCGGTCCTGGGCAATCGCGATCAACTTATTCAGGTCTTCCTGAATCTTATCAAGAATGCTGCAGAAGCCCTTGATCGCACGCCAAAACCCGAAATCCGGATCATGACTGCTTTCCGTCCCGGCATCCGCATCGCGGTGGCCGGTGTCGCGCAACGCATTTCGCTTCCGCTCGAGATCGTCATCGAAGACAACGGCCCCGGCGTCCCCGCCGACCTCCTGCCGTTCCTTTTCGATCCCTTCGTCACCACCAAGCTCTCGGGCTCCGGCCTGGGCCTTGCGCTCGTCGCCAAGATCGTGGGCGACCACGGCGGGGTGATCGATTGCGAAAGCCGCCCGGGCCGTACCCGTTTCCGTATCCTCTTGCCGGTCGCCCAGGGCGCCGACGCCAAGATTTCCGAAGACCAGGAATAACACATGGCCGGACAGACCATCCTTCTCGCCGACGACGATGCCGCCATCCGCATGGTGCTCAACCAGGCGCTTTCCCGCGCCGGCTATGAAGTGCGCCCCACCGGCAACATTTCGACCATGTGGAATTGGGTGACGCGCGGGGAGGGCGATCTCCTGATCACCGACGTATCCATGCCCGACGGCAACGCCTTCGACGTCATGCCCAAGATCAAGAAGCTGCGCCCCGATCTGCCGATGGTGGTGATGAGTGCGCAGAACACCTTCATGACCGCGATCCGCGCCTCCGAGATGGGTGCTTATGAATATCTGCCCAAGCCCTTCGACATCACCGAAGTGCTCGCCGTCGTCGGCCGTGCGCTCGCCGATGCCCATCGCCCCGTCGATGCCGAGCGCCGCCCCGACGAGGGCGAGAACATGCCGCTCGTCGGTCGTTCGGCGGCGATGCAGGATATCTATCGCGCTCTCGCTCGCCTCATGCAGACCGATCTGACGGTGATGATCACCGGCGAGAGCGGCACCGGTAAGGAGCTCGTCGCCAAGGCGCTGCACAATTTCGGCAGGCGCAAGAATGGCCCCTTCGTCGCGATCAACATGGCCGCCATCCCGCGCGATCTGATCGAGGCCGAATTGTTCGGCCACGAAAAGGGCGCCTTCACCGGCGCGACGGCCCGATCGTCCGGCCGGTTCGAGCAGGCCGAAGGCGGTACGCTGTTTCTCGACGAGATCGGCGACATGCCCATGGATGCCCAGACGCGGCTTCTGCGCGTGCTCCAGGAGGGCGAATACACGATGGTCGGCGGGCGTACACCCATCAAGACCGACGTGCGCATCGTCGCGGCCACCCACCGCGATCTCAGCCAGTTGATCCGCCAGGGTCTGTTCCGCGAGGATCTCTATTACCGCCTCAACGTGGTCCCCCTCCGCCTGCCGCCCCTGCGCGAGCGCATCGATGACGTTCCGGACCTCGCCACGAGCTTCCTCAAGGCCGCCCAGTGCGAGGGCGAAGTGCCGAAAGTGCTGTCATCGGAAGCGCTCAAGCTGATGCAGCAATATCATTGGCCCGGAAACGTTCGCGAGCTCGAAAACCTCGTCCGCCGTCTTGCCGCGCTCTATGCCGATGAGGTGATTTCCCTCGAAATCGTCCAGAACGAACTGAACCTCACCGATAAGACCGATTTCACCGCCACGGCGGGCCCGGCCGATATCGCGACGGTCGTCGAAGCCGAATTGGCCCAGCTCTTTCGGGAACACGAGCCGAATCTTCCGCCAGCCGGCGTCTATCAGCGCCTCATCGACAAGGTCGAGGTGCCGCTGATTTCCACCATTCTCAACCTGTGCTCGGGCAACCAGATCAAGGCGGCCGAACTTCTGGGCCTCAATCGCAACACGCTCCGTAAGAAGATTCGTAGCCACGGGATTGAAATCGTTAAACATTCCCGGTTGCTAGGATAAGTACACCACCTCGTCAGCCCTTCGAGGATAGCTCTGTGGGCGTTCAACGCTCGAAAGGCTCCACAGGAGCCTTTTGCTTGGCAAAACCGGGTCGCGTTGAACACTGTCACATTTTGGCAACATTGGTCTTGAACCAAAGGCGGAGATGGGCCAGACTCCGCAATGCACGGATTCAACGGCCACCAGTGCCAGCGCAGGCGGAAAGCATGCATCCAATGCGAACCATGAAGCGTAACCGCACGATCGTACGCTTTTTTCCGCCGCAAGGCAGGAGAGGCGGTGCGCATGGCGGCTAGGACGAGTTCGGGGAAGGTGGAAACCGGCTCTTCGTCCCGCATTGCGTCAAACTTCGATTCAACCGCAGGCGACCGGCACATTTCGCGACCCAAAACCAGCACCGCACCGCTCTTTCACGACAACCGCCTCCTCCGGACGGTCGGTTTCGTCGTCGTGCTTCTTGCTGTGGTCGTCGCCTCCGGCTCCTTCCTGATCATGAGCGGGGCGACCGACATCGAGCCCGGTCCCGATGTGTGGACCTGGATCTGGATCGCCAACGCCGTCCTGGTCACCCTCGTCGTCGCCCTTGTCCTCACAGAGCTTGTGATGCTCGTCCAGTCGCGCATCCGCAAGCAGGAGGGCGCGCGGCTACAGGTGCGTATCGTCGCCATGTTCGCGATTATCGCCGCCGGTCCGGCCTTCATCGTGGCAGTGGTTGCCATGCTCTCGCTCAATCAGGGCCTGGATCAGTGGTTTTCCGAGCGCATGCGATCCATGGTGGAAAGCTCGCGCCTTGTTGCCCGCTCCTACATGCTCGAACACGCCCAGGTACTGCGAGACGACACCATCTGGGTCGCCAGCGAACTCGAGGCCGCCCGCGATACCTATGCGAGCGATCAGCCGCGCTTCCAGCGCATCCTCACGGCCCTGGCCACCACGCGTTCGCTGCCGTTCACCAGCCTCGTCAACCGGTCGGGCGAAACCGTCATGCGCGCCCAGATCAACGTACAGGGCGCGGTTCCGCGTGTTCCCGATGTGGTGCTCGAAGCGGCGGGCTTCGGCACGCCGACGCTGATTGCGCCGGGTTCCGGCAATTCGCTGGTGGGCAACGTCGTGCGGCTGCGCGGCTATGACGATCTCTTTCTTTTCGTCGCCCGACCGGTCGATCCCGAAGTGCTCGAATATGTGCGCCTGACCGACGAGAACATCTCCGAATATCGGCTCTACGATTCCAACCGGCTGGTGTTCCAGATCACCTATGCGCTCATGTATCTGGGCGTCGCTTTCGTCTTCCTGCTCGCCGCGCTCTGGATCGGTATCGCGCTCGCCAACGGCCTGATCGATCCCATCCGCAATCTCATGATCGCGTCCAACCGCGTTTCGAGAGGCGATCTCGACGTGCAGCTCCCGGTGCCCGATCGCGGGGGCGATCTCCACGATCTGGCCGTGCGCTTCAACAAGATGACGGCGCAATTGCGCAATCAGCGCGCTGCGCTGGTCGCCGCCAGCCGCACCAACGACCAGCGCCGCCAGTTCACCGAAGCCGTCGTGGAGGGGGTCTCGGCGGGCATCATCGGGCTCGATGCCTTCGGTCGCATCACGCTGGTCAATTCCCGCGCCTGCTCCGCGCTCGGCCAGAGCGAGCTCGACCTGATGAACCAGGAACTGGCCACTGTGGCGCCCGAACTGGCGTCCACTGTCGAGCGCGCTCAATCGGCTCGCCGGGGCAGGGTGCAGGATCAGGTTCAGCTATCCTCGGGCTTCGACCGGCGCACCTATCAGGTGCGTTTGACGCGCGAGGGCACCATCACCGAATCCAAGGGGTATGTGGTCACGCTCGATGACATCACCGAACTGGTCGCCGCCCAACGCAACAGCGCATGGGCTGATGTCGCCCGTCGCATCGCCCATGAGATCAAGAATCCGCTGACCCCCATCCAGCTTTCCGCCGAGCGCCTGCGCCGCCGTTATGCCAACAAGCTCGTCGACGATTTCGACGTCTTCGACAAATGCATTTCCACCATCGTGCGTCAGGTGGGCGATATCGGCCGCATGGTCGATGAATTCTCGTCCTTCGCCCGCATGCCCACGGCGGCCATCACCCGTGCCGATCTTTCTGATACGGTGCGTCAGGCCGTGTTCCTCGAAAGCGTGCGCCAGCCCGAGATCAACATCCGAGCGGAACTATCGGACGAAACCGTTTATGCCTTCTTCGATACGCGGCTTGTCTCCCAGGCGCTCACCAATCTTATCAAGAACGCCGTGGAAGCCATTGAATCGGTTGGCATCGATACCATCGCAGATCCCGAAGTCATCGTGTCGATCGCCCTCGAAGGCGAGGAAGCCGTGGTTTCGGTCAGCGACAACGGCAAGGGTTGGCCCGAGGAAAACCGGCATCAATTGCTTGAACCCTACATGACCACCCGCGACAAAGGCACCGGCCTTGGCCTTGCGATTGTCGCAAAAATCATCGAACAGCACGGTGGCCGCATCGACCTGCGAGACGCTCAACCCGATCCCAACGGGCGGGTGGGGGCGTGCTTTGCGTTCACATTGCCGTTGCACGAAAGTGGAAAACAGCCCGCCGAGCCGACTGAACAGGCTCTTGCCGACCAAAAAACGACCCAAGAGGAGACATCGCGCGTTTCTGCGATGGCGATAAAATAGATGGCTCGTGACATACTGATTGTCGATGACGAAGAAGATATCCGTGAACTGATCGCCGGCATTCTTGAAGACGAAGGCTATGAACCCCGTCAGGCATCCGATGCCGACAGTGCTCTCGAGGCGATAGCCCGGCGAAGGCCCAATCTGGTCTTCCTCGATATCTGGATGCAGGGTTCGCGGCTTGACGGCCTGCAACTGCTCGACGTGCTGCAGGCCGATCATCCCGACCTCCCGGTCGTCATGATCTCGGGTCATGGCAATGTCGAAACCGCCGTGTCTGCCATTCGCCGCGGTGCTTACGACTACATCGAAAAGCCCTTCAAGATCGACCGCCTGCTGCTCATCACCCAGCGCGCCATTGAGGCGAGCAAACTCAAGACCGAGGTTGCCGATCTCAAGGAGCGCACCGGCGACGAATCCGAGCTGGTCGGCATCTCCGGCGCCATCTCCCAGGTGCGCTCGTTGATCGAAAAGTCGGCGGGTACGCGCTCGCGGGTCTTCATCTCGGGCGGGGCAGGGACCGGTAAGGGACTCTGCGCGCGCTTGCTGCATTTCAAGAGCCCGCGCGCCACTGGCCCCTTCATCGAAATCAACGCCTCGCTTTATGCCCCCGACGAAATTCCGGTCGTCCTCTTCGGCCGGGAAGTGCGCGACAAGAACGGGCTGCGCACCGAAGTCGGAGCGCTCGAACGTGCGCATGGCGGCACGCTTTATCTCTCCGAGGTCGCCGCCCTGCCGCTCGACTCCCAGACAGCATTGCTGCGGGCGCTGGTCGAAAACAAATTCACCCGCGTCGATGGCCACGGCCCCGTGCCGGTCGACGTGCGCATCGTATCGTCGAGTTCACAAAACGTCGCCTCGCTGATCGAAGAGGGCAAGTTCCGCTCGGATCTGTTCCATCGCCTTTCGGTGGTGCCCCTGCAACTCACGTCCCTGCGCGAACGGCGCGAGGACATTCCGGCCCTCGTCACCCTGTTCGTCGCCCAACTCTCGCGCATGCACAACCTTCCGCGCTTCCTCTTCGGCGACGATGCCATCGCCGTATTGCAGGGCCAGGATTGGCCGGGTAATGCGCGCCAGCTCCGCAACGCCATCGAGCGCCTGCTGATTCTCGTCCGCGACCAGCAGCCCCTTGATGGCATCATCACAGCCGCAATGCTGCCGTCCGATATTTCCGAGGTACTGCCCACCATCGGCGACACCGACTCCTCTGCCCATCTGATGAGCCTGCCTCTGCGTGAAGCGCGCGAAGTGTTCGAGCGGCAATATCTTATCGCCCAGATCGAACGATTCGGCGGCAACATCTCAAAGACTGCCGAATTCGTGGGCATGGAACGCAGCGCGCTACACCGCAAGATCAAGTCGTTGGGGCTCTAAATGCGCGTCATCATCTGCGGGGCGGGGCAGGTCGGGTATGGCATTGCCGAGCGGCTTTCAGCCGAGGGCAATGAGGTCACCGTCATCGACAACAATCCCGCCTTGGTCCAGCGGGTGCGCGACACGCTCGACGCGCGCGGCCTGCACGGGCACGGCTCGCATCCCGACGTCCTCGCCCAGGCCGGCGCCAACGATGCAGATATGCTTATCGCCGTTACCCAGGTGGACGAGGTCAACATGACCGCGTGCCAGGTCGCCCACGCCATCTTCGAGGTTCCCACCCGCATCGCCCGCATCCGCTCGCAAAGCTATCTCGACCCCGAGTGGAGCAACATGTTCTCGCGCGAACATCTGCCCATCGATGTCATCATCTCCCCCGAAGTCGAAGTGGGCGACCTGATCCTCCAGCGCATGGCCTATCCCGGCGCCAACGAGATCATCACCTTCGAGGACGGGCAGGTCATGGTGATCGAGGTCGACGTCACCGAGGACTGTTCGGTGATCGATACGCCCCTGCGGCACCTGACCGATCTCTTCCCCAACCTCAACGCCACGGTCATGGCTGTGCGTCGCGAGGGCGAGATGCGGGTCCTCCACTCCCACGAGCAGATGATCACCGGCGATCAGGCCATCGTCGCCGTCTCCCGCGACCAGATTCAGCGCGTCCTCGGCCTGTTCGGCCGCGACGAAGCGCCTCCAAGCCGCGTAGTGATCGCCGGCGCCGGCAATATCGGCCGCTACGTCGCCCGCCGCATCGAGGAGACCGACCCTTCGATCTCCGTTCGCATCATCGAAAGCAACCGCAGCAACGCCCAGCGCGCCGCCGAGACCATGAAGCACTCGATCGTGGTGTTTGGCGACGCTATGTCCGCCGATATCATGCGCGAGGTCGACGTCCGCGACGCCCATATGTTCCTGGGGCTGACCAATGACGACAAGACCAACATCCTCTCCTCGGTCATCGCCAGCGAAATGGGGTGCGACGCCAACATCGCCCTGGTCAATCAGGACCAATACCCGGGCATCTCCCGCCGCCTGGATGTCGATTCCTTTATCAGCCCGCGCGCCATCACCGTTTCGAAGGTTCTCCGCCACGTCCGCCGCGGCCGTATCCGGGGCGTCTATACGCTCGCCAATGGCGCCGCCGAAATCATCGAGGCCGAAGCCCTCGAAACATCGACACTGGTGGGCAAGCCCCTGCGCGAGTTCGATCTTCCGGCCGGCATCCGCATCGGCGCCGTCGTGCGCGGCAGTCAGGCGATCCTGCCGACCGGCGACACGATCATCCGCGCCGGCGATTTCGTCATCGTCTTCGCTCTCGCCGCCAGCGTGC
The DNA here is from genome assembly GCF_036662815.1 of Pelagibacterium mangrovi. Classification (NCBI taxonomy): domain Bacteria; kingdom Pseudomonadati; phylum Pseudomonadota; class Alphaproteobacteria; order Hyphomicrobiales; family Devosiaceae; genus Pelagibacterium; species Pelagibacterium mangrovi. The sequence goes on along the minus strand of NZ_JBAFXA010000003.1, from coordinate 190,437 downwards.
GCCAGGTCGAGCAGATGTTCCGGGTCAGCATAGATTTCTTTTGATCAGGGAGCTGCTGCCGTGCCGACAATTGGGGTCCTGTCCGCCGGCGTCTTCGGCCTCTTCGCGCTCTCGATGCTGTTTCCGCTCTTCGTCGCGCTCGTCGAATCCAACTGGCGCGCCCTCGAGGCGTTTTTCCTCGTCATCGTCTGCTACGGTTTCCTCTCGGCTGTCACCATCCTGGCGCTCAGCCCGAGAACGCGCACGCTCAACAGGGCAGGGGTCTTCACCGCCGCCATCGTCATCTGGCTGAGCCTCGTCATCGCCGCGATGCCCGCCTTCATGCTGGTCGAGGGCCATTCACTGGTCCGGGCCATCTTCGAAGCCAGCTCTGCCATAACCACGCTGGGCACCACGTTGCGCCCGCTCGCCGACATCTCCCCCTCGATGGCCTTTTACCGGGGCACGGTAGGCTGGGTCGGTGGCTTTGCGACCCTCGCACTCGCCGCCTATGTCCTCGGCCCCTATCAGGTCGGCGGCATGCCCAACGCCAATCTGCGCCACATCCAGCACGCCCGTACCGAAAACGACCCGCGCATCCTCAGAACCCTCCGCTCCATCGCACTGCCATACCTCGCGCTGACCATCGCCTGCGCGGTCCTGCTCATCACCGTCCGCGTCCCAGCCGATACCGCGATCGTTACCGCCATGAGCATGCTGGCCACCAACGGCTTCATCCCCGCCGAACCGGGCACCACCGTCCTCGGCAATCGCCCCGCCGAGCTGATCATGATGTTCTTCATGATCGTCGGCGCCACTTCCATCGTATGGCACCGCCTCCTCGTTTCACGCACCGGCAAGGGCTCGCGCGAGGAGGCCGAGGCCCGGATTTATCTCTCCGCGATGGCCCTTCTCGTCGCCCTTGCCGTGCTCGCGTCGGTCCTCGCGCCGCCCCTGGGCCGCACCGGCCTCGAAAGCGCGTTCAACTACGTCTTCGACATCGTTTCGATCGCAACCACCACCGGCATCACGCACGATGAGCGCCTGGGCGTTTCGATTCCCTTTGAAGTGATCCTCATCATCGTCTTCGTCGGCGGCTGTTCCTATTCCACCGCCGGAGGCATCAAGGCCTTCCGCCTTGCCACCATGCTCAAGCACGTGGGCAACGAGCTCGACCGCCTCGTCTATCCCAGCGCCATTCTGCGCGACGACGTGCAATATGATTCAGAACAGCGCATCATCGCCAAATCGGTCTGGAGCACGTTCTTCCTCGCGGTCCTGACCGTCACCATCGGCATGCTGTTTTTTGCGGCGCAGGGGCATGGGCTCCCCGCCGCGATGGCGCTTTCGGCTGGCGCCTTTTCCCAGGTCGGCAACCTCCTGGCGTCAGCGACACCGGGGCTGACAGAAGGCATCGCCTCGGACGAAACACTGCTGACCATCTCCGCCCTCGCGGTCGTCGCACGCATCGAAATCCTCGTCCTCCTGGCCGCGATTACTGGCAACCGCTGGTAGCAAGCCTTTCTAACCCTTTGTTTCAACGCCGTTTCCGCACATCCCGATTTTGTCGAAACGCTCTAGGCTAGGCCGGGGAGATGTGTAATAGTCGGGCCGTTGACAAGCGAATGCGTCGACGGGCAGGGCGGCACCAAAACTGGTTGTCAATCCAAGGACGTGGTCGGGCGTCCGACCTGACGCGTAATGCTCGACGCTTAACAAGAGGCCAACAATGCCCAGTGAAAAGGTTCAGAACCTTCAGGATTCCTTTCTCAATCACGTCCGCAAGAACAAGGTCCCGGTGACGATCTTCCTCGTCAACGGTGTCAAGCTTCAGGGCGTCATCACCTGGTTCGATAATTTCTGTCTGCTGCTGCGCCGCGATGCCCAGAGCCAGTTGGTTTACAAGCACGCCATTTCCACGATCATGCCGGGCGCCCCGATCCAGTTGTTCGATCCAGAGAACCAGACAGATTGATTGACGATAACGACGAGGACGGCAAAGGCTTCGTGGACCTCCGCGAAGTCCCGACGCGCACGGGTCTGATTACACCCGACGTCAGATTGGCTCGTTATGCGCGCTCAGCCGAAGCACGGCACGCCGAGTTCATTGGCCTTGCCGCCGCGATCGCGCTCGATCTGGTCTTCACCGAAATTCTGAGGGTCCGCGAGATCAAGCCCGCCACCTATCTGGGCGGCGGACAGGTCCAGCAGCTCGCCGAAATCGTTAAGGCGGAAAAGATCGAACTGCTGGTCGTCGACGCAGCCCTTTCGCCCATTCAGCAGCGCAATCTCGAGCGCGACATCGGGGTGAAGGTGCTCGATCGCACGGCCCTGATCCTCGAAATCTTCGGTGAACGCGCCGCCACGCGTGAAGGCGTGCTGCAGGTCGAGCTCGCCCATCTCAATTACCAGAAGGGCCGCCTCGTCCGCTCCTGGACCCACCTCGAACGCCAACGCGGCGGCGGCGGTTTTCTCGGCGGCCCCGGCGAAACCCAGATCGAATCCGACAGGCGCCAGATTCAGAACCGCATCCTGGTTCTCGAACAGCGGCTCGAAAAAGTCCGCCGCACCCGCCAGCTCCAGCGCGGCCCCCGCGCGGCGGTGCCATATCCGGTCGTGGCGCTGGTCGGTTACACCAACGCCGGCAAATCGAGCCTTTTCAACGCCATTACGGGCTCGGGTGTCATGGCCGAGGACCTGCTGTTCGCAACGCTCGACACCACAGTGCGCCGCGCGACGCTGCCCCATGGCCGCGACATCATTCTGTCAGACACCGTCGGCTTCATCTCCGACCTGCCCACCGACCTCATCGCCGCCTTCCGTGGCACGCTCGAGGAGGTGACCCAGGCCCAAATCGTCCTGCATGTCCGCGACGTTTCCAATCCCGATCACCCGGCTCAGGCCGCCGACGTGCTCTCGGTCCTGGCCGATCTCGGCGTCACCGGCGAAACGACGCCCATTATCGAAGTCTGGAACAAGATCGACAATCTACCTGAACATGCGGACCTTTCCGGCATCACCGCCGCCGGCAAGGTCGCCGCCACGGTGCCGGTTTCGGCTGTAACAGGGCAGGGGCTCGACGATCTTCTCCTGGCCGTCGAACATGCCCTTGCCCAGGACGCCCGCCTGTTCAGCGTCCTCGTCCCCCACGAGGCGGGTTCTGAGCCGGGTTGGCTCTACGCCAACACCGAAGTCATCTCCCGTGACCCCGCCGACGACGGCACCCGCTACACCGTCCGGGTACTCCCTCGCCACCGTGCCGAGTTCCTCGAAAAATTCGCGGGAAGAATTACTGGGCTGGACGGGAACTGAGCGAGTCCAGATGCGATGTACTTGCCAATCGCATAACGGCCCTGTTTCGCCAGAAATCGTCCTGCCGCAAATGTGTAAGGCTGCCGGACTTTGCGGGGAATGCCAAAAAGCCGGAAGCCTCCACGGGCAATTCTAGCCACGCTGCAACGATCATGGTGAGCGTAAAGCCGTGGCTGACAATAATCTGTGTCGCACATTCCCGTGCGATAATGGCCGCTACAGCGGGAAAGACGCGCTCAGCGACTTGCCGTCGTGTCTCGGCACCCTCGATGCCGCAATCGTGGTCCAATCGATTGTGGTCGGGAGCGGGCGTATAGCGCTCGTCCAGCCAGGCTTGAGGCTTACCTTCCGCCACCCCGTAGCTGATTTCCCTGAGTGCTTGCATTTCATGCGGAGGCCTGCCAAGTCGCTCGCCAATGATCCTGGCCGTGCCGGACGCACGCAGCAGATCGGAGCTGAATATTTCGACCTCTGATGGGCCGATCAAATCCGCCAATCGCTCCGCAATCAATAGCGCGTCGCGCTCGCCCTTGGCCGTGAGACCGGTATCGTGCCACCCGCCCACCGTGCCTTCGACGTGATGGAGAGATTGGGCATGCGTTACAACATAGACATCCTTCATTTTTCTGCCTTGTCCGCCGCTCTCACCTCATTCCAATATCCATCCAACCGCTCCAGCCCCGCCTCGCTGATCTCCACCCCATCATCGCGGCACCGCGCTTCCACATGCTCGAACCGACGCACGAATTTCGCGTTCGCATCCCTCAGCGCCGCCTCGGCATCGAGCCCCACATGCCGCGCCAGATTGGCGACGGCGAATAGCAGATCCCCAATCTCTTCGGCCTTGGCCTTCTCATCGGACATCCCCAACGCCTCCTCAACTTCGCCAAGCTCCTCGCGAATCTTGGCCACCACCGATTCCGTATCCGGCCAATCGAACCCCACCCGCGCCGCGCGCTTGGCGAGCTTTCCTGCCCGCGTCAGCGCCGGCAATCCCGCGGGCACGTCATCGAGCAGGGAAGGGGGCTTGTCCCCGCCCCGCCGCTCGGCCTTCTTCGCCCGCTCTTCCGCCTTGATCGTCTCCCAGCGTTTTTCGCTCGACGCAGCGTTCCCCGCCTCGTCCTCCCCGAACACATGCGGATGCCGCCGGATCAGCTTCTCGGTCACCGCATAGATCACGTCCCCAATATCGAACCGCCCTTCCTCGCTGGCCATCTGCGCGTGATAGACCGGCTGCAACAGCAAATCGCCGAGTTCGTCCCGCAGATCCTCATAATCCTCCCGCTCGATCGCATCGGCCACCTCATAGGCTTCCTCGATCGTGTAATGGCGGATCGAACGGAAATCCTGCTCGATATCCCACGGACACCCGCTCTCCTTGTCGCGCAGGCGTGCCATGATCTCGATCAGTCGTGAAATATCGCGGGAGGGTTGCATGGGGAGGGGCCTTTGATGGAGATTCGAACCGCGATCATATCGGGGGAAAATCGCTATCGGAACCGTTCAGCTGCTCCCCGCTCCTTGCAAGCTCAGTGCACCCCTCATCCCCGGCCCTTCTCCCTCAAGGGGAGAAGGGGGCTCTTGCAGCCAGCGCTAGAGTTCTTAACGGAACGCTGCCCCAGCTACTCTTCTCCCCTTGAGGGAGAAGGTGGCCGCGAAGCGGTCGGATGAGGGGTGCGCCAGCTTCCTCAACCCCAACGGTTGATGTTCCTAAACCACCACCAACCATCACCCCGCCTTGATCAACGGAATCGCCAAATCCTTCCTGAACACATACAGCAGCGCCCGCACCGCATCCCCCTCGGGTCCCTTCAGCCCCGGATTGCGCTCCAGCACCGCCCGCGCATCGTCATGCGCCATCTCCAGCAGATGCCGATGCACATCGGGAACCGCGATCCGATATCCCGGCATCCCCGATTGCCGCGTACCCAGCAAGTCCCCCTGGCCGCGCAATTCCAGATCCTTTTCCGCGATTTCGAACCCGTCATCGGTTGTCTGGATCGTTTCCAGCCGCTGCTTGGCCGTCTCGCTCAAAGGTTCGGAATACAGCAGCAGACACGCCGACCTCGCCGAACCACGCCCCACGCGCCCGCGCAGCTGATGGAGTTGCGCCAGCCCGAACCGCTCGGCATGCTCGATGACGATGATCGTCGCATTGGGAACGTCCACACCGACTTCGATCACCGTCGTGGCCACCAGCACCTGCGCTTCGCCTGCCTGGAACCGCGCCATCGCCGCCTGTTTGTCGGCGGCGCTCATCCGTCCGTGGACCAGTTCAACCCTGTCCCCGAACGCGGATTTGAGTTCGGCGAACCGGTCCTCGGCGGCGACGACGTCGAGCACTTCGCTTTCCTCGACCAATGGACACACCCAATAGGCCTGTGCCCCTTCGTCAAGCCGCGCCGCCAGCCGGGCCACCACCCGGTCATATTCGGAAATCGGCAGCGTTGCCGTATCGATCTTCTGCCTTCCGGCGGGCTTTTCGCGTAGCACGGAAACGTCCATGTCCCCGAAATGAGTCAGCACCAGCGTGCGCGGGATCGGCGTTGCCGTCATCACCAGCAGATCGGTCTTGTGCCCTTTTTCCGACAGCGCCAACCGCTGATGCACGCCGAACCTGTGCTGCTCGTCCACCACCGTCAGCGCTAGATTTTGAAATTCCACGCCGCTTTGAAACAGCGCATGGGTTCCCACGGCGATAGTCACCGACCCATCGGCAAGTCCCGCCGCGGCTGCCCGGCGCTCGGCGGCTGCCATCTTCCCTGTCATCAGCACGATGCCCAGCCCTGCCGCTTCCGCCAGTGGCTTGAGGGTCTTGAAGTGCTGGCTGGCCAATATCTCGGTGGGGGCCATCAGCGCCGATTGGCCGCCGGTTTCCGCCACCATCGCCATGGCCATCAGCGCGACCACAGTCTTGCCCGAGCCCACATCACCCTGCAACAGCCGCGACATTCGCGTGGGCCGTTCCAGATCTTCAGCGATATCGGCGACTGCCTGCCGCTGTCCGTCGGTCAGCGCAAAGGGTAGGGCTGTTTCGATCCGTCCGGTGATTTCCCCCGTCATGGTCCGCGCGATGCCCGAGGATTTGGTCATCGTCGCGCGGATAAGGCCCAGCGCCAATTGTCCTGCCAGATATTCGTCATAGGCCAGCCGCATGCGCGCCGGCGAAACGATATCGCCCTCACTCGGCCGCTGCGGTGCATGGATATGCGCTAACGCTTCGGAAAACCCTGGCCAGTTCATGATCGTGCGCCGGTCCTTGCCGATCCATTCGGGAATGATGGGCACCAGGTCGAGCGCCGAAGCGATCACCTTGCGCAGCGCCTTGGACGAAAGCCCCTGGGTCAGCGGATAGACCGGCTCGACCATGGGCAGGCTGGAAAGATTGTCCGGCTCCACTATATAATCGGGGTGGGTCATCTGCTTTTCCCGCCCGAAAAATCCGATCTCCCCTGAAACGTATCTGGCCTCTCCGATCGGTAATTGCTTTTCGACCCATCCGCCCCTGGCTCCGAAAAAAATCAGCGTGATGTCCCCAGTCTCGTCATGCGCGCGTATCCTGAGCGGTGCACGGCTGTTGCGCGGCGGAACGATATGCTCGTCGACATGCAGTTTGAGCGTGGCGATCGAACCGACCGGTGCATAGGCGACCCCATTCTGTGCCCTCCGATCGATCACCCCGGACGGCATATGCATGAGCACGTCGAGGATGATTGCGTCCTGACCCTCGGGCGCGCCGAAGAATTTGGCGAACAGGGCGCCAAGCTGCGGCCCCACTCCCTTCATGGACTTCAGCGATTTGAATAGCGGGTTGAGCAGATCGGGACGTGGCACGACTCGATTCCGGCGTATATGAACGGAAACGGAACACTAATCGCACATTGGTGTTTGCAAAAGGCTGACACGTGTGCGGATCACCGCTATTAACTCCGATCTCAACCCGTATATGCGGCACAAATGACTGATCCCCAAGACCTCACGACACGACGCAAACGCGCGCTCTACCGCGCCAACCATCGTGGCACCCAGGAGATGGATATCCTGATCGGCGGTTACGTCGCCGACCATCTCGATACGCTCGATCCAGCCATGCTCGACCGGCTGGAAGTGCTTATGAATCATGAGGAAACCGACCTTCAGGCATGGCTTCTGGGTCAGCGCGACATCCCTGAAAACGCCGATCGCGACCTGATCGACAAAATTCGAAATCACAAGATTACCCGAACTGAAACCCTATGACCGATCTCTCCGACCGCCCCTCAAGGATTTTAGCCAATCTCCCCGACGGCATGCAGCCGGCGGTGCTGGCGCGTGCGGTCGAGGAGAGATTGAAAGAGGCGCCGCAAGCTCCTGTTTCCATTTGCTTTGTCGCGCGTGACGGTCGCCGGCTACAACGCATGGCCGACGTCCTCGAAGCCATGCTGCCAGGGCACCCCGTCCTCACTTTCCCAGCCTGGGATAGCCTTCCCTACGACCGTGTTTCCCCCAATGCGGTGACGATTTCCGCCCGCATGGCGACCCTTGCCCAGTTGACCGATTCCGGCACGAAAGGCGCCATCGTCCTCACCGCCGTCAATGCTCTGATCCAACGCGTAGTGCCCCGGCAGGTCGTTGAATCCATGACCTTTTCCGCTGCTGCGGGACGGATCATCGACGGCGACAAGCTCATCGCCTGGGCCAACAATAACGGCTATCTGCGCGTTCCCACCGTCCGCGAAGCGGGCGAATATGCGGTGCGGGGCGGCCTCATCGATCTTTATCCTGCAGGCCGCGACGCGCCCCTGCGCTTCGATTTTTTCGGCCAGCAGCTTGAAACCATCAGGACTTTCGATCCCGAAAGCCAGCGCACCACCGGCAATGTTCGCTCGATAACGCTCGTCCCCATGAGTGAAGCGCTTCTGACCGAAGACACCATCCGCCGCTTCCGTCTCAACTACACCAAGACCTTTGGCGGCAACACCGCCGACGATCCACTCTATGGAGCCATTAGCGCCGGCCAACGCTTTGCCGGCATGGAGCACTGGCTGCCGTTTTTCTATGAGGAAATGGGAACACTCGCATCCTATCTCGCTGATGCGCCTGTGTTTTTCGACGCCCAGGTTGCCGAGGCCTATGGTGAACGGCGGGCACAGATTCGCGACTACTACGCCGCTCGAAAGGAAGCCCGGGAGCAGGGCGGTTCGGCGGGCGCGCCCTATAAACCGATAGAGCCTCAGCTCCTTTATCACATCGATCAGTCGCCTTACGAACTCGTCCGCAGCCACGAGATTTCTGAACTTACCCCCTTCATGCCGGCCGACGAAAACCTGCCGGTCATCGATTGCGCTGGCCATCTGGCGCCCAATTTCGCTGCGGAACGGCAGGCAACCGACACCAATCTGTTCGAATCCGTGATCGACCGGATCAAATCCGAGGCGCGGGCCGGGCGGAAGACAATAGTCACCTGCTGGACCGAGGGCACGCGCGACCGCATGGGGCAGGTGCTCAAGGACCACGGCCTCAAGGCGATCAAGAAGCTCGAGAACTGGAACCAGATTTCTGCCCTCAAGGTGGGGCAGCTCGGCCTCGTCGTGGTGCCGCTCGAAACCGGCTATGTTACTGACGACATTGCGGTTCTTTCAGAGCAGGATATCCTCGGCGAGCGCATCATCCGCCAGACGCGCCGCAAGAAGGCATCGGACGCGCTAACCGAAGCCACCAGCCTCTCGGCGGGAGATCTGGTCGTTCACGTCGATCACGGTATCGGGCGGTTCATCGGCCTCAAGGCAATCGAAGTGGCCGGCGCGCCCCATGATTGCGTCGAGATCGAATACGCCAAGGGCGACAAGCTCTATCTGCCGGTCGAAAACATCGAACTGTTGTCCCGATACGGCTCGGAAGGAGCCGAACTCGACAAGCTGGGCGGCGTGGCCTGGCAGGCCAAGAAATCCAAGCTCAAGAAGCGCATCCGCGATATGGCGGAGCAGCTTATCAAGATCGCCGCCGCCCGGCAGACCTCGACGACCGACCCGGTGGAAATCCAGACCGGCTCCTACGACGAATTCTGCGCCCGTTTCCCGTACGAGGAAACCGAAGACCAGTTGGCAACCATCGACGCGGTTTTCGACGACCTGACCTCCGGGCGGATCATGGACCGCCTGGTCTGCGGCGATGTCGGCTTCGGCAAGACCGAAGTGGCCCTTCGCGCGGCGTTCGTCATGGCCATGAGCGGGCGCCAGGTCGCGGTCGTCGTACCCACGACATTGCTCTCGCGCCAGCATTTCAAGACCTTTTCCGAACGGTTTTCCGGCCTGCCGGTACGCGTTCGCCAGGCCTCGCGCCTCGTTCCCGCCGCCGAATTGAAGGCGACCAAGGAAGGGTTGAAGGATGGCAGCGTCGATATCGTCATCGGCACGCACGCGCTGCTTTCCAAATCCATCGCCTTCCGCGATCTTGGGCTGCTGATCGTCGACGAAGAGCAGCATTTCGGCGTGGGGCATAAGGAGCGGCTCAAGGAACTCAAGAGCAATGTCCATGTGCTGACGCTCTCGGCGACACCCATTCCGCGCACGCTGCAACTGGCCCTGACCGGCGTTCGCGACCTCTCTTTGCTCGCGACCCCCCCCGTCGACCGCCTTGCCATTCGGACCTTCGTTTCGCCCTTCGATCCGCTGGTGGTCAGGGAAGCGCTGCTGCGGGAAAAATATCGTGGCGGACAGGCTTTCTACGTCTGCCCACGCATTTCCGATCAGCCCGATATCGCGCAGTTTCTGAGGGACCATGTGCCCGAAGTCAGCTTCGTCGTGGCCAACGGCCAGATGCCGCCCCAGCAACTCGATGACACGATGAACGCCTTCTATGACGGGAAGTTCGACGTTCTCGTCGCGACCACCATCGTGGAATCCGGGCTGGACGTTCCCACCGCCAACACCTTGATCGTGCACCGCGCCGACAAATTCGGCCTGGCCCAGCTTTATCAGATCCGGGGCCGTATCGGGCGCTCCAAGACGCGCGCCTATGCGATTTTCACGGTCCCCGCCGACCGCAAGCTCAACGATCAGGCCCAGCGCCGGCTGCAGGTTCTCCAGTCGCTCGAATCGCTCGGCGCAGGGTTCCAGCTTGCGAGCCATGACCTGGACATCCGAGGCGCGGGCAATCTGCTCGGCGACGAGCAATCCGGTCATATTCGCGAGGTTGGGTTCGAGCTTTACCAATCCATGCTCGAAGAGGCCGTCGCTTCGCTGCGGGCAGGGCAGGCTGCCGAGGAAGAGGAGGCCGGGCAGTGGTCGCCGCAGATATCTCTTGGCATGCCGGTGATGATCCCTGAGGCCTATGTCCCCGATCTCCAGGTGCGTATGCAGCTCTACCGTAGGTTGGGCGACCTGACCGATGCGCGCGAAATCGATGCGCTGGGCGCCGAAATGATCGATAGATTCGGCCCTTTGCCCGAGGAAGTGGAAGCCTTGCTCAAGGTCGTGCTGATCAAATCACTCTGCCGTGCCGCCAATGTCGAAAAGGTCGATGCCGGTCCAAAGGGAGCATTGATCACGTTGCGAAACGGGATTTTCCCCAATCCTGCCGGATTGGTGCGTCATATCGCAGACCCGGCACAGGCGGCAAAGTTGCGTCCGGACCAGAAGATCATGTTCGCGCGCAACTGGCCGACGGCCGAACAGCGCCTCAAGGGCAGCGCGGCGATCCTGTCGCGGCTCGCCTCCCTTGCAGGCGCGTGATGCGCAAAGCATCCGGTGAAGCCTTTGGGTCACAGGAGCAGAGCAACTTCGTTGGCAGAGACGCAGTGTCATGTTATTGCCCGATTTCGCCGCTCTTGAAAGTACCAAACCGTTCGATTTCGGCAGGCTCGACCTGCCCAGAGCAACAGGGATTTCCATGAAAGTTTTAAACGCGATACTTGCCGGCGCTGTCGCCACGGGTCTGGCCCTTTCGATGGCCAGCGCCGTTTATGCACAGGCCGCGGCGGACGCGGGAGTGGTCGACACGGCCGAAACGACAGAAGGTTCGGCAAACAACTGGCTCAAGGTCTGCAGCGAGCTCGATGATGGCGGGCAGGCCTGCATCATGCGCCAGGTCGTAACCAACACCGGCGTTTTCACCGGTTCGTTCCTCCTGCGTGATGACCCGAGCCAGGAAAGCCGCCTGCTGGCTGTCGCCTCCGTGCCGATTGGAGTGCTGCTGCCCTTTGGGCTGACCTGGCAAATCGACAGCGGGAAGCCGGTCCGCGTTCCTTACATGCTGTGCGACCCGCAGGCCTGCTCGGCCCAGCTCGTGGTCAACGAATCCTATATCCAGAGCCTGAAGCGCGGCAGCGAGCTCAAGCTGATCGCCAAGAACCGGCAGAACGAGGATATCACGATCAATATCAACCTCGCCGGTTTCACCGCCACCTATGACAATCCGGATGGCATTTCCATCGAGGAACTGAACCAGTCCACCTCGACCGAAAACGTGCTTGAGCAAGTCCTCCAGGAACGCGCCAATCAGTTGCGTGAAGACATGGAAGCCGGTGGCGAAGAAGCACCCGCGCCCGCTGAAGGCGCTGCCCCTGAGGCAGCACCGGCTCAGTAAGCTGGTTTTCTCGCGGAGTTTGAAAGGCGGACGGACAGTCCGCCTTTTTTATTGCCCCATGCCGAGGGAGATGGCCTGCTTCCGCAGCAGGGGAAAGGCCTTGAGGCTCCAGAGGCCCGCTGTACGCAAGGCTTGCGCCGGCAAATGCCGAGAGAGCAGGGACCCGAACAACCCATCGACGATTGCCCCTGTGCGGGCAAGATCGCCCTTGCGGATGGCCGAATAGCTCCGACTCACAGCATCGGCCCAGCCGAATGAGCCCGGATTGGCCGCCTTCAGGCAGGTATCGAGATCGGCAACATCCCGCAAACCCAGGTTGAGCCCCTGGGCTCCGATTGGCGGAAAGGCGTGGGCCGATTCGCCGACGAGAACGGCTCCGTCGCGCCCCGCCGCATCGACCGAGAGCGAGGAAAGGGGAAAAACAAAGCTCGGTGACACGATTTTGATCGTGCCGAACAGATGACGAGATTGCTCGTTGATCGCGGTTTGCAACGCCACGTCATCGCGCCGCGCCGCTTCGAGCGCGTCGCGACGATCGATCCAGACGAGATTGGCGCGATTTCCGCCGGCAGGAACCAGCGTGAACGGGCCATTGGGGTAGTGAAATTCCACCGATTCCCCGTCCAACTCGCGTTCGACCTCAAGGTTGCAGACAAGTGCCGCCTGGTCGAATTTGCGCTCGCGCGCCGAAATGCCGGCGGCCTTTCGAACGCTGGACCCCTTGCCGTCGGCGCCGACGAGAAGATCGGCAGTGATTTCCCGGCCGTCATCGAGTGTGAGTTGCCAAAGATGATCGACACGCTGCGCTGAAGCGAGCGCTGCGGGCAAAAGCTCCAGGTTTTCGCAATCGGCCCCGGCACGGGCAAAACTTTCGCCCAGTTTCGCGTTGGGAAAATTCCATCCGAATGCCCGATGGCCGAATTCGGAGGAAGCGAACACCGTTTCGGGCGCCCGCAGCAAGCGGTCGGTGCAATCGATGATGCGGATGCGGGTGAGCGGAACGCCGATAGCCTCCGGATCGCCAATCAGGCCCGCATCGATCATGTAGCTGACCGACGGTCCCATGAGCGCCGACGTCCGCCGGTCGATGGGAGCCTCCGGAGCAATATGCAGCGTCGAAAACCCCGATTTGGCCGCAGCAACGGCCGATGCTTTGCCGACAAGGCCGCCACCGATAACGGCGACTTGAGCGTGGGTGGCCATGTTTCACCTCTATGATCAGTCAAGAGATAGGCTTGTGCGGACCGCATCGCAAGCATAGGCACCCTGCTTTGCCGCTTTATTGCCGTTCTTGCCCGCAAGTGTGCGAAAACGTGCGCCGGGGCGGTCGCCGAATATCGCATGCGGGTGATAGCCTGCGTTCCAACCTCGAGGGCAACACATGCTCGATTTCGTTTTCGAACCGGCCTTCTGGGCCAGCCTCGCCCTGCTTATCGGCATGGAAGTGGCGCTGAGCGCCGACAATGTCGTCTTCATTTCGACGGTTGCCGCCAAGCTGCCGGAAGCGCAAAGGCAGCGCATTCTGCAGATCGGCTTGGTCGCCGCCGCCATCTTCCGCCTGATCCTCCTGGCGGGAATCCTTTGGGTGCTGGGGCTGCAGCGCGTTGCATTCACGATAGCCGGATGGTCGCCGAGCTGGCGCGAGCTCATCCTGCTGGGAGGCGGTCTTTTCCTCGTTTACAAGGCGGTGAGCGAACTTCATCTCCTTGTCGAGCATTCCGGCGGCCGGTCGGAAGCAAATGGAATGACGATCTCGGACACTGCGACGATCGCCATTGCCCAAATCGTGCTGATCAACGCGGTGTTTTCGGTCGATTCGATCGTCACGGCGGTCGGCCTGACCAGCTATGTGCAGGCGATGGCCATCGCCGTGGTCGTTTCGATCGCGATCCTGTATTTCGCTGCGACCGAAATCAGCAAGGTCATCGAGAGACATCCATCGATCAAGGCGCTTGCCTTGGGATTCCTGCTCATCGTCGGGGCCGTTCTGGTCGCAGAAGGCCTCGGTTTCGAGATTTTCCAGACATATCTTTACGTCGCCATGGGATTCGGCGTGTTGGTCCTGGCTATCGCCAAGCTTGTGCATCGCGGGGTCTCCGAGGTCGAGCCGATGCCCGCCGTCGTGACCGCCACTGCGGTGCCCGAGAGGGCCGAACCGACGCTCGATCCCATCCCAGCCGAGCATTCCGCACCGGTCGAACCCCATATCGAGCCGGTCATCGTCACCGAAATGCCCGAGCCGGAAACGGAAGAGAATGAGGCCACTGTTCCGGAGGTATTCGAGCCGGAAGTGGTTGTCGAAGACGATATCGCTATCCCGGAACCCGAGGGTGAAGCGGAGCCGGAAGAAGAACAGGTACTTGGCGAAGAGCGTGAGGCCGTGCAAAAGTCTCGCCGAAAACGACCCATGCTGCGGCGCCGGCCCGAAAGGCTGCGCACGGCAAGAAGAAGAGAGTAGGCAGTGCCCATGAAAGCCGTTGTCATCGATCAGTTTGGCGGACCCGAAGTTCTTGATTTCCGCGATGCGGAGCTTGGGGAGCCGGGCGCCGGCGAAATTCGCGTCCGTCACCATGCGATCGGCGTCAACTTCATCGATACCTATCACCGCACGGGGCTCTACCCGAATCCGCTGCCGCTCATTCCCGGCTCGGAAGGCGCTGGCGAGGTTCTGGCGGTAGGGGCAGGGGTTTCGAACTTCAAGCCGGGCGACCGGATCGCCTATCAGGGGACGCTCGGGTCCTATTGCCAGGAGCGGATCATGCCGGCGTCCAAGGCGGTGTCGCTTCCCGATGCAATCGACTACGAAACGGCGGCGGCCATCATGCTCAAAGGGCTGACGGCGTATTATCTGCTGTTTCTGACCTGGCCCGTGCGGGCTGGCGAAACGATCCTCTATCACGCCGCCGCCGGCGGCATGGGGCTGATCGCCTGCCAATGGGCCAAATCCATCGGCGCTCGCGTTATCGGCACGGCAGGCAGCCCCGAGAAGGTTGAACTGGCGCTCGCCAATGGGTGCGATGCGGTCATCAATTATTCCGAAGAGGATTTCGCCAAGCGGGTCCGTGAATTGACCGATGGAAAAGGTGTGGATGTCGTTTATGACGGGGTGGGGCAGGCGACGTTCGAAAAATCTCTCGATTGCCTGCGTCCCATGGGGCTGATGGTCAGCTACGGCAATGCAACGGGGCCGGTTGCCGTACCGGACCTGGGCATTCTGGCCCGGAAGGGCTCGCTCTTCGTAACACGGCCAACCGGCGCGCATTATTTCGCCGAGCGTCCGGCGTTGCTGGCGGGGGCCAAGGCATTGTTCGACGCCGTCGAATCGGGAGCCATCAAACCCCATATCGGGCAGCGTTTTGCGCTGTCGGAGGCCGCTGAGGCTCATCGGGCACTCGAGGGGCGCAAGACTGTCGGGTCGACTATCCTTTTGCCTTGAGCCGCATCCTCTGGACAGGGTGTCACTGAACGGCTAAACGCGAGTGATCGGCCAGATCCTTATGGGTCTGGTCCGTCGGGTGGGTGGCAGAGTGGTTGATTGCACCGGTCTTGAAAACCGGCGGGCGTGAGAGCGTCTCGGGAGTTCGAATCTCCCCCCACCCGCCAATATATGGTAGCGCCAAGATAAAAAGCCCCCACCGATGGTGAGGGCTTTTGCGTCAGTGGTGATGCCGGTGTTCCGGCATATCCTTGAGCGCATCCTTGGTCCAGCTGGTGACGGCGTGGACGTTGCCGTCCTCGTCGCGCATGAGGTCGAGCTGGTTGACGGGGACGGCTACGGGTTTCGAGCCGATGCCCAGGAAACCGCCGACATCGATCACGGCTTCCGCCATAGCGCCGGAGCCGTGCAGATGGGAAACCTTGCCCACCTTGTGGTCGTCGGCACCGTAAACCGTTGCATCCTTTAGGACATTTTCGGTCAGTTCGGCTTCGGTCAGGCGAACGTGGGATGAGTGATCCATGTGACGTCTCCTTGCATGGTTGAGCAAGGATAACCCGCGCGAAGGTGCGGAGTTCCGTGGATCAGAATTCGGAATCGCCTGCGCCGGGTGCGCGCAGATCGTCAACACTGGGTAGTGGGTTGCCGGTATTGAGCGATGTAATGAATACGATGTCGTATTCGGTGGTGCATCCGCTGGGTTTGATGTTCCCCGCCACGCATTCCACCTCGGTTCTCTGATGCACCCTCGTGCCTTCGAAGGCGGTCGGTGAAGCCGATGACGACGCGCAGCCGGCGCAGAGGAGAGCGGTAACGAGAGCGAAGGCGATTCTCATGGGATCGGTCCCACCGTTTCGACGAGTTATCGATCCTATGCCCTGAATGATCTGTTTTTTCCACCCCCCGTTCGGCAAGGGAAGGGCAGGTCAGGACGCGGCGCGCTGGAAGGCCCAATGGGGAACGTCGATCACATTGCTCATCGAGGATTCGGCCGAGCGCCGATAGGCGATTTCCCAGGCGCGTTCGAGGATTTCTTCTATGGTGATGCTCAGTTCGCCAGGAAGAGTTCGCGACCGGGCAAGGCTTTCGAGAACCACATGAGCCTGCCCGCACACGGTCTTTTGCTGCAATTGATCCAATGACATATGTTTCATGGTGACCATCGTGTGCCTGATAAACCAATGGCCAGCAAACAGGCCCAGGGCAAATTGAATCAAAAACGAGAAAACCTAGGGCAGGGCGGGGGGCTCCCGATCGTCCTTTTCCGCGTCGGTCATCCGCTGATAGCGGCGGCGCGTGATGATGAACATCACGATGGCGACGACGAGGGCGCCGCCGAGCATCACGATACCGAACTCGGCCGCCGACAACCCGAGGCCGATAAGCACGAGGACCGCCACGACAAGACTGGCCGCAATGAGAAAAATCCGCATGATGCCTCCACCTCGTTGAAATGATCGTGTCGCGTTTGGTCCGCCATTGCAAGCCGCACGGAGAAAGGCCTGCCGGTGTCCGAAGACCGTAGTCGCCAGATCGTGCCGCGATTGATGCCTCTGGGCGATCGGGCGGTTCTCGTCCGCTTTGCCGATCGGCTCGATATGGAGGCGAATGCTGCGGCCATAGCCTTTGCTCGCAATATCGAAGCGGCAGGGCTCGACGGCGTTCTGGAGATTGCTCCCAATCTGGTTTCGGTGCTCGTCCGCTACGATCCGCATCGGATCGGCTACAGGGTCCTGTGCGGCGAAATCGGGCTTATCGACCAAACGGGCGAGAGCCGAGAAATGCCGACTGCGCATACTCTGGCCATCTCATACGGCGGGGAGCACGGCCCGGATATTGAAGCGGTGGCCCACAATCTTGGATTGGACGTACCTGCATTCATAAACATGCACGGCGCCGAACCGCTGAGAGTGCTCTCGGTGGGGTTTGCGCCCGGCTTCGTCTATTGCGGCATGCACCCCGAGCAGCTTTCGGTTCCGCGGCGCGAGACGGTGCGGGCATCCGTGCCGGCGGGCAGCGTGTTGTTCGCCGCCCGCCAGACCGCCATCGCGGCGACACAGATTCCGACCGGCTGGCAAGTGATCGGGCGGACGCGATTTATCAATTTCGATGCGAGCGCCATGCCGCCGACCAGCATACGGGCGGGGGACAATGTGCTGTTCGAGGCAATGTCATGAACCGCATTACGCTGACGCGCGTCAGCCCGTTGACCACCATTCAGGATCGGGGGCGCCCGGGGATGCTTGCGTACGGCATCGGGGCGTCCGGACCTATGGATCGCCAGGGATATCGACAGGCCGCATTGGTGACGAAAGGCGCATGTGGTGCCGCCATAGAAATCGGCCAGCAGGGCCTCGATTTCATATATCACGGCGCTCCAATGCTTGCAGGATTTGCCGGCGGCTCGTTCAGGCTCGAAGTGGATGGCAAGCAGCAACCCTGGCCGACGGTCGTCGAGCTTTCCGACGGTGCGGAGGTGAGCGTCCGCACCGGACCCGAGGGCAATTACGCCTATCTGCGCTTCAATAGGGAAATCGACGTTCCCGAAATGCTGGGCAGCCGATCCACCAACGCGACAGTTGGTCTGGGTGGGTTTGAGGGTAGGGCGCTCCGGGCCGGGGATGCGCTGGGCCTTGTCGCGCTGAATAATTCCGCCAGCGAAACGGTAGGGAGCGGCGGCGGCGAATCCGGGCCTATCCGCTTTGTCTGGGGTGTCCACGCCGACCTGTTCGCGCCGGCGATCCGCACGGCGTTCGTCGGTGCGCAGTTTCGCATTTCTCCGCGCATGGACAGGATGGGCGTCCGGCTGGAAGATACCACATCGGTCTTTGATGAGGCGCGGGTGTTGGGACTGGTTTCCGACGCCGTGGTGCCGGGCGATATCCAGATTTTGGGCGACGGGACGCCTATCGTGCTTATGCGCGACAACCAGCCGACCGGCGGCTATCCGCGTATCGGGACCATCATCGATATCGACCTGGACCGTTTTGCGCAGGTGCGGCCGGGCAGAACCGTGACGTTCGCGCCGGTGACTGTCGAACATGCACATAGGCTCGGGGGATGGCGACCATGATCGATCTCAACGCGGATCTGGGTGAAGGCGTCGGCGACGATCGCGCGATGCTGGAGATCGTGACAAGTGCATCGATTGCGTGCGGCGGCCACGCGGGGGACGCGACGACCATGCGTGAGGCGATCAGGAGCGCTCTTGCGAATGGCGTCACCATCGGCGCCCATCCCGGTTTTGTCGATCGCGAGCATTTCGGACGCCGTCGCCTCGACATGCGGGTGGAATTGACGTGCGATCAGGTGATTGCGCAGATCGCCACGCTTGGCAAAATCGCCGACGAGGAAGGCACTTCGATCCAATATGTGAAGCTCCATGGCGCACTGGCAAATATGGCTGCCGAGGATTTCGATCTTGCGCACGCCCTGTTTTCGGCCATCTCCAGAGCGTTTCCGGAGATGGCGATTTTGGCGCTGGCCGCTTCCGCGCAGGTCGAGGCGGCGCGGGCGCTGGGGATTGGCTTCATCCCGGAAGCCTATGCGGATCGCGCCTATACCGCCGACGGGCTGCTTGCATCGCGAAGCCTCGTGGGAAGCGTGATTGAAGACGAGAAAGTCGTCGTGGAACGCTGTCTGCGGCTTGCCGAAAAAGGCGAGACTGTCGCCATGGATGGCAGCGTCTTTCAATCCGACGCCCGATCCATATGTCTCCACGGCGATACGCCGGGGGCGGTCGCCTTGGCCCGAGCGGTTCGTCAAGCATTTGAGGATGCGGAATTTATGGTGCGTCGGGAGGGTTAGGGACGACCGGTTCAGCGTTCCTGGCGGAGGTCGCGCTGGATTCCGGGAATAAATCCCGGAATGACAAACTGGGTTTTGAGGCGCACTCATCGGCGCACATCTGCGCCCTTACCGGACGTCCGGCGACCCCAGAGATTGCCGCCCCGTTAACAGAACCTACACAAAGCTATGGTTTTTCAAGGGTTCGACGCGCGAACGCATCGACAATCTTGTTTGTATTGGGTCGGATTGTATGAGCACCAAAATCGCACCGGCGCGCCGCCGCTCCCTTGCTGCCGCCTTGGGCGCCGCCGCCGTATCCGCCATGGTTCTGGCCGGCTGCGGAGCCGCCGATCTTTTCGCCGGGAATGAGTTTTTCTCGGAATCCTCAATGGGTGTCGGCGCCTCGCCACGGGTGAGCACGGCCTACCATCCTCCCAAGGGGGGCGGGCGCTATCAGGTCGGGCAACCCTATACCGTCGCCGGCAACAGGTTCGTGCCGCGCGAACAGCCCGATCTCGACCAGACGGGCACGGCGTCCTGGTATGGTCCGGCCTTCCACGGGCGCCTCACCGCCAATGGCGAAATCTTCGATCAGCACTATCTCTCTGGCGCGCATCCGACACTGCCGCTGCCTTCCTATGTGCGCGTGACCAACCTCGCCAACAACACCTCGGCGCTGGTCCGCATCAACGATCGGGGTCCATTCTCCAATAGCCGGGTGATCGATCTTTCCCGCCATACCGCGCAGGTTCTGGGCTTCCAGCAGCAGGGCACGGCCAAGGTGCGCGTGCAATATGTCGGGCCGGCACCGCTCAATGGCGACGATACGCGTTTTCTGACGGCCTCGGTCAATCAGTTGACGCCGTATGAGATCAATACCCGCATGGCGTATCAGCAGACCCAGGTCGCCGAGGCCGCTCCGGCGCCGGCTCCCGTCGCAGCGCCCACCCCGGTGGCTCGTCCCACGACGGCCAGCGAGGCTGCAAACGCCGCCGTGGCACCGGCCGCGCCTGACTATATTCCGTTCCAGGTGCTTTCCTATGGCGCCGTTCAGGATTTCGAACCGGTCGCGGAGCCTACGGGCACGCCGATCCGCATGGTACTCGGCACTTTCGACAACGAAGACGCCGCCCGCGCGGTCGCAACCGAGCTTGCGCTGCTGGGCGCCGTCGATACCACGACTGTCGTTCAGGGCGAACAAACCGTGACGCATCTGATGCTGAGCCATCTTCGCGAAGGTGTGACCGCTACAGACGCGCAGGAACTGGCCACATCCCTTGGCTTGTCGCCTACGATTTTGTATTAATCGAGAAAGGCTTAAGTTGGGAGCGGCGCCAAGGCGCCGCTGAAAGCTCATGGTTCGTTTGGGGCGCCTGTGGCGCGCAGCGCTTGTCGGCATCGCGTTTGTGGTTGCTCTGGCGGGCTATGCCAGTGCCCAGCTCGATTTCGACACCGGCGCGCCCTATGCCATTCTCGTCGATCAGGAATCGGGAACCGTCCTCTTCCAGAAGGAAGCCGATACGCCCATCGAGCCGGCCAGCATGGCCAAGCTGATGACGGTTGCCGTGGTTCTCGACATGGTCGATCGCGGCGCCTTGGACCTCACCGACCAATTTTTCATTTCCGAACACGCCTGGCGCACCGGCGGCGCGCCGTCGGGCGGATCGACAATGTTCGCCGAGCTCGGTTCGCAGGTCAGCGTGGACGATCTGCTTCATTCGGTCATCATCCAATCGGGCAATGACGCGGCAATCGCGCTGGCCGAAGGGATTGCCGGCAGCGAAGGATCGTTCGCCGCGATCATGAACGAATTCGCGCTCGATATCGGGCTCGAGGATTCCCACTTCACCAATGCGAGCGGACTGCCCGACCCCGAAATGTATGTGACGGCGCGGGACCTCGCCGATCTGGGCCGCTACATCATCCGCGAATTTCCCGACTATTACCCGGTATTTGCCGTCGAGGACTTCTCCTGGAACGGCATCACCCAATCGAACCGCAACGGGCTGCTGAACCTTGGGATCGGCGTCGATGGCCTCAAGACCGGCCACACCAATTCGGCGGGCTATGGCATCGTCGTCTCGACCACCGAGGGCGGGCGGCGGCTGGTAGGCGTGCTGCACGGTATGGAGAGCGTCAATCAACGCAATGAAGAAGCGCGCAAGCTCATCACCTGGGGCGCGCGCAGCTTCGAGCGCATTCCGGCTTTCGCCGAAAATGCCATCGTGGGCTATGCCAGCGTTTATGGCGGCGCGGAAGCCCAGGTCGGCCTTGTGGGCGAGGGCAGCATCGACATTTATCTGCCGAGGGGCAACAGGCGGTGCCTTTCGGCCAATATTGCCTACACCGCACCGATCCTGCCGCCCGTCCAGACCGGCGACAGGCTTGCGCAACTCAACATACTTTGCGATGACCAGCTCATCCAGAGCGCGCCGCTTTATGCGGCCGAATCTGTGGGCGAGGGCGACATCGTGCGCAAGGCGACCGATGCTCTTTGGGAACTGGCCTTCGGCTGGATCTGACCAGCCGGGCTTCGCCGGCATAACGAGAGCAGAACGGACACCATGGCTGCAGACCAGGAGCGATCGATAAAGCCGCGTTTCATCACCTTCGAAGGTGGTGAAGGCGTGGGCAAATCGACCCAGGTGCGCCGGCTCGCCGGCCGATTGGCCGAACTGGGCATCGCCGCCGTTCGCACACGCGAGCCCGGCGGCACGCCCAAGGCCGAGGCGATCCGCTCGTTCATCCTGCAAGGAAAGCCCGAGAGCTGGGGCGTGGGCGCGGAAGCCGTGCTGTTCGCGGCGGCACGGCTCGATCACGTCGACGAGTTGATCGCGCCATCGCTGGCGGCTGGAAAATGGGTCATTTGCGACCGCTTCGCGGATTCCACGCGGGCCTATCAGGGGCTGACCGGCGGCGTTGACGACAAACTGATCGACGCGCTGGAGCATCTGGCCCTTCACGGCCATACGCCGGACCTGACGATCATCCTCGACATGGACCCCGACCTCGCCTTCGAGCGCGTGCGTCAGCGCGCTATGGACGACGGCATGCCGGCCCTCGCGGACCGCTTCGAGAAGGAGGACCTCTCCTTTCACCGCCGCCTGCGCGACAATTTTTTGGCAATCGCCATCGCCAATCCAGGCCGTTGCGTGGTGCTGTCCGCCGATACGGAGGAAGACGAGCTGGCCGCGGCGGTCTGGGGCGCGTTGATGGATCATTTTCCCGATCTGGCGCGCGAGGGGCTGACCCGGTGAGCGTGGAACGGCGCGAAGCAGACCAGATCGAGGGCGTTCCGACGCCCGAATTCAGCAGGCTGGTCGGGCATGACGGCGCGTTTCAATCGCTGATGAGCGCCCTGGAGCGGGGGCGGCTGCCAAGCGCGATCCTGCTTCACGGTCCACGCGGCGTCGGCAAGGCGACATTCGCATTTGAACTCGCTCGCACGGTGCTGGCGCGCACCTCCGACGAAACCGAAGCGCGCGTGTCGGCACAGATCGCCGCGCTTTCGCACCCCAATCTCTTCGTTCTGCGGCGCGCAGCCGATCCGGCCAATAGCGAGCGCTATTTTTCCGCCATCCGCGTCGATGACGTCAGGGCCATGCGCGATTCGCTGCATCAAACCCGGGGCAGGGCGGGGTATCGCGTGGCCATCATCGACAGCGTCGACGACTGCAACGTCAATTCGGCCAACGCGCTGCTGAAGACACTCGAGGAGCCGCCCGCCGAGACGATGTTCATCGTGATATCGCACCGGCCGGGGGGAATGCTCGCGACGATCCGGTCGCGGTGCCAGAGCTTTGGTTTGCGGCCGATTGCAGATGCGGAGGTCGAGGGCGTCATTTCGGGCATCCGCACCGCTATCGCGCCCGACGAACTCTCCCGCGCCGTCGGCTTTGCGCAGGGGCGCCCGCGTCGCGGTTTCGAGGCCTTGATGCTGGAGGAAGGCGACGTGCTCGATGCGCTCCAGACATGGTTTCAGGCCCCGGCATCCCATCCCACCCGCGCACATTTGAAGATCGCCGACGGGTTGGCCGCAGCCAAGGGCGCGGAACTGGCCTTTGCGCAGGACGTCATCCGCGACTGGCTGGCCGCCGAGGCCGAAACCGCCGCCCGAGAAGGCGTTTCCGCGCGTTTCCGCCTTGCGTCGGCCAATACACTATGGGAGAAGGCCAACGCCCTTGTCGCCGATGCCGATATCTACAATCTCGACCGGCGGCAGACGTTGGTCGCGGTGTTCGATCTGATCCGCGACCATGTGCGCAGAACCACTCCCGTGAGCTGACAGACGCCCATGAGCCGCCCGACCTTTTACATCACCACGCCGATCTTCTATCCCAACGGCGTTCCCCATATCGGCCACGCCTATACCGCCATCGCCAGCGACGTCATCGCGCGTTTTCACCGGCTGGATGGCAAGGACGTGTTCTTTTTGACCGGCACCGACGAACACGGCCAGAAGATGCAGCAGACGGCCGAAAAGGAAGGGATCACCCCGCTCGAACTGGCGACGAAGAACTCGCAGGTGTTCAGGGATCTGTGGGCCAAGCTCAACATTTCCTACGACGACTACATCCGTACCACCGAACCGCGCCACTACGCGGCATCCCAGGCGATATGGGAGAAAATGCTCGCCAAGGGCGACATCTATCTCGACTCCTATTCGGGCTGGTATTCGGTGCGCCAGGAGGCGTTTTTCGACGAGAAGGAAACCACGCTCGGAGACGATGGCGTGCGGCGCGAGCCGCTGGGTTCGCCCGTCGAATGGGTCGAGGAGGAGAGCTATTTCTTCCGCCTTTCCGCCTATGGCGACAAGCTGCTCGCCCATTACGAGGCCAATCCGGGCTTCATCCTGCCGGCGGAACGGCGCAACGAGGTCGCGAGCTTCGTCAAATCGGGCCTGCGCGACCTTTCGATTTCGCGCACGACGTTCGACTGGGGCGTCCCGGTGCCCAACGATCCCAAGCACATTATGTATGTGTGGGTTGATGCGCTTACCAATTACATCACGGCGGCGGGGTATCCGGACGAAAGCGCCGAGCGCTGGAAGTACTGGCCGGCCGATATCCATATGATCGGCAAGGACATTGTCCGGTTCCACGCCGTTTACTGGCCGGCGTTTCTGATGAGCGCCGGGGTCGAGTTGCCCAAGCGGGTTTTCGCCCACGGCTTCCTGTTCAACCGCGGCGAAAAGATGAGCAAATCGGTCGGCAACGTCGTCGATCCGTTCGGGCTGGTCGACAAATACGGTCTGGACGCCATGCGCTATTATTTCCTGCGCGAGGTGTCGTTCGGGCAGGACGGTTCGTACAATCACGAAGCGATCGTCAACCGCATCAACGCCGATCTCGCCAACGATCTGGGCAATCTGGCCCAACGTTCGCTGTCGATGGTGGCCAAGAATTGCGACGGGCAAGTTCCGACGCCTGGCGAATTTTCAGCCGACGACCAGGCTATTCTCGCGGCAGCCGACGCATTGCTCGAAGCCTCGCGCGAGGCCATGGGCGATCAGGCCATCCATCAGATGCTCAACGCCGTTTGGCAGGTCGTCGCCGACGCCAACCGCTATTTCGCTGCGCAGGAACCTTGGGCGCTGCGCAAGACCGATCCGGCGCGCATGGCGACGGTGCTGTACGTGACCATCGAAATCGTGCGCCAGGTGGCGATCCTCGCCCAGCCGGTGATGCCGGAATCGAGCGCCAAGCTGTTGGATTTGCTTGGTCTGCATGCTGAAGGACGGTCCTTCGAGCAGTTGGGCAGCTATGGCCGCCTGGCACCTGGAACGCCGCTTCCGCCGCCGCAGGGCATCTTCCCGCGCTATGTGGAAAAGGACGAAGGCGCAGCCTGATGCTCGTCGACAGCCATTGCCACCTCGATTTCGACGTTCTCGCCGACGATATTGACGGCGTGCTGGCGCGCGCGCGCGAAAACGGGGTAGGGCGGATGGTCACGATCTCCACCCGCATCCGCCGCTTCGACAAGCTGTTGGCTATCGCAGAAGCCCATGACGACGTTTTCTGCTCCATCGGCACGCATCCGCACAATGCGCATGAGGAACTCGACATAAGTGTCGACGAAATCGTCGCTTTGGCGCAGCACCCTAAATGCATCGCCATTGGCGAAGCCGGGCTGGATTACCACTATGATTCCTCGCCACGCGACGCTCAGGCGCAGGGGTTCCGCAACCACATCGCCGCCTCGCGCCGGACCGGACTGCCGCTCGTTATTCACGCCCGCTCGGCCGACGACGACATGATCGCCATCCTCGAAGAGGAAACGGAGCAGGGGGCCTTCCCCTTCGTTCTCCATTGCTTTTCGTCCGGCGCGGAACTCGCCCGGCGCGGGCTCGCCTTGGGTGGATATGTGTCGTTCTCGGGCATCGTGACGTTCAAGAACGCTCAGGAAATCCAGGACGTCGCCAAATTCGTGCCCGATGATCGGTTCCTCGTCGAAACCGATGCGCCTTATCTCGCCCCGGTTCCGCATCGCGGTAAACCCAATCAGCCCGCCTTCGTGCGTCATACCGCCGAAAAGCTGGCCGAGTTGCGCGAGGTGCCGTTCGAAACCATAGCCGAGCAATCCACAGCCAATTTCAAACGCCTGTTTTCAAAGGCGAAATTCGAGAAATGATCGATCAGCCCGCCACCCGTATCACTGCGAGAATTCTCGGCTGCGGGTCATCGGGCGGGGTGCCGCGTATCGGCAACGTCTGGGGCGCGTGCGATCCTAACAATCCCAAGAATCGCCGCAGGCGCTGTGCATTGCTCCTGACCGGCACACGAGAGGATGCCGAGGGCGTCACCCGCATTCTTATCGATGCAGGCCCCGATCTGCGCGAGCAGATGCTCGATGCCCAAGTGCCTGCAATCGACGGCGTTTTGTTCACGCACGAGCACGCCGACCATACCCACGGCATCGACGATTTGAGGGTTCTGGCGCTCAACGCGAAACGGCGCGTGGATGTCTACATGTCGATCGCCACGGAGGTTCGCCTGCGCGAAGCGTTCGGATATTGCTTTACGGCCCCGGAAAACAGCCCATACCCGCCAATTCTCAACGCCCATTCCATTGCCGCAGACGAAGGCGTGGTGATCGAGGGAGCGGGAGGTTCTATCGCTATCCAGCCGTTCGAACAGCAGCACGGCTCCATTACATCTCTGGGATTTCGCGTCGGCCGCTTTGCTTATTCATGCGATCTGTCCGGCATCCCTTCGACCTCTCTGGCTGCTGTGGAAGGCCTCGATACCTGGGTGATCGATGCGCTGCGCTACGCGCCGCATCCGAGCCATCTGAGCCTTGAGGAATCCCTGGAGCTGATCGAAGCCCACGCACCACGTCGGGCCATTTTGACCAATCTTCACGTCGATATGGATTTCGACGTCCTCGCCGGCCAAGTTCCAGCCCATGTGGAACCGGCATATGACGGCATGGAAATTGAAATTGCCCTATAGGGATAGCACTCGAATCCTAGCTTTCCCCATGCGGAAAGTTTATCCCAGCCGGCTTTCCAGAGTTGCCATGTCGGGTAAAAACCAAAGCGTATCGCCTTGGTTTGTTTCATAAACATAATCACGAAACGATTTGCTGTCGGCCTGATAGTCCGCAACATCACCGACGATGACGAGTTGCAGCCGGTAGTTCGCGAACTTCTGCGCCATCTCACCCAAAAGCCCCGACCGCAAGGCAAAAGCATCCTCGGGCAGATCGTCGACACGCACGGCAACGACACGCGCATCATTTTCCCAAGCCAGCGCTATGAGGTCGTTGGCCAGAGCAGGATAGGCGAAGAGTTGCTCGCCAATCACGACGACCGAATGACCACCAAGCTTGACGATATCGCGCTTCATCTTCGAATTGCCGGCTCTGGCTGGCCTATGGAGCGGCTATCATGCCTAATTTCAGGAGATTCGCACAGGCTTCGAGATATCGCATAGCAATCACTGCACCAAAAAGTTCCATAATATAGATTATGCGAATTTGATATATTGCCTGCTGAGATAATCGAACCGCCGAAGCTGTTTTCGACTCCATAAGCCGACAACCTACCCCGTAACACAACACCCACGCGTGGCTTGGAGGTCCTAAGCGACATCATAAAGTGACAACAACCGTCAACTGAAATGACGGCATAAGATGACCGTGAGGGACCAAAATTTTTCGGAGCCTCAAAGGATTACAACACCGGCTCAGGGCCGGTCGCGTCGTCTTTCCTTCAGGATGTCTTCCATTAACAGATAGACATGCGTCCGCTTTTCCAGAGCCTCAACTTTCAAGGCCTGGATGAGTTTGGGATCGAGGTAAACGAGCAAGGGCCGACGTCCGTCACGACGCTCGTTACTTGGCTGCGAGTCGGGCTTGGAGCGCATGAGCTCTTCCTACCACGACTGATTTTCCCAGCATAGGCCGTGCCACGTCTTCTCGCTGGACAAGTGATGTTCACCTTTCGGTGGATATCTAGATATCTAGCTTTCTATTGACGACCACATATTCAATGGTCTTAAATGCTGCCAAGGCTGATGCAGGCGGCCTTCGCTGCCTACTGTCGTTCATTCGAGATGCACTCCGATGAGCAACCATGAGCCTGCTGCCGTAGACCTAAAGCGATATCCTGGTTTTCACTGCTTCAAGAGTGGCGACGCCATTCACTACCCGAGGCGTTGGCAAAGAGACGCCCTTATACAGGCTGCACTCGATCCAGTCGTGACATCACTCGATCCTCTTGAGCCTGGGAGCTGGCCACCGGGAGTGGAGTTCGCTTTTAAGGCAACGATCAATTCGACCGTTTTCATTTGCCTGTTGAGCGATACGAAAGACCGCCACCTCTTTGACAGCTATGGCGGCGCAATCCTGCGCCTCAGTCGCGCGGCCCTGCGGGTCGAACCATTGTGCTCGACCGGACGAGCCGTTTGGTCGAGGAAGCGGCTCACTATCGACCCCGCTGTCCGGTACAAGTCTCTCGAAGCAGCCTCCGCACGCGCTGAAGGAGCACCCGCCAAGGCGGTCTTGGCGGAGATTGCGATTTCTCAGTCAAATCCGATCGATCAGTTGTTGGCCATGTTAGCTCAGGGTGTGCTGACTGCAGATTTGTCTTCCGGACTTAGGGGTACCACCCTGCTCCGTCCAGGACCATCTTTCGAATCGCAAAGCGAATCGAATCCTCGTCAACGGCTGCATAAGATTCTTACAAGCCGCACCGACGAGCCCTGCCGATAATGCGATCGACCGCAGATCGAGATGATCGCACACTCCCTTCCAGGGGCTAGTGAATGTGGTCAGGGAAGGACCAGTCGGAGTGGGAAAAAGCTCAATTATCTCCGGAGCTTACACCCCCACCGAGAGTAAGGATCTACGATAATAAAGCTTGCTAAATCCTTGGCCAGACTCTGCTTTTCGCCCTGGCCTGAAATGCACGAGTCGAGCCGGATTCGAATTTTCCGCTTTTCCTTTGCAGAAATTCGACGGACAATTTTTGAAGTCGCAACTAGGGATTCTTAAAGCTCATCACCAAACGAAAAGGGCATCCTCGCCAAAGGATGCCCATCGATACCGGCCCCCACCACTACGAAAAGGACCGGCCACTTTCAATTTCTGTGCGTCAAGCACACCAGGATGCTGCATCGCGGCTTGGCTTAAGTCAAGCGAATGACGCTCTGGAGTGCGTGAACGAACGTCTGCGCCCCCGGAACATGTCAAAAAGCGTCCACTCGTCCGAAATGCCGAATATAGAGACAACGTCTCAGAGCACCGAGTTAAGCCTTGGTGCACGTCGCTTGTTGACAGGTGTCGGAACTCCGGTCGACGCCCCCTACCCTTTTGCCGATCAGGTCCTAAAGCGGCAGAAGCGGAAACACGAATCCATACGCGGTTCCGAGGCGCGCATCGTCCGCTCGGCGGGAAGCTCGAATTATACGGGCATCGTTCCCCTATTCTGTCTCGAGCGTGCCACGAAAGCCTTCGAGTCGCTCATTGAGAAAGATTTCTGGATCGTCCTGGACTTCATGATGCGCGATGTCGTCGACGCAAAAGCGCAACCCGGCGCCATTGAAATTGTAGTCGGGAGCAAGACCGAAAGGTGGTATCCCGACATGTGGATCCGCCGCCACGGGCGTCGCGATCTCCTGGTCGAATGCAAGCCGGCCGCCATTGTGCACCCGGCTTCCTGCAGCCACCCGGCTGAAGCGCTCTACATGGAACGCCGGATCGCGGCTATGGAGGAGGCGGCGAACGGCATGGGCATGGATTTTGCCCTCTTTACCGAGCTCGAAATCAGGACCGAACCGCGCCTACACAATGCCAAAACCATGCGCCGAGCGCTTTCGGCGCAACTTCCCACCGACCTTCTGCGGGAAGCCGCCGCATTATTGCCGAGCCTTCCCAGCATAATGACAGTTCGCCAATTCTCACACGAAATCGGTCGGTATGCGGGCGCCGCCATGGCCATCGCGTGCTGCCTTGATCGCAGCGGCGCGATTGAACTCGATGCTGGATCATATTTTCTGCCCGAGACCAGCTTCCGGAATCGGAAGGCTGTCGAATGAAGCAGGTCATCGTAACGGAAAAAGACCTGGCGAAGGGCTCTGTCGTTTGGATCAAACGGCGGCGCTGCACCATTGTCGATGTCCATCCGATCACGGGTTTAAGACTGTTCCAACGTGCGGGCTCAGACAAGGAGTACTCGCTCACCCGGCACGAGCTGCAGCTCCTCGTCAGAAAATGGGACATCGTTCCTGACCGGATTCACCAAGCGTTACCCGCGTCGGTACGCGAAGTTCTCTCTTCCGAATGGCACCTCTTCGATCCTGAATTGCGCGAGCGCGCCGAAGCACGAGCTGCCATCTGCCGAGCTCTCGATCGCTTCGGGCCGGTGATGCGTCGTCAGGAGGCAGTTATCGAGAGGGTCATCGCAGAAGTTTCGAGCACCCTAGGGCCAGAGATAAAACTGCCCAGCCCGCAACGTATCAGGCGTCATTGGGACCTCCTGTGGATCGCAAGTCTGAAAGATCCCCGATCCTTGCTGGATTTGGCACACCTCAGAGGCAATCGCCGACCGTATGACAAAGATAGTTATCGTCCCGTGATCGAGCTTGTGGAGGGATTAATCACCGAATTCATTACCTCGAGAATAAATAAAGTCGAAAGCTTGGCCAACGTCCAGCAGCTCGCTGACGACTTGGTATCTATCGCGGTCGAGGCCAAGGACTGGCGCGCGCATCCCTTCATCCACACGCTTCGGGAGAGCATCGGCCAAGCTGCCCTCGAGAAGCACCCCATTCCGTTGTTGCTTGATCGTGTTTTCAGTGATCCGAATTGGTCATTGCATCCACTGGTCGATGCCGACCAGCGCCATATCGGAGCGAACCTGGTTCGCAACAGGTTTCGGCGCCGCAATTTCTATGAGCGCATGGCCTATCGGACCAATCGAAAGGAGGCACGGCGTCTTGCCGCCGGTATCGGAGAGGGGCCGATCGTCGACTTGCCACTGCAGCGGGTCGAGGGTGACTCTACGGTCGTGGACCAACTGGTGGTTATTGTCGACGGCAAGCCCAAGCGCATGGAGATTACATTCCTAAAAGACAAGTGCTCGGGTGCGATCACCGGTTTGCATCATTCGTTCGAGAAGTCTAACTGGTTCACGATGCACGAAGCGATCCGAATGTCCGCTTTGCCCAAGCAGGACTACCTGAATTCCTTCAAATATAAGTTCGTCAATGATTGGCCGATTGTCGGTGTTCCCGACGTGCTCGTTCTCGACCGTCATGCTACGCACCGAGGTTCGGCACTGGCCGGCATGGCCACCAAGCTCGGGTTCGAGATCGATGATATGCCGGCAGCCAGTGGACATCTCAAAGGCGGCGTCGAAAAGGGCTTGGGCGACTTCATGCACCAACACATCGTGAGTCAACCGGGATATGTGGGATCTAACGCGCAGGAGCGAGATCCAGACAAGGCGGCGCCGGAATGTACCGAGCAAGAGGCGGTCGAGGCCGCGGTAGCCTATGTCGTGGATTACTACAACCAGCAAATCGAACCCGGCACCGGCGAAATCCGGATTCATCGGTTTAAGCGCCTCATGGATCAGACGCTCGCCTGGAAGATGCCACCGGACCCCAGCCTTTTCCCGGGTAAGCCGGTGTCGGCAAAGCTAACGGTACATGGCATCAAGCTCAACGGCCTGAAGTACAGATCCCCCGAGCTGACGCAAATGTTTTTCGAAGCGGGCGGGAATGTCGACGTCGTAGTATTCATTCCCCGGTACCAGCCGGACGTCATCCTCGTCGGGCAATTGACTGGTGCAGGTCATGTCGAAGGCTACCTCCAAGGCAGATTCGCAGGCCTCAATCTCAGCCACGATCAAGCCTTGGCAAAGCATCGCGAAGCCAAACGCAACAAGGCCACGCCGGACCAACGCAGGAAAGCGAGAGACGGTCGTGTCAACCAGGTCATGGCAAACGACGTGAGGCGGGGCAAGCCGCGGCGCGCGAAAGTCGTTACCTCTCCTCCGACAAAGGCCGGCGCGAACCTCGCTATTCCGCCGGTTGACCAATCCGTCAGCTTGTCTCGTGAATTCTCCGGCCACAACATGAGTATCCGACACGACTTCGAGACCTATAACAAGCTCGGAGGCGCCTACGCACGACCGGGGCCGGCATCAAGAGCCATAGAGCACTCGATCGACGCGGCCGCCCGGGCCGGTGAGCAGGTCCCTGCTCTACCCCAATCAACCGGCTTTTCTCCCGACGTTCCCAACCCGAACGCCAAGTTGCCGGTCTCGGTCGTTTTAGCATCGGAAAACATCGCGTCCAGCCAAGAGAGTAAGCCTCACCCCGAACCCGAGAGTCACTCGGAGTTGCCGTCGCTGCCAGAGGGACCGTTCAAATTATGACAGGCCAGTATGCAAGCATGACCCCCTTCGAGCGCAATATGGCGGTGGGCCACGGCATGACCTCACTGCACATTACGCGGCGTATCGTTGCCGGCCTTGAGAGCATGTTCCGACGTGCGGGTACGAGTACGCAAGGAAACATTTACGCGATAGTCGGTCCAACCCACGTCGGTAAAAGCACGGCACAGAAGATATTCATGATCCAGAAGGCTCAGCAGCTCGGCGGATTTGTCGAGAACGTGAAGCCGGGAGAGAACGACTTTCCTGAGGTCGCCGACGTGTCGTACGTCACGGTGCAGGACGCGAATGGCAGGTTGAAGCACCCCGTCATGAGGATCGAAATACATGAGAATCCGACGGTTAAGGCACTCGGCACCCATGTGGCGCGAGCACTCGCTCGGGACGAGGACCCTCCGAGATTTAGCAACTTGAACGAGATGACCGCTTTTTTCACTCGGCAGTTGCGCGGCAAGGGCGTCAAATTGGTAATATTCGATGATGTTCAAGAGATCGGTCGGGTGACGGGCGCGGCCAGGAACCAGGCAGTCGTCTTGTTCAAAGCGTTGTGCAAGACCGGGCATACTGAAGTGGCTGCTGCAGGCATCGAGGGTACGCTGGAGGTTTTGTCCTCGGACAAGCAGACTGCGGACCTCACGACGAAGCGCCACATCTTCGAACCCCTGCCCTGTCCCCCCTGGGACGACGAGAACGCAGATGTCTCGCAATCCGCATTCGTTACTTTCATGCGGGAGATGAAGGCTCATCTACCGTTTGATCGTGAGAGCGCTATCGACGAACGCGACATAGCCGAACCCATGTGGCACTACAGCCAGGGCGTAATCGGCGTTGCGAAAACTCTCCTTCAGGAAGCAACCGACTACGCCATCCATCGAAACCTCCCCGCTATCGACCGCAAGGTGCTCAGGGATGTCGTGACGTACGAGATGGACTTGGCGGACCACCATAACCCGTTCAACGACGAGGTGGGTGGCGGCGGGAGGCGTTTGTCATGACGCCCCGGCAGCGCAATCCGTCCGTGATCATCGAGCCCATGGCGTTCGAGAGCGCCCGAAGCTATGCAATCCGTGCCTGCATGGAGAACGGGTGGCCGCGGCAGCGCGATTTCTTGAAAAGGGTCGGCCTTACCGGGCCCCGATTGTTGGCACGGTCGCAGCCCGACGAGGTGGCTGCTGCTTTAGGTTTGCGACAGGACGAGCTCGCGACGCTGCCGGGAATTTGGACCAAACACGATGTCGACTTTTCCGGTCATCGCATACAGTTGACGAAAACGAGCAAGTTTCACCGCCGCGTGTGCAAACATTGTTTGGCTTCCATGCCTGCCGCTCCTTTCGAGTGGGAACTGGATTTCATATCAGATTGTCCCGAGCATGGACCGCTCGTCAGCCAATGTGATTGCGGCCAACCTCTGACGTGGAACGATCGCCATTTGGCGTCGTGCGATCGGTGCCCTGCCGAAGACGTCATCGCATCTCCAACTATAACGCCCGAACCAAAAGATTTGCCTTGCCAACTGTACCTTCTGGGTCGGCTCGGACGTCGGGAGCGCATCACCTGCTCCATTCTGGACCCGCTGCCCGTCGACTTGGTGGTCGACGTTGTGAGAGCTATCGGCGCCCTATTGGCGAAGGGCTTCGCCACCAAACACCCACTGCCTGAAAGTGAACTCGAACTCGTGGAGTGGGCGGAGGCGGGCTTCGGTTGGCTTCGGTGTGATGACCTTTCGGCGAACATCCCCACCGGGATTGTCGAAGCCTTCCGGAGGACACAGGGCATCTTGTGTCCGCGGGAGCCAATTCGCGCTCTTGGATTTATAGCCGATCTGGTAGCTCTGCATCTCGACGAGGGGAAAGTCCTCTCATCATTGTTGGCACGGCGCCTCGGCAAAGCGCTTGGGTATCCGGTTACCGATATTTGGCGAACCGATTACCGCGATATCGACTTCTGTCTGGCCTCATCGGGGCTTAATAAGACCGAGTTCTTTCAAATCCTTGTTGAGCGTAACTGGTTATCCCGCTGCCGGGACTGCAACGGTGCTTTTTTCGTACCTGTAGATACATTGTGGGAAGTTGGCTGCATCGCGCGAGCAAGCAAGACCCGGCGACCTTCGTCGCGGTAGAGATCACCGGTACTGCGTCGATGACAATGTCGTGCCGCCACTTCCACCAGTCAGGTCTCCAGCACTCGGTGATCGTAGGGTCGCACACCGAGAACCTTCAACACTCATGCGTTAAAGTTTGCTTATTGAACTTTTCACCAAAAACCCTCAATATGAATACCAACCGAGGCTGCTTGTTGAAGGTTATCGATGAAGCGCGATGCATTGGTCGGAGCCGTCCGTGAGCGGCTTACACGTTATCCGCCTCCATTCGAATCCCATTATGGTATGGTTCCGCCGCCACCGGAGACCCGGTCCGTTGGTCTGGGCACCTTCGCCAAGGTGCAGCATGAAGCGGTCGCCGCGATGGCGCGCATTGAGGTCATGGCGCAAGAGTATCATGATCCCTACGTGCTTAGTCGCGTGCTCTCTCGCAAAGAGGCCGTCAGTAGTTCGTCGATCGAAGGTACGAACAGCACCCTGGATGAACTCCTATCGGTCGAAGAACAGGATGAGGACGCGCAATCAGCCGCTCTCCAGGTAAGAGGATATGCCCGCGTTCTCGATACCGTTCTCGCGCGAGCATCTGAACTCGGACCGGACGTTTTCACCATCGACTTGTTCCGGGAATTGCATGCTTCGGTGATGAAGGATGACGACCATTACGATGATGAGCCGGGGCAGTTCCGGACGCGAGTCGTGTGGATCGGCGGGGGGCGAGGCATAGAAAACTCGACCTACAATCCCGCTCCACCCGACGACATCGAACCGTGCCTGCACGAATTGGTCGATTACCTGCGGGACAATGGAGAGCATGTGCTCACCCAACCGCTCATGATGCGAATGGCGATCGCCCATGCCCATTTCGAAGCGGTTCACCCGTTCCGAGACGGCAACGGCCGCGTTGGGCGCCTGCTGCTGCCGTTGATGATGGCTGCAGAGAAATTGACGCCGATCTATATGTCGGGATACATCGATGCAAATAGGCAAGCCTATTACGACGGCCTCAAGCAGGCGCAGCAGCGGCTAGAGTTCGCTCCGCTGGCGGGTTATTTCTCGCAAGCGGTCGTTGCGAGCGAGAAAGAATTGATGACGACCCGGAATGCTCTCGAACGCCTCCATACGATGTGGCTCGACAGGCGGCGGTTCCGGGCGAATTCGGCTGCGGCGCTGATGCTCGACGTCCTGCCCCACTATCCCGTTACGACGATTGGTCGAATGGCCAGCATTCTCGGCGTGAGCTTCAACGCGGCAAAGGCCGGCATAGACCAATTGATCGAGGCGAACATTCTGTCCGAGCGCACCGGTTACAAGCGGAACCGGATCTTCAGTGCACCCGAGGTTCTCGACATCCTAAATAGGCCATTCGGCGCCGACTGGGACTACGAAGCGCCGGACGACTATCAGGAAGAGCGCTCGTTCAGGCCCTAGAAGCGGAAAATGAGTTTTTGCCAGATCTCACGCTCGCAACTGTGAACGGGGCATTCGGCTGTCTCGGCGTCAGACTGGCTCGCCTCAAATGACAAACAAAACAATATCGGGACTCCTTAACGCAGTGCTGGCCGTTCACGAGGACCCGCCGATCTCGAATGGAATGCTGGTCCACTTCGGCAACTGGCAATTCGCGGCGAGCCAGGGCCTTCCTACTGGCCCTTCTGATTAACCCTCTTCGACACCGCCTCCGCGCTTTCCACCCGCTCGGAGTATCGATCGACCAGATAGTCGGCGCGGTCGCGGACCAGTAGCGTGAACTTCACCAGTTCCTCCATCACGTCGACGATCCTGTTGTAGAAGGGCGAGGGCTTCATGCGGCCGGCTTCGTCGAACTCGTTGAAGGCCTTGGGTACCGAGGACTGGTTGGGGATGGTCACCATCCGCATCCAGCGCCCGAGCACCCGAAGCTGGTTGACCGCGTTGAAGGACTGGCTACCGCCGTTGACCTGCATGACCGCGAGCGTGCGCCCCTGGGTGGGTCGGATGCCGCCCATCGAGAGCGGGAGCCAGTCGATCTGGGACTTCATCACACCGGTCATGGCTCCATGGCGCTCGGGCGAACACCAGACCATGCCTTCGGACCATAGCGCGAGCTCCCGCAGTTCGGCCACCTTGGGGTGATCATTGGGAGCGCCGTCCGGAAGGGGCAGGCCCTCTGGATTGAATATCCGCGTTTCGGCGCCTAACCGACGAAGGATGCGTGCGGCCTCCTGTGTCGCGAAGCGCGAATAGGAGCGCTCGCGCAGGGAACCATAGAGGAGCAGAATGCGTGGGGCGTGGGTCTTATGTTGGGGCGAAATGAGGGCCGTTTCGTCGATAGACCGGAACTGTTCCTCGTCGAGCGCGGGGAAGGTATCGATTTCAGACAAGGCGCTTTCCGTTCTCGTCGATCACCACTTCGCCGTCTTCCTTGGTGAATGGGCCGATATCGGGGTTAAGCAGGATATCAAGCACCCTTTCTGAGGGACGGCATTGGCGCACGCCCTTCGGTGTCACGACGAAGGGGCGGTTGATCAGGATCGGGTGGGCCAGCATGGCGTCGAGCAATTGATCGTCCGTGACGGCGGGGTCGCCCAGGCCGAGTTCCGTATACGGGGCCTCTTTCTTGCGCATGGCGTCGCGGATCGAGAGGCCGGATCGTTCGATCATTTCAGCTAGAGTTTCGCGGCTGGGCGGCGTCTTGAGGTATTCGATGATCACCGGTTCCTCGCCGGACTGCCGGATCATGGAAAGCGTGTTGCGCGAGGTGCCGCAGTCGGGATTGTGGTAGATGGTGACGGTCATTTCAGGCCTCGAAACGGTTTCGAGTGCGGTTGGCAAAGGCAACGAGCGAAAGCATCACGGGCACCTCGACGAGAACGCCAACCACGGTGGCGAGCGCGGCACCCGAATTGAGCCCGAACAGTGAAATGGCTACCGCCACGGCGAGCTCGAAAAAGTTCGAGGTGCCGATAAGGGCGCACGGGGCGGCGATCGAGAAAGGCACCTTCCATTTCCAGGCCGCCCAATAAGTTATGGTGAAAATGCCATACGATTGGATGAGCAAAGGAATGGCGATCAGAAGGATCACCAGCGGGTTGGCCAGGATCGTTTCACCCTGGAAGCCGAACAGCAGCACGACGGTCGCGAGCAGCCCAATGACGGAAGCTGGCTTGATGCGGGCGTTGAATCGGTCGATGCGGCGTGTGTCGGACGGGGTGCCGCGCAGGAGAACCTGACGCGTGATGGCGCCGGCGACGAGCGGGATGATGACGTAGAGCCCGACCGAGAGCAACAGAGTCTCCCAAGGCACGGTGAGTTCGGTGAGACCCAGAAGCAAGGCGACGATCGGGGCAAACGCAACGACCATGATTGCGTCGTTCACCGAGACCTGAACGAGCGTGTAGTTGGGGTCTCCCTTGGTCAGTTGCGACCAGACGAACACCATGGCCGTGCAAGGGGCGGCGCCAAGCAGAATCAGTCCGGCAATGTACTGCTGGGCGTCGGCGGGATCGACGAGCGGCGCGAACAGGAAGTTGAAGAACAGGACGCCCAGGAGCGCCATGGTGAACGGCTTGATGAGCCAGTTGACCGCAAGGGTGAGGATCAACCCCTTGGGCTGGCGGCCGACCTGGCCGATGGAGGTGAAATCGACAGCCACCATCATGGGGTAGACCATCGCCCAGATGAGCACGGCGACGACCAAATTGACCGAGGCGTATTCTAATCCGGCCAGAACGGCGAACAGGTCCGGGAAGAGGTTGCCGAACACGATACCGGCGACGATGCAAGCTGCCACCCAGACCGAAAGCCACTTTTCGAAAAAGCCGATGCCGCCCGCAGGCGCGGGCGCGGTTGTGTCGAAAGTCATAGCCGATCAGTCCCCCGACTTGCCGATGGCGTCGAGTTTGGATTTGAGCGCCAGGCGGTCGAGGCTGGCGAGTGGGAGATTGAGCAGTAGCGATATGCGATTGCCCAAAAGCCGCGCGGCTTCAGCGAATGCCAGGTGCTTTTCTGCGTCGGTACCCTCGGCTGTTGCCGGATCAGGTACACCCCAGTGGGCAGTCATGGGATGGCCGGGCCAAACCGGACAAGGCTCATTTGCCGCGTCGTCACACACCGTGAAGATTAAATCGAACTCTTGCGCGCCGGTTACGGCGAATTCGTCCCAGCTCTTGGAGCGCGCAAAACCCGTATCAATCCCCATGCTCCCGAGCAACTCCAAGGTAAAAGGATGGACCCTTCCCTTGGGATGGCTGCCCGCTGAAAAGGCCTTGAAGCGCCCTTCCCCGTCACGGTTGAGCAGGGCTTCGGCAATGATCGAACGGGCGGAATTGCCCGTGCAAAGAAACAGGACGTTGTAGGGTTCAGTCACAACAGGGCTCCGTGGCGGACGTTTGCAGGCAGGCGAGATTGGCGGCAAGAGGAGCGCAGACTTCCGGACGGCCACTGCAGCAGTCCTCAAGCAAGAAGGCTACGAGTTCGCCTGCTGCGCGGAAGCTGGCCCGATAGCGGATAATGCGCCCCTCGCGTTCGGACGCGACGAGGCCAGCGCGGCTGAGGGCAGCAAGGTGGCTGGACACGGTGTTCTGACGGCCCTTCACCGCTTCGGCGATTTCGCCGGCGGGCATTCCCTCCTCGCCGACCTTTACGAGAACGCGAAAGATTTCGAGTCGCGTGACTTGCGATAGGGCATCAAAGGCTTTGAGTGCAGAATTCGTATCCATGTATCGAGTTATTCCGATATAATGCCCGGTGTCAACCCGTGCATGACCAACGGGATCACCTCTTCTCGACATTGCCGTCGACTTGCCGATCGGTGCTGTGGTGTGGTTTGCTTCTGCGCAACTCGGCCTCCAGCCGCCGCAGCTCGATTTCGCGAACGTACAGACGGTTCGTGTGCCCGGCCGTGCGACCGAACATCGAGCCGATCTCCGGAAACGACTTACCCTCAGTGTCGTGCAATCGGATGATGAGACTGTCGTGTTCCCTACGCCGGTCGTATTCCCTTCTACGAAGGGCGACCTTTTCGCCAATGGAGAAATCCGACTGCAAGGGCAAGAAGTAATCTTGGCCGCATTCTTCGGCGCAGTACGTCAAAATCATCAACAATTGCGGCGACAATGAATGCCGCCTTGTCTTGTTGATGAACTGGAGTGCCTTGGCGACATCGCTGAGACGACGTTCACGAGCGGGAAGATTGCGGCAATGCGCTCCGCTCAGGAAAGTGTGGATTCGATTGCGCTCCGCCTGGGTCAACGAACCTTCTACGAACAGTTCGTCGATCAGCGGATCACGCGACCTCCGCTCAGGCTCGTAGGAATTGTTCATCGAACGCATAGCCCGCCCCGCGCACGGTGCGGATGGGGTCCTTGGCGCGGCCCTTGTTGATGGCCTTGCGCAGGCGGCCGACATGCACATCGACTGTGCGTTCGTCGACGTATACGTCCGTGCCCCAGACCCCATCCAGCAACTGCTCGCGCGAATAGACGCGGCCGGGATTGCCCATCAGATATTCGAGCAGGCGATATTCGGTAGGGCCGAGATGGACCTCCTTGCCCGAGCGCCGCACGCGGTGCGTGGTCCTGTCGAGTTCGATATCGCCGGCCTTGAGCACGGCCGCGATGAGCTGAGGGTTGGAGCGGCGCAGCAGTGCATTGATGCGCGCCATCAGTTCGGGCAGCGAGAAGGGCTTGACGACATAGTCGTCAGCCCCGGTCGCGAGCCCGCGCACCCGCTCCTCCTCCTCACCGCGGGCGGTGAGCATGATGATGGGAATATGTGTGGTGTCGGTACGCGCGCGGATACGGCGGCAGATCTCGATGCCCGAAGCTCCCGGCAGCATCCAGTCGAGCAGGATGATGTCAGGCTTCGCCTCGGCGATACGCAGCATCGCCTCTTCGGAGTCTTCGGCGGTGGAAACCGAGAAATTTTCGGCCTCGAGATTGTAACGCAGCAGTTCGACGAGATCGGCTTCGTCTTCGACGACAAGAACCTGTGGCGTCATATGGTCAGCCCTTGATCTGCTCGCGCTTTACGTCCTCGGCATCGGCAGCCAGAGACTTGCCGGTGGCCAGGAAATAGGCCTGTTCGGCGATGTTGGTGGAATGGTCGCCGACGCGTTCGAGGTTCTTGCCGCAGAACAGAAGGTGCGTGCACATGGTAATGTTGCGCGGATCTTCCATCATGTAGGTTAGAAGCTCGCGGAACAGCGAGACATAGAGGGCGTCGACCTCGGTGTCGCGTTCGACGACATCGACGGCCATATCCTTGTCGCGCGCGGCGAAGGCGTCGAGCGAGAGCTTGACCTGGCGCAGGGCAAGCTCGCCCATGTGACGCAGCCCGTTCTTGAACTGCACCGACATGGCGAGCCCCTCGATCTGGGTCGAGCGGCGCGCCGTGGATTTGGCCATGTCGCCGATGCGTTCGAGATCGTTGGCGACGTGGATCGAGGCGATCACCAGACGCAGATCCTGCGCCATGGGCTGGCGGCGGGCGATGATCGAAACCGCAAGGTCGTCGATCTGGGCCTGCATGGCGTCGATCTTCTTGTCGCCGGCGACGGTAGCGAGCGCGAGGTCGCCGTCCGAGCGGATCAACGCTTCGGTGGCATTGACGATAGCCTTTTCGACGAGCCCACCCATTTC
The DNA here is from genome assembly GCF_036662815.1 of Pelagibacterium mangrovi. Taxonomy (NCBI): domain Bacteria; kingdom Pseudomonadati; phylum Pseudomonadota; class Alphaproteobacteria; order Hyphomicrobiales; family Devosiaceae; genus Pelagibacterium; species Pelagibacterium mangrovi. The sequence goes on along the minus strand of NZ_JBAFXA010000003.1, from coordinate 149,737 downwards.
GGAAATCGAGCGGGCCAGTTCGGTGAGTTCGTCTTCGTAGGAGGTGACGATGTGTTCTGTCGACGGGGGCATCTGGTCTTCCTCCTTAGCCGATACGGCCGGTGATATAATCCTGCGTGCGCTTTTCCCGCGGATTGGTGAAAATCTCTTCGGTCGGCCCTTCTTCGATCAGCTTGCCAAGATGGAAGAACGCCGTCTTTTGCGACACGCGGGCGGCCTGCTGCATGGAGTGGGTGACGATAACGATGGTATAGTTAGTGCGCAGTTCGTCGATCAGTTCCTCGATGATCGCCGTGGCGATCGGATCGAGCGCCGAGCAAGGCTCGTCCATAAGGATCACTTCCGGGCCCACGGCGATGGCGCGCGCGATGCACAGGCGCTGCTGCTGGCCGCCCGAAAGACCGGTGCCGGGCTGGTGAAGCCGGTCCTTGACCTCTTCGAACAGCCCGGCCTTCTGCAGCGAGGTCACTACGATTTCCTCAAGATCGGTCTTATTGCGGGCCAGCCCGTGGATCTTGGGACCATAAGCGACGTTCTCGAAAATCGACTTAGGGAAGGGGTTGGGCTTTTGAAACACCATACCGATCCGGGCGCGCAGCTCGACGACGTCTAGGGACGGATCGTAAAGGCTGTCCTTGTCGAGCGAGATGTCACCGGTCACCCGGCACCCCTCGATGGTGTCATTCATGCGGTTGATGCACCGCAGGAAGGTGGACTTGCCGCAGCCCGACGGGCCGATAAAGGCGGAAACCGACTTTTCAGGGATGTCGATCGAGACGTCGAACAGCGCCTGCTTTTCGCCGTAGAACACTGACACGTCTTTGGCATTGACCTTGGTCGGGTTGGCGTTGGGATCGGCGGTGCGCACGGTCTGGTGAATAGAGTTTTGCGCAGGAGCGGCGGTAGCCATAGTCGAACAATCCTTGTTGGGTTACCAGGTGCGCTGCAGGCGTTGGCGGAGAAAGATCGCAATGCCGTTCATCACAATGAGGAAGCCAAGCAACACCAGGATGCCGGCGGACGTGCGCGCTACGAAGCCGCGTTCCGGGCTGTCGGCCCAGATGAAGATTTGGGTCGGGAGCGCCGTCGAGGCTTCCATCAGCCCCCCCGGAGGACTCGTGATAAAGGCGTTCATGCCGATAAGCAAAAGCGGCGCGGTTTCCCCCAGTGCCTGGGCTAGACCAATGATGGTTCCCGTGAGGATGCCCGGGATCGCGAGTGGCAGTACGTGATGAAGGATCACCTGGTGCCGGGAGGCACCCATACCCAAAGCTGCTTCCCGGATCGAAGGGGGAACGGCCTTGAGCGAATTGCGCGTGACAATGATGATGGTGGGCAGGGTCATTAGCGCCAACACTAGTCCGCCGACCAAAGGCGCCGAACGCGGCAGGCCGAAGACCTGCAGGAACACCGCCAGACCGAGCAGCCCGAATACGATGGATGGCACCGCCGCCAGATTGTTGATGTTGACCTCGATGATATCCGTCAGCCGGTTCTTGGGCGCGAATTCTTCGAGATAGATCGCCGCGGCGATGCCTACGGGGAAGCTGATGACGAAGCAGACCAGCAGTGCATAGAAGGACCCGGTGATCGCCCCCGCGAGACCGGCCAATTCAGGAAAGCGGCTGTCGGCATTGAAGAACAAGCCCCAATTGAAGGGTTTGCTCACCCGACCTTCGGTCGCCAAATGATCGAACAGAGCGATCTGCTCGTCAGACACGCGGCGCCTGGTCTCCGGCAGATCGCGATCAATTACGCCCTTGCTAAGCTGGTCATAAGGGTCCGAAGCCGGAACTTCGAGGGTTAGCGTGTCGCCGATCACCGAAGGATTACGCAACACGGCATCGCGGACCAGAAACTGGGTGTTGTTGGTTAGGATTTGCCCGGCCGTGCGAAGCTGCGCGGGATCCTCGAGCTCCGGGAAAAGCATCTCAACCGCTTCAGAGGTCACCGCGCGCCAGTTGCCGGCGGCAATGTCTTCGGCATCGACGTTCTCTTCGGAAATCGGGAAGTCCACCCGCACGTGCGTCTGGGTGAACGCTTGGTAGCCGCCGAGCACCAGCGTGAAAATGAGGATTGCCAACAAGCCTATGGCTACCGTGATGGCTGCGATGCCGTACAGACGCAGCCGCAGGTCGGCGGCGTTACGGCGGCGGCGCAAGGCGGCGCGGTAATCGGGATCGGTTGTGCTGAGGCTCGGGGTCGCGATCTCGGCCATGTTGCGTTCCTCAGTCATATTGTTCGCGGTATTTGCGCACGATGGTGAGCGCGATGATGTTTAGACACAGCGTGACGATGAACAGGACGAGGCCGAGCGCGAAGGCTGCGAGCGTCTTGGGGCTGTCAAACGCGGTGTCGCCAATCAAGAGGGTCACGATCTGCACCGTAACGGTGGTGACCGAGTCGAGCGGGTTGATGTTGAGCGTCGCTATCAGCCCTGCGGCCATAACCACAATCATGGTTTCGCCGATGGCACGCGAAAGCGCCAAAAGGATGCCGCCCATAATACCCGGAAGGGCCGCAGGCAGCAGAACCTTGGTTATGGTTTCGGCCCGGGTCGCGCCCATGGCCAACGACCCGTCGCGCAGCGAACGCGGCACGGCACGCAGTGCATCGTCGGACAGTGACGAGATGAAGGGAATGATCATGATGCCCATCACGCCACCAGCAGCAAGCGCCGAGTTGGGCGACGTCGCCAGGCCGAGCAGATTGCCCGCCTGTCGGATAGCGGGAGCGACCGTAAGCACCGCGAAAAATCCATAGACCACCGTGGGAACCCCGGCGAGGATCTCAAGGATCGGCTTAACGGTATTGCGAACGGCGTCGCCCGCATACTCCACCAGATAGATAGCGGTGAAAATGCCGATGGGTGTGGCGACCAGCATGGCGATAGTGGCGATCACCAATGTCCCGAGGAACACGGGAACAGCACCGAACGCGCCCGCTCCTGCGATCTGGTCCTCGCGAATGGGGATTTGCGGCTCCCAGTTGAGGCCGAAGAAGAATTCATGCGCGGGGACCATCGCAAAGAAGCGCATGGCCTCGAAAACAAGCGACACGATGATCCCTATCGTCGTGACGATGGCAACGATGGAACAGGCGATCATGAAACCGGTGAGAAACCGCTCGACATTGGTGCGAGCGCGGAACCGATGGTGCAATCTCGTATAGGCGACGAATGCACAGATCAGCATCAGGGCGATTGCGACGACCGCCATCGCCCAACTCGCGATCTCCTGCCAGCGATTGAGTGTAGCCGCAGCGTCGAGAATGGCCTGATCGGGCGTGCCGAAAACCATACCTGCCGCGACGTTCTTGATCTCGGCCACGAGCAGTCTGACCTGAGCGGCCGACCGACCGTCCGTGAGCTCGGCGGGCAGACCCGAGACGAGCAGCCCTTCGATGACCGAGTTCTGGAACGCAAGCCAAAGCAACACGAGCACGAGGGTCGGAATGCCGACCCAGATGGCTACGAAAGCGCCGTGATAGCCCGGAAGAGAGTGAGTGTCGGGACCGTTCGCCGCCGCAAAGCGGTTGCCGGCGTCCCTTCCGACGTAAAAGGCGACCAGGGAGAAGACGATTATTGCTAGTAGAACGTAACCGAGCACTTTGGTCTCCCGCCTTGTGACCTTTGAAGTGGCGCCGGTCCAAGGACCGGCGCCGGTTTCGGTAGATTATTCGTAGCGAGTGAAGTGTTCGCCGTCCGCAACTGCGGTGCGGGTGGCTTCACGCTCTTCATCGGAAAGCGGGATCAGACCACGCTCTTCGAGGTAACCGCCCGGACCGAAGGACGCTTCGGAAACGTATTCCGTCACGAATTCTTCAAGACCGGGGATGACGCCGCGGTGCGCGTTCTTGATGTAGAAGAACAGCGGGCGCGAAACGCCGTAAGAACCGTCAGCGATAGTGGCGGGCTCAGGCAGGACGCCTTCGATAGCCACGGCCTTCAGGGTATCCTGGTTTTCATACAGGAACGAGTAACCGAAGATGCCCAGGGCGTTCTCGTCGGCATTCAGACGCTGAACGATCAGGTTGTCGTTTTCACCGGCTTCCACGAAAGGGCCGTCTTGGCGCATGCGCGAGCAGGTTTCTTCCATCGCGTCTTCGTCCAGAGCGGCGATCGCTTCGAACGTCTCGCAACCTTCGAGCATGACCAGCTCGACGAAAGCGTCGCGGGTGCCCGAGGTCGGCGGGGGGCCGAAAACGGTGATTTCCATGTCCGGAAGCGAAGGATCGATTTCGGACCAGTTGGTGTACGGATTGGCGACGATTTCGCCATCGACCTCAACTTCAGCGGCCAGGGCCTGGAAGAGCTGGGCCTTGGTAAGGTCCATTTCCGGGGCATTCTGCGAATGGGCGACCGACAGCCCGTCAAAGCCGATGAGAACTTCGGTAATCGAGTCAACGCCATTATCGAGGCAAGTCTGATATTCACCTTCGGTCATGGCACGCGAGGCGCCAGTGATATCGGGGTGATCGACGCCGACGCCGCCGCAGAAGATCTGCATGCCACCGCCGGTACCGGTCGATTCAACAACAGGAGCGGCACCACCGGTTGCGGCAGCGAACTGCTCGGAAACTGCCTGGGTGTAAGGGAACACCGTCGAGGAACCAACGATGCGAATCTGGTCGCGGGTCTGGGCCTGCGCGGAAGTGGCGCCAAGGGCGGCGACCACAGCCAGCGCAGCGCCGGCGTAGAGTGCGGTTTTCATGTCTGATCTTCCTCTGTGTCAGAAGCGTCCGGGCGTGAGCCCCCAAGGTTGGATGAAACCGGACTGATCTCTTTTTCGGCTCCATCCCGGAAACGAGGGCAACCTAGGAACCACGCCCAACGTTTTAATGTCATTTTCATGACAGTTCAATGACAGTATAAACCATTGATTAATATAGAGACTTTGGAATACGACCTGTGCATTACGAGTCGTGTCTTGTCCGTCCGCGCCTATAGCGGAGCAGTACGCAGCCTCACTGCGGAAAAGCGCTTACGTTGGTGATGCGGGTGCGCTCGAAGGCCTGAAGCAACAGGTCGTCAGAACGGGTCGTATTCAAGGGTGTCGCCGGGTCGGATAACCTCCGCATCGGCATGCAGCTCGGCGAGACCGTCTGCCCACGCCATGGCGGACACGTCGGCCGACGATCCGACTCCCAGCATCTCGAGAATTGGCACGTCACCAGCGGTCGCTGCGGCCGCGCGAACGGGTACGAATTCCGTGCGCCCAAGCTTCTTACGATAAGTGAAGTTCGCCAATCCCTTGCGGATAGTGGCTTGCCCGTTTGCTCCGGCGAGGACGCGAAGGGCAGGAAGAACGAACTTGCGAAAGGTCACGAAAGCTGCGTTGGGGTTGCCCGGCAAACCGAAGATCAGCTTGGTGCCCAACGTGCCGAACTTGAGTGGCTTTCCGGGGCGCATGGCCACTTTCATCCCGTGCCACCTGCCGCCGAGTTCCGCCAGCAGATCGGTCACGTGATCCTCCTCCCCCGCAGACACGCCTCCGGTCGTGACGAGAACATCCAGATCCTGTAGTGCCTCGCTCATGGCTCGGCGTAGCAGCGAGCGATCGTCGGGAACGGAGCCGACGTCGCGGCACTCGATCCAAGGCAACCCACGCAGAGCCGCCTGAACCATGATGCGGTTCGAATTGTAGATGCGGCCGTGCCGAAGCGGTGCGCCGGGCTCGATCAGTTCGTCACCGGTCGTGAGTATTCCCGCACGGACTCGACGAAGGACGGGTATCCCGGCAATGCCGCTGGCGGCCAACAGCGTCACATCCTGAGGGGCCAAGACGCGGCCTTCGCAAAATAGCGTGGCACCCCGGGCGACATATTCTCCCTTCCGGCGAATGTTCGAGCCGGGGGAAGGTTTGCCATCAATGACGACAAACTCTCCATCAACGTGACAACGCTCCTGCATGACAACCGCCGTGCATCCTTGCGGTATCGGGGCGCCCGTAAAGATACGGGCGGCAGTGCCGACCGCCAACGATAGAGGCGCATCACTACCGGCGGGGATCCGGCCCGCAATCCGGAACGATCGGGCGTCGTTGGCCGCCATCGCGCCGCCCCCGATGGCATAACCGTCCATGGCGGAGTTGTCGAAAGACGGTAGGTCCACTTCGGAGACGACCGGCAATGCGAGGACCCGCCCTACCCCGTCGAGCAGACCGACCAGCTCGCTCTCCGTGATCGGGCCGGCCATGCCGTTCACCATTGCTGTCGCCGTGTCCACGCTCAGGACCCGATCGGTGGCTCCTGCGCTACAATCCCGAGCTCGGATCGGGGCCGTCATGGAACTAGGACGCCACGCTCGCAAGGTAGGCGAGAAGGTTGGTCACGTCCGCCTCATCCGTCAGTCCCGGAAACACCATTTTCGTTCCGGGGAGGAACCCGGCTGGGTCGGCGAGGAACGCACTGAGATTATCGTCATCCCAGACTAGTCCCTCCTCGGCAGCACCGAGCATCGGTTCCGAATACGCGAACCCCTCGACCGCCCCGACGGGCCGGCCGATCACACCGTTCAAGTGAGGCCCCAGACGATTGTCGGTTGTCTCGGCGCTGTGGCAGGCCTGGCAACGGGCGAATACCTGTCGTCCCGCCTCCACATCTTGAGCGAGGGAGGGTTGGATGGATGCTGCAATCAACAGCAATCCGGTGATCGTGCGATTTACGGACAAGGGAAACTCCGGTTTGGCTGCAGGCGAATGGAGTCGAGAGTCGGCCGACGCGCGGTCAGCCGACGGAATACTCCTTGGACTTGAACGACAGGTGGGCGACCGATGCCGGCGCGTCGGCAATCTTGCGGATGTTGCCCCATGTCTGCTTGTAGTTCGGGATCATCAGCTCGTTCGTCCCCGCGCTCGTCACGTTGCCCTGCACCCCGGTCGGATATCCGAACAGCATGAAGGTCTCGCCCGGTCTTGCCGAGGGCGTGGGATATACCATTGCCTGCGTCGAACCGGCATCGTTATAGACCTCGACGATATCCCCCTCACCCACACCGATATTGGTCATGTCTTCGGGATTCATCTCGATGAACGGGAAAGGCCAACGATCCATGACGAAGTCATTGTCGACATCGAGGTAAGCGGATTGCCATACCTGGTTGGCGCGGCCATTGTTGATAAGGAAATCATAGTTTGCCTGCTGTTCGGCCTTTCCGGGGGCTTGCAGGCCCCGCCACTCGGCAAGCAGGAACCGCGCCTTGCCGTCCTCGGTTCCGAACACCCCATCGGCATATAGACGCTGCGTTCCGACGATCGCTCCGTTTTCGAAACCTGTCGCGGGTTCCTGGAAGCCGTTGTTGCCCATGGCCTTAAGCCGTTCATAGGTGACGTGCTCTCCGCCTTCGGCATTGACGTTGTAGCCGTCCATGAAAGCGTCCTCTTCGGTCTGCCAGTCGAAGCCGTCGAAATTAGCCGCTAGATCGCTTTCCCCCATGTCCTCGAAGACACGCTGCATATGATTGGCCAAGCGCGCGGCGATCAGACAGTCCGGCATGGATTGCCCCGGAGGATCCATATAGCGCTCCGTCAAGCGCATCCGCCGCTCGCCGTTCATCGAGGTCAGGTTCATCTCGCCGCTGGTCGCCGCCGGCAGCACGACGTGGCAGGCTTCGCCGATCTTGGTGGGGACGATGTCAACATCGACGGCGAACAGACCGCCGTCCTCGATAGCCGCCACGATGGCATCTACCATCGCGTCACGATCGCCGTATGGTACCGAATTCATTGCGTCCTTCACTTTGTCGGTGCGCTGTTTGTACACGCGTTTGAACTCGGCCGCGTTGAGCGTGGTCTTGTAATGGTCGCATCCCCAAATGTGGTGAACGCCGCCCTCGCCCTCGATCAGCAGTTTGTCGACGTAGGCCGCCGGCCGCCCGACATGGGAATCGCCTGGGCGGACATAGCCTTCCTGGTGACCGCCCAATCGTACTACGCCCCCTCCCGGCCTGCCGACATTGCCGGTTGCCAGCGCGATGTTCACCAGCGCGCCGTTTGTCCTGTAATTGTCGTTGCCCCAGATCAGGCCCTTCTCATAGGCGAACATCGTACGCCGCCGGGCGCCGCCCTCCTTGGGCTCGGCAATCCATCTTGCCGCCTTCCGGATGTCGTCAGGGGTGAGGCCGGTGATCTCGGCCGCGTCCTCGACCGACATCCTGTTGCCCTCTGCCGCAGAGGCAAAGTTCGTGAGGATGGCCGGCCACCCGTTGGGATCGTCATTTCCCTCACCGGGCTCGGTTGCCGTGGAAGCGTCGATGAAGGCCTGATCGATCCAACCCTGTTCGACGATCTCGGTGAACAGGGCATTAAAGAGCGCCAGGTCGGTACCTGACTTGATCTGCAGGTGCAGGACGTTGTCGGCACCTGCCTCGGCCTCGCAGGCTGCCACGGTAACGGTGCGGCGTGGATCGACGATCACGATGCGGCCGCGCTCGTGCGTTTCGTCAGGCAACTGGTCGCCTTTTTTGGACAGCGAGGTGCCGCGGAGGTTGGGAACCCAATGGTTGAGGAAATAATTGGTCTGGGTTTCGAGCGGATTGGCTCCCACAACCATAATCGTGTCGGCCAGTTCTGCGTCCTCGTAGCAGTTATTGAGCTCGCCCACTCCCATGTCACGCGTGGCGTGGACTTCGGAATTGTAGGCGGGCCGGTTGTGAATGCGGATGTTCTTGACCTTCATCGCTCCGAAATAGAGCTTGCCGGTTCCCCACGTGTTCTCGTAGCCGCCGCCTGCGCCGCCGTGATCGAAAGCGGAGACGAAAAGGCTGTCCTCTCCCTTTTCAGCAACGACCCGCGCGGTGACGCGGGCAACCAGGTCCAGCGCGTCCTCCCAGCCGGTCGGCTGCATCTGGCCGTAACGCCACACGAGCGGATCCGTGAGGCGCTGCTGTTGGGTCTGGCGCGCCTTGGAATAACTCATCTCGGCCATGCGGGCACCGCGAACCGAGCCCAACCCCGAGTTCACCACGCAAGCGTTGTCGGGCTTGATGACGAGATGGACGTCCTTCCCGTTCTGCTTGACGATGTTGTACATCGAGGGCGCATACCAGGCCTCGGTCTCGGCATATTGCTGCTGGCTCAGATCCACCCCAAAGGCGTTCTCTTCGGGGGCCGTGCCACCTTGTTTATTCACTGGCCAGCTATAGGCATGGTAGCCGCAGCCGACGATGCAATAGTGGCAGACAACGTTTTGCTTGGTGGCGTCCACCGGAACGATCGGCAAGCGATCGATCTGTCTTTTGTAGGCCATGTTGTCCTCCCTCAGAGCACGTTCGACAAGCGGCCGTAGATCAGCTCGTCTACACCTTCAGCGTAGATGTCGCCGTCATCGTCGACCCGCAGCATGTATTGCGGAAGGTTTTGAGTCGCCTGTCCCCAGATCTGTTGACCGCCGGCCTCGCAATCGAAGCGAGAATAGTGACCGGGGCAATTCAAGGTGCGGTCCGACGCGCTGTAACTCATGGGATAGCCCTTGTGCGGACAGATCACCGAAAAACCGACGATGTCCCGATCAGGGCCAACGCCTCCCTCAACGGTCGTTCCCAATTTGAGGAGAACGCCTTGGGCCGCCTCATCGGGATAAGCGACATAGAGCGGTTCGTCGATGACGAGGTCAGCAATGTTGGCGAGCCGGTTAGAGGGATAGTCCACGCGGGCCAACGCCGTCTGAGCGGCCGCGGGTGCCGGCGCCATGGTGGCTGCAGCTGCTCCCGCCGCGGTAAAGGCGCTTCCCCTGAGGAAATGACGTCGACCGATATCGACCAGTTTATCGCACCGAGGCATTCTCTTCTCCCTCATCGTCCTGTTTGGTGAGAAAGACATTGCAATCGGCGTGCCATCCCGCGTTTCCACCGGAGATAAGCGTTTTAAAGCGAGGACGAGGTGCGCATGTCCGTAAAAGGTGACACGCTTTCGTGTGGGCGTCAGGCGTTCAGGACATTATCGGCCGCTGAGCCGATATCGGGTCATCTTCTCCCAAAGAGTATTGCGCGAGATTCCTAAAAGTTTGGCGGCTCGGCCTATCTGCCCTTTGGTTTCCTCTAGGGCTTTACCGATCTGCCGACGTTCCGCGGCATCCCGGACATCGGCCAGCGAAGGGAAACCGCGGGCAACGTCCACGGCTGTCTCCGTATCGGGGAACAGGTCGCCGGGCTGTATCCATTCCCCGTTCGAAACGGCCACGGCGCGTTCCACGCGATTTCGCAGTTCCCGGATATTGCCCGGCCATCCGTGGGACAGAGCCGCCTCAATGGTCAGGGCACCGAAACCGCGAAGCCGGGCGCCCGAACGCTCGACCGCCTCGTCGAAAAAATGCTCCATGAGCCAGACGACGTCTTCGGGGCGGTCGCGAAGAGCCGGAATTTCCACCGGCAGGACGGCCAACCTGAAGTACAGATCGTCCCTGAAACCCTCCTGGGCCGGCCCCGGAGTGAGATTGCGGTGGGTGGCCGCCACCACCCTGGCGCGGAAGGGAATCTCCTCTTCTCCCCCCAAGCGGTGGAAACTGCCGTTTTCGAGCAAACGAAGCAGTTTGACCTGAAGCGACGACGGCATATCGCCGATTTCGTCCAGGAACAGGATGCCTTCCCTTGCTCTTTCGGCATAGCCCAGATGCCTCTGATGGGCGCCGGTGAAGGCCCCCCGCTCATGACCGAACAATTCGCTTTCGAGCAGATCTGCCGGAATCGCGGCGCAATTGACCGCCATGAACGGCTCGCTCCGACGGGAGGAGACGGAATGGAGGAAGCGCGCCGCCACCTCTTTTCCCGTTCCGGTTTCCCCGGTTATGAAGACGGGCAAATCGTTTTCGGCATAGCGCCGCAACAACAGCTCGACCGATCGAATGCCGCGTGATTCTCCCAACGCCCCTTCAACATCGGCATCCGGGCTCCTACCGGAACGGGAGACGGCCCCCAGGCGGCGCAGGAATTCGTCCATCGCAAAGGGCTTGGTCATGAAGTCGGCTGCGCCGGCACGCATAAGTCGCACCGCTTGATCGATCTCGCCATGTGCGGTGATGAAGAGAAATGGCGGGCAGTCCGGCCGCTGGATCAGGCGCTCGAACACCTGTTCACCAGACAGGTCCGGCAAACGCATGTCGCAAACGATCACATCGATGCCCTTAGGATCGGCCGCGACGGTTTCGATGGCCTCACATCCCGATTTCGACCACCATACCTCACGCCCCTCGATCTCCAACCGCTGTACGAGCGACCCTCCCATGACCATGTCATCCTCGATCAAGCAAACCCTGCTTACTTCAGGCAGCATTGGAGACCCTCTCCCTTAATTTCAACGGCAGCTCCAGCGTCACGCTCGTGCCGCCCATCGCTCCGGTTTCAACGCCGATGCGTCCGCCAGCCTCGTCGACCACGCGACGCACCATCCACAAACCGAGGCCATGACCCGGGTGCACGGCCGACCCAGGATCGTCCTCCGTCAGAATTGCGGCGATCTCGCGGGGCATCCCCGGCCCCTCGTCGCGCACTCCGATACGCAGATGGTGGCCGTCCGACGCCACATCCATTCCGATCCTCCCATATTCAGGCGTGACCGCGCTGGCGTTGAGCAACAGGTTGAGAACAGCCTGTCGAACGGCACCTGGGCACGATCCCTTTTCGTCGTCCCATCTTACGGTCCATTCCAACCTCTGGTGCTTCCGGTTGATCTCGGGTCGAATGAGTAGCCTCACATCGTCTATGTCTGCAGTCCTCAGAGGGCGCGAGGTGCGATCGGGGCGGTAGATCGCCAGCGCTGCCCTGACTACGTCGCCGATCCCCTGCAGGCCGCGTTCGATCAGACTGATGGCGGTCTCGCGAACCGATGGGGTGGCGCCATGCGTGCGCAGGGTGTCGAGCGCGTTCAATAGCCCGCCCAAAGGGTTGTTGATCTCGTGAGCCATGCCCGAAGCCAGTCGCCCCAGACTCGCGATCCTCTCCTCCTCGGCAAGGCGAAGCGCGAAATTCGCGCGTTCTCTCTCGGCCCGGACCAGGTTGTTGTATCCATGAAACAGGTTGGCGACCTCTCGGTCGTGCGAAGGGATATCCGCGGTCGGGATGGGTTCGGCCGCCCCCTGCGACGCCATGAGCATATGTCGTTCGAGTACGAGCATAGGATTGACCATTCGCCGAACGAGAAAAAAGCCGCCCAGGGCAAAGAGGCCTGCGAGCGCCCCGTTTGTCAGCAGCAGCGTGAGAAGCACTTCCTTGCGTTCGGCGAACAGGTGCGACACGTCAAAGACTGCGTAAATGGAACCGATTTCCTGGCCCTGATGGATCAGTCTGCGCAACGAATATCCGGTCATCGTGGCATCTTCTATCGCGACCCCTTGCCCTGGAAAGCGCGCCCTATAGTCTGCCGTCAGCGACGAGAACGCGGGCACGGCCATCGGATCGATAGACGCGAGAACCATGCCTTCGGCATCGGTGACGACGGTCTCAACCGGCGCCAGGGCACGGTACGACAGAGCCGAACGATCAAGGGCGTCAAATACCTCCCATACGTCCTCGCGTAACACGGCCGGCATGATCCCGGACGCCAGGCCATCGAGATAGGTGCTGGCGATTCCTTCGAGATGGGCGTGCTGACTGTCGGACAACCGGTCGAGGACCCGCTCGGAGATCACAACGCTGATGACGAGCACCAACAGGGCGACGATCAACGGGACGCGATATGACACCGGGATGGATCTGAAGCGCCACACTCGTGACATCAACTCCTCCTCACCAGTTCGACCTTGGCAGCGATCGGATCGAACAGTTCAGCATCCACATCGACAAAGGCGTCAAGCCGCAAAAGGTCGAGAATCTCGCGCCCTGCCGGATTCTCTCCCATTCCGACCAGAGCCGCATGAAACCGCGAGAGCCTCGGGTCACCCGCCAGAGCTCTCGAACTCGCGATCGGAGGGAACCCCAGCCATTCCGATTTCCGGACGATCCGTGTCTTTGCGACCAGATCGGGCTCGGTCTCCCGCATCACCTCCCAGACGTAGCCATCGACGCTCCCCGAATTCGCGAGGCCCGCGCCGACGGCCCGGATGACGTTGCGGTGCCCATAGGTGAAGAACGATCTGCGGAAGAAGTTCGCCGGCTGTAGATCATGTTGCGCGAGGAGCGCCTGCGTCACCAGAAATCCGGAATTGGAATCGGGATCCGAGAAGGCGTGAATATCTCCGCGCGTTTCGTGCCAATCCGACACCGGGCGACCTGCGGTCACAATCATGTAGGACTGATACAAGGGTCTCCCATGCCAAGATGGTGCTGCGACCAACTCCAATTCGTCCTGGAACTGCACATAAGGATAGCCACAGATCCACGCGCCATGAACTTGTCCCGAGACCAACATGGCAGTGATCTCTTGATAGGTTCTGCGCGTAAGGAGTTCGACCGGACCATCCATCGCGGCCGCCAAATACGCGCTGAGACGTGTCAGAAGCTCGAGATCGTCGGACAGAAAAACGGGAGTGAGCCCGAAGCGAAAACTGCCTTCTTCGGCCCGTCCGTGAGAAATGGCCAAGAGTCCGGCAATACTCGCCGCCACTCCCCCGATCATCGATCGGCGGGAGATCGGCCGGACGTCGCTAAAGGACGTTCCACCCTGCCCCATTCTCTCCTCCCATGGCGCCAGACGGAGGCTGCCGGAAGCGTAGTCCACATGCCGCTGCGAGGGAAGCCGTTTTCCCGGCGATTTACCAACCTGCACCGTGCATCTATAGTCTCTGCTATGAACTCGCCCATAACATCCTCACCGCGTCCGCTCGTCGACGGCTTCGGCCGCCACGTCACCTATTTGCGCGTCTCGGTTACCGACCGATGCGACTTCCGCTGCACCTATTGCATGGGCGAGGACATGGTGTTCCTGCCCAAGAGCGAGGTTTTAAGTTTCGAGGAAATCCAGACGGTCATCGGCGCCTTCGTGGCGCGCGGAGTGCGCAAGGTGCGCCTCACAGGCGGCGAGCCGCTGGTGCGGCGCGACATCATGAAATTGATCGAGACGCTTTCGGCCCAACACCTTGCCACCGGTGCGCTGGACGAATTGACGCTCACCACCAATGGCAGCCAATTGGCCAAGCATGCTATCCGGCTTGCCGAGTTGGGCATTCGGCGGGTCAACGTTTCGCTCGATACGCTCGATGCCGAAAAATTTGCCGCCATCACCCGTCGTGGCCGGCTGCCCCAGGTCATCGAGGGCATTGAAGCGGCCAAAGCCGCAGGCCTTGCGGTCAAGCTCAACATGGTGGCGATCAAGAACGTCAACGAAGACGAGATCGTCCCGATGCTCGAATGGGCGCACGCCCAAGGATTCGAGCTGACACTGATCGAGGAAATGCCGCTGGGCGAAGTCTCGTTCGATCGCGCGGACACGCACCTCTCGCTGCGTACTGTTAGGGATCGGCTGGCCGAGCGCTATACGCTTACCCCGATCGCCAAGCGCACCGGGGGACCGGCGCGGTATATGCAGGTGGCCGAGACTGGCGGCACCATCGGCTTCATCACCCCTCTCAGCCATAATTTCTGCGAAAGCTGCAACCGCGTGCGACTGACCTGCACCGGCCAGCTCTATATGTGCCTGGGCCAGGAGGACCGCGTGGATCTGCGCGCCGCCTTGCGCGAAGGCGGGCCGGAAGGGCTCGATGCGGCGCTCGAACGGGCGATGATCCTCAAGCCCAAGGGGCACGATTTCGTCATCTCCCGCCGTTCGGCACCGGCGGTCGAACGGCATATGTCGGTGACAGGCGGCTGAGGCAGATCGGAGCCGTGCCATGTAGACCGGGAGTCGGGGCATTGGCAGGCACGTAGCCGGCCGTTTTATGATGAGGACGACGTATGAGAGTTCTTTATTTCGCCTGGCTCCGCGAACGGCTCGGCCGCGACTCCGACGAGATCGAGCCGCCCGAAGCGGTGAGAACCGTCGACCATTTGATTACCTGGCTGGCCGAACGTGATGAAGGCTTCGCTCTGGCTACGAAAAACCGGCTACTGATACGCGCCGCGATCGACGATGAACTCGTCGACCAACAGGCGACACTCGACGGGGCCGAAACCATCGCCCTTTTCCCGCCGATGACGGGCGGATAATTATGTCACGAATGGTTACCACAGGTACAACTCTCGTTACGGAAGACGACGAGGGTTGGCGGCTGCGGCTGATGAGGCCCGTCTGTCTCTTCAGGCACTGCTCCGGACATTCCCGACGTGGCGGCCGGAAATAGCCCCGGTGGAGCTAATGCTTATTGCGTTGACGTAGCTCCTTGCCTACGTCGTTCACTGGCGGATCTGGACGAGATCGAGGACCTAAGCATCAGCCGGCGACTCTAAATGCCATTTCGTTGGGTGATTGGCGTCCAGACGCCGAGAAAGGGTGTCGCTCTGGAAGTCGTTGCCCTGTCTGAGAGGGGCTCCACACCGGACAACTCTTGTCACTTGTCCTGAACGGCATTTCCGTCTTCGAGTCTCCGGGAAACCTCGCGCGGATCAGCGGCTCTGCAACAGTGAACAGCACCCTTCTCCGGAAGGCTGGCGGGCTCTCGACAATAAGTATTGGCCTCACCCTTATATCGGCGGGGTAAAAACGTGCGCGACCATCTCCCATGAACGGAGGGAGATTGACCCAGTCGGGGCAGTCGAGCGCCCACCTCGAGACTAAGTGCTCCGCCGTTGCGCTAAGGAGTGCACCGATTTCTGCGGATAGGCCGGTGCCGGGTAGCTGACGCCCACCGGTTCGTCGCCGAGGCTGTAGGAAGAGCGGATGTAGTACACCAGCGATTTTCACTCGGGCTGGGACGGCCAGCTCATTTATAAACGCCCGCTCATTTCATAATAGCACACACATCCTCGACATTTTCTTCTTCCTGATGGGCAGGATCCGAGCCTTCGAAGTAAAGCAAGGTGATCTGCCGATCCCAAAGATCCGCCCCGAAGGACTGCCGAGACAGTCCTTCGGAACGGCACCGCTTCCTATCTGCCGACGATCGTTACGATTCTTGCCGATAATCGAACTCACTCCGCAACGCCTTGGCCGTGGATAGCTTTCGTAGCATCCGGGTCAATTGCCGCAACACATGACCCTGCTCGACGTGATGCTCCAGTTCGAACTCCTCCGTCGCTTCCAGGAAGTCATCAAGGTCCTCGGGTGCATATCCACCCGAGGCTGGAGTTCCAATGTTTACCCACGGACTCCTCATTCTGCCGCCTCCCGACCAGTGTTGGCAGGCATCGCCTGGCCGGCGATTATCGCTTCTATGTCGTCGGGCGACAAATATCCGCGACGGCCGAGCTCTCCCGCCAGCGCTTCCAAGACGATCCGATGTTCGGACAGAATGGCTTCGGCACGGCCCTCCGCCGCGTCAAGCCGCGCTCTGACGGCTTCGAAGAGTCCCGGATAGCGAGTCAGATCCTGGAAGGGTCGATCACCGAGATGAACCGGCCCGAAGGTGCCGAGCCCATAGTGCGTTTCCAGCAGTTCGGCCATCCGCGTTGCTTTTGCGAGATCCGATGAGGCACCGTTTCCCGACCCTATTCCGACGTCGCCCAAGATCAACTTTTCGGCGATCCGCCCGGCCAGCGATACAGCGATCTGACGCTCGACAGCATCACCGGTCATCGCTCCACTGACGCCCTTATCGAATTCGGCAGCGCCTCCGCGGTCGCTGATCGACACACCAACCAAATGCCCGGCGTTCAGCATTGTACCGACTATGACATGGCCGCACTCGTGAACGGCAACGCGTCGACGGGTTTCGGCGGACAACCCGGGTTCGCCCGAACGGATCTGCTTGAGTAGATCCTCTAGAGTGAGCTCACGCCGAGCACGGCGGGCCGCAGCTTTGCTGCGCCTCACCCAAGCTTCGACATCCGCACCGGTCGCCTCGCCAGCCGCCAGCGCAGCCGGCATCAGATCATCCCCAAGAAGAAGATCTGAGCCGAGGTGATACCGGAAAATCTTGCATAAGGTTTCCCTGTCGGGCTTTTCGAGGGTAATCTCCCGATCGAGCCGCCCGGCCCTCCTGATCGCCGGATCGATCCTGTCTGGATAGTTCGTCGCGCCCAGCACCACGACGCCGGGCCTATCCTCTATGCCTTGAAGGTTCTCGAGCAACAAATTGACGATCTGCGACCAGTACTCGACGTAGTCACCGCGCAGAGCGGCGCGATCGGAAATACCGTCGAGCTCATCAATAAAGAGAATGGCAGGTGCAGCTCGACGGGCTTCACCAAAACAATGGCGAATGGCCTGCAGCGTGCCCGACAAATACGATGACGCATTCCACTGCGCCACGCTCGTGGCAATCAGCGGCACTCCGGCGGACTTCGCCAACGCTTTAGCGAAAGTGGTCTTACCCGTGCCCGGCGGCCCGGAAAGCAACAGCCCCTTATGATCCACCATGTCCCAAGGCAATCGCCCTGTCCTGTATTCAGCGAGATCGGCGATGAGTTCCAGGCCCCATGTCTTTGCTGTACCGTAGCCATCGAGTTCTTCGAGCGTGGGACCATCCGCCAAATACTCGGTCTTGCTTTGTACCGTCGCGGCGAGACGTGCGAGGCATTCTTCGGGCGTGAGGCCGGCACGAAATGCCAGGCTCAGATCCGAAATGTCGGTAGCTCTGATTAGATCAGTGTCGATAGGGCCCGTATGGACCATGCCGGTGATGGCTTCCAAGATCAACCGCAACGCTTTTTCGTCCAACGCTGAAATCGACAGACGATATTCGGCAGTCCGGAGCAATGCGCTCGGCAGGTGCCGTTTAGGATCGGGTGCAATGCCAACGATCAGATCGCGCCGATTCAAGGAGAGCACAATATCTGGATTGTTCCGCTCCGGCGTGTGACTCTTTTCGGTGCCGTCGCGCCCGAGGATTTTCTTGCGGCGATGATCCGCAGTTGCGCAATCCTCAATGATGGAGGTCACAAGGGGTGCCATATCGGCAGTATGTGTAGCAATGGTCACGATCGGCGCTTCCCTGCGGAGGCGCTTGGCAAGCCCAGGCTCGGCCGCAATTGCCCGGGCCGTCAGCACGGCGGCCGCAACAAGATCGACGCGAAGCTGTGGGCCGTCTTCAGAAGGCTCACCCTCAAGGTCGGCAAGCATTTCTGCTACAGGATCCTGTTCCGATAGCCTATGCAGCATCGATTTGTGTTTTACACCTTCTGCCTGCGCCAGGGCATCGATGTAGGCGCGGGCCAGCAGGTCCGCGGGTTCTCCCGCGGGTGTCTCTTTTGTCATCACGTGTTCCTTTTGGAATGACTCGCTCCTCCCGAGTGGGAAGCCGGCGAGAACAATTTCAGGGGAAGGTCACGTGCTGCTTACGTGAAGGTAGGGGCATAAGAGAACAAAACATGAACTACGTCAACCCCTCGATTGTTTCCAGATATTCAGGAGCCCCCGGGTACAACAGGCGACGTACGAAACAGACCGCGCACCTTGAAGGCCGTTTGACTGCACATGCCCACGTTCCGGCCTCATGTGAAGATCACGGAAGCCGCCGGACTCCGGGCCTCTTGGACAAATGCATGCCCTCGGGGGTTCATTGCATAAGGACGACCCTTGTCGCAGGCATTCGACGCCACCTCGCTACATGATTGCCTTCAGCATCGCGAGGTTGTCTTCCGCATCTTCCCGATAGGTTTCCGGCAACAGCTTGACTGCTTCCATGATCGCCTCTGCCGCGAGTTTGCTGTGGGAAATCAACCAAATGCTGTCGGTCACGTCGCGATCGCTGAATCTTCGAAGCTTGGAGGCGACGATCACCTCGGGCGGCGGACACTGCACCGTAAGATGTCGACCTTTCCACAAGACGTGCGGAGGCTGGTCGAACCAGTTCCCGCTTACGGCGTCATATCCGGGGACTTGAACGATACCAGGATGGACGATCTGAATGTAGGGCAGTTCGGGAATCTCATCCAAAGGATTATACAGCAGACCGGCATTTTCGGCGGCGTGTCGCATGGCGATCTCGTCGAAATCGGAGGCTTGGGCCCAGACGTCGATATCCTGTGTATTGCGCTCGGCATGACCCATCAGGATCAATGCGATGGAACCGATCAGGCAGATAGTCTGCGGCGTCTCCAGGCTATCATCGAGCTTCTCGAGCAATGCCTTGATTTCATCTTTGCCAATCGTCATATTGATCTCCGTGCAACCATTGCACAATTGGGTTCGAACGATGCATAAGTCAAATGACCATCGCACTGATGAGGGGCCGATCTCCGGTCAGAAGGGAGCGAAGTTTCTTCGTTCCTGGCGAGACGGTCTTGCGCTCTCCCGAGAGAAGGCTGCGGAATCCCTCGGTTTGTCATTGAGGATGTACGCCTATTATGAAGCGGGAGAGAAGAACCTGCCGGTGAAGGTCTTTCTCGCGTGCAACGCACTTTCGCGTGGGAAAACGCCCCATTTCTCGTTGCCCCGGGAACGTTGGGCGAGGACTGTTGACCGCCTTGTGCGTTATGCCTTGGGGGAAAATGTCGTCGGTCCCATGGTTCGGCAACGGCAGTGGCAGGCCCTGCGCGATTTCATGGATGTTATCAAGTTCGGGCCCGAACCTGAACTGGCGATGACGGATCCTGCTCTCTTCGCGGCAATCAGAACCGCGGGTACAAAGGCCTATTTGTCCGGGTTGATGGCCATGAAGGGGCCATCTGACGATGTGCTCGATACCGGCAGCTATACCGTCGCCAGCGCTCCCAGTCCGAGCTACGATGACGGTTTAGCCCGAGTTCCATAGAGAGCCCGCGGTTGAGGGCAGATATCGGAAGCCAGGTGGCCTCGTGGCGCGGCGCTACTTACATCGCGGCGATCTTTTTTGCTGACATACCGGTGATGTAGGCAAGCTGGTCAGCCGGCATCCCTAACCGCAACAATTCGAGGATCAAGGCATTTCGGAGTTCGCGGGCACTGATCCTGAAGCCGATCTGGTCGCCGATGTCGTTGAATTCAATCGCAAGTCCTTCGGTCGTCATCGGCGCGTCGGGTTGTTGAACCAACGAAAAAAGATAGGCCGAATTCCTGCCCCAATAACTTGTAGAGACGGACGTCCAAGCTTCGATCGCTTCGAGAGCGGCCTGCGTCACCGGTATTTCTCTCGCAAGCAGGAAGAGCGCGGGACGTCGGCTGTCCAAATCCCGAGGTCGCAACGAAATGATTTCGGCAGGTGCCACGCCGCTCGAGTACACCAATTCGGCAATGGCCCAGGTACGAATCCGGCTTAGCTTTGTCTTCGGATACGAAGACGGAGACAGCGCAAGCGCTTTCAGCCGATTCAACCATTGCCGAACAACGATTCCTTCATGCACCGCACGTCTAGCCCTACCAGACACCATCGATCTCCATTTCGGCTAGCTGGTCCATCGAGGGTGAAGCTGACGAAAGACGACGAATAGTTTCTCAAGGTCGACTTCGACGTCTGAGGACGGCCAAGGCTCCTCCCTATTTTCAATCCGCCTTTTCGGAGGGATCAGGTTGATCCGGAAGCGGATGCCGGCCTCCCTTGCCCGAACCTTAATACCGTTGAGCACCACCGACATGCGGGCTGGTTGTAGGTCCGCGCGTCGGAACAATGCGTCCTCATCATCCAGTTTGGTCGGTAAGAGGGCCAGGTACCGCGAGATCGCCGCCTTCGGTTCGTCATCCAATTTCAGGACGCGCATCTCGGTTCTACGTCGCTTCTCTACTCTGACGACCCCGGATCGGAACATTTGCACGGTTATGCGGTCGAGCTCGCCTGGCAAAAGCGACAGGCTGCGGCACATCGTGAGAACGGCGACGTTTCGGGCTGCAATCCAGGGGGCCGAATGTCTCGTTTCATTCCCAACCAAAGCTAGGAGATCGTCCCACTCTTCCTCCGTCAGCGCTGGTTGCGTGGACAGTGGAGCGTGCAACACCAATTCACATTCGTCCGCAGGATTTGCGTTGGCGTGGCCATGCGCTACCAGGTAATCGAAAAAGCGCTTAAGTGCGTAACGATATGATGCCGCGGTGGAGACCTGAAGCTGTCCGAGAAATTCCTCAACGTCGGCTCCCTTGGCCGATACCAGAGCCTCGAACGAGAGCGGCGCCCCCGGGTTTGCCGTCATGAAGGCCGATAGGGACTTAGCCGCGGTGGTTTCAACGTTTTTCGCCAATGCTCCGCTACCCTTGCGCTTAACGCTGAATTCCAGAAAGGCATGGAGTATTGCTTGGAATTCGGGTTCAACCGGACGGCTTTTCCTGGGCATCCTGTCTCTTTGGCGAATCGAAGGTTAGTCGCGTCTATTCTTTCAGAAAATAAGTGGTCCGAAGAGCTAATTCGCTCCCGCCGCCCTATCCTTCTGCGCCACACCGGGAAGGCGGGAGGCGCCTGCCGTGACGACAATCGGCAGTCCAACAAATTGCAGCCGTGACATATCTGGGCATAACGCATGAGGCCTGCACTAGGATTGTCGCGATTCTCCTTGAGTCATGGCAAGGTCAAAGGCGGCACGGCGCAACTGTCTGGCTTGGGGGCCAATGGAGAGGGACAAGGGTGACTCACGCGAGGTTGAGTGGATCGCCCAACTAAAGCCCTCGCACGCTCAACGCATTGCGCAAGACATTGGCACATCTTTCAGCCGGGTCGGCGTTATCGAGGCTGAGTGGCTGCGCTTGAAGGCTGACAGACAGTCGGGCTCTTAATCGGAAGAGCAACGACGCTGGCAGTGGGGTGGGAGGCTGGCCGCGGAGAAGGTTGCAGCCAACGCGTTGCCTCGCTCGCTTCGAGGTTTCCGGCTAGTGCATTGTAACTCCAAGGCAATCCTCCTGGCAGTTGTCGCTAATTGTATGCGGTTGTCACGTTATGGTGTCGAGAACAGAAGCTGCTCCTCCATGCGACGGCATGAAGGAGCAAAACTCCCTACTCCACGGTCACCGACTTGGCGAGATTGCGCGGTTGATCGACGTCCGTGCCCATGAAAACCGCTGTGTGATACGCCAGTATCTGGACCGGGATCGCCGAAACGATCGGCGCGATGAACGGATGGACACGCGGCATTTCCACGATCTCGCCGACATCATCGCCAGCTTCCTGCCGGCCGAGGGCATCGGTGATCAGGATGATTTTGCCGCCGCGCGCCGCAACCTCATGCATGTTGGAAAGCGTCTTTTCCATGAGCGGATCGGACGGAGCGACGACGACGACGGGCATTTCCTCGTTCACCAGCGCGATCGGGCCGTGCTTGAGCTCACCGGCGGCGTAGCCCTCGGCGTGGATATAGGAAATTTCCTTGAGCTTGAGCGCGCCTTCGAGCGCCAGCGGAAACATTTGCCCGCGTCCGAGATAGAGAACGTCCGAAGCCCGGGCGAGCTGGCGCGCGATGGTCTCGATGCGCGGTTCGTGGCGCAATGTCTCGGAGATCGCGCTGGGCAGTTCGATCAGGGCGCGCACCAAGGTATGGGCCTCGGACGCGCTCAGGATACCCCGCGCCTGCCCCGCCGCTATGGCAAGGCTGGCCAACGCCGTAAGCTGCGCGGTGAACGCCTTGGTGGACGCCACGCCGATTTCGGGGCCGCACAAGGTCGGGAAAACCACGTGGCTTTCGCGGGCAATCGTCGATTCCTGCACATTGACGAGCGCCGCGATGTGCTGGCCCGATTTGGCGGCGTACCGAAGCGCGGCAAGCGTGTCGGCCGTCTCGCCGGACTGCGAGATAACCAGCGTCAGCCCATTGTCGGGCAATGGCGGTTCGCGGTAGCGAAATTCGGAAGCCACATCCACATCCACGGCCAGCCGTGCATAGCGTTCGAACCAGTATTTGGCGACCAGCCCCGCATAATATGCAGTGCCGCAGGCGGTGATCGTCAGGCGCGAAAGCTTGGCAAAATCGAACGGCAGCGTTTCGCGGAGATCTACGGCTTCCGACGCGAGATTTACATAGTGAGCCAGCGTATGGGAGATCGTCTCGGGTTGCTCATAGATTTCCTTGGCCATGAAATGGCGATGATTGCCCTTGTCGGCCAAAGCCGCCGATGCCGACGAAATCTGTTGTATGCGCTGAACCGGATTGCCCTCGAAATCGAAGATTTCCGCCTTGCCGGGCGTAACGATCGCCCAATCGCCCTCTTCGAGATAGGTCACCTGGTTGGTGAATGGCGCAAGCGCGAATGCATCCGAGCCCAGATACATCTCGTCACGTCCATGACCGACCGCCAGCGGCGAGCCCTGCCGTGCGGCAATCAGCAACCTGTCATTGCCGGCAAAAAGGAAGACCAACCCGAACGTGCCCCGCAGGATCGGCAGCGTTCGCGCAACGGCGTCCCGGGGCGTCGCTCCGCGATCAAGTTCGCGCGTAACCCAAAGCGCGACGGCCTCGGTGTCGGTTTCGCTGTTCTGCAGATATCCGTCGCGCGCAAGATCTTCGAGCAGATCCTTGAAGTTTTCGATGATTCCGTTGTGGACCACGGCCACCTTCTCGGTGGCGTGCGGATGGGCGTTGTTCTCGGTGGCGCCGCCATGGGTTGCCCAGCGTGTATGCCCGATCCCGATGGCCCCCTCGAGCGGCGACGCGGCCAGCCGCCCGGCGAGATTGTTGAGCTTGCCTTCGGCTCGCCGGCGGTCGAGACCTGCGCCGGTCAGCGTTGCAACGCCGGCACTGTCATAGCCGCGATATTCGAGCCGCCGCAACGCGTCCACCAGCCGTTCGGCGACCGGCTCGACTCCAATAATACCGACGATGCCGCACATGCTGGCCCCCTATTTCTGTTCCTTGATGGCCTTGAAGCGCTCGTTGAGCGCCTTGCCGTAGCCAGGTTTGTTGACTTGCCGCGATCGCCCTATGCCCAGGGAATCGGCGGGCACGGGCTCCGTAATGACCGACCCGGACGCCACGTAAGCGCCGTCGCCGATCTCGACCGGTGCGACCAGCGCGGAATTGGAGCCGATAAAGGCGTTGGCGCCGACGACCGTCCTTGCCTTGTTGTATCCGTCGTAATTGCAGGTCACCGTGCCGGCACCGATATTGGACTGCTCGCCGATGTCCGCATCGCCGATATAGGTGAGATGGCTGACCTTGGCCCCCTGCCCAATCCGCGCGTTCTTGACCTCGACGAAATTGCCCACCTTGGTGTCGTCGGCAAGATCGGTTCCAGGACGCAATCGCGCGAATGGGCCGATGCTGGCATTGGCCCCGATATGGGCGCCCGCGATATGGGAAAAGGCGTGAACGACTGCGCCGGTCTCTATCCTGACGCCCGGGCCGAAAACCACATGCGGCTCGATCTCCACATCGGGCGCGATCTCGGTATCGAAGGAGAAATAGACGCTGGCGGGATCGTGCAGTGTCACGCCAGCGCGCATGAAATCCTCGCGCCTCAACTCCTGGAACACCGCCTCGGCCTTGGCAAGCTGGGCGCGGTCGTTGACGCCCATGACGTTGTTTTCCGGAGCGATGGCGTAGCCCACCGAATGTCCGGCCGCATTGGCGAGTTCGACGAGATCGGTGAGGTAATATTCGCCCTGGGAATTGTTGGTGCCCACCTTGTCGATCAGAGCCTGGAACACCTCGGCGCGGAACGCAAGGATGCAGGCGTTGCAGAGGGTGATCTCGCGCTCTTCTTCGCTGGCATCCTTATGTTCGCGGATGGCCAGAAGCTTGTCGCCATCGGTGATGAAGCGGCCATAGCCTGTGGGATCGGCGGGTTCGAACCCCAGGATCGCCGCATCCAGCCCGGCATCGAGCCGGTCCGTCACGCGCTTGAAATCTTCGGCCCGCAACAGCGGATTATCCCCATAGACGACAGCGATATACCCCTTGGCCTGGGTGAAGGCCGGCTGCGCCATCGAAGCGGCATGGGCCGTACCCTTGCGCTCGGCTTGCTCGAAGAACACTACCTCGGGGTCTATCCGCGCCATCGCCTGACGCACTGCCTCATGGCCCGGCCCGGTCACCATGGCGATCGTTCCGGCGCCAGCGTCGCGCGCCGCCTTGAGCACATGGCCGGCCATCGGTCGCCCGCCAACCTCATGGAGGACCTTGGGCCGGCCCGATTTCATCCGTGTCCCTTCGCCGGCGGCGAGAACGATTGCCATAAGATCGGTCATGTCGATGTCCCCAAGCGTCTTTCTTTTCGCCCGTCTCGCCCATCTTTATGGCAGCACGGTGTTGGCATTTGTCCTGACAGACCGGCGTAACGGCTCCGTTTACGTTTGAGCCTATAGAGTGTGGTTTGATCTGATTCGCCGATAAAGCGGGATATATTTAGGTGCAAAGGCCGAAACGGTTTTCCCTTCCGACCGAACGCGTCGAAATCGCCCATTGGGGCATCGCCGCGCTCGCATGCGGCGCACTCGCCGTTCTGGCGGCCAATCTTTCCTTTCTCGTTCCCGCGCATGCGCTTGGCGGCCTGCATACGCCCTATCGCGAAACGGGCGGTTTCAACCGAATGCGCGCCCAATTGGCCGAACTCGAGCAGGACCGCAACCGCATCGTGGGCGATTATCGCGCGCTTCTTGCCCGATTCAATCTTCTCGATGATGACAATGGCGAAGTCATCCGCCGCCTTGCGGCCGTCGAGATGAGCCTGCCGCTGCTGATCGAATCGCTGCCGCTCGAAAGCGATATCGACCGCTCGCTGCTAACCGCCGCCATCACCGAAACGGCGGCGGAGGTTTATGAGGTCGACGGCGGCACCATGGTGGTGCGCTATAGCCCGCTGTTCGATGAACTGGCGCCCGAAGCTGCGGAACAGCCCCTGCCCCCACCGCTCGACCAGGGCGCGCTTTCGATCATCACCCATATCGGATTGCAGGGCATTGCCGTCGGCGAGTCGATCGAGCACGAAAATCTTGAGGCGACCTATGCCGATATTTCCACGGCGGCGGGCACGCTTTTGCTGGGCACTGCTCCGCTCGTCGCTCAAGCCGATGCCGAAGAGCTTGCTCGCATAGTGCTTGGGCCCCTGCCCGATCTTGCGTCGGCCGAAGCGATGTGCGGCAGGCTGGAGCGGCTGGAATTGCCATGCAACCCAGCGCCTTACGAAGGTGCACCCTGGCCGCTTTAGCGTATCAAGACAACAAAAACGGGTTGACTCGATCCGGCCAACCACTATGTTCCGCGCGTCGCCGGCCGATCGATATGATCGCAGCGTTACGGGCTCGTAGCTCAGCTGGTAGAGCACTCGACTTTTAATCGAATGGTCTCGGGTTCGAATCCCGACGAGCCCACCAAACCGCCGACTTTTCCAAATTGCAGTCAGCAAATCCATGCCCGGCGCACAAAGCGCCGAGCACAGGGTTTTTGGATTCTATTCGAGACCGACGAATGCCACGGCGTTGTGGGGGTTCATCGGAACCACGATCTGGTTCTGAGCGGAATCGTAGCAGATCGACGCTGCGCTCGGGATGCCGGAGGCGATGATTTCGGCCTCTTCGCCCGGTGCGATGCGCGAGATGCTGCCGAAGCGAACGCTGCTCACATATTTGGTGCCGTCTTCGAGAATGACGATGCCGTCATTGCCGCCTTCGACGGCATTTTCGGTTCCCACCAGTTCCCCATCGGGGCTGAACGTCAGCACTTCGTTGTTGCCGATATTGACGACGACGATGTTGCCCTCGCCATCGATGGCCACGCCATTGGGGGCCGCGAGCGGTGCGCCTTCCGCGAACACCGAGGTTTCACCCTCGGGGCTGATCGCGTAAATGCGTTCGGGCTCACGGGTATTGGACACATAAACGGTGCCTTCCGACGCGGCGATGCCATTGAGCATCGTTGCATCTTCGATCTCATAGGCGTCGCCGGGCTCACCGGTTTCCAGATCGAACGTACGGACGGTGTTCTGGTCCGCAACGTAGAGCGTGCCATCGGCAATGGCGCTGCCCAAGGGATGGTTGAGGGTCAAACCGTCGCGAGTTGCGCCGATCCACTTGCTCGTGTGGACGGTGCCGTCCGGGTTGAGCAGCGAAACATAGCCATCGTTTTCGATCGATTCTTGCGGCGCTCCCGCATTCATCACCAGGATGAGGTTGCGATCGGGATCGAAAGTGCAGCTCTCGGCAAAGTGAAAGCTGCCGAAAACGCGGACGTTGTCGGTCGGCGTGGTCTCTTCGCCAGCTTCGTTGACGATGCTGAGAGGGGCGCCGGCGGCGAAGGGCTGATTGGCATCGCCTTCCGCCTGTTGGGCAAATGCGGTGGAGCTCAGGAGAGCGAGAGTTCCGGCAAGGGCAATTCTAAACATAAGCAACTTCCTCCTTGTGCTTTCGGACAATGATGCCCGCAGGGAGAAAAGATAACAAGGTCTAAAGACCCTGGTACATCCTGTCGCACCCCTGCCCTCCGACTCAGAGTTCGGTAACCTTGGCCGCGTATAGATCAATGCGCGGCACAGAATGGTGCCCATCTCCAAGGGATGCAGGACGCATGCGACTGATTGCCGGAACCATCATCATCTTCCTATCCGTTCTGGGCGGATATGCCGCCATGGGCGGCCATCTGGAGGTTCTCTGGCAACCGTTCGAGGCGGTTATCATTCTGGGCGCGGCCATGGGCGCCTTCATCATCGGCAATCCCAAGGCGGTGCTCAAGCAAAGCCTCGGCATCATGGGTTCGCTGTTTCGCGGGCCGCGCTACAACAAGCAATCCTACGTCGAATTGCTCGGCCTGCAGTTTTCGATCTACAAACTGGTGCAATCCAAGGGCCTCCTCGCCCTCGAACAGCACGTCGAAAATCCCGAGCAGTCCGATCTGTTCGCCCGCTTTCCCACCTTCGCCAAGAACCACCATGCCGTGGAATTCATGTGCGACTATTTGCGGATGATCACGCTGGGCACCTACGCCGTCCACGAACTCGAAGCCCTGATGGACGAGGAACTCGAAACCCACCACCAGGAGCAGGAGCGCGTCGTCTCTGCCGTACAGGCGCTTGCGGACGCGACGCCGGCTCTCGGTATCGTTGCGGCGGTTCTCGGCGTCATCAAGACGATGGGCGCCATCACCGAACCTCCCGAGGTGCTCGGACACCTGATCGGCGGCGCGCTCGTGGGCACGTTCCTGGGCGTTTTCTGTGCCTATGGCTTTTTCGCTCCCATGGCCCAGGCATTGCGCAACACCAATGAGGCCGAGTCGAAATACTTTCTTTCGATGAAGGCCGGTCTGCTGGCCCATGTCGCCGGTTATCCGCCAGTGATCGCCGTCGAATTCGCGCGCAAGGCGGTGATGTCCGAAGACCGCCCGACCTTCGCCGAGGTCGACAAGGCCACCAACGATCTCAAACTCGCCCAGTAGCCGCCGGGAGCCCAAGCCATGTCGCGCGCCAACGGAATCGTTATCGTCAAAAAGGTCAAAAAGGGCGGCCACGGCCACCACGGCGGCGCGTGGAAAATCGCCTATGCCGACTTCGTAACGGCGATGATGGCGTTCTTTTTGCTGATGTGGCTCATCAGCATGACCACGCCGGAGCAAAAGGAAGGGCTGGCCAACTATTTCGCCCCGCCCAATGTGAGCGAAAGCCTGAGCGGAGCGGGCGGCGCCATGGCCGGCCGCGCGATGGATTCCATGGGTGCGATGGCAAGCAATTCCGACATCGAAGGCATTGCCGATATCGATGGCCGGGAGAACGCGGCGATCGATTCCGCCTCCGGCAACGTTCGCGACGCGGACTCCGCCGAAAAGGATTCCCCCACCGATCTCTCGGCAACCAATCCGCAACTCTTCCACAGCGCTGCGGCGAGCATCCGCCAGGCTTGGGAAGCCTTGCCCGAAATAACGGAAATTTCCGACAATCTCATCGTCGAGGCCACCGACGAAGGGCTCGATATCCAGATCGTCGACCAACGCGGCCGCCCGATGTTCCAGGAAGGCTCGAAATATCCCTACGAATGGATGCGTGCCGCCATCGCCGCCATCGCCCCCACCCTCGAACGCCTGCCCAATCAGGTGCGTATTTCGGGCCATACCGCGGCCGGTGTGATCTATTCCGACCCGGCCTATACCGCCTGGGAGCTTTCGACCGACCGCGCCAATACCGTGCGCTCCATCCTCGGAGAATTCGGTCTTTCGGAGGAACGCATGCATTCCGTCGTCGGCCGGGCCAGCAGTGAGCCCTACTTCGTCAACGATCCCTATCTCGCGGCCAACGAACGCGTCCGGATCACGGTGATCAACGAGCCGTCACCCATTCCCCTCAATATGGCGCCGTAGAGCATTTTCGCTTTTCTTCGAATCGCTCAATTGCTCTAGGTCTTTGTTCGTCGCGCTTGCGAACCGCAAAAGTGGTATCCACTTTTGCTGGAAGCGCTCTAGCTTTTGTTCGGCTTGCCGCGCCGGCAGTGTCGCATTATTGCTAGGCGCGACAGGATACGGGGACACCATATGGCATTCATTCGCTTCAGCCTCGCGGCACTTTCGGCGGCGGGCATCGCCATGACCGCAACGCCCGGGCTTGCCCAGAACGTTCACATTTCTCGTCTGTACGAGCAGGTTCTCGAGAACATCAATTATACCGAATCCGGTCATGTGCTCGATTCCTTCGGCGTGCTGCGGCTCGACGAAGGCGAAACCGCTCGTATCGAACTCGACGTTCCCGCCAACACCTCGATCCAGGTGATGGGCGATTGCGATGAAGACTGTATCGATCTCGATCTGGGCATCTACAACGCCGCCGGCAAACTGCTGGGCGAGGATCGGCTGGACGATTTCTATCCCATCGTCACTTTCGTCTCGGAAGCCAATGGCCGCATCGAACTCGAGCTCGACCTCGTCGATTGCGAGACGTCCTATTGCTACGCGGCCTATTCGGTGTTCATCGACAGGCCCGAATAATCCATGAATCCGGTTTCGAGCAGGCTCAAGGCGATCGCCATCACGGCCGCCTTCTTCGCGCTCAGCGCCCTGGTTCTGCTTGCGCTGATCTGGGGGCTGGTCGCCCTGCCCTTCCCCGTGCCTTTCCAAGGCGCGCTGGCGAGCTACCGGCCGCACGATACCGTTGCCGTTCTTTCCGATCTCAGGCTACCGATCACGCTCACGGCGGCGTTTCTCGTTGCGTTCGGCCTGGTGCTGTTCTTTTCCAGCGCTTATCTCGATAAGATGATCGCCATATTTGCCGACGTCATTCTCATGCTGATGGCGGCGCTGGCAGGCTTTGTCGGGGGCTATTGGATCGCGCTCAGGCTGGCAGGATATGAAAATTTCCTGCGCCTCGAATTTCTCCAATCGGCGCTGATATCGCCCCTGATTGTTTTTGCCGTATCGCTGGCCTCTCCGAGCTGGCTGCGTTCGTCATTGCCGTTGCGCATGATCGCCATCCTCGTGCTGCTTGTGGCCGCGCCCCTCGCGATCGTCCTGCTGCCCCGCTAACACAATCTTAGCCTTAATGCCCTTCCGTCTTCGGCGAAGCCCGGGGAAACGCGATGTGGACAAACTTGTGTCGCATTTGCGCGGACCTATATGGCTTTCCAGCATCACCCCGATCCGAAAGGCCGAAAGCCCAGGAACCTGCACGTTCTCGTCGCGTTCCTCGTCAATTAATTAGCAGCCCGCATCAAGTGGGCGGGAATTCTTGCCATGAAACGTTTTGCCCTCGTCCTTGCTGCCGTCGTGGTCGCGACTCCGGCGTTTGCCCAATTCGATACGTCACCCGTGCCGTCCGAAGACCAAAAGATTTTCATCTTCGGCGGTCGCATGGGCGCTTCCCATGAGGGGGAAATGCTCAACCCGTTCACGGCGGAATATGAAAACGCCATCGTCCTGGGCGGCGGCTATCAGCATTTCCTGGTCGAGCCCGTCGAAAATTTCAAACTCGGCATCGAGGCCGGCGCCGCCGTTCGGACCGGTGCGGAAACCACCGGAGAAGTCTGGGCTGGCGTCGTGGGGCGCTACGACGGTTTCGTGATCGCCGACACTCTGCGGATTACGCCCGCCCTGACATTCGGGGCCAGCGCCGTCACCGACACGATGGGCGTCGAAGCCGAGCGGGAAGCCGGCGACGGACTGCCCGGCGACCTTCTCTTTTACCTAAGCCCGGAAATCAGCGTGTCCGCGGCGGACCATCCCGAAACCGAGATGTTCTGGCGCCTGCATCACCGATCCGGCGCCTGGAATACCTTTGGCGGCGGCGGCAGCGCCAACGCGACGATGATCGGTATTCGGACGAGCTTTTAGAGCGCTCGCGGCAAAACAAATCGTCTAAGCGGCGAGCGTCACGACAACAGCGCCACGCCGCGTTGCAACGACGGTATGCTCGTATTGGACGCAAGGCGCAGCCGGAACGCTGACCAGCGTCCATGGATCGTTCAGGGATTTTTCCTCGGCCATCTGCCCACCCAATGACAGAAACGGTTCGACCGTGAAAACGAGACCGTCGGCGATCCGGCGGCGCTCGGAACGGTCGGGCCATGTGGGGATTTCACCCGGTTCGTCGTGGAGGCTGTACCCAATGCCGTGGCTGGCCAGATTGCGCAGCAGCGTATAGCCATTGGTGCCGGCGAATTTGCCGATGGCCTCGCCCACCTCAGCCATCCTCGCCCCGGATTTCACAGCGCGAATCCCGGTCCACATGGCCTTTTTCCCGTCGCGGCAGAGCTTTTCGATCCGGGGGGTGCCGGGCGGAACGATGTAGGAAGCGCCCGTATCGGCAAAAATCCCGTCCTTTTCCGCCGACACATCGATATTGACCAGATCGCCGGCGGCGATGACGCGATTTCCCGGAATGCCGTGCGCGACTTCCTCGTTGACCGAAATGCAGGTCGCACCGGGAAAGTCGTAAGTCACCTCCGGCGCGGACCGCGCCCCATGATCTTCGAGAACTTTCCGCCCGATGTCATCGAGCTCCCGCGTCGTCATCCCCGGTTCGAGCGCCGTGGCCATGGTGTCGCGCGCGACGGCGCAGATGCGGCCGATGACCTTGAGGCGTTCGAGTTCTTCTTCGGAGGTGATGGTCATCGTTAGCCCTTCAGCGAATGGAAATGGGCCAAGAGGCCTTGCGTGGAGCTGTCGTGCGAACCGGCGGGCTCTGCCTTCTCCACTTCGGGCAGCAACGCCTTGGCAAGCTGCTTGCCCAGTTCGACGCCCCACTGATCGTATGAATTGACGTTCCAGATCGTGCCCTGCACAAACACCTTGTGTTCGTAGAGCGCCACCAGCTTGCCGAGCGTAGCCGGGTCGAGCCTGGAATAGAGTATCGTGTTGGACGGCCGGTTTCCCGGAAACACCTTGTGCGGCGTCAAGGCCTTGATCTCGTCCTTGTCCATGCCGGCGTCCTTCAGTTCGTCAAGAACCTCCTGCTTGGACTTGCCCAGCATCAGCGCCTCGGACTGCGCCAGGCAGTTGGCGACGAGCTTGGCGTGATGGGGCGGCAGCTCCTCATGCGGATTGGCCGCCAGCAGGAAATCGCACGGGATGACGCTCGTGCCCTGGTGGATCAACTGATAGAACGCGTGCTGGCCGTTGGTGCCCGGCTCTCCCCAGATGACGGGACCGGTTTCCCAGCCGACGCTCTTGCCGTTGAGCGTCACCGATTTGCCGTTCGACTCCATGTCCTGCTGCTGCAGATAGGCGGAAAACCGCGACAGGCGCTGGTCGTAAGGCAGCACCGCATGGGTCGCGAACCCCCAGGCGTTGCGATACCAGACGCCCAGCAGCGCCATGATCACCGGCAGGTTCTGCTCGAGCGGCGCGGTGAGGAAGTGCTGGTCCATCTCCCCAGCGCCGCGCAGGAAAGCCTCAAAATTTTCGTATCCGACCGCGATCGCCACAGGCAGGCCTATAGCCGACCAAACCGAATATCGTCCTCCGACCCAGTCCCAGAAGCCGAAGATCCTGTCCTCGCGAATACCGAAGGATTTGCAGCCTTCAATATTGGTGGAAACGGCGGCGAAATGGTCGTTTACCGCCACTTCACCGAGGGATTTCGCGACCCAGGCGCGCGCCGTGTGCGCGTTGGTCATCGTTTCGTCGGTGGTGAAGGTCTTGGAAGCGACGATGAACAGCGTCTTTGCCGGATCGAGCCCCTTGAGCGTATCGTGGATATGGGCGCCATCGACGTTGGAAACGTAATGGGCGCGCAGGTTCGGCCGCGTATAGGGCGCGAGCGCCAGGGTCACCATCGCGGGTCCCAGATCCGACCCGCCAATGCCGATATTGACCACATCGGTGAACTGTTCGCCCGTGGCGCCGCGAATACCGCCATCGCGCACATCATCGGAAAATCCCTTGATGCGCGAGAGAACGTCGCGCACGGCGGGCATGACATCGGCGCCGTCGGAAAGCACCGGCTCGTCGCCGAAATGGCGCAGCGCCATGTGAAGGACCGAGCGGTGCTCGGTGATGTTGATGGGCTTGCCCGCCCACATGTCGTCGCGCCGGCCTTCCACCTCGACCGCGCGGGCCAGATCGAACAGCGCCGTCATCGACTGGCTGTCCACCCGGTTCTTGGAATAATCGAGCAGGATATCGCCGAACCGCGCCGAATAGGCCGAGAACCGCTCGGGATCATGTGCGAACAGCTCGCGCATCGTCGTCCCCGAAAGCCGCTTCTTGTGCTTTTTGAGGTCCTCGAAAGCAGCCTTGCGAATTTTGTTCGACATCGTGTTCACCTATTCCAGAGCGGGCAAATCGCCCTTGGCCCAGCCTTCACGGACAGACGCGCAGTAAGCGTCGAAAGCATGTTCCTCAATTGCATTTCGCATGCCGCCCATCAACTCTTGATAGTAGGCGAGGTTGATCTGGCTGAGGATCATCGCGCCCAAAATCTCCTCGCTGCGAACCAGATGGTGCAGATAGGCGCGCGAAAAGCGGCGTGCGGTCGGGTTGGGCGAGGCTTCGTCCAGCGGCCGCGGGTCGTCCTTGTGGCGCGCGTTCTTGAGGTTGACCACGCCAAAGCGCGTATAGGCATGGCCGTGCCGTCCGGCACGCGTGGGATGCACGCAATCGAACATGTCTATCCCACGCCCAACGGCGCCGAGCAGATCGTCGGGCTTGCCCACGCCCATCAAATAGCGCGGCTTGTCCGTCGGCAGTTCAGGCGTGATCTCCTCGATCACCTTGAACATCACATCCTGGGGCTCGCCCACGGCCAGCCCGCCGACCGAATAGCCGTGAAAGCCGATATCGACCAGCCCAGCGGCCGAGCGCGAACGCAGTCGGGGATCATCGCCCCCCTGGACGATCCCGAACAGCGCCCTGCCCTTCGCGTCGTCGAATGCCTTCTTGGAACGCTCGGCCCAGCGGATCGAAAGCTCCATCGCCCGTTCCAGCTCGTCATGTTCGGCGGGCAGCGCCACGCATTCGTCGAGCTGCATGATGATATCGGAATCCAGCAGCTTCTGAATCTCGATCGAACGTTCTGGCGTAAGGTCGTATGACGAGCCGTCGATATGGGATTTGAACTTCACCCCGTTTTCATCGAGCTTTCTGAGCTTGGCGAGGCTCATCACTTGAAACCCGCCGGAATCGGTGAGGATCGGCCGCTGCCAATCCATGAATTCGTGCAATCCGCCCAGCCGCGCCACGCGTTCCGCGCCGGGCCGCAGCATCAGGTGATAGGTGTTGCCCAAAAGGACATCGGCGCCGGTCTCGCGCACCTGCTCGGGATAGAGCGCCTTCACAGTTCCGGCGGTCCCCACGGGCATGAAGGCCGGCGTGCGGATTTCACCGCGCGGCGTGTCGATCTGCCCCCGCCGCGCCATCCCGTCGGCGGTGGAAAGGGTAAACTGGAAATGTTCGGTCATCTGTCGGCTCGGAACAGCAGCGAGGAGTCGCCATAGGAATAGAAGCGATAGTGCGCGTCGATGGCGTGCTTATAGGCTTTGTGCATGGTCGTTAAGCCCGAAAAGGCCGAGACCAGCATGAACAGCGTCGAGCGTGGCAGGTGAAAATTGGTCATCAGCACATCGACCACCTGGAACGCGAAACCTGGCGTGATGAAGATATCGGTCTCGTCGGCGAAGGGTTCGAGAGCACCCGTCAGCCGCGCCGCGCTTTCGAGCAACCGCAAGCTCGTGGTCCCAACGGCCACGACACGTCCCCCAGCCGCTTTCGCCGCCTTGATGCGCTCGACGGTCTCGGGCGAAACCACGCCCCATTCGGCATGCATCTTGTGGTCTTCGGTGTCGTCGGCCTTCATCGGCAGGAAGGTCCCTGCTCCCACATGCAGCGTCACATGCTCGATCGATACGCCCCTGGCTTCCAGCCGTTCCAGCAGTTCGGGCGTAAAATGCAGCCCGGCCGTCGGCGCCGCGACGGCGCCATCATGCTCGGCATAGACGGTCTGGTAATCGGTCTTGTCGCGGTCCTCGATGTCCCGCTTCGCCCCGATATAGGGCGGCAACGGCATGGCCCCACGCGCCTTGATGGCTTCATCGAGTATGGCATCGGAGAAATCGAAGGCGAGCGTCACCTGCCCCTCCTCGACCGCTTTGACCGTAGCGGCCAACTCATCGAGCATGCAGACTTCGGACGTCGCGCCGAACACGACCCGGTCGCCCGCCTTCAGCCGCTTGGCCGGACGCGCAAAAGCGAGCCACGTATTGCCATTGACCCGCTTGTGAAGATTGAAGGAGACGGACGCCACGAACTCATCGCGATGCCGCATTCCCCTCAGCTCTGCGGGAATGACGCGCGTGTCGTTGACGACAAGCACGTCTCCCGGCTGCAATATCTCTTCAAGGTCGGTGACGATCCGATCGGCAAGCGATCCGTCGGCACCGACCACCAGCATCTTCGCGCTATCGCGCGGCGAAACCGGATGCAGCGCGATCCGGTCCTCGGGA
This sequence comes from Pelagibacterium mangrovi, assembly GCF_036662815.1. NCBI lineage: Bacteria > Pseudomonadati > Pseudomonadota > Alphaproteobacteria > Hyphomicrobiales > Devosiaceae > Pelagibacterium > Pelagibacterium mangrovi. The sequence continues at coordinate 114,037 of NZ_JBAFXA010000003.1, read as the reverse complement.
AGGTCGAAGTCGAAAAGGTCGACTTTCATCGCATCGTTCCGTGGACCGGCAATCGCTTAGGCCGCGTCGGCGGCGACGCGCATCGAAACGATCCGGTCCGGATTGCGGACGGGTTCGCCGCGCTCGAGCTGATCGACGACATCCATGCCTTCGATCACCTTACCGAACACCGAATACTGACCGTTGAGCCAGGGCGCATCGTCAAAGCAGATGAAGAACTGGGAATTTGCCGAGTTCGGGTTGGACGAACGGGCGGCCGAAACCGTGCCGCGCACATGCTTTTCCTGGCTGAATTCGGCCTTGAGATCGGGCTTGTCCGATCCGCCGGTGCCATTGCCCTTGGGGCAACCCACCTGGGCCATGAAACCGTCGATCACCCGATGGAAGACGATGCCGTCGTAAAACCCCTCGCGAGTCAGTTCCTTGATGCGCTGGACATGGTTGGGCGCAACGTCGGGGCGCAGTTCGATGACAATATTGCCCTTGCTGGTTTCCATGAGGATCGTGTTTTCGGGATCGGCGTAATCGGCCATGTTTGGCGTTCCTTCTTGTTTATTCGGGCTCTGCGACGCGCAGAGAAACCATGATGTCGGGATTTGCGACAGCGCCATTGGCGCTGGCCGGTCCTTTTTCCAGCCCATCGACCAGTTCCATGCCGGAGACGACACTGCCGAACAGGGTGTATTGGCCGTTGAGGTGCGGGGAATCCGCTGTAACGATGAAGAACTGCGAATTGGCCGAATCCGGGCTCATCGACCGCGCCATTCCGAGCGTGCCCCGGACAAAGGATTCGTTCGAGAATTCGGCCGCCAGATCCGGCAAATCCGAACCACCCGTGCCATTGCCCAGCGGATCGCCGGTCTGCGCCATGAAACCGTCAATGACGCGATGGAATTTCAGGCCGTCATAAAAGCCCGAATTGGCCAGTTCGGTGATCCGCGCCACATGCTCGGGCGCCAGATCGGGACGCAGCGCAATAGTCACCTCGCCACTTTCGAGCGTCAGCGTGGCGATGGGAGCGTCCGCTGGGACTTCCGAAGCGGCCTGCGCCATCGCGGGCGTCTGTCCGAAAGGCAGGTAGGGCAAGGCTACCATCGTGCCGAATGTCGCAACGAAGGCAAAGGCAAGAAGGCCAACCGCGCGGTTGGCCGGTTTATCGGCATGTCGGGCCATTATTTTTCCACCAGTTTGAGAACGGAGCGAGGCACGAAGGGGGAAATGTCGCCCCCCATTTGGGCTATCTGGCGCACCAGCGTTGCGGAAATGTGGCGGACATAGGGGCTCGACGGCACGAAAACCGTCTGGATATCGGGCGCCATCTGCGCGTTCATGCCCACCATCTGCATCTCGTAATTATAGTCGGTCGTATCGCGCAGCCCACGGATGACCAACCCGGCTCCAACCCGCTGCGCTGCCTGCACCATCAGTCCGTCGAACTCGACGATTTCGATGCCGACGCCCTTGCGCGTTGCAATCGCTCCAGCCGTCTCGGCCAGCAGCTCGCGCCTCTGCGCGGCGCTCAGCATGGGCGTTTTGGCGGCATGGACCCCGATGCCGACGATCAACCGGTCCACGAGCTTGCAAGCCCTCTCGATCACGTCGAGATGGCCATTGGTTACCGGATCGAAAGAACCAGGATAAAATCCCACGCGCTCAGTCATGACGGGTTTTTGTCACGCCCGGCGCTGCAGTGCAAGCCAGATGCCGCCGCCGATCAGGACGGCACCGGAAACCCTGTTGACCAGCCGCACGCGCGCCGCGCTGATCCAGTGCCGTGCCTGCCCCGCGAGCACCGCATAGACGGAATCGCTCAGCGTCGTCGCCAGCATGAACAGCGCTCCCAACAGCAGAATCTGGGGAAACGCGGCGCCGTTATCGACAACGAACTGCGGCAGGAACGCACCGAACATCAGCAACGCCTTGGGATTGGACCAGATGACGATGAAGCCCTGAACGACATAGCCCCAAAGCGTTTTGTGCCGCTCGTCCTTGCCCGATTCGATATCGCCGCTCGACCGCAGCATCCGATAACCGAGCCATATGAGATAGGCCGCGCCGATCATCTTGATCCAGTCGAAAGCCCATCCCATCACGCTCATAACGGCCTCAAGGCCCAGCGCGACGACCGCGATCATCGAAACGAGCCCCAATTGCGTGCCCAGGATGATGGCCATGCCCGCCAGTGTGCCCCGTGCCAGCGCACTCGCGATGATGACGGTAACCGTGGGGCCGGGCACCACGGCGATAAAAAACGACGCTACGAGAAAGGCGATAAGCGAGGACGGTTCCGGCATGGCAGCCTCCGAAGAAATCATAGAAAGCTAGCCACGGTCTCCGGCGCTTGGCAAGAGACCGTGGCAATCGCCCATTATTCCTCGGATGCAGAACCTTCCGGCTCCTCACCCGATTCGTCGTCATCGTGGTCGGGCTCCACGATCCGCTCGACCGACACCACCTTCTCATCGGCGGCGGTGCGGAAGATCGTCACGCCCTGGCTGGAGCGCCCCACGATCCGGATGCCATCGACGGGAACGCGGATGACCTGCCCGCCATTGGTGACCAGCATGAGCTGATTGTCGTCTTCCACCGGGAAAGAGCCGACCAGCTTGCCATTGCGCGCGTTCACCGCCATGGCGACGATGCCTTTGCCGCCGCGGCCGGTGATCCGGTATTCGAAAGACGACGTGCGCTTGCCGAAGCCCTTTTCCGAAATCGTCAGCACGAACTGTTCCGAAGCGCTCATGGCTGCGTAGCGCTCCTGATCGAGCGGCGCATCGCCGGTCGCTTCCTCGTCGTTCTCGGCGGTTTCTTCGGTTTCGCCACGCACGGCACGGCTCATCTTGAGATATGCGGCCCGCTCGTCGCCCGAAGCCTCGAAGTGGCGCAGGATCGACATGGCGATCACTTCGTCACCCTCGGCAAGGTTGATGCCCCGCACGCCCGTCGAATCGCGTCCCTTGAACACGCGCACGTCGGTGATGGCAAACCGGATGCACTGGCCGTTGGAGGTCGTGATCAGGATGTCGTCGGCTTCGCTTGCCGTCTCGACGCCCACGATGCCATCGCCCTCGTCGAGCTTCATGGCGATCTTGCCGTTCTGGCGCACTTCCACAAAGTCCGAAAGCTTGTTGCGGCGCACATTGCCCGATTGGGTGACGAACATCACGTCGAGGCTTTCCCAGCTCGTCTCGTCCTCGGGAAGCGGCATGATCGAGGTGATGCGTTCGCCCTCTTCGAGCGGCAGCATGTTGATCAGCGCCTTGCCCCGCGCATTCGGCGCGGCGACCGGCAGGCGCCAGACCTTCATCTTGTAGACGATGCCACGCGAGGAGAAGAACAGCACCGGCGTGTGAGTATTGGCGACGAATAGGCGCGAAACGAAATCCTCGTCGCGCGTGGACATCCCCGAACGTCCCTTCCCGCCCCTGCGCTGCGCGCGATAGGTCGAGAGCGGCACCCGCTTGATGTAGCCGGCGTGGCTGACCGTCACCACCATGTCTTCGCGCGCGATCAGATCCTCGTCGTCGAGGTCGCCAGCGAATTCGTCGATCTGCGTCAGGCGCGGGGTCGCGTACTGATCGCGAATCTCGGTCAGCTCGTCGCGGATGATTTGCAGCACGCGCTCGCGCGAGCGAAGGATATCGAGATAATCCTTTATCTGCTCGCCGAGCGTATTGAGTTCTTCGCCGATTTCGTTGCGGCCCAGCGCGGTCAGGCGCGACAGGGTCAGGGCCAGGATGGCGCGCGCCTGCTCGTCGGAAAGCCTGAACGTGCCGTCATCGTTGACCTTGTGGCGCGGGTCGTCGATCAGCCCGATCAGATCGATAACGTCGCTGGCCGGCCAGTCGCGATCGAGCAGCTTTTCGCGCGCTGTGGCAGGATCGGGCGACGAACGGATCAGCCGGATCACTTCGTCGACATTGTTGACGGCAACCAGCAAGCCGACCAGCACATGGGCGCGGTCGCGTGCCTTGTTGAGCAGGAACCGCGTCCGCCGGGTGATCACCTCCTCGCGGAACCGCAGGAAGGCTTCCAGGATCGCCTTGAGCGGCATGATCTCGGGCTTGCCGCCGTTGAGCGCCACGAAATTGCAGCCGAACGAGGTCTGCAGCATCGAATAGCGATAAAGCTGGTTGAGCACGACATCGGCAACGGCGTCGCGCTTGAGCTCGATCACCACCCGCATGCCCTGCCGGTCGGACTCGTCGCGGATGTCGGAGATGCCTTCGATACGCTTGTCGCGCACCATTTCGGCGATCTTCTCGATCATCGTCGCCTTGTTCACCTGATAGGGAATCTCGTGGACGATGAGCGCTTCGCGTTCCTTGCGGACCTCTTCGACCGTCACGCGGCTGCGCATCAAAACCGAGCCGCGCCCGGTCTCATAGGCCGAGCGGATACCCGACTTGCCCAGGATGATGCCCGCCGTGGGAAAGTCGGGGCCCGGGATGATTTCCATGAGCTGTTCGACAGTGATGTCTGAGTTTTCCATCACCGCGAGACAGGCTTCGATCACTTCGCCCAGATTGTGGCTGGGGATATTGGTCGCCATGCCCACGGCGATACCGCCGCCGCCATTGACCAGCAGATTGGGGAACCGCGCCGGCAGAACGGTCGGCTCCCGCTCGCTCGCGTCGTAGTTGTCGCGGAAATCGACGGTGTCCTTGTCGAGATCGTCGAGGAGCGACCCGGTGACCTTCTCCATGCGCGCCTCGGTGTAGCGCATGGCCGCCGGCATATCGCCATCCACCGAACCGAAATTGCCCTGCCCGTCGATCAGCGGCACACGCATCGAAAAATTCTGCGCCATGCGGACCAAGGACATATAAACCGCATCGTCCGAGTGCGGGTGATACTTACCGATCACGTCACCGACGACGCGCGCCGATTTGCGGTACGGTTTGTTGTACTCGTATCCTTGCTCATGCATCGAAAAGAGAATGCGGCGGTGGACCGGCTTCAGCCCATCGCGCACGTCTGGCAAGGCCCGGCTCACGATCACGCTCATGGCGTAATCGAGGTAGGATTTGCGCATCTCGTCGGTTATCGAGATCGGGTTGATGTCGGAGGGCAACATGCCGCCCGCGTCATCTTCTGGCGTGTCTGTCACGATACTCGTTTCTGCACTGATTCTTCTGGCATCGGGTTTATTCGATTCCGCGTCAGGATGCCAGTTTCGCGCACCATGGTGGCGCAATACGGGCACAGTTTGTCGCCAAATCGCAACCGATGTTATCGATTACATGAAATTGCTTGCTCAACCGACGCTATCGGGTTGAATGAGCGGCTCAAGTGTTTCTCTTTCGCGTGTGTTTTACAATGTCCGACCTGGCCACCTCACGCGGCTTGGTGCCGCTCTATTTCGGTATGCGCGGCGATCGCATCGCCGTGTCCGTCCTGTTTCTGATGAACGGCTTTTTGGTCGGCAGTTGGGCGCCCAAAATCCCCGTCTTGATGGCTCGGCTCGGCATCACGGAATCGGTCATGGGCTTGCTCATTCTCGCGTTCGGCATGGGTTCGATCCTCATCATGCCGATATTCGGCACGCTCACCGCGCGAAACGGTTCGGCGCCCATGCTCAAACTCGCCGCGCTGATCGTCCTGCCGCTGCTCTTCTTGATTTCGCTCGCCCCCGAGATCGTTACAACGGCCATCGTCGTATTCGCGTTCGGCGGGTTCGTCGGCGGCATGGACGTGGCGATGAACACCAATGCGGTAGAGGTCGAAAAGCGCATGGGCCGCGCCATCATGTCGTCCTGCCACGGCTTTTGGAGTCTCGGCGGCCTCCTGGGGGCCTCATTGGGCGGGCTGTTGCTCGGCTGGCTCGGTGAGATCGGTCACGCCGTTACCGTGACAATCATCGCCGCGCTCATCGCCCTGCCCGTCCTGCCGCTGATCGCGCAGGACCAGCCGTCGGGCGAGGCCGAGGCTCGGCCGCCCTTGCGCTTCCCGTCCTCGCCCCTGCCCTATCTTGTCGGCATCATGGCGCTGTTCTCCATGATCCCCGAAGGCGCCATCCTCGACTGGAGCGCCCTTTATCTTCAGCGCGACCACGGAACGAGCATCGAATTGGCCGCCCTGGGGTTTGCAGCCTTCTCGGCCACCATGGCCATCATGCGTTTCGCGGGCGATGCGATCCGGCAGCGCCTGGGGGCCGTGACGACGTTGCGGGTCTGCGGCATTTTCGCCCTGGCGGGCATGGTTACCGGCGCGCTGGCGCCAACGCCCGAACTGGTGATCCTCGGATTTGCCATCGCCGGCATCGGTATTTCCAACATGGTCCCCATCGCCTTTTCGGCTGCCGGAAATCTGCCCGGTGTCGCGCCGGGGATCGGTCTTTCCATAGTTACGGTCATGGGCTATTCGGGCATTCTGGTCGCACCGTCGGCCATCGGCTTCATCGCCGAGCACACGGGTTTTTCGCCAGTCCTGCTCGGCACCGCCGCTCTCATCCTCGTAACGCTCGCTCTGTCTTCGCTCGCCCGCTACGCAAACTTCAGCGCCGACTGATCGCTCGGAACCCCAACCCCCGTTGGCCGTTCCCCCGGTGCATTTGAGGAACAGGGAGACGCCACCGTGCAGGAAATGAATTTCAACCTCGACAACAAGGTCTGGGTGCTGGTTGCCGACGGCGAAAAAGCCTTGTTTTTCGAGAACGCCGGCAACCGCAAAACGCCCGATTTCAAGGTGGTACGCGAGCTCGAGCAGGATAATCCGCCCACCCGCGAACAAGGCACCGACAGCCCCGGGCGCATGAACGACGTCGGATCGGGACAAAGCGCCATGGAAGAAACCGACTGGCACCGGCTGGCTCAGGATCGGTTCGCCAAGGACGCGGCCGAACTGCTCTACAAATTCGCGCACGACAACCGCTTCAAGCAGATCGTGCTCTGCGCCGCCCCCCGCATCCTGGGCGAGTTGCGCAAGGAGCTGCATCCGGAAGTCTCGTCCAAGGTCATTGGCGAGGTGCCCAAGAACCTCACCAACCATCCCGTCGATAAGATAGAGCGTATCCTGAGCGCCGGCTGAGGCGGTGCCGATGGATAATCACGCCCGCAGGCCGCTGGACCTCAAATGGTCGGACTGGAAGCAGGTGCTCCTCCGGACCGGCAAGACGATGATCGACATGGACACGTCGCTGCGCTGCGCCGGCGTGGCCTTTTTCAGTTTCCTGTCGATCTTCCCCTCGATCGCCATCGTCGTGCTGCTCGTCGGCCTTCTGGCCGAGCGCTCATTCCTGATCGATCAGCTTGAGCGTCTGTCGTTTTTCATGCCCGACATCGCCTTTTCCGTGATCGTCGACCAACTCGACAAGCTGATGAACCAGCCACCCGCCGGCCTGGGCATAGGGCTCGCCATTTCGATAGCGGTCGCCCTTTGGAGCGGTTCGCGCGGCGTCAACGCGCTCATCTACACAGCATCTGCCGCCTACTACGAAAAAGTGGACCGCAACTTCATCGTCGCCGTCATCCTTTCCTTCGTCGTAACCGTCCTCGGCGCAGGCTTTATGATCGTGGCGCTGTCCCTGACGGCGGCGCTCCCCATCCTCACGGGGCTAAGCCCCATCCCGGGCACCGGAGAACAGCTCGCGCTTCTGCTGCGTTGGCCGGTTCTCATGGGCCTCGCGGTCATCGCCTTCTCGCTGCTCTACCGTTTCACCATAGACCGGCGAGCGGCCAAGGCGCGCTGGATTTGGCCCGGCGCAGTGCTCTCCGCCCTGCTCTGGCTCGGCATCTGCCTGGCGTTTTCGCTCTATGTGGAAAATTTCGGAGAATTCGAAGCCAGCTTCGGCTCGCTCGCGGCAGCGGTCGTACTGCTCTTCTGGCTCTATATCTCCGCCCAGATCTTCGTCCTGGGCGCGGCATTCAATGCCGAGATCGAACTCCAGACGATAGTCGACACTACGGTCGGCCCCGACAAGCCCATGGGCAAACGCGGCGCCTATGTCGCCGATCACATCGCCGACTAGAGAGTTTCCGGCAAAAGCCGGTCAGGGCGCCTTCCGGCGCCCTGCCTGTTCATCAGAACGGAATATCGTCGTCCATGCCGCCGGGCTCGAAGGCCGGCGCGCTCGAGGGCCGGCTGCGGTTCTCCACCTGCCGGCCGCCGCCGCCATATCCGCCCGAGCCATAGCCGCCGCCGGCGCTCTCGCCGCCGCCTTCCCCGCGCCCATCGAGCATGGTCAGGGTCGAGTTGAACCCCTGCAGCACGATCTCGGTCGTGTACTGGTCCTGCCCGTCCTTTTCCCACTTCCTGGTCTGCAACTGGCCCTCGATATAAACCTTGGAGCCCTTGCGCAGGTAATTCTGCGCCACCTTGGCCAAACCTTCGCTGAAGATCACCACCCGGTGCCACTCGGTGCGCTCGCGCGGTTCGCCCGTATTGCGGTCGCGCCAGCGTTCCGAAGTCGCGATGCGCAGATTGACGACCGGGCTGCCGCTCGGAAGCGAGCGCACTTCGGGGTCCGCTCCCAGATTGCCGACCAAAATAACCTTGTTTACGCTTCCCGACATCTTTCGCCTTCCTGTCTCTTGTCCGCCGAACCGAAATCCGGCCAGTCACGTTGGGACGCACTATATAGCGAGAGCCGCGCAAAGTTCATCGCCATGAGGCGCTTTGCACAACTCCTTTGTTCCTAATTTGTTCATGATAAAATGGCACTGTCAAGCTTGACAGAAAATCATTCGTTCTTATTATGTTCCGAGTGCATCGCAGATGTGCGCTTGGCGATCTTGCAGCCGGGCTTCGTTGTGCTTAAGTGAACCAGACGCTTCCCGCGCCCGTTAAATTGTTTTTGCCGGCCCCATCGGGCCGATACCCTTGGACGTTGCGACACGATGAACGACATCTCCAATCCCAATCGCGATATCGTCATACGAGGCGCCAAGGAGCATAACCTCAAAAATATCGACGTCCGCCTGCCCCGCGACAAGCTGATCGTCATGACCGGCCTCTCGGGCTCGGGCAAATCCTCGCTCGCTTTCGACACCATCTACGCCGAGGGCCAGCGCCGCTATGTCGAAAGCCTTTCGGCCTACGCGCGCCAGTTCCTCGAAATGATGCAAAAGCCCGATGTCGAACAGATCGACGGGCTCTCCCCCGCCATTTCCATCGAGCAGAAAACCACCTCGCGCAACCCGCGCTCGACGGTCGGCACGGTCACCGAGATTTACGATTATCTGCGCCTGCTGTTCGCGCGCGTCGGCATTCCCTATTCGCCGGCCACGGGTCTGCCCATCGAGAGCCAGACGGTTTCCCAGATGGTCGACAAGGTTCTGGCGCTCGAGGAAGGCACCCGGCTTTACCTTCTGGCCCCCATCGTGCGCGGCCGCAAGGGCGAGTACCGCAAGGAACTGGCCGAGCTCATGAAAAAGGGCTTCCAGCGCGTCAAGATCGACGGTGAGTTCTATGAGATCGAGGAAGCCCCCGCGCTCGACAAGAAGCTCAAGCACGATATCGAAGTCGTGGTCGATCGCGTCGTCGTCAATCCCGAGATTTCCAGCCGCCTCGCCGAGAGCTTCGAGACCGCTCTGCGGCTGGCCGACGGCATCGCGCTGGCCGAATTTGCCGATGGCACCCAAGAGGATGGAACGCCCAGGCGCCTGACGTTCTCGGAAAAATTCGCCTGCCCGGTTTCCGGTTTTACGATCGCGGAAATCGAACCGCGCCTGTTTTCCTTCAACAACCCCTTCGGCGCCTGCCCGGTCTGTTCCGGTCTGGGCACCGAAGCCAAGATCGATCCCGACCTCGTCGTTCCGGACGGATCGCTCTCGCTGCGCGATGGCGCCATCCAGCCGTGGTCGAAAACCTCTTCGCCCTATTATTTGCAAACGCTGCAGGCCGTGACGCGCCATTTCAAGGCTTCCACCGGCACCGCCTGGCAGGATTTGCCGTTCGAAGTGCAGCACGCCGTGCTCTTTGGCACCGACAAGACGCCGATCGAGTTCGTCTACGATGACGGCCTGCGCAAATATACCACGAACAAGCCCTTCGAAGGCGTGATCGGCAATCTCGAGCGGCGGTATCGCGAAACCGAATCCTCCGCCGCGCGCGAGGATATCGAGCGCTACATGTCGGCGGCCCCCTGCCCGGCATGCGATGGATATCGGCTCAAGCCCGAGGCCCTGGCCGTCAAGATCAACGGTCTTCACATCGGCCAAGTCGCCGATTACTCGATCAAGACGGCGGTCCAATGGTTCACGGACCTGCCCGATCATCTCAATGAGACACAGGCGGCCATCGGCGAGCGCGTCCTCAAGGAAATCCGCGAGCGCCTGACCTTCCTCGACGATGTGGGGCTCGAATATCTCACCCTGTCGCGCAATTCAGGCTCTCTTTCGGGCGGAGAGAGCCAGCGCATCCGGCTCGCCAGCCAGATCGGATCTGGGCTCACCGGCGTGCTCTATGTGCTCGACGAGCCTTCGATCGGCCTGCACCAGCGCGACAATGCCCGCCTGCTCGAAACCCTGCGCCGTCTTCGCGATCTCGGCAATACGGTGATCGTCGTCGAGCACGACGAGGATGCCATTCTGACCGCCGATCACGTCCTCGATATCGGTCCGGGCGCCGGCGTTCACGGTGGTCATATCATCGCTCAGGGCACGCCCGCCGATATTCTCAACTCGCGCGACAGCCTTACCGGCAAATACCTTTCCGGCCGCATGGGGATCGAAATTCCCGCGGAGCGCCGCAAGCCCAAAAAGGGCCGCAAGCTCTCGCTCGCCGGCGCGACGGGAAACAACCTTAAGAACGTTTCCGTCGATATCCCGCTGGGCATGTTCGTGGCGATCACCGGTGTGTCCGGCGGCGGCAAGTCGACGCTGACGATCGACACTCTCTATCAGGCCGTTGCGCGGCGTCTGAATGGTGCGCGCGTTCATCCCGCGCCCCATGAAAGCCTCACGGGCCTCGAATTTCTCGATAAGGTCATCGATATCGATCAGAGCCCCATCGGTCGCACGCCCAGGTCCAATCCGGCAACCTATACCGGTGCGTTCACCCATATTCGCGATTGGTTCGCCAACATGCCCGAAGCCAAGGCGCGCGGTTATGCGCCGGGCCGCTTCTCGTTCAACGTCAAGGGCGGACGGTGCGAAGCCTGTCAGGGCGATGGTGTCATCAAGATCGAGATGCACTTCCTGCCCGACGTCTATGTCACCTGCGACGTGTGCAAGGGACATCGCTACAACCGGGAAACGCTCGAAGTGCAGTTCAAGGGCAAGTCGATCGCCGACGTCCTGGAATTGACCGTGGACGAGGGCGTCGAGTTCTTCTCGGCCGTTCCGGTCATTCGCGACAAGCTGGTCACGCTCCAGCGCGTGGGCCTGGGATACGTCAAGATCGGCCAGCAGGCGACGACATTGTCGGGCGGCGAGGCCCAGCGCGTGAAACTGGCCAAGGAATTGTCCAAGCGCGCCACCGGCCGCACGCTCTACGTGCTGGACGAGCCGACCACGGGTCTGCATTTCCACGACGTCGCAAAACTTCTCGAAGTGCTTCAGGAACTCGTCGACACAGGCAACACGGTGATCGTCATCGAGCACAATCTCGAAGTCATCAAGACAGCGGATTGGATCATCGATCTGGGACCCGAGGGTGGCGATGGCGGCGGTGAAATCGTTGCCGTGGGCACGCCCGAGGACGTTGCCGAAAATTCGCGCTCCCATACGGGCCGCTTCCTCAAGGAAGTAATGGAGCGTCGTCCGCAGCGAATGAGCGCCGCTCAATAGCAGGGCGCACGAAGCTTCAGTATAGCCCACTTTGTGCGACGGTTTGATGGCCCGTGCCATGCAGCCCGCGCAGGGACGGCGTGCGCGTTGCCGGCTAACTCCGCACCATGATTCGCCCTTATCTTTCTGAGGTGCAAGCAACCAGCATGGTGGTGTCCATGTTCGTTCGTATCACTTGGGAAAAACCTGTCCCATTGGCATCTGAACTCAGAACCCTGCGCCGTATTCCCCCCGGCGCCCGGCGCGGTTACGACCTCGCCCCGATCCGCGATTTCGACAAGATGACCAAGGGCCTGTTCGACCGGCAGGGGTAAAATCATCACGCCCGGTTCAGCCATGCGGAAACCGCATATCGGTGATGATTAAATCCCTAGTACAAAGGTCGAGTTTTAAAGACTACATGCAAGCCATCAAACGAAAGGAGAATAGAAATGGGAATTCGCAAGACCCTCAAGCGTTGGTCGGCTTATCAGCAGACGGTTCGTGAACTCAACGCCCTCGGCAACCGTGAACTGAACGATCTCGGCATCACCCGTGGCGACATCGAACGCATCGCGCGTGATCATGCCAGCCAGCTTTAAGTTTCAGGCGACCTCCAACGTCGAAACACGAAAAAGGCATCCCTGATCGGGTGCCTTTTTTGATTCAGAACGCCAGCCGGCCCCGCAGGTCGTCGTAGGAAACGCAGACGGATTTTTCGAAGGCAGGCCTTTCCCGCAAGCGTTCATGCCAAGCCGCCACGGCCGGCAGGTCAGGGCGCTCGATTTCCATCGTCGTCCAGCGGTAGAGCGATACCCCGGCCACGATATCGGCATAGCCGAACCGTTCTCCCGAAAGATACGGCGTCCTTTCCAGTTGCGCTTCCATAGTCCGGAACGCGGCCACGCTATCGGCAAGGGCGGCCGCTATGGCCGCACGATCCTGTCGTTCGACTGGCGTGCGCACCAGCAGCCAGAACAGCGTGATCCACCCTTTCTGGAACGTGCTCAGCGTCCAGTCCGTCCATTGATCGACGATCGCCCGCTTTCCGGCATCGGCTGGCCATAAGGCTTCGCCACCGAATTGCGCGGCAACATATCTCACGATGGCATGGCTCTCCCACAGCGTGAGCTCACCATGCTGCAGGATCGGCACCAGACGGTTGGGATTCATCGCCACAAGTTCGGGCGTATCCAACAGCCCGAACTTGCCGCCGGCATCCCGACGGTCATAGACGACGCCCGCTTCTTCGAGCGCCCAGACCGTTTTTTGCACATTGGAGGAGTTGGCGCGTCCCCAAAGGACGATGTCGTTCATGACAGACTCATTCCCTAACCAAAGGTGAATCGAACCTTCCAACAGTCATGCAGCGCGTGCAAGGCCGCAATGACCAATCCGCCGCTGCAAAACCGCGCCGATATTGACTAGCTAGTGCGTGTAACAAAGGAGATTTCGATGGACATCCGCAAGACCTTCAAGCGCTGGTCGGCTTACCAGCAGACCGTTCGGGAACTCAATGCCCTTGGCAACCGCGAACTGAGCGATCTCGGCATCGCCCGCTCCGACATCCAGCGCATTGCCCGCGATCATGCCAGCGCGCTCTGATCGCAATTCCCATCCCGCCGATTTCTGAAGGGCACCCCGACAACGGGTGCCCTTTTCTTTTCCTTCCCCTTCCTGTGACCAAACGAAGCGTGTGCCGCCTTGGATTGCCGCGCGCTTTTCGTCTATAGCCATGCTTCCTCGATAAGAACGGACGGGTCGTATGGCTGTGGTGCATGTAATCGGTGGTGGTCTCGCGGGTTCGGAGGCGGCCTGGCAGGTCGCGCAGGCCGGAGTGGATGTCGTCCTCCACGAGATGCGCCCGGTTAAGCCCACCGACGCGCACTATACCGACGGCTTTGCCGAACTGGTCTGCTCCAACAGTTTCCGCTCGGACGATCATGAGCACAACGCCGTGGGCCTGCTTCACGAGGAAATGCGCCGCGCCAATTCCTTGATCATGGCCTGTGCAGACAAGCATGCGCTGCCCGCGGGCGGCGCGCTGGCCGTCGATCGTGACGCCTTCTCCGAGGCGGTGACCCAAGCGCTCGAAAATCACCCCCGCATCACCATCGCGCGCGAGGAAGTCGCGGGCCTGCCCCCTGCCGAGTGGGACAATGTGATCGTTGCGACCGGCCCCCTCACCTCCCCCGCCATGGCCGAAGCTCTCCAGAAGCTGACAGGGGAAGATTCGCTGGCGTTCTTCGACGCCATCGCCCCTATCGTCCATGCCGACAGCATCGATATGGATATCGTCTGGGCGCAGTCGCGTTACGACAAGCCCGGCCCCGCCGGCACCGGCGCGGACTATCTCAACTGTCCGATGAATGAAGAGCAGTACAACCGCTTCATCGACGCGCTGCTCGAAGCGCCCCTGCACCAGTTCAAGGATTGGGAAATCGTCCCCTATTTCGACGGTTGCCTTCCCATCGAGGTGATGGCCGAGCGTGGCCGCGAAACCCTGCGCCATGGCCCCATGAAACCGGTCGGGCTCACCAATCCGCGCGATCCCGAAAACAAGCCCCATGCCATCGTCCAGCTCCGCCAGGACAACGCTTTGGGCACGCTTTGGAACATCGTCGGCTTCCAGACCAAAATGCGATACGGCGTGCAGACCGAAATCTTCCGCATGATCCCCGGTCTGGAAAACGCCCAGTTCGCACGGCTGGGCGGCTTGCACCGCAACACTTTCCTCAATTCGCCGCGCCTATTGCGTCCCGACCTCCGGCTCAAGGCCGATCCGCGCCTGCGCTTTGCCGGCCAGGTCACCGGCGTCGAAGGCTATGTCGAAAGCGCTGCCATGGGTCTGATTTGCGGCCGGCTGTCGGCAGCGGAAGCCAAGGGGGAAACGCCTGCCCTGCCCCCGGCCACCACGGCCTTCGGCGCCCTCATCGCCCACATCACCGGCGGCCATCTGGAAGCGGAGGCCTATTCGGGCGCCCGCAGTTTCCAGCCCATGAACGTCAATTTCGGCCTCTTCCCGCCCATCGAAATCAAAAAGCCCGAAGACCTCAAGGGCCGGTGGCGTGGCCCGGAAAAGGCAAAGGCCAAGAAAAAAGCCATCACTTCCCGTGCGCTGGATGATCTGGCCGGCTGGCTCTAGGCCTTTGATCTATCGCGTTTCCGAACCGAAAAAGCGGTATCCACTTTTCTGGAAACACTCTAACCCCGGCCGTGCCGCAGCATCCACCACGTCAACGCCCATAGCCTCGACAACCGGGCCGGAGCGGCGTGGCCGGCGTATGGCGCCACCACATACCGCCGGGCGGTCTTCAAATCTCGCTCCACAAGGGCGATGCCGGCAAAAGCAGGCTTGATTGCAGGCCCCAGGCCAGCGATGGCCGCTTTCGCCTTATCGGCATGATGCCGCGCCAGCTCGACAATCTGTTCCAGAGCCGCCCGCAATTGGTCGCTCTCCACTCCGGCATGGATGTCTGCCTCCCGCACGCCATGCGCGCTGAAAACCGATAGCGGCAGGAAAAGCTGTCCTCGCTGGGCATTGTAGCCGAAAGCGCGCAAATGCCCGGTCAGCGCATACGCAACCCCCAGATGCCCCGCCGCATCCGCCGCTTCATCGACAGGCCCGCCGGACAGGATCATCGCGGCATACTGATAGAGAACCGAAACCGTTTCCCCCGCATAGCCCTCGAACTGCCCCACATCGAGCATGGGATCGTTGTAGAGATCGAACCGCCGGGCCGCCAGAAGCCGCAACAGCGGCCCCGCCGGCAGCGCGTAGGTCTCGAGCGCCTTCAGCAGCGCGTCCGCCGTCGGATTGCTGGCGATAGCGCCATGCCCATCGCCCTCGATGGCATCCATCCACCACTGCAGCCGGATTTCGCCCGGCCCGGGCTCCGATACCCGCTCCCGGATCGCCGCGATCTCGGCTGAAAACGCAAAAATGGCCTGCACGCCCCGTCGGTGTTCGCCCGGCACCACAAGGCTCGCCGCGTAACGATCCCAATCGAGTTCGCGCAATTCATCCGCCGCGAGCACAGCGCTATCGCCCATCAACGGGCCTTTTCGACGCTGATCAGCGCGGCGCCCACGGCCCGGCTTTCCGCCAGCAGCACATTGTAGGTCCGTACCGCGCTTCCAGTGGAAACCGCCTCGATGATGACGCCCTTTTCCCTGAAGGCAGGCCGGATATCGGGCGCGATCGCCGCAATATCGTGCCCCGTCCCGATCAGCAGGACGTCGAGAGCCTCAGCCTGGTCCAGCACCCGCGAAAGCGAGGCCAGCGTGATCTGCGCCGGGGCCTCGACCTCCCAGGCATACATGCCGCTGGGAAGCGAGATGACCGAGCCGCGATGGGACATCTCGGCGAAGCGGAACCCGCCATCGCCATAGGCGTCTATCACGGCCTGGTAGGGATAGTGCCCCTGCCCCGTTTCCCAGGTCATGCCAACCTATACCGCCGCGCCGTCCGCGCGCCGCTCGGGCTTGGCCTGTTCAGTCGTGGCATCGGCCCGTGTCTTGACGCCGAGATACAGCAGAACCGGCGCCGAGATGAACAGGGACGAATACGTGCCCACGAAAACACCCCACGCCATGGCGATGGTGAAATCGCGGATCACTTCGCCGCCGAACACTATGAGCGCAAACAGCGCCATCGCCGTCGTGCCACCGGTGAGGATGGTGCGCGCCAATGTCTGGTTGAGCGACATGTCGATGACTTCGGCCAGGGTCACCCGTTTGTATTTGTTGAGGTTCTCTCGTATTCGGTCGTAAATCACCACCGTGTCGTTGAGCGAATAGCCGATCACGGTGAGAATGGCCGCTATACTGGTCAGGTTGAATTCGAGCTGCAACAGCGCGAACAACCCCAGCGTCATCACCGCATCGTGGACCAGCGCCAGCATCGCGCCGATGCCGAACTGCCATTCGAACCGCAGCCACACATAGATCACGATGCCGATCACGGCGACGATGATGCCGATCGTGCCGCTCATCGCGAGCTCACCCGACACCGTCCCGCTGACGGCCTCTGTGCGCCTGATTTCATAGTCTTCGGAGACTGTGTCGGTCACCTGGGCGACAGCGACCTGCTGGGCTGCGTCGCCGCCTTCCTGAATGCCGATCCGCACGAGCACGTCTTGCGGCGTTCCGAATTCCTGCACCTGAATTTCGCCAAGCCCCAGTTCCCCGAGCCTCTGGCGTAGATCGGCGATATCGGCATCGCCTTCACGCGCTTGCAGTTCGATGGCAGTGCCGCCGGTAAAGTCGATACCCAGATTGAGCCCGGTGAGGAACGGCGAGGCTATGGCGCCGACCGTCAGAATTCCGCTGAGCACCAGCGCGGGGATGCGCCAGCTCATGAACGGAATCTTGGGTTCGAGCGGCAGGAATTTTTCCAGCATGTTGACGCGCAACGTCTTGGGCCGCCGCCAGCGGAACCAGCCTTCCACGAACATCTGGGTCACCGTATAGGCGGTGAACATCGTCGTGACCACGCCGATGGCGAGGGTAACGGCAAAGCCCTGCACCGGACCCGACCCGAGGAAAAACAGCACGCCCGCCGCGATCAGTGTGGTCACGTTGGCGTCCACCACCGTGAGCATGGCGCGCTGGAACCCCGATGCTATCGATTGCACCGCCGATCGTCCCGCCGCGAACTCCTCGCGTATTCGCTCGAAAATGATCACGTTGGAGTCCACGGCCACGCCGATCGTGAGAACGATACCGGCAATGCCCGGTAGCGTCAGCGTCGCCCCCAGAACCGATAGCACCGCGAGTATCATCGCGATGTTGATCAGCAATGCGACGTTGGCGAATAGCCCGAACACGCCATAGGATACGAACATGAAGATCACCACGCCTATGGTGGCGATCACGCCGGCGGTAATGCCCGCGTTGATCGAGTCCGCGCCAAGGCTCGGACCGACCGTACGTTCCTCGACCACGTCGAGCGTCGCGGGAAGCGCGCCCGCGCGGAGCAGGACCGCCAGATCGCTCGCGGTTTCGGGCGTGAAGGTGCCCGAAATCTGCCCCGTGCCGCCGGTGATCGGCTGCTGAATGGTCGGCGCGGTAATCACCTGGTCGTCGAGAACGATGGCAAAGCGCCGCCCCACGTTCTGGGAAGTGATCTCCCCGAACGTCAGCGCGCCCTGGGTGTTGAAACGGAAGGATACGACCGCGCGGCTGTTCTGGTCGAAAGCCGGCTGCGCGTCGATAAGTTGTTCGCCGCCCAGCGCCACGTCTTCATAAAGCAGCTCGTCGAACCCGTCGGTGCTCGGAACGATCATCGTGCCGGCCGGCAGGCCCTGGGCCTCGGCTTGCGCCGCGGTCATCGAGGGATAGACGAGGTGGAAGGTCAGGCGCGCGGTCTGGCTGATCAGCTCCTTGAGCCGTTCGGAATCGCCGAAGCCGGGAACCTGCACCAGAATACGGTCATCGCCCTGCCGCTGGATGATGGGCTCGGTGGTGCCCACCTCGTCGATACGGCTGCGGATGACTTCGAGCGATTGCGCCACCAGAGAGGACATCCGGCTCGAAATCGCGTCTTCGGTCAGGGTGATGCGGATGCGGCCGCCCGATGTGGTGACCTGGGTTTCAGGGGTCGTTCCGGCCTGGAACATCCCGCCCTCGATCATGCGCTCAAGCGGTGCGAGGGTTTGCTGCGCTGCCTCGAACTGGCTCGGATCGGTCAATTCGACATCGAGCGTCGACCCGTTCGTGGTGATCATGCTGCCGATTCCGGCATCGATCAGCAGCGACCGCGCCTCGCGCCGGATATCGTTGATACGTCCCTCGACGATGTCGTCGCGATTGACCTGCAGCAGAAGATGCGAGCCGCCTTGCAGATCCAGCCCGAGAACGATTTCGTCCTTGGGGAGAAAATCCGGCATCCCGGCTACGGTCTCGTCGCTCAGGAAATTGGGCAGCACCGCGATGATACTGACCAGCGTCACGAGAAGGACGGCGATTAACCGGAATGGCGAGCTCTTCATTTGATAAATTCGTCCTCTATGACCGATAGCGCCAGCGCTGCCGCAAGGCGAGCGCCGACGCTAACGGGTTGAGTTCACGGAGCACCTGTTTGATCCGTCAAAACAGGTGCTCAAATGCGTCCGATTACTTGTTGTCGTTGACCGGCTCGGACTTGGTCCGCACGTCGGCCACCATGGTGCGCACGACCTTGATCTTCACCCCTTGGGCGATTTCGACTTCGAGATCTTCGTTCTCGACCGCCTTGGTCACCTTGCCGACCACACCGCCATTAGTGACGATGGTATCACCGCGCTTTACCGCTGCAAGCATTGCCTGATGGGTTTTCATCCGCTTCTGCTGCGGGCGGAAGATAAGGAACCAAAAAATGGCAATAAGCAGGATGATGGGAATAAAGCTGGAAACAAAATCCATACCGGAGGGCGCGGCAGCACCCTGGGCATAGGCGGGGGTAACGAACATTAAGACACTCCGTAGCGGTCTGCTTGTCAAAGCAGGACTGATTGCCCCATATAGGGGCGCAAGCGGTTTTTGGCGAGGTTATCTGCCCAAAAAATCGCGCGGACTATACTAGCGGGCCCGGCGAAAGGCAAAGCCTATCGGGCGCTTTCAGGGACCAATCTCCAGTGGAAAATCAAGACCAGCTTTCACGCATTTCGACTGCGCTCGAACGCATTGCGCACGCCCTCGATGCCCTTGCGGGGACCACCCAGGCCCGCGCGGCCATCGAGGACGGCATAGACGCCTATCTCTGGGATGGCGCCGAACACGCCTTGATCCCGGTCCGGCACGTCAACCGGGTGCCGCTCGAACTGCTCGAAGGCGTCGCACATCTTCGTGATATACTTCTGGACAACACCCTGGCCTTCGCACGCGGGCACGGCGCAAACAATGCACTGCTCTGGGGCGCGCGCGGCATGGGAAAAAGCTCGATGGTCAAGGCCATCCACGCCCACATCACCGCGCTCGACGAGCCCGGCCTCTCCCGCCTGATTCTCATAGAGATCGCCCGCGAGGATATCGCCTCCCTCCCTGCCCTGCTCCGGTTCCTGATCGAACGGCCGGAACGCTTCATCATCTATTGCGACGATTTGAGCTTCGATAAGGATGAATCGAGCTACAAGGCCCTCAAATCCGTGCTCGACGGCGGGCTGGAAGGCCGGCCCGCCAACACCGTCTTCTACGCCACGTCGAACCGCCGGCACCTGATGCCCCGCGACATGATCGACAATGAGCGCGCCACGGCCATCAATCCGGGCGAAGCCGTCGAGGAAAAGGTATCGCTGTCGGACCGTTTCGGGCTTTGGCTGGGCTTCCACAATTGCGATCAGGACACCTACCTCGCCATGGTCCGCAACTATGTCGACCATTACGGCATCCCGGTCGATGAAGCCGAACTGCGGTCCAAGGCCATCGAGTGGTCCGCCACCCGCGGCTCACGCTCGGGCCGCGTCGCCATCCAGTTCGTCCGGCACCTGGCCGGCGAAAAGGGCCAGTCGATCGCATAGCAGGTGCCGCAACCTCACCCCCAAGCTCCCCTTCTCCCCTGGTAGGAGAAGGTGGATCGCCCGAAGGGCGAGACGGATGAGGGGCGCGCTGAGTCCGCCCCCAAAAAAAGAGGCCGACCCTTTTGGGCCGGCCTCCACAAGGAGCATTGCCTTCCAGTTATTCTCTTAGCCGGCCAGAAGCGGCATCGGATCGACCGGTGTCGCGCCCTTGCGCAGCTCGAAGTGAAGCTGCGGACGGCTGACCGAGCCCGTCATGCCCACGGTCCCGATCGCATCGCCGCGCGAAACCGCGTCGCCCTTGACCACGCCGATCGTGTTGAGGTGTGCATAGGCCGAAACAAAGCCATTGGCGTGCTTGACCAGCACCAGATTGCCATAGCCCTCGACGGCATTGCCCACATAGATCACTTCGCCATTCTCGGCGGCGCGAACCGAGCTGCCTTCGGGCGCTTCGATGTTGATGCCCGTGCCGCGCGAAGCCGCGAAATCGGTGATGACGCGACCCGAAATCGGCCAGCGGAACTTGTCGCTGGTCGCCGCCGGCGTAGCGCTTGCCACCGGCTGCTGGGCCGGTGCCGCCGCGACCTGGGTAGTCGGCTGGGCCTCCGCCGGTGCGGGCGTCGGGGTCGGCGCAACGGCTGTCGTCGTTTGCGGCGTGCTGGTCGTGGTCGTCTGGGTTGCAGGCGTTCCCGATGGGGTCATCAGGGTCTGAGTTCCCGACGCGGCCGCCACCTGCTGGGTCTGGCCGCGCTGTGCCAGAAGGTCGGGGCGACCGGGGATCACCAGCCGCTGGCCAACCGTGATCCGGTCGGGAGAGCCGATATTGTTGGCCGAAATGATATCGGTGGCGCTCACATCGTAGCGGCGGGCGATCGTATAGAGCGACTCACCCGATGCGATGGTGTGGGTGTAGGTATCGCCCTGTACGACCCCGAGCTGCGGCGACGAAGTCTGTGGAGGCAGCGCGGGGGCGGAAGGCGTGGAGACGGCGGCAGTTTGTGCAGGCATGGCTTGGGTACTCGTTACTGATGGCTGCAATGCGGGAAGGTCCTGGGAGACGACGCCTGACTGCGCGCCCATGGGCGTGGCGGTCGTCCGATCGATCAGACCGGGTTGATTGGCTGCGGCCATCATCGTGCCGCCACCGATGCTGGCGGGGGGAAGATATGCCGGCATTGGCTGGTTGATCACCGCGCCGCCCATGCGCGAAGTCGCGCCGGTCACCGTCGGATCGCCCCCGAAGGACCCCATGGAAGAACAACCTGCCAGCACCAGTGCGGCGACACTCATCGCAAGTGCGGAGCCCGCGCCGCGCAGATTGGAACCAGTTACGCTCATGGTCATGGGAAAGCCCGTCAACTCATCTACTCGATGCAATTAGAGTAGACTTGTTAAGGTAAAGACGAACTTAAAGCGGACCGGGCCTTGACTATAATGTGCGCGAACGCCCCGGACTCAGGGGCGCGAGGCGCACGCTGCCCATCTCCGTTTCGACGAAATCGTCGTCGGCCCGCTCGATGCGCAATATGGCCTGCCGATCGGCGGGCGCCCCGACAGCCATCACCGCGATTCCCCCATCGCCCAATTGCTCGACCAGGTCCTGGGGCACTTCGCTCACCGAGCCGGTCAGCAATATCCTGTCGAAAGGCGCCTGTTGCTCGAGGCCCAGCAGCCCGTCCTCATGCAGTCCCACGATATTGGTAATGCCTTCGGCCTGCCAGCGCGCCTGTGCCAGAGAGGCCAGCGTGCGGTACTTCTCTATCGAAAACACCCGCCTTGCCATTCGCGCCAGCAGTGCCGCCGAATATCCCGACCCCGTGCCCACTTCGAGCACCTTGTTGGTGCCTTGCGGCGCAAGCTGCACCATGAGTTGCGCCAGAATCCCCGGCGCGGTGATCGATTGTCCGCATTCGATGGGAAGCGAGGATTCGCGATAGGCGTATTCCCGATAGTCCTCGGGCACGAATCGCTCGTGCGGAACCGTCTCGAAGGCGCGCAACAAATCGGGATCGGTAACGCCGACCTGCCGTAAGTTCAGAATCAGGCCCGCCCGCGCTTCCCAGAGATCGGTTACGCCGGGGCCCTCATCGCTCATGCGCGCTTCGGCCCCTCGAACGGGAGCCGCCCGTCGAATCGCCTGACGAAATCCATGTCGGTCTGCTGCAGCATCAGCGGCGTCACGGTGATTGCGTTGTCTTCATGCAGAATATGGAAATCGGCGCCCGCGTCCAGCGGTTTGGGCGTCTGCAGGATCGTGACGAAGTGCTTGCCCGGATTGTCGCTAGGATAGAGCTCGAACGGCGAGTGCACGAATCGCTGATGCGGCACCACCCTTATGCCGCTCACCTCATCGGGAGCGCAGAGCGGAAAGTTGACGTTGAAATAGGTGTCGCGCGCATCGAACACATCGAGAATCGCCGTTACCGCCTGCGCGCCCAGTTCCGTGGCACATGCCCAGTCGATCTCGTCACGCCCATGGTCGTAATCCATCGCCTGGCTCAGGGCGATTCCCACGGCCCCATGCAACGCCCCTTCCCTCGCCCCGGCCGCCGTGCCCGAGCAATGCATGATGTCACCCAGATTCTGCCCCCGGTTCACACCTGAGAGCACGACATCGGGTCTGCGATCCTTGAGTACATGAGTGACGCCCGCCACAACGCAATCGGCCGGCGTGCCATCGAGCGCAAAAATTCGATCGCCACGCTCTTCGATCTCGATTTCGTACCCGAAGGTAAATCGGTGTCCGGTGCCGCTCTGATTGTTCGCCGGAGCGACCACCCAGACGTCGTCGGAAAGCGTGTGTGCAATATCGATCAACACCGCCAAACCAGGCGCATCAACACCATCATCATTGGTCAATAAAATGCGGGGGTTGATTTTCATCCGCCGATCTTTTCGATCCCGCCCATATAGGGCTTGAGCGCCTCGGGAATCGTCACCGATCCGTCCTCGTTCTGGTAGTTTTCCATCACCGCGATCAGCGCCCGACCGACAGCAACGCCCGAGCCGTTGAGCGTATGGACGAACTGCGGCTTGCCGCTCGAATCGCGGTAGCGCGCATCCATGCGCCGCGCCTGGAAATCCCCGCACACCGACACCGAGGAAATCTCGCGATAGGTGTCCTGCCCCGGCAACCACGCCTCGATATCATAGGTGCGCCGCGCCCCGAACCCCATGTCGCCGGTGCACAATTGCATGACGCGATAGTGGATTCCCAGCCGCTTGAGCACTTCCTCGGCGCAGGCGAGCATCCGTTCATGTTCGTCAGCCGATTGATCCGGCGTCGTGATCGACACCATTTCGACCTTGTTGAACTGGTGCTGGCGCAGCATCCCCCGTGTGTCGCGCCCCGCCGAGCCGGCCTCCGAACGGAAGCACGGCGTCAGCGCCGTAAACCGCAAGGGCAATTCCTCATCGGCAAGAATGGATTCACGCACGATATTGGTCAGCGGCACCTCCGCGGTCGGGATCAGCGCCAGCCGGCTATCCCCATGTCCCGCAAAGAAAAAATCGCCATCGAACTTGGGCAATTGCCCCGTCCCGAACATCGCCTCGTCGCGCACCAGATAAGGCGGCACCACCTCGGTATAGCCATGCTCATTGACGTGAAGATCGAGCATAAACTGCCCGATCGCCCGCTCCAGCCGCGCGACCTGCCCCTTGAGCAACACGAACCGGCTGCCCGAAAGCTTGGCAGCCGTCTCGAAATCCATGCCGGCCATCGCCTCGCCGAGCTCATAATGCTCCTTTGGCGCGAACGATAGATTCGGCTTGGCCGGCCGCGTCGCATCCGATTCATTCGCCCGGAAATAGGGAACGTTGCCGCTCTCGTCCTCTCCGACCGGCACGCCTTCGGCCGGGAGGTTCGGTATCATCGAAAGCGCGATGCGGATCTCTTCGGTCAGCTCTTTTTCGCGCGCTTCAAGTTCGCCCAGCCTGTCCTTGAGGCCACCGACTTCGGCCATCAATTCGGCCGCGCGGGCCTCATCTTTCTGCGCCTTGGCCTGCCCGATCTGCTTGGAAGCGGCGTTCCGTTTTTCCTGTACGGCATTGAGTTCGGCGACCACCGACCGGCGCTGCTCGTCGAGCAGGATCAGGGATGCGGACAGCGGCTCCATCCCACGCGTCTTGAGTGCGGCGTCGAAGGCCTCGGGGTTGGCGCTGATCCATTTGATGTCGAGCATGTGGGCGGGTCCGCTGAAAAACGTTGAGCGGCCTAGTGCCTAGCCGAGCCGGCCTCGAAACTCAAGGCGCGCTTAGGTTTCGAGTTCCTTGGCCAGTTGAGCCTCACGGGCCAGTCGACGCTTTTCGACGATACGCACCGCAATAACCGAGAGCTCGTAAAGTCCCAGCAAAGGGATCGCGAGCCCGATCTGGGAGATCGGATCGGGCGGGGTCAGAAACGCCGCGATAATGACGATCGCCACGATCGCATATTTCCGCCAGGCCTTGAGATTGTCCACACCGATCAGGCCGATCTGCGCCAGAAGCGTGAGGATAACAGGAAGCTGGAAACACACGCCGAACGCCAGCAGCAGCGTCATCACGAGGCTCAGATATTCCGAAACCCGCGTCATCATCTCGATGGTGACGCCATTGGGATCGGTCTGCTGCATGCCGAGGAAAAAGCCGAGCGCCAACGGCATAATGCCGTAATAGACCACCGCTCCGCCCAGCGCGAAAAAGACGGGCGTCGCAACCAGATACGGCAGGAACGCCATGCGCTCGTTCTTGTACAGGCCCGGCGCCACAAAGGCATATATCTGCGACGCAATGATCGGAAACGCCAGGAATATGGCCGAAAACAGCGCCACGGACAGCTTGGTGAAAAAGAATTCCTGCGGTGCCGTATAAATCAGCCGCACAGCTTCGGGCCCGCCTGCCGCCGCGATGAACGGGCCCAGCAGGAAATTGTAGATGGGGTCTGCCACGAAAAAGCAGATGATAAACAACACGGCGAGCGCGATCACCGAATAGATCAGCCGCGTCCGCAACTCCGTCAGATGTTCGATGAGCGGCGCTTCGCTGCCCTTGAGTTCGTCTTCAGGCGATTGATTGCCGGAAATTTTCTTTTGCGGTTCGGCCATCTATCAGTCCTCGCCGCCCACATCTGCCGCGCTCTTGGTGCTCTTGGCACGGCTCGCGGTTGCCTTTTTGGCTGGCGTTTTCTTGGCCGGTGTTTTCTTTGTCGCGCGCTTGGGCGCCGTCTTTGCTTCAACCGATGCCGGCGCCGTTTCCGATCCGGTTTCCGGTGAAGCTTTCTTCGTCGTCCTGGCCCGCGTTGCCGCCGTCGCCGGTTTGGCCGCCTTGCTTCCGGCTGTCGATGTCCTGGCGTTCCGCGGAGCGGCCTTGGTCTTGATCGGCGCGGGCTCATCGGCCCCAGCGGTGGTTGTCACCGCGTTGGCGGGCTTGGCGACGGTCTCGCTGACCTTGGTGCGTAGCGCCAGAGCGGCAGGCGACATGCCCGCCTTCTCGCGAATCTCGTCGACGACGCTTTCCTTGCCCGGCTCGGCCGGAGCCAGCTTGCCGCTGGGCTCTACCTTGCCGTTCCGCAGGGCATTGAATTCGCGGCTGATGTCCTGGCTCGTCTGCTTGAGTGGGTCCGAGATCGCTTTCTTTGCTTCCCGAATCTCGTCGACGGCGATGGCCTTGTCTATCTCGCGCCGGAATTCATTGCTCATCCGGCGCACGGTGCCCATCATGCGGCCAATGTTACGCATCATCACCGGCAGGTCCTTGGGACCTACAACGATGAGGATGACGACGCCGATGACCAGCATCTCGCTCCAGCCAAGGCCAAGCATCAGGATCTATCCTTGTTTGGAACCAATGCCGAACCGATCCCCTCAGACGTCCTTGCTGCGCTCGGCGTCCTTGGTCTGGTTCAGCGTGGGCTCGGCCTGGCCGGGCTTCTGGTCGATCGTGGCGACGGGCTTGTCGTCCGGCGTCTCTTCTTCGGCCATTCCCTTACGGAACGCCTTGATGCCGCCTGCAACTTCACCCATCAGGCCCGAAATCTTGCCGCGACCGAACAGCAGCAGCACGACGACCGCGATAATCAGAAGTCCCCAAGGTCCGGGATTCATGTGTACCTCCTAGATGTCGACGCAACTCGGTTGCGTCGACCGACCGATATCTTCGGCCCACAGATATTGATTATTGCTGGCGAAAACAAGGACTGACCGATCACCTGATCCACGTTATTGACGTCATCCGGTAAAATGGGTGTGTCCTGTCAATCCTGGCTTTCGGGCTCAAGTTCTCCCAGATCGTCGGGATCGAGCGGATCTTCGTCCTCACGCAGCGATCCGTCGAATGGCATGGGCACCTGAAAGCTCGCCGGAACCCGGCTCGAAAGCAGCCCTGCCCCCTTCAATTCCTCCAGCCCCGGCAGATCTCCAAGGCTTTCGAGCCCGAAATGATCGAGAAACGCTTCCGTCGTTCCATACGTCACCGGCCGACCCGGCGTGCGCCGGCGACCTCGCATGCGAACCCAGCCGGCCTCCATGAGCACATCGAGCGTACCCTTTGAAATGGAAACCCCACGAACCTCCTCGATTTCCGCCCGCGTCACCGGCTGATGATAGGCGATGATCGACAATGTCTCGAGTGCCGCCCGCGACAGCGGCCGCGTATCGGTTTCCTCCCGCCGAAGCAGGAAGTTCAGATCCTCGGCAGTCCTAAATGCCCATTTCGACCCGCGCTGCACGAGGTTTACCCCCCGTCGCGCATAAAGGGCCTGCAATTCGTCGATTAGCGAATCCACATCTGCAGCATCGGATAGGAAGGGTTTGATCGCATTGAGGTCGACCGGTTCTTCCGAAGCGAACAAAAGGGCTTCGAGGATGCGCAGATTGCGCTCCCTGATCTCGGCGACTTCGAATTCGTCGGCGCTCATTGCGGTTCGCCCCCTTGCCGCCTGCGCACCAGAAGCGGCGAAAATGCCTGCTGCTGCCGCAGTTCGACCTGCCCCAGCCGCACCAGTTCGAGCGAGGCGACGAAGCTCGATGCCATCGCCGTCACGCGCTCCTCCGGCCGCGCCAGATATTCGGCGAGATAGGTATCGAGCGAAACCCATTCATAACTTTGCCCGATCAATCTCTCGAGGATTTCCCGTGCGTCCTGCAACGCCCATACCGTCCTGTGATATGGCGAATATTCCGCCGGAATACCGCGCTCGCGCTGGGCCGCGTAAGCGCGCAGCAATTGATAGAGATCGGCTTCCCATAACGCATGGCGCGTAATCGAAACCGGCTCCGGCATGCCGCGCGCGAAAATCTCCCGCCCCAGCCGTGACCGATTCAGCAGCCGGCCCGCCGCCTCGCGCATCGCTTCAAGTCGCGCCAGGCGGAATTGCAGCAGCGCGGCCATTTCCTCGCCGCTCGGCTCTTCATCGTCCTGTTGCTGCGGCACCATCAGCCGGCTCTTGAGATAAGCCAGCCAGGCCGCCATCACCAGATAATCGGCGGCAATCTCGATCCGCTGCTGGCGAATGGATTCGATGAATGCCAGATATTGCTCGGCCAATGCCAGCACCGAAATCCCCGACAGATCGACCTTCTGCTTGCGCGCAAGATCGAGCAGCAGGTCGAGCGGACCTTCATAGCCGCCAACGTCCACGTGCAGCACAGCCGCTTCGGAACGTTCCGGCGTTTCGTCGAACCAGGGATTTGAGGTTTCAGCCATAATGTGCTGCTGGAAAATCGAAAGAGGGGAGCAGCATTGCCACTCCCCTCGATCCCGTCAAGTTGTCAGGAACCCTGCGGACTAATTGTCCATCACGAAACAATCGCCGCCCTGCCCCAGTATCGCGCCGCAGACCGAATTTGCGGCGGCCAGCGTGGGTTGGGGCAGCCGGACGCGGTAATAGATGCCGCGCTCCCCGAGATCGACCCGGCTCACCTCAGGCGTCGCACCATTGAAGAGCGAGCCATACTGAGCCTGCAACGTGGGAATACCCCCTCGCGCCTCTTCCTCGGTACGCTGCGATGAAAGCTGAACCCAGGCACCCACATTGGACGCTGCGGGAGCCTGTGCAGCCGGCGTGGCCGCCTGTGCCTGGGGAGGAGCCAAAGCGACGGTGTTTTCGGCCGCTGCCGGTGCCGCAGGCGTTGCAGGGACAGTGCTGGGCGCCGCCGCGGCCGTGAGCCCCGCCGGACGCGGGATCGGGCGAGGAGCCGTGGTATCGTCAGCGGTTGGCGCCGTCACGTCATCGCCCGCAAGTGGGGTCGCCGCATCGTCGGTCGTGTCTGCTGCCGTCTCCGTCACCCCCGCTGGGGCATCAAGCGCCGCCAACTGGGCATCGCCGCCATCGGCGGCCGCAGTAGTTTCGCCGGACATGGCCTGCGCGATTGCCTCTCCGATCGGATCGGCGGTCAAAGTGCTGTTGGGCACCGCAGGTACATCAGGCCGCTCGACCGGCAGGACGTTGGAGCCGGCAACGCTGTCGTCCGCCTGAACGATAGTCCCGTCGGGCCGCACGGTCACGGTTCGCACGGGGCGGTTGGCGAGTTCGGTTTCGCCCTCCTCCGGTGCCAGAACCTGGGCCACGTCAGCCCCGCTGGCACCACCCGTCTGGTCACGCGAAACCAGAGCTTCGTCTTCGGGCACCGCGGTATTGCCCTCGATTTCGTTGAAAACCACCGATTCGCTGGCGGCGGTCTCGGTCGGCGTCTGCTCAGCCTGCTCCTTGAGCGGCTGGCTATCGGCCGTCAGAACCGGAGCTTCGCCCGGCTCAGGCGGGCCGGAAAAGAAAGCGAAATAAACCCCGCCGATCAGCGCCACGATGGCGACGCCTGCCGCTATGGGCAAAACAAACCCATTGATCTTGCGGCGCGGACGTTCCTCCGCGTACTCGGCTTCTTCCTCGTCGAAATCCGCTGCGTCCTGACGCGCGCCAGCGACAGCGGACGGAGCGGAAAACAGCGGATCGGGAATCCGTTCACCCGTACTGTTCGAAAACTCGGACTCTGCCGCCACAGGCTCGGATCGCGATGTTTCCCAACCGTTTTCTTCCGGCACCGCGCGAGCATCGGGTTCCATTGCCGGCTCATTTCGCCGAAGCGACGCTCCAGTCGCCGCAGCAGCGGCCAAAATCGCCGATTCAGCGGCATTAACCGCCTCATCCGTCGGCTCATTGTCGAGATAGCTCGAACGCACCCGGCGCCCGGAGAATCCCGTATCGCCGGCATTGGCGCGCGCCGCCTCTCCGATCAAGGCTTCGATCTCGCTCAAAGGATCGTCGTCGCGCGCGTAAGCGGCGGGTTGTTCGACAGCCGAAACCGAGAATTCGTCGGCGCCTTGATAGCTCGGCGCAGCTTCGACCGGTTCCTGCTGAGAAATCTCATAGCCGACTTCTTCGGCCCATTCGCCATCCTGTTCGAAATCGCGGTCGTAGGCTTCTACTTCCGCATCGGCGATCAGTTCGGCGATCGGATCGGCGTCCGAAGCCTCCGAAGTTGGCGCTTCAACCGTCCCAAACCCGAAATCGAAATTGGCGGTCTGGTCATCCGCTGGCTGCGGCTCGTCCTGAGCAGGCCATTCGGGCTCCGGCTGCGGTTCATTGCGATCCGCAGGTTCGCCAAAGCTCTGCTCGGCTTGGTAGAAATCGTTCTGCACCGGCTCGTCCGGCGTCGTCTCGGGTGCCACCTGCGGCTCTTCGCGCCGATAGGCGTCGCTGTGAGTCGAGGTGTTGCGCGCATCCTGCGCCACAAGCCGCGCCAGTTCCGCGATCAGGTCGTCGGAGTCCTGCGCGGCGGCTGGCTGGTTGTGCTTGGTATTGTCCATAGAGCAGCGCCCCAAAAGTATTCGGCTTTGACTTGCCCTTCCCTTGAGCAGTGCACAGAACTATCCACAGCAATGCGCCGTAATTATGAAAGCTCTTGCGGTGCGCTAACGCCCAGAAGTTCAAGCCCGTTGCTGAGCACTCGGCGCACGCCATCCACAAGCGCGAGTCGAGCCAGCGTCAGTTTCGCGTCTTCGTCGTTAACAAAGCGTAAGCTGGGATCTTCCTTGCCCTTACCCCAGAACGCGTGAAACTGCGCGGCCAGTTCATGCAAGTAAAACGCAAGTCGATGCGGCTCATGCGCCCGCGCCGCCGCCGCAACCTGACGGGGCCAGGACCCCAGCGTGCGGATGATCTCGATCTCCTCGGGCGTCGAAAGCCGCGTAAGGTCTGCGCTCTGCAACGCCTCTACTGATGTATCGAGCTCCGGCAAGTCTCGCTGCGCATTGCGGAACACCGAATACGTCCGGGCATGCGCGTATTGCACATAGAACACCGGATTGTCCTTGCTCTGCTCCTTGACCAGCGCGAAGTCGAAATCGAGCGGCGCGTCGTTGCGGCGGAACAGCAGCATGAACCGCGTCGCATCCACACCAACCTCTTCCACCACATCAGCAAGCGTCACCAAGTCTCCGGAACGCTTGCTCATTTTCACTGGCTCGCCGTTCCGAAGCAGCTTGACGAGCTGGCAGAACCGCACATCGGCCACAGCCTTGCCGTCGGAAACGGCCTTCACCGCCGCCTGGATACGCGTCGCGTACCCCGCATGATCGGCGCCGAGCACATCGATCAGCGTCGTGAACCCGCGCTCGACCTTGTTGCGGTGATAGGCAATATCGGCAGCGAAATAGGTATAGCTGCCATCAGATTTGATCAGCGGCCGGTCGACGTCGTCACCGAATTGGGTGGCGCGGAACAGCGTCTGCTCCCGGTCTTCCCAATCCTCGGGCGCCTTGCCCTTCGGCGGCTCAAGCCGCCCCTCGTAAACCAGCCCCCGCTCACGCAGCCAGTCGAGCGTCAGGTCGATATCGCCCCCCTGCCCGTGCAGCGTCTTTTCCGAAAAGAAGACATCATGCTCGATATTGAGCTTTTTGAGGTCCGCCTTGATCAGTTCCATCATCGCGGCCAGCACGTGCTGCTTGACCGGAGCCATCCACGCCTGTTCCGGCTTGTCGAGCAGGCTGTTGCCAAATTCGGCCACCAGCGACTGGCCCACCGGCACGAGGTATTCGCCCGGATAGAACCCGGCGGGAATTTCGATCGCTTCCCCCAGCGCCTCGCGATAGCGAAGATAAGCGGACCGCGCCAGCGTATCGACCTGCGAGCCCGCATCGTTGATGTAATACTCGCGCGTCACGTCATAGCCGGAATAAGCCAGCAGCGAGGCGAGCGCATCGCCGAATACGGCGCCCCTCGTATGTCCGACATGCATCGGCCCGGTCGGATTGGCGGAAACGAATTCCACGTTGACCTTCTCGCCCCTGCCCACATCGGCGCGGCCGAAATCGGTTCCCATCGCGGCGACGGATGCCAGCACCTCGTACCAAACGGACGGTTTCAAGCGGAAATTGATGAACCCCGGCCCTGCGATATCGACCGCATCCACATCGGTATCATCGGCAAAATGCCCGGCCAGAGCCGTTGCGACTTCGCGCGGGTTCTTGCCCAAAGGCTTTGCCACGACCATCGCCGCGTTAGTCGAGAGGTCTCCATGGGCAGCATCGCGCGGCGGCTCCACGACGACACGCGACAAGAGTTCGGTGTTGTCGGCCAGCTCGGGAAAGCTCGCTTTCAGCGCATCGGCGACGCGCCCTTCAAAAAGGGCAAACACATCCATGGAAGGAAACCTGTGGTCTAACTGGAAAACAGGCGTGCCGGTTACCGGAAATCCGGACGCTCGTCAAACAAGCGGGCATATTCGTCCAGCGCGAACGGATCGGTCATTCCCGCGACGAAATCGCCGACGATCCTGGCGCGCTGCTCATCGACCGCCGCCTCGTGGTATGCCGCGCCCCATCGTCCGGGCATGTCGCCACCAGCCATATAGGCATCGAACAGGCGCCCCACCACCGCTTCGCTCCTGCGCACGGGCTCCATCACGCGCTCGTCGCGATAGACCTTGGCAAACAAGAACCGCTTGAGCTCGCCTTCCGCCACGGCCATCTCCTCGGGAAACCCGATCAGCGTCCGCCCGGCATGTCGCACCTCATCGGCACTTTTCGGCGCAAACGCCGCGATGCGCTCCGCGCTATCGGTGATGACGTTTTCGATCGTCCGCGTAATCAGCCGCCGTTGCACCTCATGCATCTGTCTGCGGCCATCGAGCCCCGGCCAGAGATCGAGCACTTCCCGCGCGAGCGGCCCCACCAGCGAAACCTCGACCAGATCGTCGATGGACAACAGCCCTGCCCGCACCGCGTCATCGATATCATGGGCATTATAGGCGATATCGTCGGCAATCGCCGCCACCTGAGCTTCAAGGCTGGCATAGGTGTCGGCCATGAGATCGCAGCTTGCCGGGATATCCGCCAAGGCCTTTTCCATATCCTGCCCATGCCGTGAAGCACCTCCGATCACCGGGCCATTGTGCTTCAATATCCCTTCGAGCGTTTCCCAGGTAAGGTTGAGCCCATCATGCTCGGCATACCGATTTTCGATCAACGTCACGACCCGCAGCGCCTGCA
The DNA here is from genome assembly GCF_036662815.1 of Pelagibacterium mangrovi. Lineage (NCBI taxonomy): Bacteria > Pseudomonadati > Pseudomonadota > Alphaproteobacteria > Hyphomicrobiales > Devosiaceae > Pelagibacterium > Pelagibacterium mangrovi. The sequence goes on along the minus strand of NZ_JBAFXA010000003.1, from coordinate 81,363 downwards.
CATTGTGGTCGAACCCGCCCCATGGCGCCATCTTGTCGGCCAACACGCGCTCCCCCGCATGCCCGAAGGGCGTATGCCCCAAATCATGGGCCAGCGCGACCGCCTCGGCCAGATCCTCATTGAGCCTGAGCGCCCGCGCGATGGACCGCGCGATCTGGCTCACCTCCAGCGTATGGGTCAGCCGGGTACGAAAATGCTGCCCTTCATGATGGAGAAACACCTGGGTTTTGTGCTGCAATCGCCGGAATGCCGTGGAATGGATGATCCGATCCCGGTCACGCTGGAACTCGTTCCGCGTCGGGCTGGCGCTGGGCCGATGGATGCGTCCCCGTGAATGCGATGGATCTGCGGCATAGGAAGCCTGCATATCACTCATGCGGGAGTGCCCCTTTTCATCGTAGCCTTACGATATTAAGTTGAACCGTAATCGAAAGCGGATCGTTTAAGCGCCATGACCGACACCCAACTAGCACCAAACCAAGTGGTTTTGACAGACCGCGCCGCCAAGCGCATCAACCGTATCGCGGCCAAGGAAGAGCCGGGCACCGTGCTTCGCATATCGGTCGCCGGCGGCGGCTGTTCGGGTTTCCAGTACGAATACAACCTCGTCAAGGAAGACCCCACCGAAGACGATCTGGTTCTCACGCGAGATGGCGCCACCGTCTATATCGATTCGATGAGTCTTGAATTCATGGGTGGCGCCGAGATCGATTTCGTCGATGATCTGATCGGCCAGTCGTTTCAGATCAAGAACCCTAACGCGGTCGCCTCATGCGGCTGCGGCACGAGCTTCTCAGTCTGACCCACGTCATTTTCGGGTAGAACCGCCATTCTTTCCATGCTTGTCTGAGGCACGCTTGGAGGGAAAAGCATGACGGTCGAATTCCTGCTCACCGCCCTGATTGTCTGTCTGCTTCCGGGCACCGGTGTGCTCTACATGCTCGCCATCGGCCTCACGCGCGGTTTCAAGGCTTCGATCGCCGCCGCATGCGGCTGCACGCTGGGCATCGTCCCCTCCGCGCTTGCTTCCATCGTCGGTCTCGCCGCGATCTTCCACACCAGCGCCTTGGCGTTTCAGGTTCTGAAATATCTCGGCGCCGCTTATCTGCTCTATATGGCCTGGACGATGCTGCGCGATGGCGGGGCCATGAGCTTCAAGGCGGCGCCAACCCCCGCATCGATGTCGAAAGTGGCGATCAACGGCACGCTCATAAACGTGCTCAATCCCAAGCTGAGCCTGTTCTTCCTCGCCTTCCTGCCCCAGTTCGTGCCGCTCGATACGCCCCACGCCACCGAAACGATGCTGTTGCACGCCGCCGTGTTCATGGCGATAACCTTCGTAACCTTCATCGGCTACGGAGCCTGCGCCGCGCTGGCGCGCGACTATGTCATCTCCCGCCCTGATGTGCTCAAATGGATTCGGCGCAGCTTCGCGGCAACCTTCGGGTTCATGGGCCTGCGCCTCGCCCTGTCGGACCGGTAGATTTCGGAGATTTTTTCATGCGCATCGCCACCTGGAACATCAACGGCATCAATGCGCGCCTCCCAGCCGTTCTCGCTTGGCTCGATGAGGTCAAACCCGACATCGTGGGCCTGCAGGAGATCAAGTGCCTCGACGAGAATTTTCCCAGCGCCGAGTTCGAATCGCGCGGCTACAACGTCGCGACCCATGGCCAGAAAAGTTTCAACGGCGTCGCGCTGCTCTCCAAGCTTCCGTTCGATGAAATCCATCGCGGCTTGCCGGGCAATGACGAAGACCCGCAATCGCGCCTGATCGAGGGCGTATTTTCCACCGAAGATGGCGGCGTGGTTCGTGTGTGCAACATCTATCTGCCCAACGGCAATCCGGTGGACACCGAGAAATTCCCCTACAAACTGGGCTGGATGGATAGGCTTTACGATTTCGTGGAGCAGCGCCTCGCCTATGAGGAGCCGTTCATTCTCATGGGCGATTTCAACCTCATCCCCACCGGCCATGATTGCCACGATCCCAGCGTATGGTGGGGTGACGCCCTCTTCCGCCCGGAAAGCCTCGAAAAGTGGCGCCGCCTCCTCAATCTCGGCCTGACCGACGCCCTGCGCGCCACCACGAACGACAAGGTCTTCACCTTCTGGGATTTCCAGGCCGGTGCGTGGCGCCGCAACGCCGGCATCCGCATCGATCACCTGCTGCTCTCACCTCAAGCGGCGGATCGCCTGAACGGCGTCAAAATCCACAAGGATACGCGCGGCTGGGACAAACCGTCCGACCACGTTCCCGTCGAGGGCGATTTCGCTCTCGTAGGATTCTCGGCGAAAGCGGCCTGAGAGAACCGTTAAAACTGGGCGAACTGCCCGCTGAGCGTGTCGGCGGCTCTAACGGCCGCTTCGGCTTCCGCCGGATCGGCCGTAGCCATCGCCGCATTCATCAATTCATGAATCCAGCCTTCATCGGCCGTCCCCAGCGCGCCGCGATAAGCGATGTTGAGCCACATCAGCCCTTCCACGGGCTGCGCCTGTATTCCTTCGCCCTTGATCAGCAGTTCGCCGAGCCGAGCCTGAGCGCCCGGATGGCCCTTGCGGGCCGCCAGCGACAGCCAGCGCGCGCCCTGAAGCGGGTTCATGCCCAGCTCGTCGGGGTTTAGGTAAAGCATCCCCACGCGATACTGCGCATCCGCGTCTCCGAAATAGGTCGCGGCATGCATCAGCAGCGTATGCCCACGCGACGTATCCTCGGGGATTCCCGCGTCAGGTACGCCATGCATGAAATAATCGCCGATCTTGACGAAGGATTGCGCGACGATATCGGCATCGAGCGAACTCGGAGGGGCGTCCGCGTTCTCGTTTGCGATACGCGAAAAATACTGGAATGCCTTGGCAGGATCCTTTTCGACGCCCGCGCCGGTTTCGTACATGACGCCCAATTGCCACAGGGCTATCGGCTGGCCGGCCGAAGCGGCGCCTTCGAGTGCGGAAACCAGATTGTCACCGCTCAGCTCGGTCGCATTGGCTCCATCGAGCATCTGCGCGAGCTCCTGCGCCGCATCGAGCGCGCTCTGCGCTCTGGCGGGCAACGCGGTTCCGACCGCAAGTAAAGCTGAACAGGCCGCAGCCAGAGCGAACGCGGCACTCCTTGCACTGGACATCACACACCTTCTCGCGCCCCGTTCCGACGTTTGGCGCACGGCTGAATGCACGCGCCCCACGTCCCCGGGAAACTCTACAGTATCGAAATGGGCGACAGATCGTGTGTCCGCCACCACCCTGTTGTTAGTCTTGTTGTTTTTTATTCCGGCGGCGTTAAACAACCGCCCGGCCAGATTGTGCCGTATGGCGGACCCCGCCGTTGGGACCGCCAAAAGCGGTCCTTTCAGTTCATTGGAAGAAAGGTACCGATCCATTGTGTCCGCATTAAAGCAATCGCTTTTCGTGCGAACGGCAGGCGTCTCGGTCCAAAGGACCGCCAGATCACTGCACTGGATTGCGCCGGTGGACATCTACCCTGCTCCTGGTCCGTCGGCAGGGAAGCGATTTCCCTCCACTCGGACTTTCCGGCAGGCACAGGCATTGGGGCGCTAAACACACAGCGCCCATATTGCCATATCCGCCCACCGCCAACCTTTGTCGGGCTGGTTTAGGGTAAGATTGTGGCGCAGTCCCTTAGCAAACCGTGACCGCACTGGGCGCGATCACGAGTCTGGTTCACATGTAGTAAAATTGTCACAAGATGGAGGTGCAGGACGTCTTACGACAGGCTCTCCAGCGCCTGACGCAGCTTTTCCCGGCGCGCCTGGGCTTCGCCAAGACGCTCCTTCTGCTCCACCACGATCTCTTCGGGAGCCTTGGCCAGGAACTGCTCGTTGCCGAGCTTTTTCTCCAGCCCGCCAATCTCGCCCTCGAGCTTCTTGATATCCTTTCCGAGTCGCTGCCGTTCGGCATCGATATCGATGAGGTCGGCAAGCGGAAGCCCCCAATTGGCCTCTCCCACGACGAACTGCGCGGAGCTTTGCGGAATCGATCCCGCCGTCTCGATCGTCGAAACGCGAGCCAGCCGCTCAATGGCGGCGCGATGCGTCCCGATCCTGGCGATCGTCTCCTCATTGGCCCCGACCACGACCAGCGGCACCTTGGCGCCTGCCGGAACGTTCATCTCGGTGCGCACCGACCGAATCGCCGAAATCACCTCAATGAGCCAACTCAGTTCCGCATCGGCCTCCGGATAAGCGATACCGTCGAGCGCGGGCCACTCCGAAAGCATCAGGAAGCCATCGCGAGCAGGCCCGACCTTGCCGGTCTCCGCCCAAAGCTCTTCGGTGACGAACGGCATGAACGGATGCAGCATTTTCAGAATCTGGTCGAGCGCCCACGCTGCCGTCGCCCGCGTCTCGGCCTTGGCGGCGGCATCCTCTCCAGACAGCGTCGGCTTGGCCAGTTCCACGAACCAGTCGCAGAACGTGCCCCACACGAAATCATAGGCGTGGTTTGCCGCTTCGTTGAACTTGTAGTCCTCGATAGCCCGCGTCACATTCGCCGCAGCCTTCGCCGTCGCGCCGGCGATCCACCGGTTGAGCGAGTCCGAAAGCGTCGTCGGATCGAACCCTTCAACCCTCACGCATTCGTTCATCTCGAGGAACCGCGCCGCGTTCCAGAGCTTGGTGACGAAGTTCCGGTAGCCCTCCACCCGCGAGGTCGCGAGCTTGATATCACGCCCCTGCGCAGCCATCGCCGCAAGCGTGAACCGGGTCGCATCGGCCCCATAGGCATCCACCAGCTCAAGCGGATCGATGACGTTGCCCTTGGACTTCGACATCTTCTGGCCCTTCTCGTCGCGGACCAGCGCATGGACATAAATCGTCTCGAAAGGCTCTTCACCCGTAAATTCAAGACCCAGCATCATCATCCTGGCAACCCAGAAGAAAATGATATCGAACCCCGTCACCAGGGTGGCGGTGGGATAGTAGGTCTTGAGTTCGTCGGTCTTCTGCGGCCACCCCATGGTCGAGAACGGCCACAAGCCCGATGAGAACCAGGTATCCAGCACGTCCTCGTCGCGCGTCAGCGCAACCGGCTCGCGGTAATGGGCCTCGGCCAGCTTGGCCGCACCCGCTTCGTCATAGTCGACGAACACTTCGCCATCGGGCCCGTACCAGGCCGGAATCTGGTGTCCCCACCAGAGTTGACGCGAAATGCACCAGGGCTGGATGTTGTCCATCCAGTTGAAATAGGTGTTTTCCCAATTCTTGGGCACGAACTTCGTCCGGCCTTCGCGCACCGAGGCAATCGCCGGCTTGGCCAGCACATCCGCCTTCACGAACCACTGGTCAGTCAGGAACGGCTCGATGACCACCTTCGAGCGATCGCCGAACGGCTGCATGATCTTCTTGTCTTCAACCTTGATCATCAGCCCTTCGGCGTCGATATCGGCCACGATCCGCTTACGCGCCTCATAGCGGTCGAGCCCGCGATATTCGTCCGGCACGATGTTGATCGCCGTTGTCGTCTCGTCGTCGAACTCGATCTCGCCGCGCGCAATGGCCTGGGCGATCTGCGCCTGTTCGGCATAAGGCGCCCCGTCGGCCCGCATGACGGCGCGAGTGTCGAGCAGCGAATACATCGGAATGTCGTTGCGCCGGGCGACTTCATAGTCGTTGAAATCGTGCGCGCCGGTGATCTTGACCGCGCCGGAGCCGAATTCGGGGTCCGGATACTCATCGGTGATGATCGGGATCAACCGCCGATGCTCCTTGGGACCAACCGGGATTTCGCACATCTTGCCCACGATCGGCGCATAGCGCTCGTCATCGGGATGCACCGCAACAGCGCCATCGCCCAGCATGGTTTCGGGCCGCGTCGTCGCGATCGAAATATAGTCGCGCTCCTCTTCAAGGATGACGTTCCCCTCGTCGTCCTTCTCGATATAGGTATAGGTCTCGCCGCCGGCCAGCGGGTATTTGAAGTGCCACATATGGCCGTTGACTTCGCTGTTCTCCACTTCGATGTCGGAGATCGCCGTCTCGAACCTCGGGTCCCAGTTGACCAGCCGCTTGGCGCGATAGATCAGCCCCTTGCGGTACATCTCCACGAAAACGTGCAGAACCGCCTCGGACAATCCCTCGTCCATGGTGAACCGCTCGCGCGACCAGTCGCACGACGCCCCCAGCCGCTTGAGCTGGTTGAGGATCGTTCCCCCGCTCTCGGCCCTCCACTCCCAGACCTTCTCGATGAATTTCTCACGCCCGATCTCACGGCGCCCCGGCTCCTGCCGCTCCATCATGCGGCGTTCGACCACCATCTGGGTGGCGATGCCCGCATGGTCGGTACCCGGCTGCCAAAGCACGTTCTTGCCCCGCATGCGCTCGAAGCGCACCAGAACGTCCTGGATGGTATTGTTGAGCGCGTGCCCGATATGGAGCGAGCCGGTCACGTTGGGGGGCGGAATGACGATCGAATAGCTCTCGGCACCGGGCTTGCTCCCGGCCCCCGCCTTGAAAGCCCCAGCGCCTTCCCAGGCCTGGTAAATGCGCCCTTCAACCGAAGACGGTTCGTAGGTCTTTTCGATCATCTTTGCCGATACCTGTCACTTGAATGCCCGAACCGCCCGACGTTCAGCCGCCAGACGATCCGACCCGCCCGAGCCTGCGGCGCTGCAAACGGCTATCATTTTTGCCGTCGGGAAGCGTCACAAAACAACGACCGAGGTCATTTCAGCGTCCTTGCGAAACGATGAAATGACCTCGAGCGAGTCTCGAAAAAAATTTGTCTATGTGTAAAGCCAAGCCGGCCGGTGAAGTCAACCGCCGCGCGATACCCGTTCGATCTCTTGAGCGACGATCCGCTCGACCATGGAAGGCAGGTTTTCTTCCAGCCAATCCTTGAGCATGGGCCGCAGCATCTCACGGATCATCGTTTCGATGGTCAACCCGCCCGCTCCCAATGCCAGATCAGGGGTGGGCTTGGGCGTATCGAGCTTGGCGAACGCACTGCGCACCGCCGCGCTCGTTGCCGGCTCCAGCAGTTCCTCGACGAGATCGTCGCTCAGATCGGGATCGGGCATCGGCGCTGCCTGGGCGAAACCCGCGAGGTTGGGAGCGGCAACCGTTTCCGCCTTTGCCTGGGGCTGAGCCGCAGGACGCGGCTCCTCTTCCTTGTCCTGCGCGAACGCAATATCGTCCGGCATGACCAGATCCGCCACGGCCTCGAAGCTGGCCGCAACCGGCTCGTCCTGAACCTCGGGCTCGGGCTCGGCTTCCGTCGGGACATCCTTGACGATCTGCTCGGGCGAAAGCGCCAGCGGCGGAACGATGTCGTCGTCATCGTCGCTGAACGGGTCGATCTCCGCCAGTGCGGGAACCGGCTCAGGCGCTGGAACGGGCTTTAGCGCCACAGCCTTGGGCGACGGCATCTTCTGGGCCGCAGCCTCGTCGTCATCGGCGATGATCTGCCGGATCGACGAGAGAATCTCGTCCATTGTCGGTTCTTTGGATGCCGGCTGATTCATGTCTGCCCCGCTTTCGGGTGCCTCGACGAAAATCGCCGTCGAAGGCACCGCAAACTCTCTCTGGCCGTCGTGGCCATCACTCATGCTGGGCGCCCCAACGGCGCGAGACCGTTGATTCGCTTTACGTTATCTTAACGCGAGAGTTTTGCGCCCGAAAAGAGAAAGGCTCCGCTGCGCCGCGGTAATCCACGGAAAAGCGGAGCCAAAATCCTCTTGGAAAAGGGACACGCCCTTTTCAATCGCGAAAAACGTTAAAAACCAAGGCTTTAAACAGGCCTGCGTTTCCACCAATGGAAGAAACCACTAGGTATTTACCGCAATCCGCTCCAGGCATCTCTCGTTTCCGGCGCAGCGGCCGGAACGATGACATCACCTTCCACCGTGCGCGGCTGAACCGGAAGACCAAGCGAGGTGGCCGTCATCCGTCCCGTTGCCGAGAGCAGCGAATAGCTGGCGAGCGCGCGCTGGGCCTGGGCCTGCACGAGCTGTTCTTCGGCCGCCAGCAAATCCGCACGCGCGTCGAGAACATCGAGGGTCGTCGCCTGCCCCAGTTCGTTCTGGTCGATCACCGCGTCGAGCGCCAGTCGGCTCGCCGCGACCGCCGCCGTGGTCGCTTCGATCTGCGCGGTGGCCGTCTGCACGCCTGCCCACCCGCTGCGGATCGCCTCTTCGAGGGTGTTGTAGGTGGAAAGCGATTGCAACTCGCTGCTGATCCGCGCCAGATTTGCGCGCTCAACACTCGGGTCGCGGGTCGGCGTAAAGATCGGCACCGAAAGGTTGAGCCCGATCTGCGCCTGCTGGGTCACACCATCGGTTCCGGTAAACCCGCTGACGCCTGCGCCGGCGCTCAGCGAAAGCTGCGGTCCGAAGCTGGCGTCGACCTGATCGGCCTGGTGTGCCGCAGCCCGCACCTGCGCCTGCGACGCCAGAAGGGCCGGATGGGCCGTACGCGCCGCTGCCAATGCTGAATCGATGGAACCGGGCATGCTGGCGGTTATAAAACCGCTCGAAAGGCCGCCGGGCGCACGGCCCACATTGAGCTGGTACGACGCTTCGCTGGAAAGCAGGCTCGCACGCGCCGCCTGAAAGGCAGCCGTTGCCTGCGCCACTGCGGCCTGTGCCTGAGCCACGTCGAGTTCGGTTCCCTCGCCGAGTTCCAGCCGGTCGCGCGCGGACTGCAACTGCGCGCCCACGAAGCCGAGGTTTTCCTCGGCGATCTGCACCAGCCGCCGATCGCGCAGCACGTTGAAATACGACGTCGCGGCGCTGAGCAGAACCGTCTGCTCGGTGTTGGCCGCCGAATAGGCCTGCGCCTCGTAAGCCGCCTGTGCGGCGAGCATCCCTGCGTCGCTCGCGAAATTGTCCCAGAGATTCTGCGAATAGTTGAGCCCGATGCTGTCGCTGGTGCTCGAACTGCGTCCGCCGACCGTCTGTCCGGTAATCGGGTTGACCCCCTCCGGTGAATTGGTGAACGTCTGATTGAGGCTCAACTGCGCCCCGATGGTCGGCAGATGCGCCCCGCCGGCTTGAACCACGTCCTGCCGCGCGCTGCGGACAGAGACGAATGAGGACGCAATTTCCGGATTGTTTTCATAGGCATAGGCGAGAGCAGACGTCAGGCTTTCCGCCTGTGCCCCCGTTGCCGTAGTCAGCCCCAACAGCGCAACAGCGCCAAATTTCATTACGCGATAAAACAACATTGCTGCGGCCTCCAGCGCCACGCCCCATTCCTATGGGCCTGCTAGTCCGTATTCAACGCCAAACGGACGCCTTATCCAATTTTTAATGTCGGCAACATTGCATCAAGATTGCATCAGTTGTGAGTCGGCAACACTCGGTCCGAAGCAAAGCATGTCAAGCGGAAAATAAACGAGGACTTCCAACTTCTTGTCAGAACACAAATTCCGGCGCCGGGGCAATCGCACTCAGCGGCGGCAGGCTGACATTGAACGTAGGCGTCCCGGCCACGTCCTCGCCCGATTTGACGTAGAGATGGGCAACCGCTGCATTACCGTCCCCGAGCACCGCAACCAGCCGCCCGCCATCGCGAAGCTGTGCAAACAGTGCCGCGGGCACTTCGTCAACCGAACCTTCGAGGATGATGACGTCGAACGGCGCTTCCCTGGCCAGCCCCTGTTCGACCCGCCCGGCGACCACTGCCGCATTGCCGATATCGAGATCGGCGAGAATATCGTTCGCCTTGCCCGTCAGCACCTCGTCGCTCTCCAACGCCACCACGGCATTGGCCAGCGCGGAAAGCACGGCCGTCGAATACCCCGTGCCGCACCCCACATCGAGCACCACATCCTGGCTGCCCACGTCGGCCAGTTGCACGATGCGCGCGAAATCGGCGGGCGCCACCAGCGTCCTACCGGGCGAAAGCGGAATGTCCTCGTCGCTATAGGCAAAGGAGGCCCGATGGTCGGGAACGAAGCGCTCCCGAGGCACGCGGTTCATCGCATCGAGAATCCGCCAATCGGTAATGCCGCTGGTCCGCAACTGATTGTCGACCATAGTGCGGCGTGCGCGTGCAAAATCCACCATCGTTCAATGCCCCAGTCGTGATTGTAGCGCCGATATGCGGTCAATACCGTTGCCCGCTACCCCATGCAAGCCTCAGCCCGTCGCAAGGCGCGGCGTCGCGGCAACCAGCGCCTTGGTATAGTAGTCGCGCGGATGGTCGAGCACCTGTTCCGTCGGCCCCTCTTCCACGATTCGTCCCGCGTGCATCACCAGCACACGGTCGGTGATGGCCCGGACCACCTCCAGATCATGAGCGATGAAAAGATAGGCGATTTGCGATCGCCTGGAGATCTCGGCCAGAAGGTCGAGCACCTGAGCGCGGATCGATACATCGAGCGCCGAAACCGCTTCATCGAGCACGATCAGCGCCGGCTCCACGATCAGCGCCCGCGCAATCGCGATCCGCTGGCGCTGCCCGCCCGAAAATTCATGGATATACCTCTCAGCGGCCTCCGGCCCGATCCCGACGGCGTCGAGCACCCGCCCGACGAGCACGTCCCGCTCCTTGCCACGTGGCGCATCCTCTCCCAGAAGATGCAGCGGCTCGGCCACTAGTCGGGCAACCTTGTGGCGCGGATCGAACGAGCCGTAAGGGTCCTGAAACACCATCTGCATATCGCGCAGCCGCAGCTTTGCCGCGCGGCCCGCCGCACCGACCGGTTGCCCCGCAAATTCGATCCGCCCTTCGGTCAACCGATCGAGGCCCAGAATTGCGCGTGCGAGCGTCGATTTTCCACTCCCGCTCTCGCCAACCAGCCCCACGCTCTCGCCTCGGCCAATCGCAAAACCCACGCCATCCAGCGCCCTGAACAGTTTTCGCGGCCCAAGCGACAGCCCGTGCCCGAGTGTATAGTCCTTGACCGCCCCCTCCACTCGCAGCAGCGCTTCGCCCGCCACCTCGCGCTCCAACCTGCGCGGTACGTGCCGCGTCGCGGCCAAAAGCCTTTGCGTGTATGCATGCTGCGGCGCCGCGATCAAGGCACGCGCCGGCCCGGCTTCAACAACCCGCCCGGCCTCCATCACGGCAATAGCGTCGGCCATCTGCGACACCACGGCCAGATCGTGGGTGATCAGCATCAGGGCCATGCCCTCCTGGCGCACGAGCCCGGCAAGCAGATCGAGAATCTGCGCCTGCGTCGTGACGTCCAGCGCCGTGGTCGGTTCGTCCGCGATCAGCAGCTTGGGCCGCAGGGCAATCGCCATGGCAATTCCCACGCGCTGCCTCTGGCCGCCTGAAAGTTCATGCGGATAGCGCGTTGGCGAAATGCTTGCCAACCCAACCCGCTCCAGGGTTTCGGTCGCCAGCGTCCTCGCCTCTGCCTTCCCCATTCGCCGATGAACGCGGACGGTTTCCGCCACCTGATCGCCGACGGTCATCAGTGGATTGAGTGCAGTCATCGGTTCCTGAAAAATCATGCCGATCGCGTCGCCGCGCAACGCATTCATCTCGCCCTCGCCGGCGGCCACCAGATCGCGCCCCTCGAGCATGACCCGACCCGTCCGCACGGCTCCAGCAGGCAAAAGTCCCATGACCGACAACGCCGTAAGCGATTTTCCCGATCCGGATTCGCCGACCAGCCCCAGCACTTTACCCGCCCCGATCTCCAGCGACACCCCATCGAGAATGGGTGCTTCGCCAATCGCAAGACTCAACCCCTCGATCTTGAGAAGGCTCATGCCGCCCTCCCACGCAAACGCGGGTCGAAAAGGTCCCGTAGCCCATCTCCCAGAAGGTTCAGCCCCAGCACCGAAAAGACGATGGCCAGCCCCGGCACCAGCGCCACATGCGGCGCCAGCGCGATCATCGTCTGCGCTTCGGCCAGCATCCTCCCCCAGCTCGGCAGCGGCGGCTGGGCGCCCAGCCCTACATAAGCCAGTCCCGCCTCCGCCAGAATTCCGAGCGAGAACTGGATCGTCGCCTGCACGACCAGCATGTTGCCGATATTGGGCAGTATGTGTTCGAGCGAAATCAGCGCCCTGCCCTTGCCCGCCAGCCGCGCTGCCATGATGAATTCGCGCTGCCAGATCGACAGCGCCGCCCCCCGCGTCAGCCGTGCGAACACCGGAATGTTGAAAATTCCGATCGCGATTATCGCATTGATCGCCCCCGGCCCGAACACCGCCGTGATCAGGATGGCGATGATCAGCGCCGGAAAAGCGAACACCAGATCGTTGCCGCGCATGATCATATCGTCGATCCAGCCGCCCGACCGCGCAGCGGCGACCAGCCCCAGCGGCACGCCAGCCGCCATCCCCAGCCCGACCGCGACCAGCGCAACGGCAATCGACGTCCGCGCGCCCACCAGAACCATCGAGAAGATATCGCGCCCGAAGTGATCGGTGCCCAGCCAATGTTCGCCGCCCGGTGCCTGCAACCGCGCGCTAACCGAAATCTGCGTCACATCGAATGGCGTCCAGAACAATGAGACCAGCGCCGTCGCGGCCAGCAATCCGGTCAGCGCCGCGCCGATCCAAAGGTTGAGCCCCGCCCGCCTCATCGCCCACCCTTCCGCAGGCGCGGGTCGATCGCCGCGTAGCCGATATCGACGAGGAAGGTGACCAGGATCACTGCAAAGACCAGGATCATCACCACCGAGCGCACAACGATCAGATCCCGCGCCGAAATCGCCTGAAACGCCAGCCGCCCCAGACCCGGTAGGTAGAAAACGTTCTCGATGATGATCGCGCCCGCCAGAAGAAACGAGAACTGCAGCCCCATGATGGTCAGCACCGGGATCAGCGCGTTGCGGAACGCGTGGCGCCACAGCGCCTGTGTCCGTGAAAGCCCCTTGGCGCGCGCCGTGCGCACATAGTCCTCATCAAGCGTATCGAGCAGGCTCGACCGCATCACCCGCGCCAGGATCGCCGCCTGCGGCAAGGCCAGAGCGACGGCCGGAAGAGTCAGCGCCGCCAGCGCCGCCCCCGGATCGTCCCATCCGGGAAATCCCCCGGACGAAAACCAGCGCAGCGTCACCGAGAACAGCAGCACCAGCAACATGGCGAACCAGAAATTGGGCAGCGCGATGCCGATCTGCGCCAGCCCCATCGCCCCGAAATCGACAGGCGTGTTGCGTTTGCTCGCCGCCAATGCGCCCAACGGAATACCGATCAGCACCGCCAGCCCCAGCGCGTAGATGGCCAGCGGCAGCGACACCCACAGCCGCGCGCCGATTAATTCGGCCACCGGCACCCGATATGTGTAGCTGATCCCGAAATCGCCCCGCGCCATGCCCCCGATCCAGTCCCAGAACCGCACGGGAAGCGGCACGTCGAGCCCTAATTGGCTCCGCAGCGCCGCAAGCGCTTCGGGCGAAGCGTTGAGCCCGAGCATGAACCTGGCCGGATCGCCCGGCAGCACCTCGAGGACGAAGAAAATAACCACGCTGGCGACCACGAGGCTGACCGCCAGCGAAATCGCGCGGCGCAGGACGAAGCTCAGCATCGCATCGCTCGTCCTCGCCGCATCACTGTGCCCAATACACCTTGGTCAGATCGGTCGCCTGCGTCGGGGCGTTCACCCACATCCCCTCGAGTTCCACGCGCTCCACCCCCGCCTTGGCGAGCTGGAAGATGTAGGCGTTGACGAAATTCTCAGCGATGTTGCGCTGCAGATCGCCCAGCAAGCCATTGCGGGCTTCGGTGTCTGTCGTGCGGCTGAGTTCGTCCCACAGGGCTTGAAACTCCGGCGCGCCATAGCCGAAATAATAGTCCTCGCGCCCGTAAATCTCGATATCCATCGGCTCGGTATGCGAGATGACCGTCAGGTCGAAATCCCCGTTCCCGAACACCTGTTCGAGCCATTGCGCCCATTCGACATTGACGATGTCCGTCTCAATGCCGACCTCGCGCAACTGCGCCGCGATGATCTCCCCGCCGCGCCGGGCATACACCGGGGGCGGTAGAGCGAGCGACAGCCGCACCCCTTCCACGCCCGCTTCGGCCAGAAGCTCCCGTGAACGCTCCGGATCATAGGCCGACAACTCCGTCAGATCGACATAGGCCGGATGATGCGGCGCGAAATGCGTCCCGATCGGCGTTCCATATCCGAACATCGCCCCATCGATCACTGCCTGCCGGTCGATGGCATGCGCAATCGCCTCACGCACCAAAACGTCGTCGAGCGGCTCGCGGCGATTGTTCATCGCCAAAATCGTCTCACCCTCGGTCGTCCCCACCACCACTTCGAAACGCGGATCAACCTCCAGCTGACTCAAGGTTTCGGGAGCCGGAAACACCGAAAACGCATCAACGTCCTCGGCCATCATCGCCGCGAACGCCGCAGTGGGGTCGGAGATGAACCGGAACGTTGCCCGCTCCAGCAGCGCCGGCTCGCCCCAATAATCCTCGTTGCGCACCAGCGTTACGCTGTCGCCTTGCCGCCAGCCCTCGAACCGGAACGGTCCCGTGCCCACGGGGTTCGTCACATTGGTTTCAGCGCTTTCCGGCGCCACGATCACCGCATCGCCCCACGCCATGTTGAAGGGAAAGCTACCATTGGGGCGATCCAGCGTCACGACGACCGTCATATCGTCCGCCGCCTCGACGGTTTCGATATCGTCGAACAGGAATTTCTGCGCGTTGACCGATCCATCGCCCCTCGCCCTGTCGAGAGAAAAGACGACATCCTCGGCCGTCATCGCGCTGCCATCATGAAACGCCACGCCCTCGGCCAGATGGAATGTGTAGGTAAGCCCATCCTCGGAAACGTCCCAACTCTCGGCCAGCGCCGGCAGAATGTCTCCGTCCGGCCCGAACCGCGTCAGCCCCTCAAAGACATTGGCATAGACCACCTCGTCGATGGCCGCGGCCGCATTGGATGTCGGATCGAGATGGGGCGGTTCGAGCACCAAGCCTACGACGATATCGGTTCGCTGCGCCATGGCCGGTCCCATGGAAAAGACCACCCCGGCCAGAACGATTGCGATCCGAAGAGCTTGATGCATCGAAATTATTCCTTCCATCCCCTTGACCGGCGGCCGATTCTCGCCGGTTATTTTCCCGGCCAACCCATATGCGTGATCGTCCGGCAACACAACGGCGCCCGCCTTTGGGAACATTGTTGGCAGGATGGACATTGTCCTTGCATTCGCCACACTTATATTGCCAACGATTGAGTAACGATAAAACAGGGGGTTGAGATGGCCCGCAACGAAAATTCGCTTCTTTTGCGTCTGCGCGCCCGCCGCGCCCAGGCCGCCATGACGGCGCCGGAACCCGAGTGGGTGGAAAATTTGCGCGATCTCGGCCTGATGCTTTCGGGCATCTATCAGGATCTCAGAGGCGATGCGCGGGAAAGCTACGGCCATTTTTACCGCTGGGTGAAGGGTGGCCTGCGCAAGCTGGTTTCCCCTCGAGACAATTAAACAATTAAGCGGCTCAATTTCGCCAAAGCCACAAGGCCGGGATCGTTTTCCGGCCTTTTTCGTTGTCCGCTTGCAGTTTACCGGGATTGAGTATCACCAAGAGGAGACGTGCATGCCCCCCATCAAAACCAGATCATCCGCCCTGGCCGGTTTCGCCTTGGTCTCGGCGCTTGCCCTCGCCGGCTGTTCGAGCACGACCAATCCGCCCGACACGTCCATGCCGCCGCCGGTCGATTGCGGTGCACAGGCGCTCTCCGGCAAAACCGGACAGTCGGTCATCGGCAGCACCGCCCAGGACGTCCGCGTAGGCGGAGAATCGATAGCAGTCCCTGGCTCGATCCGCGTCATCACTCCAGGCATGGCCGTCACCCAGGATTTCCGCGCCGACCGCCTCAATCTTGAGGTTGATGCCTCCGGAAATCTCGTTCGCGTCTATTGCGCATAGAATTTTCCCCAACGTCAGAAGCCGGGCACATCGCGCGCCCGGCTTTTTCATGAAACCGACTGGTCCCTCGCCGCATTTCCTTCTCATTTCAGGAGATTGCAATGCGACAGATACTTTTGACTTTAACGCTCTGGCTCGCTCCAGCCCATGCCGTTCTCGCCATCGAGTGCCTCAACGGCCAATCCTCCGATATTCTTGCGATAGAGTCATGGGAGCTGCGCGACGGCGCCGGCCCCGACGACGAACGCGCCATCGCCATCACCCTGGAGCTCCAGGGCGATCTGGGCATCCGCCTCATAGACGGCACGATCCGCTTCGAGGACGTGCTGGGCGACCGGGTCGCCGAATTCATCCTCGAACGCGCCGAAGGAATCGTGCCGGGCCAACCCTATATTCATGACGAAATTATCGCAGGCACCGTCCTTGAACGCCTCGAACAACTCCATCCGGACGATATCGCCTCAATCGCCTGCGTCAGTGCCCTTGTCTATGAGGACGGCACGCTCCAGGAGTTCCGACAATAAGGCACGCTCAGCGTCCATTTGCCGAAATATCGCCACGGTTGGGACAAGCTGGCCCCATAGAGATTCTGGCGTTGTTTCCACACCTTGGAGGATTCGTATCCATGAAAAAGCTCGCCTCTACCGCGCTGATCGTCGTTGGCGCCCTGTCCCTCACCGCCTGCACCTCGACGCAGCAAAATCTGACTGGCGCCGCAATCGGCGGCGCGACCGGAGCTGCCTTGGGCGGCGCGGTCGCGGGAACCCCGGGCGCCATCCTCGGTGCGGCCGGCGGTGGCGCTGCTGGCGTGGCGATCTCCGAAGAAATGCGCTGACCCGCTCAGCATCCACGTTTGTGAGAATGCAGAAATGGGGCCAGGCTTTACAGCCTGCCCCATTTTCATATCCGACGCTAACGACCGAAAGGTGCTTTCAACGGAAAGCACCTAAACATCTGAAAACTTTGGAAGAAAGTGGCGGGAGTGACGGGGCTCGAACCCGCGACCTCCGGCGTGACAGGCCGGCGCTCTAACCAACTGAGCTACACCCCCTTGCGTGTCGGAAGCGCTTCGGCCCCCGCAAGGTGGGCTTCGTTTAACGGGGACCCCTGTGCAAGTCAAGCGGCTTCCCATCCGCTTTTGTGAAGAAAATGTACTTTCCGTGTCACCGCCGATCCGAACGCCTTTGAAAGGCCCGTAACTCCTTGAATTTCCGAATAGCTTTCGCCATCTAAAAAGCTGTCCCGGAGTGACCTTGGCTGCTAGGATTATTCCACAGCCTTCGATTGGAGCCCAATCCATGCGACTCGATGCCATAGCGCTCGCCATCGTCATCGTCTTTGCGCTGCTCTGGCTGGGGGTGACCGTCACCGGCATCATCGCCGCCGTGCCGTTCGGCGTCCTCGGGCTCGTCCCGATCGCGATTGTCATCGGGCTGCTGGTCGTCGTCATCTATCAGCGGCTCAGCAATGCCGAAGATGACTATTACGACAAGAACGTCGACAAATAGGAGCTGCCTCGATGATCGTCACCACCGCCGAAACCCTTGCCGGCCACACCATTGGCGAAACCCTGGGAATCGCGCGCGGCAATACCATCCGCGCTCGCCACGTCGGCACCGACATCATTGCCGGCCTGCGTAACATCGTGGGCGGAGAGGTCCCCGAATACACCAAGCTCCTGGCCGAGGCCCGCGAGCAGGCCTACGACCGGATGGTGGCCAGCGCCCAGGCCATGGGTGCCGATGCGATCATCGCAATGCGCTTCTCAACATCGACCATCTCGCAAGGCGCGGCGGAAATCCTCGCCTATGGCACCGCCGTCAAGCTCGACTGACCGCAAGCGAGATGCCCGAACAGCTCGAAATCACGCCAAACCTTGCGATTCCCCTTTCCGAAATCGAATTGAGTTTCGTGCGCAGTTCCGGTCCCGGCGGCCAGAACGTCAACAAGGTCGCAACGGCGGTGCAGCTTCGGTTCGACGTTCCGGCCTCGGCGTCTCTTCCAGAGCCAGTGAAGACCCGTCTCATCGACAAGGCCGGCGCCCGCGCCACGCGTGAAGGCGTTATCGTCATCACCGCCGACCGTCACCGCACCCAGCCGCTCAATCGCGCTGACGCGCTGTCCCGTCTGGCCGAGCTGATCCGTTCGGCCACCATCGTCCCCCGCAAGCGCCGTCCCACAAAGCCGACGCTGGCCTCCAAGCGGCGGCGCATGGATACCAAAACCCATCGCGGCGCCATCAAGGCCCTCCGGCAGAAAAACCCCTCGAATGACTGATCACCTCCATTGGTGACCACGCTGCATTTTTCGGCAACTATCGCCCAAGGTTCGCCCGGCTCGAAACGTCCTAATCGTTGAAGCATGAAGCAGTAAGGCCGGAAGGAGGAGGAGGAGCGAATGAGTATTTCATTACGCGCAAGCGTCATATTGGCCGCCGCAACGATCCCGTGGGCAGCCCCTCTTGTCGCCCAGGAAACTTCTTTTCCGGCCACGCTCGATGAAGCCTATACGGGAAGTCTCTCCGTCGACTTGTTCCCCGTCGATGGCGGATCGAGCATTTTTCGCGACTGGGGCAGCGCCGAGGTGATCTTTTCCCGGTTGGCCGATGGCACCGTGCAATTCACCACCACGGGCGAGATAGACGAGGAAAACGGCTTCGAAGTGTCCGTGATACTCACCGAACAAGCCGATGGCATCTGGCGTTCGCTCTCACCCGAAGGCATGGTCCAGCTCGACCCGGAGGGGAAACTCCTCTCTATTTCCCTCGATGGCGGGTTCGAACTGATCTGGACCGGGCAATTCGACGCCCAGGGTGGCGCCCTCACCTTCCGCAGGTTCCCCACCGACGCCGCCCCCGCCGAGGAGCGAGACTTCACGGCGATCTTTTCGCTCGATGTCGAACGTCCGCGGCCCGTGCCCCAGCCAGAACCCGAGCAAAAGCCTCAACCCGGCTCGGAAGACGAGGCGGCCTCGGATGGGAACGGCGATTGCGAAAGGATCGAATGGCGCTTGGTCAATCGCTGGAACCCCTGGGGCGGCGGCCTCAGCCTCGAACGCGAACCCTTCTGCGTCAATTGAGGTAGCAGAACCCATAGAGCATCTTGTCTGGCGGGAACCGTTGTGCAAGAAACATTGCGCTTCGGTTCCGCCATTGCGCGCGGATTAAAAGGGAACACGGTGCGGATTACCCATCAGGGGCCAAAACCGTGGCTGCCCTCGCAACTGTAAGCGGCGAGCGTTTCGCAATCATGCCACTGGCTTTGTCCGGGAAGGCAGCGAACGCGCCAGAGCCGCGAGCCAGGAGACCTGCCCAAGCACGATACCATGAAGCCGGACGAGGTGTTCCGGCAGGGGATAGATCATGACCGCGCCGCTCCCGTGTGCTTTTCACCGCATCCTTGCATCCCGTTTCCGGAAAGCGGGAATGTGCAGGCGCCATCTTTCCATTAAACGCTAGAATCGGACTCGGCGCTCTGCGGCGCGGCCTCCTGCCGCCGTTTGACGCCATCTCGTGGGTTCAGCCGGGCATGGGGAGCATCCATCCTTGAGAATTGATATCGCCGGCTTCACACGCGGCACCAAAACCCTCGACCACCGTGCCGTTCTGGATTTTTGCGCCAGAATGGACGCTCTGGGCTATGATGGCATCTGGTTCAACGAATTCCATTTCCAGCAGCCGCCCGATCCCTACCCGTCCACCCTACTTCTAGCCGCCGCAATCTTCGCGCGGACCGAACGCATCCGCGTCGGCACCTCGATCGTCGTCCTTCCGCTCTACCACCCCCTGCTCCTGGCCGAGCAGATCGCCCAGCTCCATTGGCAGAGCGGCGGACGGTTCGATCTCGGCATCGGGCGCGGCACGCATCCGACAACGCTTGAAGCTCTGGGCATATCGGCCGACAGCACCCGTGAGCGTTTCGTGCAGTCCTTCGCTCTCATGACATCGGCCTGGACCCAGCCGACCCTGATCCCCGCACAAAGCGTTTGGCCAAGCTCCTCATTTGCCGTTGGTCCTCTTCTGCCTCCCGGCCAGACCGTGCCCGTCTACGCCGCCGGTTCGACCGCCGAAACAATCGGCTTTTCGATAGATCACGGCTTGCCCCTCCTCCTCAGCCTCGAACCGCCCGAAGCCCGGCAGCTCGCAATCTATGACGAATTGACCGGCAACCGCTCTGGGCGCTACCCCGCCGATTTCTCCATCTCGCGCTATGTGACGATAGCGCCCTCGCGCGCCGCCGCCCTTAATGCCGTCGATGCGTTGCTGCCTCGGCTCTACGACCGCCGCAGGCGCTACGCCATCGCCCAAAACCGCCCTCTCGACACCATCAAGCCGATCGACCGCGATGTCTTTCTTAGCCACCAGATGATCGCCGGCAGCCCCGACGATTGCGTCGAACAGCTCGAGGCTCTCCGCCAGCAAACCGGCATCGACAGCATCCGCCTGATCTTCAATTGCAATGGCGAGGTCCCCGAGCCGGAGGCCGATGCCATGGCCACTCTTTTCGGCCGCGAAGCGCTCGGCGCGCTTCAGGCCCTTCCCTCTCTCACAACCCCACCCATCGAGGTCGTTTCATGATCGATACTCTCCGCCATCCGCTGGCCCAGGCAAGCGCGCTTACGCTCGCCCTGCTGGTCGCAGTTCCGGTTGCCGCCCAAGACACCGGCTTCCCCTACACCGACGAGAACTGCGGCGTCTCCACGACCTATGAGGCGGCACCCGAACGGGCCGTGACGCTCTCCAACAACGCCACCGAACTGATGCTTGCACTGGGGCTTGAAGAGCGGATGGCCGGCACGTCCTACATGGCCAACCTCGAGATCAGCCCCGCCTATGCCGAAGCCTACGCCGGCGTGCCGATCATCTCGCCCCTCGTTGCCACCACCGAGGAACTGATCGAGGTCGAAGCCGATTTCGTTTATGCCGGCTACCCCGACGGATTCAGCGAATCCCGCCACACCCGCGATCAGTTGCACGATCTTGGCATGCAGACGCGCCTCAATACCGAGGGCTGCAATCTCGGCCCGTTCGGCTTTCCCGAACTGTTCGAGGAAATCCGCTCCGTCGCATCCATCTTCGGCGTCGCCGATCGCGGCGAAGCGCTGATCGGGGAGTTGTCCGCGCGCCTCGACGCCGTGGCACAGGACCTTGAAGGCACCGACCCCATTTCGGTCTTCATCTTCAATGGCGGCGACACCACACCCAATGCCGTTCTGGGCAACACGCTGCTCTCGCAAGCCGTCGAGGCAGCGGGCGGCGAGAACATCTTCGCCGATATCGCAAACCGCTATGGTCAGGTGAGCTGGGAACAGATCGCCGAGCGCGAACCCGACTATATCGTGGTCTTCTATTCCGGCACGGCCAGCGGCCAGATCGTTGAAGATCCCGATACCGAGCTCGGCCAGGCCCGTATCGACACCCTCAAGGCCACCCCCGCCATCGCCGACGTGCCCGCCGTGGTCAACGACCACTTCATCCTCATCGATTCGGTCGTCGGACAGCCCGGCCCGAGCACCATCGATGCCGTCGAAACCATGGCGAGAGCGTTCCATCCGGACCTCTTTGGCGAGTAAGCAGCCCATGCTCGACCGCAAGCCGGACACCATCGACAGCGAGGAGCAGTCCCGGCTCCTTGCCATGTTGCGATCCACGCCCGACACCTCGGGCGCCGGCTCTCTTGCGGTCAACGCGCCACCCGAAACCGAGCGGGTGGCGTCGCTCCCCTATGGACTGGCCATGGGGCTTCTGGCCATTGCACTGGCCATTCTTGCCGTGCTGGGCCTGATGTTCGGTTCGGTTTCCGTCCCCGCGCCCACAGCGCTGGGCATTCTCATCAATTGGCTCTTCGGCTTTGAATTGGTCCCCGTCACCTGGCGCGACGTCTATGAGACGATCATCATCGAAACCCGCATCCCCCGCGTCATTCTGGCCGGCGCGGTCGGGGCCACGCTCGCGGCAACCGGGATGACCATTCAGGCAATCGTCCGCAACCCGCTTGCCGGCCCCAGCATCCTTGGCGTCTCCTCGGGCGCCGCCACCGGCGCCGTCGTCGTCATGCGCTGGGGCCTGATCGGCCTTGGCGCGTTCGCGCTCTATATCTCTGCTTTCGCGGGCGCTCTCATCACCCTTATCATCGTCTTCTGGGTCGCCCGAACCGGCGGACAGATGACGCCCACCCGTCTCGTCCTCGCCGGCATTGCGATGAGCGCTGTCCTCAGCGCCCTCACCAGCCTTCTGGTTCTCACCTCTCCCGATCCGCAACTGGCATCGCGCGTCCTGTTCTGGACGCTGGGCGGCTTTGCCGCCGCGCAATGGAAACTGCTCCCCCTGCCCATTGCCGCACTGGTGCTGGGCCTTGGCACAATGCTGATCCAGGCCCGGCGCCTCAACCTCTTGATGGCCGGCGATGAAAGCGCGACCGCACTGGGCCTCGACGTGCACCGCTTCCGCCAGACCATGTTCGTCCTCACCGCCGCCCTCACCGGGGTTATGGTGGCCGTCTCCGGCGTCATCGGCTTCATCGGCCTGATCGTGCCCCACATCGTCCGCTTTCTGGTTGGCGCCGATCACCGCCGCGCCCTTCCTGCGGTCGCACTGGTCGGTGCCAGTTTCGCCATCGCGGCAGATCTCGTGGCCCGCGCAGTGATCTCCCCGCTCGAACTGCCCGTCGGCATCATCACCGCCCTGGTCGGCGGGCCCTTCTTCATCTGGCTGCTGCGCCGCGACGCCAAGGTCCGCGAAACGATATGAGCGTCATCGACCCCGGAACCCTGACCCTCGACGGCGTGAGCTTTGCCGTCAACGGCAAGTCGCTCGTCCAGTCCGTCTCCCTCGACGTCGCGCCGGGGGAAATGATCGGCCTGCTCGGCCCTAATGGCGCCGGCAAATCCTCCCTCCTGCGCACCATCTACCGCACGAACCGCCCAACGGGCGGCCGCGTCCTGGTCAACGGCAAGGACGTGTGGCAGCAATCCGCGCAATGGACGGCCCGCCATGTCGGCGCGGTCCTGCAGGACATGCCCGCCGATTTCCCCCTCACCGTGCGCGACGTGATCGCCATGGGCCGCTCGGCCCACAAGCGCCTGCTCGAAGCCGACACCGACCATGACCATCAGCTAATCGAAGCCGCTCTGGACCTGCTCCAGCTTCAACCACTGCGCGAACGCCTGTTCCGCACCCTATCTGGCGGCGAGCGCCAGCGCGTGCTGGTGGCCCGCGCCCTGGTGCAGCAGCCCGCCGTGCTGGTGCTGGACGAACCGACCAATCACCTCGACATCCACCACCAGATCAACCTGCTCCGTTTCGTCCGCAACCTGGGCATCACGGTGATAGCCGCCTTGCATGACCTCAACCTCGCCGCCATGTTCTGCGACCGGCTGTGCCTACTTCACCACGGCCAGCTCGTCGCTTGCGACCGGCCCGACAATGTCCTGACGTCCGCGAACCTGTCCCACGTTTTTCGGATCGACGCCACATTGACGCGCAATCCCCGCTCGGGAACGATCTGGATCATGCCCGCATAGCTGAACGTCAAGGGTTCCGAGAGAGGAAATGGTGGGCGATGACAGACTCGAACTGCCGACATCCTCGGTGTAAACGAGGCGCTCTACCAACTGAGCTAATCGCCCTTGCCCGCATGGGTTTCGCGGGTCGGCTGCGGAAGGTTTCCGGCAGCAAATGCCGCGCCTGATTAGGCGCAATCCCTGTTCGCGTCAATAGAGCGTTTCCAGTAAAAGTGGATACCACTTTTGCGGTTCGGAAACGCGATAGAACAACAACCTGAGCAATTGAAGCGCTTCGAAGAAGCGCGGAAATGCTCCAAAGACCGCCGACCATTCCCAGGGACAAAATGACAAGACCCCGGTCGATTCCGAGCCGGGGTCTTCCAAGATCGCTATACTGGAACTTAAGCGTTCAGAGCGTCCTTGAGGCCCTTGCCAGCCTTGAACTTGGGCTGGGTCGAGGCAGGAATGTCGATTTCTGCACCCGTTGCCGGGTTGCGGCCCTTGGTGGCCTTGCGCTGGCTGGCAGCGAAAGTGCCGAAGCCGACCAGACGCACTTCGTCGCCGCCCTTGAGCGCCGAGGTGATGGCATCGAAAACAGCATCCACTGCCGCTGCCGCCTGGGCCTTGGTGAGATCAGCCTTCTCGGCGACAGCCGCGCTCAGATCGTTCTTGTTCATAGCGTTTCCTCACAATGATATGCCCATCCGTCGAAGGACGAGCGGAAGCGGCATCACCCTTTTACGATTCCAGGGCAAAAGCAAGGAAAACTGCGGGATTCAGGCGGTTTTGGCGTGCAAAACACCCCAAAAAACGCACGATGGATCAATTGTGGCAAGCCCCTCGCGTCAAAGTTAACCCCGTAGGCGCGGCAAGGCCCACCTCGACTGCGAATCACCTCAACTTCCCAACGCGAACCTTTTGCCCGCTCCCGCGCTAAAGGCTCGGGCCAAAAGAAACGGCGCCCCCGCGAGGGAGGCGCCGCCTTGGATTTATCGATGGAACGAGGTTCAGTGCGGCAGCGCCGCTCCCGCATCTTCCCCTTCGGCGGCCGGCACCGGCTTGGCGTCGTCGTCGAAAGTCCACTCGATCGCCTGGGGCATTTCCACGAGCGCATGCTCGAGCACTTCGCCCATCCGGCTCACCGGAACGATTTCGAGGCCTTCCTTGACGTTGTTCGGCACTTCCTTGAGGTCGCGCACGTTCTCTTCGGGGATCAGCACCTTCTTGATGCCACCCCGCAGAGCCGCCAGCAGCTTCTCTTTCAGCCCGCCGATCGGCAGCACCCTGCCCCGCAGCGTGATTTCGCCGGTCATGGCGACGTCGTGGCGAACCGGAATGCCCGTCATCACCGAAACGATGGCGGTGGCCATGCCGATACCCGCCGAAGGTCCATCCTTGGGCGTCGCGCCTTCCGGCACGTGCACGTGGATGTCGCGCTTCTCGAACAGGGGCGGCTTGATACCGTAGTCGAGGGCCCTTGCCCGGACGTAAGTGGCGGCAGCCGAAATCGACTCCTTCATCACGTCCTTGAGGTTGCCCGTCACCGTCATCTTGCCCTTGCCCGGGCTCATGATGCCTTCGATGGTCAGCAACTCGCCGCCAACCGAAGTCCAGGCCAGCCCGGTCACCACTCCAACCTGCGGCTCTGCGTCGATCTCTCCGTAACGGAACCGCGGCGCGCCGAGATATTCCTCGACCACTTCGGGCGTCACGACGATCTTCTTCTTGCCGGTCAGGAGGATTTCCTTGACGGCCTTGCGCATCAGATTGGCAATCTCACGCTTGAGATTACGCACGCCGGCCTCGCGGGTGTAACGCCGCGTCAGAAGCATCAGGCTCTCATCGGGCAACTCGAATTCCTCGGCGCGCAGGCCGTGTTCTTTGAGCGTCTCGGGAATGAGGTGGCGGCGGGAAATCTCCCACTTCTCCTCATCGGTATAACCCGACAGCCGGATGATCTCCATGCGGTCCAGCAAAGGTCCGGGGATGTTGAGCGTATTCGCCGTCGTCACGAACATCACGTCCGAAAGGTCGAAATCGACTTCCAGATAATGGTCGTTGAACGTCGAGTTCTGCTCGGGATCGAGCACTTCGAGCATCGCCGAAGACGGATCGCCCCGGAAGTCCTGGCCCATCTTGTCGATCTCGTCGAGCAGGAACAGCGGATTGGCCTTGCCTGCCTTCTTGAGCGACTGGATCACCTTGCCGGGCATCGACCCGATATAGGTCCGCCGGTGGCCACGGATTTCCGCTTCGTCTCGCACGCCGCCCAGCGACATACGGACATACTCACGTCCCGTAGCCTTGGCGATCGAACGCGCCAGCGAGGTCTTGCCCACACCCGGAGGGCCGACGAGGCACAAAATTGGGCCCTTGAGCTTGCCGGTCCTGCTCTGGACCGCAAGATACTCGATGATCCGTTCCTTGACCTTGTCGAGTCCGTAGTGATCGGATTCGAGCACGTCCTCGGCATATTTCAGATCGCGCTTGACCTTGCTCTTCTTGCCCCAGGGCAGGTTGAGCATCCAGTCGAGATAATTGCGCACGACGGTCGCTTCGGCCGACATGGGGCTCATCTGCTTGAGCTTTTTCATCTCGGCGTCGGCCTTCTGCCGCGCTTCCTTGGAGAGCTTTGTTTTGGCGATGCGCTCCTCGAGCTCCTGAAGCTCGTTGGTGCCGTCCTCGCCATCGCCCAGCTCGCGCTGGATCGCCTTCATCTGCTCGTTGAGGTAGTATTCGCGCTGGGTCTTTTCCATCTGGCGCTTGACCCGGCTGCGGATACGCCGCTCGACCTGCAGCACGCCGATCTCGCCTTCCATCAGCCCCAGCACGCGTTCCAGCCGCTCGGTCACCGAAGGCGTCGCAAGAATATCCTGCTTATCCTGGATCTTGACGGCCAGATGGCTGGCGATCGTATCGGCGAGCTTTGAGTGCTCGTCGATCTGCGTCACCGCGGCCACGACCTCGGACGAGATCTTCTTGTTGAGCTTGACGTAGTTTTCGAACTCGGTCACCGCCGAGCGCGCCAGCGCTTCGGCCTCGACGGCATCATGGCCCTCGACGGCCAGAACTTCAGCCTGCGCCTCGAAATAATTCTCGGTCTGGACGTAGTTCTCGATTTTAGCGCGATGCAGCCCCTCGACCAGCACTTTAACGGTGCCGTCGGGCAGCTTGAGCAGTTGCAGGACCGACGCGATCGTCCCGATCTCATAAATGCCATCGGGCTCGGGGTCGTCTTCCTGCGCATTCTTCTGGGTCACCACCAGAATATGCTTGTCCTCGCGCATCACCTCTTCGAGCGCGCGCACGGATTTCTCGCGTCCCACGAAAAGCGGCACGATCATCGAGGGAAACACCACGATGTCGCGCAGCGGCAGGACGGGATAAACCTTTTCGCGGTCGAACGGCACTGCAGAGGGTTTGGTGTCGGACATGGACTATCCTTTCGCAATTGCCGGATTGGGAGGGAATGCCCGGCAATTTGTAGTGTCTTGCGCTCCAGTTTGCACCTCACCTGTTAAGGATCAGCCACCCGAAACGACTCTTCGTTCATTAAGATAGGGCAATGGCGCGCGTTCACAAGTTCGACGCAGCCGATTTCCTCGTTTCAAGGCCTGAAAGGGCGCCATGCGCTGGACGCAGGCCGCCATGAAGCGCGCCGCCGGGCGGAACTTCCGCTCCAGCGCCCCCATCTCCCCTTGAGTAAGGCCTCTTAGAGCAGATCGTCGTAATTGCTCTCGCAGATCTCCACCTGGGTCAGAAAGCCCGTATCGTCGGCTTCGGCGAGATCGTAAGCCGCCGAATCGAAAATCGACCAGATTTCATCCACCTCGGCCTGTTGCATGCCGTGCTCGTCGAGCAGCAGCGTGTCGATCTCCGCGCCAAGGTCGAACGCGAGATCCTCATAGTGGTAGGCCTCGTCGCTCTCGGTATCGTGGTAATAGGATTCCTCGAAGAACAGCGCGCTGCACCAGATCGCCTGTATCATCGCCTTGTCCAGCCGCTGCACCAGCTTTGTTTGCGGCTGGGCCATCGCGCCCCCCACACCTGCCAGTATCACGCCTGCGGCGAGTGCGTATTTCCCGAGCTTCATGCGTCCCTCTCTTCGTCGGCGCCTGACCTTTCCGAGGACCATAGTCCGCTTTGTTCACCGGGCAAACACTTCCCACCGAAATTTGCCCGCCGAAACGAAAAAGCCCGGATCTTTCGATCCGGGCTCTCGATCAGGCAATGGTCAGGCGGCCATCAGGCGCCCGATTTCATGTCTTCCTTGGCACGCTCGGCGTAGATGTAAAGCGGGCGAACGTCCTTGTTCTCCACCACTTCCTGGCTGATCACCACTTCCTCGACCCCTTCGAGCGAAGGCAGGTCGTACATGGTGTCGAGCAGGATGGCTTCGAGGATCGAACGCAACCCGCGCGCGCCGGTCTTGCGGGCAATGGCCTGCCGCGCGATGGCCTTGAGCGCATCCTCGTGGAAGGTCAGTTCCACGTCTTCCATCTCGAACAGACGCTGATACTGGCGCACCAGCGCGTTCTTGGGCTCGGAGAGGATCTGCACCAGCGCATCCTCGTCCAGATCCTCGAGCGTCGCGATCACCGGCAGACGGCCGATGAACTCCGGGATCAGCCCGAACCGGACCATATCTTCAGGCTCGACCTCGGCCAGGACATCGCCCACGCGGCGGTCCTGCGGGTCCTTGACGGCGGCCGTAAAGCCGATCGAAGACCCTTCGCCGCGCGCCGAGATGACCTTTTCCAGCCCGGCGAACGCGCCGCCGCAGATGAACAGTATATTGGTCGTATCCACCTGCAGGAATTCCTGCTGCGGATGCTTGCGCCCGCCCTGGGGCGGCACGGAAGCCACGGTGCCTTCCATGATCTTGAGCAGAGCCTGCTGCACGCCCTCGCCCGACACGTCGCGGGTTATCGAAGGGTTATCCGACTTGCGCGAAATCTTGTCGACTTCGTCGATATAGACGATGCCGCGCTGCGCCTTGTCGACATTGTAGTCGGCAGCCTGCAAAAGCTTCAAAATGATGTTCTCGACATCTTCACCGACATAACCGGCTTCGGTCAGCGTCGTGGCGTCGGCCATGGTGAAGGGCACATCGAGAATGCGGGCCAGCGTCTGGGCCAGCAGCGTCTTGCCGCAGCCCGTGGGACCGATCAGGAGGATGTTGGACTTGGAAAGCTCCACATCCTGGTTCTTGGTCGCATGGTGCAGGCGCTTGTAATGGTTGTGAACCGCCACCGACAGCACCCGCTTGGCGCGGCGCTGACCGATCACGTAATCGTCGAGCACTTTGCAGATGTCGGCCGGGCTCGGCACGCCATCAGAGGACTTGACCATCGAGGTTTTCGATTCCTCGCGGATGATGTCCATGCAAAGTTCCACGCATTCATCGCAGATGAATACGGTGGGTCCAGCGATCAGCTTGCGGACTTCGTGTTGGGATTTCCCGCAGAACGAGCAATACAGCGTGTTCTTTGAGGATTCTCCGCTCGAATTTTCCTTGGACATCTAGCAACTCCAGAAGCGTTGCAAACGCTTGGGCATCGGTTTCGCCGGTCTATAAGGCTAGCCGACGACGCATGAACAAATTGTCACTCCGACCATAAAGATCGATAAGCCGGGGCGCAATCGGCACGGGCGCATTCTTGGGCGTCCGTACCTCGGAGCGTTTCCGGCATAATGAAAACGCTCCAACTCGAAACTAGATCATTCGGCGTTTCACCGAAACGGGGAATGATCCTGTGCATAACCGGCGGCTTATGCTCCGGTATCGGGCAGCGACCGCTTTTCGTGAACGTGGTCGATGAGCCCGAGTTCCTTGGCTTCTTCGGGCGACAGGAACTTGTCGCGCTCGAGAAGGTCTTCCACCTGCTGATACTCCAGCCCGGTGTGCTTCACATAGATTTCATTGAGCCGGCGCTTCAGATTCTCCGCCTCGCGAGCGTGAATCATGATGTCGGTCACCTGGCCCTGGTAGCCGCCCGAAGGCTGATGCACCATCACCCGAGCATTGGGCAGGCAGCCGCGCATGTCCTTTTCACCCGCCGTCAGCAGCAGCGATCCCATCGAAGCCGCCTGCCCCAGGCACAGCGTCTGCACCTTGGGACGGATGAACTGCATGGTATCGTAGATTCCCAGGCCCGCCGTCACCACGCCGCCGGGCGAGTTGATGTACATGGCGATTTCCTTTTTCGGGTTTTCCGATTCAAGGAACAGCAACTGGGCAATGATCACCGAGGCCATGTTGTCCTCGACCACGCCAGTCACGAAAATGATGCGTTCGCGCAGAAGGCGCGAGTAAATGTCAAAGGCGCGCTCGCCGCGATTGGACTGCTCCACCACCATCGGCACGAGCGTGTTCATGTAAAGATCGACGGGATCTCGCATACTGGGTAACTCCCCCGGGGAAAGAATCGGCATGTCGCCAGATTGCAGGCGAACGCTGCTTAAGGGCTGGTAAAAGTCAGATAGGCTTGGCGGTGTTCGACTTCAATAGCAAGTCTCACCATGGCTCAATTATGGCGCATGCTTAACGCCGCCGGCCGCCTCACGCGAAGCTGATCGCCACGCCCTTCTTGCGGAAATACGATTGCATGAGCTTGCGTCCCGACCGGTTGGGCTGGGCGAGCTTGGCGGTCTCGAACACGGCTTCCTTCACCCCTTCGCGGGCCATGGCCGCCTTGAGCGTCGCGACATGGGCATCGAGTTCTTCGTTATCGTTCTTGATCGAGGCGTAGATGGCCTCGATCGCCTGGGAGACAGTAATGTCGCTCACGATGGATATTCTCCTGAATGGTCCCGCCCTTCCCTAAAGAAAAAATCGCATCGGGCAAGAGGCGGTGCGCGGCAACCGGTCACGCTGACACGCCCGGTTCCAGCCTCGAAAGTGCTGTTCGATACAGCAAATGATATGGTCAGCGGCTCAATGTTCAAGACTTTCAGATATATCGCCCTCATCGAAGGCGTCACCACACTGGCGCTTTTCCTCGTCGCCATGCCCCTCAAATACTGGTTCGATACCCCCGGCCTCGTTCCGCCCGTAGGCATGATCCACGGCTGGGCCTTCATCGCCTACATCGTCGCCATGATCGCCGCCCTCTGGGGCAAGGGCTTCACCCCGCTCGAATGGACCCGAACGACGATCGCGTCCTTCTTCCCCTTCGGCACTTTCCTCAACGACCCCTTCCTCAAGCGCAAACAAGCCGAACTCGATCTCGCCCGAGCCTGAGGCCGCCCCTCGTCGTCCTCGGGCTCGACCCGAGGACCCACCCAGCGCTCCCGCGCCACGTCTCCCCCATAAAGCCCCGCTAAAATAACCCATCCCTAATACGGCTCAATATCGTCCAGCACCTGCGGCACCAGCCCCGGCAGATCTTCCGCCGTCATCCCCCGCATCCCATACGCCATCGCCGCGCGCCCATGAATATAAGCGCCCGCGCATGCAGCCTCATGCGCATCCATCCCCTGCGCCAGCAATCCTCCGATCAGCCCCGCCAGCACATCGCCCGCCCCCGCTGTCGCCAGCAGCGGCGTACCGGTCGTATTGATCACCGCCCGGCCATCCGGATGCGCGATCACCGTATCCGAGCCTTTGAGCAGAACCACTCCCCCCGATCGCCGCGCCGCCTCGACCGCCATATCCGTCTTGGCGCCCTC
Source organism: Pelagibacterium mangrovi (assembly GCF_036662815.1). Classification (NCBI taxonomy): domain Bacteria; kingdom Pseudomonadati; phylum Pseudomonadota; class Alphaproteobacteria; order Hyphomicrobiales; family Devosiaceae; genus Pelagibacterium; species Pelagibacterium mangrovi. The sequence continues at coordinate 50,381 of NZ_JBAFXA010000003.1, read as the reverse complement.
GATTTCCCCGAACAGCCGTTTGAACTCGCCCATATGGGGCGTCAGCACCACCGACGCCGCCTCGCGCTTCCCGATCGCCGCAAACAGCGCCTCCGGCTCGCCTTCGAAGCTCGTCAGCGCATCGGCATCGAGCACCACCCTTGCCGAACCACCGAGCGCCGTCAGCACCATGTCGCGCGTCGCCTCCCCCACGCCCATCCCCGGCCCCATGACCAGCGCGTTTTTGCGCCGATCCTCCAAAAGCTCTGCCAGCCCGCCGGCGCTCTCCACCTCGGCCAGCATGATCGCGGTCACATGCGCCGCATGCACCATCAGCGCCTCGCGCTGCCCGGCCAGCGTCACCAGTCCCGCGCCGACCCGCGCCGCGCCAAGCGCCGAGAGCCGGGCCGCGCCGGTGTGCAGCGCGTCGCCCGAAACCACGACGCAATGGCCCGCATCGAATTTGTGCCCCGCCGATTGCCGTACCGGCAGCCTCCACAGGCGCGGGTCGTTCTCGAAAAGATCGGCTTCGATTTCCGAAAGCACCGCATCGGGAATACCGATATCGGCCAGCAACACCTCGCCGCACAGCCCCGCGCCCGGCTCCAACAGATGCCCTGGCTTGTGCCGGAAGAACGTCACCGTCAGGTTTGCCTTGACCGCGCTGCCGCGTATGACGCCACTCTCGCCGTCCACCCCCGTCGGAATGTCCACGGCGATCACCTGCGCCCCACTCGCGTTGATCGCCGAAACCAGTTCGCCCATCTCCTCGCCGACATCACGCGACAGACCCGCGCCGAGCAAGGCATCGACGATGATGCCGAAATCCGCGCACATCTCCGGCTGCGCTTTTTCGATATTGCCGCCCCACATGCGCGCCATCATCGCCGCATCGCCCACAAGATCGGTCTTGGCGCAGGTCAGCCCCAGCCGCACCGGCCAGCCGCGTTCGGAAAGCAGCCGTGCCACCACGAACCCGTCCCCGCCATTGTTTCCCGGCCCGCAGAGCACCAGAACCGGCTGCAGCGGAAACCGCTGGCTGACCTCATAGGCAACGGCTTGCCCCGCATTCTCCATAAGCGTCATCGAAGCGACGCCGCTTTCGACAGCCAGCTTGTCGGCCAGGGCCATTTGTCGGGGAGTAAGCAGGTCCTGCACGCGAGACTCCGAACATTGATGCGGACCCCGTAAACGACGCGGGGGCCGCAAGCGTTGCGGAATCCGTTTGAAATTATGTGTGTGTCGATAACGTGGCCGTGATCGCCGGGTCTTCCCCGCGCAAAACAAAAGGGGCCTTTCGGCCCCTTTCAAATCCCGTCGCTAAAAAGCTAAAGCTCTTAGTGCTCGTGATCGTTGTCGATATCGAAGCTGTCCTCGCCCTCGCGAACCAGCTTGACCAGCTCTTCGCGAGCGATCGGCTTGTCGGTGATATCGGCCTTTTCCACCACGAAATCGATGACCTTGTTCTCGAAGATCGGCGCACGCAGGCTGGCAAGAGCGTTGGGGCTCTTGCGGTAATAGTCGTAAACCTGCTGCTCCTGCCCCGGGAAGCGGCGAACTTCGGCGATCAGCGCCTGCTGATGCTCTTCGTCCGAAACCGTAACTTCGTTGACATTGCCGATCTCGGCGACGACCAGCCCCAGGCGCACGCGGCGCTCGGCGATCTTCTGGTAGTCCTCGCGCGCCTTCTCCTCGGTCGTTCCTTCGGATTCGAAGGTCTTGCCGTGATGCTCGACCTCGTGCTTGACGCGGTTCCAGATGGCGTTGAACTCGGCTTCGACCAGCTTTTCGGGCACGTCGAACTTGTGGCCTTCATCGAGCGCGTCGAGCACCAGGCGCTTCACGCGCTGCTGGGAAAGATTGCTGTTCTGGGCTTCGACCTGATCGCCGATCGCCTTCTTGAGCGCTGCGAGGTCTTCCAGGCCGAGCGTCTTGGCGAACTCGTCGTTGAGTTCCACATCGGCCTTGGGCCCGTCCACATGGAGCATCGTCACGTCGAACTCGGCCTTCTTTCCGGCCAGCTCTTCGTTCTGATAATCCTTGGGGAAGGTAACCTTGATGGTCTTTTCCTCGCCCTTCTTGATGCCGATCAGCGCTTCCTCGAAACCAGGGATGAACTGGCCCGAACCTACCACCAGATGGGTATGGTCGGCCGACCCGCCCTCGAAGGGTTCGCCGTCGATCTTGCCGACGAACGACACGCCCACGCGGTCGCCGTCCGCGACGACGCCTTCGTCGCCCTTGTCCTCATAGCCGCGATTCTGCTTGAAGAACTTCTCGACTTCCTCGTCGATTTCCGTGTCGGCGACTTCAACGACAGGGCGCTCGATCTTGATGGTCGAGAAATCCATCAGCGACACCGGCGGCAGCACTTCATAGCTCACCGAGAACTGGAGATCGCCGTCGCCGTCCAGAACGCGGTTGATCACCGCCTGATCCTCGGAAAGATCGATCTCGGGCTGGCTCGCTGCCTTTTCCGAGCGTTCCTCGAGCGTCTTGTTGACGGTGTCGTTGATCGAATCCTGCAGCACTTCGCTCATCAGCGAGCGGCCATAGACCTTCTTGAGGTGTGCGGTCGGCACCTTACCCGGCCGGAAACCCTTGAGCTGCACCTTGCCCCGAACCTCGTCGAGCTTTTCGTCGAGCTTGGATGCGAGCACCGTCGCCGGAATGGTCACATCGAGCTTGCGGCGAAGCCCTTCGTTCAGAGTCTCAGTCACGTTCATTTCAGTTCGATCCCGTCTTAGCTATTCAGGTTGGGCCGGCGATGGTGGTGCGGGTGAGAGGAGTCGAACCTCCACGCCTTGCGGCGCTGGAACCTAAATCCAGTGCGTCTGCCAGTTCCGCCACACCCGCGCGATCTCGTACGCCGGGCGCCGAGTTGGCACGCGTCCTAGCCCAACTTCCCCTTCCAGTCAAAGCCTCATTGAAGCGAGACCATCTCGTTTGCCCCGCAAAATCTGCCGCTTATGTAGTCACAGGCCTCGTGCGAGCCGGTCGATATCTGCATAAAATCGATGCAATATGCCCATTTTCTAGCCATTGAACCGCATAACGAATTGATGTTTCCTAAGCGATATCGCCAGTAACCTACTGTAATTATTTATAAGTATTGTCCGCCAACACACTTGGCACACGCCATGCATTCAACGGGCCAACCGGTCCCGAACCATGAGGAGACGTGGAAATGAAAAAGATCGAGGCCATCGTCAAACCGTTCAAGCTCGATGAGGTCAAGGAAGCTCTGCAGGAAGTGGGGCTTCAAGGCATCACGGTCACCGAAGCCAAGGGGTTCGGCCGGCAAAAAGGGCATACCGAGCTTTATCGCGGCGCGGAATATGTCGTGGACTTCCTGCCCAAGGTGAAAGTCGAAGTCGTCGTGCCCGACCAGCTCGCCGACAAGGCCATCGAGGCCATCCGCAACGCTGCCCAGACGGGCCGTATCGGCGACGGCAAGATTTTCGTCTCGACCGTCGAACAGGCCATTCGCATCCGTACGGGCGAAAGCGGAGACGAAGCTCTCTAGCTTTCGGCCAACCAAAATCAGGCGCGCGAACCCTCCTCCCGGACCGTCGCGCCACAACAACAAACTTCAAACTGGGGATCTATAAATGAGCTCAGCAACCGACCTGATGAAAAAAATCAAGGACGAAGGCATCAAATATGTCGACCTTCGTTTCACCGACCTGCGCGGCAAGCTTCAGCACGTCACCATGGACGCGACGATCGTCGATGCCGACATGTTCGAGGAAGGCGTCATGTTCGACGGTTCCTCCATCGCCGGCTGGAAGGCGATCAACGAATCCGACATGGTGCTCATGCCCGATGCCGATTCCGCCTATGTCGATCCGTTCTTCTCGGCCCCGACCCTGTGCGTGAACTGCGATATTCTCGAGCCCGCCACCTACCAGCCCTACAACCGCGACCCGCGCTCGATCGCCAAGAAGGCCGAAGCCTATGTCGCGACCTCCGGCGTCGGTGACTCGGTGGTTTTCGGTCCCGAGCCTGAATTCTTCCTCTTCGACGACGTGAAGTATTCGACCTCGACCTACAATGTGGGCTTTTCGGTCGACGCCTCCGAGCTTGGCACCAATTCCAACGCCGATTACGAGGGCGGCAACACAGGCCACCATATCCCGCTCAAGAAGGGCTATTTCCCGGTTCCCCCCGTCGATAGCGCCCAGGATATCCGTGGCGAAATGCTCGAAGCGCTTGCCGCGATGGGTGTCACTGTCGAAAAGCACCACCACGAAGTGGCTTCGGCCCAGCACGAGCTCGGCATCAAGTTCGCCCCGATGATCCAGTCGGCCGATCAGGTCCTGCTTTACAAATACGGCGTGCAGCAGGTCGCCCAGTCCTATGGCAAGACGGCAACCTTCATGCCCAAGCCGGTTTATGGCGACAACGGCTCCGGCATGCACTGCCACATGTCGATCTGGCGCGACGGCAAGCCGCTCTTTGCCGGCGACGAATATGCGGGCCTTTCGGAAAGCTGCCTTTTCTACATCGGCGGCGTCATCAAGCACGCCAAGGCCATCAACGCCTTCACCAACCCCACCACCAACTCCTACAAGCGTCTGGTGCCGGGCTTTGAAGCTCCCGTGCTGCTGGCCTATTCGGCCCGCAACCGTTCGGCTTCGTGCCGCATCCCCTTCGGCCAGAGCCCCAAGTCCAAGCGCGTGGAAGTGCGTTTCCCCGATCCCCTCGCCAACCCCTATCTCGCCTTCACGGCGCTCCTGATGGCGGGGCTGGACGGCATCAAGAACAAGATCCACCCGGGCGACCCGATGGACAAGGATCTCTACGAGCTTCCCAAGGAAGAACTCCGCGATATCCCGACCGTTTCCGCCTCGCTGCGCGAAGCGCTCGAGAACCTCGATAAGGACCGCGACTTCCTCAAGGCGGGCGGCGTGATGGACGATGATTTCATCGACTCCTACATCGCCCTCAAGATGGAAGAAGTGATCCGCTTCGAGCACACCCCCCATCCCGTTGAGTACGAAATGTACTATTCGGCCTGATCCGGCCGGAACTGCGAAAAGGCCCCCAATGGGGGCCTTTTTTATGCTCGCCATTTCGTGATCGACCCATCGCCTCCAAGGCCCCAGAAAAAGCCATCTTGCCCGCCAAACGAAATGTCCGATCTCTTCCGGCCAGGGCCTTGCACATGACGACCAACTCTTACCTCTGCCTTCCGTCCGCAATGGCATTGGTCGCCATTCTGGCCATGGTCGTCCCTGCCATTTCGCAGGAAGCCGATGATACGCTTTCGACAGTGCTCGACGCCGCCGACGAACTGGAATCGCTGCGCACCATCGTCGTCGCCCACGTGGGCGAAATCCTCGCCGATCGAGGCTATGACGACTATTCCACCAGCACCCCCACCAACATCAAATCCGCCTCCAAGGTCATCGTCACCACGATGATCGGCATCGCCATCGAACAAGGGTTGCTCGAAAGCGCCGACCAGCCGATCGCCACCCTCCTCGCTGACGATTTGCCCGACGATCCGCCCCCCCAGCTTGACGAGGTGACGCTGAGCCATCTCATGTCGATGCAGGCTGGCCTGCGGGCCACCTCGGGCGCCAATTACGGCGCCTGGGTCACCAGTCCCAATTGGGTCCGCGCCGCCCTCGCCCAGCCCTTCACCGACGCGCCGGGCGGAGACATGATCTATTCAACCGGCTCCACGCACCTTCTCTCGGCCATTCTCACCGAGGTCGGCGGCCAATCCACCCTGGCACTGGCCCGCGAATGGTTCGCCCCCATCGAGGGCTTTTCCATCTCCGCCTGGGAGCGCGATCCGCAGGGCATCTATCTGGGCGGCAACGAGATGGCCATGTCTCCTCTTTCGCTCCTGGCCTTCGGCGAAATGATCCGCAACGGCGGCGTCACAGCCGAGGGCGAACGCATCGTCCCTCAAGCCTGGATCGAGCAATCCTGGGAGCAACGCACCACCTCGCGCTTTGGCGGCCATGGCTACGGCTATGGCTGGTTCCTGGCCAATATCGGCGGTTTCGACACCCGCTACGCCTGGGGCTATGGCGGGCAGATGCTCTACATCGTTCCCGACCTCGATCTCACCGTCGTCATGACCTCCGACCCCACCAACCCTTCCGGCGGCAACGGCTACCGCGACCGCCTCCACGATCTCCTCGCCGACATCATCGCCGCGGTCGAAACGGAAACGCCCTAGGTCGAGCTTCCCTCCCACTGTCATTCCGGGATTTATTCCCGGAATCCAGCAGCAGCCTCTCCACACCCTCTAGGCTCACCCCACCGTCATCGCCGCGAAAAACGCCTCCGCATCCTCCGCTTCCACCAGCCGCCCCTTCTCGATCACAACAAACCTGTTGGCCACCTCCCGCACGAACGCCCGGTCGTGCGATACCAGCACGCAACTGGCCTCGTGCTCGATGATTTCCCCAGCCAGCACGTCCTGCCCGGCGATATCCACATGGTTGGTGGGCTCATCCAGAAGGTAGAAATTGGGCTCGATCAACCGCAACGCCAGCAGCCCCAGCCGCGCCCTCTGCCCCTGCGACAACCGCGCGATCGGCACTCCATGAGCGTCCGGGTCGACCCCCGCCCCCGCCAAAAGCGCCCGCGTCCTCTGGTCCCCCTGTCCCAGTGCGGAAATATAGCCGAACGGCGTTTCCCGCTCCGGCACGAAGTCCAGCGCCTGGTCCATATAGCCGGTGACCAGGCTTGGCGTCGCCCTGATGCCCTCCACCGTCTGCCCGCCGAGCAACACCCGCCGCAGCATCTCGATCAGCGTGGATTTCCCCGTCCCGTTCCGCCCGAGCAGCACAATCCTGTCGCCCTGGAAAATATGGAGCTTGGGGATCGCGAACAGCTTTCGCCCATCCGGCGTCTGAACCGTCAAATCCTCGATCGCCACCAGCACCTTGGCATGCGTTCCACGATTGGCGAGCCGAATGTCCCCGCTGCGTTCCTTGTGCAGCGATTTGGCCTGCGCCTCGATTTTCTCGGCCCGCTCGCGCAATTGCTTTTGCTTTTTCTGCAAAAGGTCGCTGCCCGAATTGATGCCGATATTCTTGAGCTTGGCCGATTGCTGCCGAAGCTGGCTCGCTTCCTTGAGGTCGCGTTCCCGCTTCGCCGCATCGCTCGCGTCCTCCGCCGCCAGCGCTTCCCTCGCTCGCGTATAAGGCAGAGGAAAATAGCGCGACACATCGGGCCGCAGAAACAACGTCCGGTTGGTCACCGCGTCGAGAAAACTCCGGTCATGGCTCGCCACGATCACCGGCACGGTCCCAATGGTCTCGAACCAGCTTTCGAGCAATGCGATCTTTTCGAGGTCGAGATGGTTGGTCGGCTCGTCCAGCACCAGAACGTCCGGATCGCTCACCCACGCCCGCATCAACACCATCAACCTTTGCCATCCGCCACTCAACTCTCGCACCGGACGTTCACGCAATTCGTCCGGCGTCGAGAGCGAATCCAGCACCACATCCACCCGCCAGCTCTCGCTCGCCAGCGTTTCCGGTTCGAGCCCGCTCGCCACGGCCTCGAAAAGACTGAGGTCGAGCAGGTTTTCGGGCACAATCTGCGGCACCTCTCCCACCCGCGTCCCGCGTGAAAGCGTGATTTCGCCCGCCGTGAGTTCGGCTTCGCCGGTAAGGCATCGGAGCAGCGTCGTCTTGCCCGCTCCATTGCCGCCGACCAGCCCGACGCGGTCGCCGGGGCCTATGGCCAGGGTCATATCGTTGAACAGTTGCGTCTTGCCGGTCACGCCGGCCGATTTGAGGGTGATTGTCGTCATTTCGATCTCGAAGGGTATGGGCGGCCTCGTGGCACACCGAATTCTGCCTGGGCCTCATCCTCTTGCCGGATGCGGCCATTCGCTCAGGGCAGACCCTTACGGAAAAACGAATACGAAATGTCCGGCGGGATCAGCCCTGCAACATCTGTTGCAGGGCACAAACAGGCCCGCGCGCATGACAGTGTTGCCAAATGCCGAACACGGAGCCCTCCCTTCTAGCTAAACACCAAACACGACCTATATATTGAAGATAGCGGACGCCTCGGCAACCCCTAGTTCGCAATCCGGGGCGCGTGCCGCTGCGCCAGTATCAACGCCGCCCTGCGGTCGATATCGGCGTATTGCAGCACCGTATCCGTCAGATATCCATGCGCATCCATCTGCACCCCATGCGCCTCGATAATCGCCCGCGCATGAACGGGTTTGAGCGTTTCGCGATAGTCCCGCAGTCCCGCTTCCAGCCCGCGCGCCTTGTGCGTTTCGGCCAGTAAACCGACCGCCGTGGCAATTCCCTTTTCCGGAACCGGAATCTTCATATGAGATGTCAATGCCTTGAGTTCTTTGGTCGAATTTTTCCGAAGATCTTCGAAACGGATCACATGAACTTCCGGCTGGCGCTGCGCCGTCCAGCTCGCAACGTTCTGGCTCCACGACCCCTGCGGCTCGGAAACCAGATGCGGATTGGCCCGCACCCTGCGGTCCTTGGTCATCATCGCCTCGATCACCCGAACAGGCTGCAATCCCGTCGCATCCACCAGCGCCGCCGCCACCTCGAGCGGATTGCGCACCACATAGGTCCCGCCCACGGAAACCTTGGTATTGAACGTGGGATGACCATGAAAAGTCCCCCGGATCGCATGGGTTTTGACGACGGGAAAACCCTTGTTCCAACTGGCCAGCAACTGGTGCACCTTGGGCCTGGCCTCGGCCACTTCCTCTTCCCCCAGCGCCAGTGCGTCCTTGCCGGTCACTTCCTTATAGAAGCGTCCTTGAGAATCGAGGGGAATGATGTTGTCGATATTGCGCATATCGATCCGCTTGGGCGGATTGGGCTGGGCCAGCGCGATCATCAGGAAAATCGCCGACCGCACCCAATTGCTGCCCGAACGGGGGTAAGAAGCAACGAAATACAGCGGACGGATAGGCTTGGCCTGCGGCTCGGACACGCGCGAACTCCTCGAAACATCTCCGGCCATTAGTTATCGCCCGCCGCTTGGGCGCGCAATGGCAGTGGAAAATCAAGCGAGGAAAAACACCGCCGCAAGGCTGGGCAAAAGCACCATCCTGGGGAGGGAAAGGTGGGCAAGCCGGTACGCAGAACTCTTCAACCCGGCCTGCACCCACCTGAACATTCCACGTGCTGTGCCAGACGCATGATACGCAGCATTCCGGGCAGGTTCCGCACGCATACGGCAACTCCAAACACATGAACCGTATGGAGAAATTTCTAACCCATCAGGCTTAAGAAAGTCCTGATGAGTGACGAACCGAAAGTAAATCGCGCCGAATTTTCGGCCCCTCACTATGTGCCAAGATGAGAATAAGGCAGCCTCCAGACTGAACGTTGTGACGCGTCAAAAACGGTTGAAATGCCGCAGAAACTATGGTGTCTCCGTTCTGTTCGACTGCCTTATGATAGGCCAAGTTTTCTCCCTGATTCGCTTTTCGCGACGTTTCGAGGCCATGACCGACAACAACGATCTTTTCGGCGACACCCCACCAGCGCCCGCTGCCCAGCCGCAGCGCGCCGCTCCGGCTCGCGAGCCGGCGCCCTCGGGGTCCTATTCGGCCGCCGATATCGAAGTTCTCGAAGGGCTCGAGCCGGTCCGCCGCCGTCCGGGCATGTATATCGGTGGCACCGACGTCAACGCCCTGCATCATTTGTTCGCCGAAGTCATCGACAACTCGATGGACGAGGCGATCGCGGGACACGCAAGCCGCATCGAAGTTCATCTGGGCGCGGACGGATATCTGACCGTTGTGGACAATGGACGCGGCATCCCCGTGGACAGCCATCCCAAGATGCCGCATCTTTCGGCGCTGGAAGTCATTATGACCACGCTGCACGCGGGCGGCAAGTTCGATTCCAAGGCCTATGAAACCTCGGGCGGGCTGCACGGCGTCGGCGTTTCGGTCGTCAACGCGCTGACCGACGATCTCATTGTCGAAGTGGCGCTCGATCAGACCCTTTATCGCCAAACCTATTCGCGCGGCAAATCCACCTCGCCGCTGGAAAATGTCGGCCGCGTCAACAATCGCCGTGGCACGACGATCAGATTCCATCCCGATCCTCAGATTTTCGGAACATCCATCAAATTCATTCCCGACCGGATTTTCCGGATGACGCGCGCCAAGGCATATCTCTTCGGCGGCGTGGAAATCCGCTGGTCCTGCGACGAAGCCCTGGCCAGCGATGACGTTCCAGCCAAGGCGGTTTTCCATTTCCCCGGCGGCCTGCGCGACTTCATCGAGCGTCGCATCGAGGGCAAAACCCGCATCGTAGACGATGTTTTCTCCGGCAAGCTCGGCAAGCCTGGCAGCCACGGCTCGGTCGAATGGGCGATCTCCTGGTATATCGGCGACAGCTTCACCTCCTCATACTGCAACACGGTGACGACGCCGGACGGCGGCACCCATGAAGCAGGCCTGCGCACGGCGCTGCTGCGCGGTTTGAAGAGCTATGCCGAGCTCGTGGGCAACAAGCGCGCGGCGGCGATCACGTCTGAGGATGTCCTGGGCCATTGCGGCGCCATGCTTTCAGTCTTCATCCGCGAGCCGGAATTCGTCGGCCAGACCAAGGACAAACTCGCCTCGGGCGAAGCCACGCGCATCGTCGACAACGCCATTCGCGACGCTTTCGATCACTGGCTCACCGCCGCCCCCAACCAGGCCAACAAGCTCCTCGAATGGACCATCGAGCGCGCTGAAGACCGCCTGCGCCGGCGCAAGGAAAAGGAGATCGACCGCAAATCAGCGACGCGTAAGCTCCGACTACCCGGCAAGCTGGCCGATTGCAGCCAAACCGCCGCCCAGGGCGCCGAGCTTTTCATCGTGGAAGGCGACAGCGCAGGCGGTAGCGCCAAACAGGCACGCGACCGCGCCAGCCAAGCCGTCCTGCCCCTGCGCGGCAAAATTCTCAACGTCGCAGGCGCCAGCCGCGAAAAGCTCGCGGCCAATCAGCTCATTGCCGATATGCTACAGGCGCTGGGCGTGGGCACGCGTGACAAATATCGCGAAGACGATTTGCGGTACGACAAGATCATCATCATGACCGACGCCGACGTCGACGGGGCCCATATTGCCTCGCTGTTGATGACGTTCTTCTACCAGGAATTGCCCAAGCTGATCGAGCAGGGCCATCTTTATCTCGCCCTGCCCCCGCTCTACCGGCTTTCCCAGGGCGCCAAGACCGCCTATGCCATGGATGACGCTCATAAGACGCAGCTTATGGAAGAAGAATTCACGGGACGCGGCAAGGTCGAGGTCACCCGGTTCAAGGGGCTTGGTGAAATGCCTCACGCCCACTTGAAAGAAACGACGATGAATCCCAAATCCAGGACACTGCTCCAGGTCCGCGTCGTTTCCGATCGCGGCGAAACGACCGACACCGTTGATCGTCTGATGGGTAACAAGCCCGAAGCGCGCTTCGAGTTTATTACCGAAAAAGCGGCTTTCGTCACAGATGTCGATGTTTGATCACCATTGTAGCATTGCATGTTAATCTTGATGACCAAATCAAGATTGACTTGAACCCAAGGTAGTTTATGGTCCCGCTCGTCAGAGGCCATACCCGTTCGCCTGCGAATTCCATGCAGGTTAGAGCCCGAGCGTTCTCCAAACGCGAAAAGCTCCAAGTGTGGATGAAGTGTACCGATTTCCGCTGGCGACACCTCGAAAAGGAATGATCAGGGCCGTTGGCCGATGATTTCCGTGGCATCTGACACGAACATGATGGACATCCGATTTTGACTGTTGAATTTTCCGAGCTCGGCTTGGGCGACAAAGTCACCGAAGCAGTCGCTGCAGCCGGCTATACCAAGCCAACCGATATTCAGGCGCAAGCCATCCCGCACGTCCTCGAAAAGAAGGACCTGATCGGCATTGCCCAGACCGGCACGGGCAAGACCGCGTCCTTCGTGCTTCCCATGCTCTCGCTTCTCGAAAAGGGCCGCGCCCGGGCACGCATGCCCCGCACCCTCATTCTCGAACCGACGCGCGAACTCGCTGCGCAGGTTCACGAGAACTTCGAGAAATACGGCAAGAACCATCGCCTTACGGTGGCGCTTCTGATCGGCGGCGTTTCCTTCGAGGACCAGAACAAGAAGCTCGATCGCGGCGCGGACGTTCTTATCGCCACGCCCGGCCGCCTGCTCGATCATTTCGAGCGCGGCCGCCTGCTTCTCACCGGCGTCGATATCCTGGTGATCGACGAAGCCGACCGCATGCTCGATATGGGATTCATTCCCGATATCGAACGCATCTGCGGACTGCTCCCGCCGCGCCGGCAAACCCTGTTCTTCTCAGCAACCATGCCGCCCGAAATCCAGAAACTGACCCAGCGGTTTCTGCGCGATCCCGTAAAAGTCGAGGTTGCTCGGCAGAATTCGACCGCCGAGACCATCGATCAGAAGCTGCTCAAGGTCGGCAAGACTCCGGCGGAAAAGCGCGCCGCCCTGCGCGACCAGATCCGCGCGGCCAAGGAGATGAAGAACGCCATCATCTTCTGCAATCGTAAGCGCGACGTCGCCACTGTTGCCCGCTCGCTCGAGCGCCACGGCTTTTCTGCAGGCGCGTTGCACGGGGATATGGATCAGAAATCGCGCATGGAAACGCTCGATCGTTTCCGCGCCGGTTCCCTGCCCATCCTTGTGGCTTCCGACGTCGCCGCACGCGGCCTCGACATTCCGGCGGTGAGCCACGTCTTCAATTTCGACGTACCCACCCATGCGGAAGACTATGTGCATCGCATCGGCCGTACGGGTCGCGCCGGTCGCTCGGGTTCGGCGATCACGCTCGTTGCGCCGGGCGAGACCAAATATGTCGACGCGATCGTCAAATTGATCCAGCGCGACATCGAATGGTTGGACGCGGCCCCTGCAGCATCGCCCGCACCGGCAGCGGACCAGGCGTCAGCCGAAGCAAGAAGCGCGCGACGCGCGCGCCAGCAGGATAGACAGAAAAACGAGCCGCCCAGGCAGGCGGCCAAACCTGCCGAGCCAGCGCCCAAGCGCCGTGAGCCATCACGCAGGGGCAATGACGACGGCCCGGCCAGCTTCAAGACCGAAGGACACATTCCCGCCTTCCTGCTCCGCCCGGTCGGGAAATAGGCCCCTTTTATCTCGCCCATGTTACTGGTCCGGTTGCATTTTTTATCTGGACAGTCTTTCGGCGACCCACTAGCTAATTGGGTAATCCGAGCCAGGGGGCCGCGGGATGATCGGGTGTAATCGCAACTTCGCCACGTAGTCGATCGGGCGGCCAATTGGCCGCTCGCTTGAATATACGCAACAGCGGCAATATGCGATTTAAGGTGCGTTTAAGCCTCCCGTCATATGATTTGGCAAGAACGGGTGATGGTTGACGCATCGTGACGAACCTGGATTTTGACCGTGCTTCAGGATTTGCCAACGCGGCATTCGCCCTGCTCAAGCGTTCGCAGATCCCGCCTTTTCCAGTTTATTTCGAACTCTTCTACACCTACGCCACCGGTGCCAACGCAGAGCTCAATGCCGAGGTCAACGCCATTCTCGGCCAATCCGGCGCGATGAGCATCGAAACCGCCTCCAATCTCTGCGAACGTTTCCTCAGGATTTCGGACATCGAAGAAAACCTGCGTGCAATGTCGCAGGTGATGAGTCGCAAGATCACCGACGTCAATCAGGCGATAGACATTGCAATGGTGTCGGCAGATTCTTATTCGGGATCGCTGCAGCAGGCCTCGGGTGATCTCGAAGCCGGCATCGATGAAGACGCGCTCAAGATGCTGTCTTCGCGCCTGCTCAAGGAAACCCGGCGCATGCAGGACATGAACCGGCGCCTCGAAGCCGAGCTCGAAAACTCCCGGGACGACATATCGCTTCTCCAGCGCGACCTTGACGAGGTGCGCAAGGAATCCATGCTCGACCCGCTGACCAAAATCCCCAATCGCAAACGGTTCGACGAGCAGTTCGCCGCCGAATTGCAGCGCGTGAATTCGTCGGGCACGCCGTTATCCCTGCTTGTGTTCGATATCGATCATTTTAAGGCGTTCAACGATACCTATGGGCATTTGACGGGCGATCAGGTGCTGCGGCTGGTGGCCCAGGTCCTCAAGGCCAATCTCAAGGGCCGCGATATGCCGGCACGTTTCGGAGGTGAAGAATTCATCGCCATCCTGCCGGAGACGACGCTGGACGGCGCGATCTCTGTCGCCGAAACCATCCGCCGTTCGGTGCAGGCCAAGGAACTGCTCAAGCGCTCGACCAATGAAAAGCTCGGTCGCATTACCCTTTCGGTCGGAGTGGCCCAGTGGCGGGCCGGCGATACGGTTGCGAGCCTTATCGACCGTGCCGATAAATGCCTCTACGCAGCCAAGGGTGCGGGAAGAAATCGCGTGATCAGCGAGCGCGACATGGCGGGCGCATTGGGAGCGTCCGACATCGCGTGAGGGGTAGGCTTATGCCGGCGCGCCGGCGCGGGCCTTCGCCAGTTCGGCAAGGTCGGCGGGCTTGAGCTGTACGCTCTCGCCACACCCGCAGGCACCTTCCTGATTGGGATTGTTGAAGGTGAAGCCCGAAGACATCTTGGTCTCTTCGAAATCCATGACGGTGCCGAGCAGGAACAACGTTGCCTTGGGCTCGACCCAAACGTCGACGCCCCGGTCCTTGATGTGATCGTCTCCCGCAACGGGCTCGGTCACATAGTCGAGCGTATAAGCCATGCCCGCGCAGCCGGCATTCCTGACGCCGACCCGCACGCCGATCACCGGCTTGTCGCTATCCTCGATGATTTCTCTGATGCGCTCGGCGGCGGCATCGGTGAGTTGCATGATCGCGAACGGCATATCTACCACCAGTTGAGCGCAACCTGCGCTTCCTCGCTCATCCGATCCGGCCCCCAGGGGGGATCGAACACCATCTTGACCTCGACATCCTGAATGCCCTCGACCGAACGCGCCGCATTCTCGACCCATCCCGGCATCTCGCCAGCCACGGGGCATCCGGGCGCGGTGAGGGTCATGTCGATGGTCAGTTTGCGATCATCGTCCAGATCGACCTTGTAGATCAGTCCCAGCTCGTAGATATCGACCGGGATTTCCGGATCGTACACGGTTTTGAGCGCCGCAATAAGATCGGCCGTGATCCGTTCGACATCATCGGGCGGCAATGCGCTGCCCCCGCCCACGAAGCTTGCGGTCTCGGCCGTTTCGGCCTCGGTCTTTTCCGGCGCGGTATCAGTCATGACGGTCCATTTTCAAAAGAAAGACTGCGCTTTTTCGATAGCCTCGACAAGCGCGTCCACATCGTCCTTGCCATTATATAGGGCAAACGATGCCCTGCATGTAGAGGTTGCCCCAAATCTTTGTAGCAGCGGCATGGCGCAATGGGTCCCCGCCCGCACGGCAACCCCATAGCGGTCGAGAATGGTCGAAACGTCATGGGCGTGGGCGTTTTCCAACATGAAGGCGAAAATGCCGCCCTTCCCCGGCGCCGTCCCGATCATCCGCAAAGCATTGATGCGCGAGAGCCGTTCCATGGCGTAGTCGGTGACGTCCTGCTCATGCGCCTCGATCGCTTCGCGGCCCAGCGAACGCACGTAATCGATCGCGGCGCCCAACCCGATGGCCTGGACGATCGGCGGCGTACCCGCTTCGAACCTGTGCGGGGGCTCGTTGTAGGTGACCATATCCATGGCCACTTCCTCGATCATTTCCCCGCCCCCGAGATACGGCTGCATTTCCGCAAGAAGGTCATATCTGCCGTACAGAACCCCGATCCCGGTCGGTCCGTAGAGCTTGTGCCCGGTAAAGACGTAGAAGTCGGCGCCGATATCCTGCACGTCGACCTTGGTGTGGACGACCCCCTGGCTGCCGTCGATCAGAACCGGAATTCCGCGCGAATGTGCAATCTCGACGATCGCCTTGGCCGGAGTGATGGTGCCCAGAACGTTCGACATATGCGTAATCGCGACCATCTTGGTGCGATCACTAAGAGCTGCCGCGAAGGCATCGAGGTCGAAACTTCCGTCCTCGCTCACATCCACCCATTTGATCACCGCGCCCTTGCGCTCGCGATGGAAGTGCCAGGGCACGATGTTGGAGTGATGCTCGGCAATCGAGATGACGATTTCATCGCCTTCCCCGATACGCGGGCCGACAAAGGAGGAGGCAACCAGATTAATGGCCTCGGTCGTAGACCGGGTGAAAATGATCTCTTCCGTCCGCCCGGCGTTGAGGAAGGCCCGAACCTTTTCGCGCGCGGCCTCGAACGCGTCGGTCGCCCGGTTGGCAAGCGTGTGCAGCCCCCGGTGGACGTTGGCATATTCGTGCCGATATGCGTAATCCATCCGGTCGAGCACATGCACCGGCTTTTGCGCCGATGCCCCCGAATCCAGATAAACCAGCCGCTGATCGTGGATTTTCTCCCCCAGAATGGGGAAATCCGCGCGTACGGCCTGAAGATCGAAAGCCATCAGGCACCCTTCTTGAGCCAACGCTCCACGATACCCGAAAGCGCTTCGGCGACGTATTCGTCCTCGACCGCCTCGGTGATTTCCGCAAGGAAAGCGCGGATCAGCATGGTTTCGGCGTCCTGCCGTGAAATGCCGCGGCTCATCAGATAGAACAGCGACGTCTCATCGAGATCGCCACAAGTCGCGCCGTGGCCACAAACCACGTCGTCAGCGAAAATCTCTAGCTCGGGCTTGGACAGGATTTCCGCCTCGTCCGAAAGCATCAGCCCCTGGGTCATCATCTTGGCGTCGGTTTTCTGCGCATCAACCGCCACGTTGATCTTGCCCTGAAACACCGCCCTGCCCCGACCGCGCGCGATCTGCTTGTAAAGCTCTGCGGAAGTCGTGTTCGGCACGCCATGGGTTACGTCGATCGTGATATCGCGATGCTCATCGGTATCGACAACGTTGAGGCCGAAAAAGTCGCCATGCGAGCCCTCGCCCACGAAATCGGCGAACACATTGGCGCGGGCCAAATGCGCGCCGGCGTTGATAACCACCGACTTGAACTGGACTTCGCCCGCAATGCGATACTCGATGTTGGCGAAATGAGTAGCCTGACGCGCTGAGAGGTCGACCACGACATGGGTCACCACGGCGCCATCTCCCAGAGAGACATAGCTTGCCGCATTGCCCATATGGGCTGCGTCGCTACCCGAGATCGTTTCGACGATCGTCGCCCGGCCGCCCGGCCCGACATTGATCTTGGCGCCCGACTGAACGTGCGCCGCCTCGCCTTCC
Source organism: Pelagibacterium mangrovi (assembly GCF_036662815.1). Lineage (NCBI taxonomy): Bacteria > Pseudomonadati > Pseudomonadota > Alphaproteobacteria > Hyphomicrobiales > Devosiaceae > Pelagibacterium > Pelagibacterium mangrovi. The sequence goes on along the minus strand of NZ_JBAFXA010000003.1, from coordinate 33,169 downwards.
AGCCGGCGATCGATATGGATCACCGGATCGACCGAGCCGGTCAATTCCAACGTCAACGATTCGGTGACCATGGCGGCGTTGAGTCGAACCAGAACGTCATCGCGCGTCGTCAGTACCGAGCCCGTCGTCTTGCCCACGATTACGCCCGAAGGCGCGGTCGCGGCCGCCTGCACGATGCCATTGCTGATGACGATGCGATAGGCGCCGGGAATATCGATAGCCGGAGCACTGGCGCTTTCCGCTGGCTTGGCCAGCGGCGGCACCTGCCCAAGGAGCGTCTTGAGATCGGTATAGTGATAGGTTTCCACGCGACGGGTCGGCAAACCAATGATCCGAAGACGTTCGGCGGCATCGGTCGCGCCGATGCTTTCGAGTTGTGCAACGAGGCTTTCCTCGGCGCCGCTCAGTCGAACTGGCGTTTGAATATTCACGGCGTCAATCCTCAGGCAACATTGGTTTCGTCGAAGTCGGCATAGCCCTTGGCTTCGAGTTCGAGGGCCAGCGACTTGTCTCCGGTCTCGACCACACGGCCGGCCGAGAACACGTGCACCACGTCGGGCACGATGTAGTTCAGCAGCCGCTGGTAGTGCGTGATGACCAGCATCGAACGCTCGGGCGAACGGAGCTTGTTCACACCTTCGGAAACGATCTTGAGGGCGTCGATATCGAGCCCGGAATCGGTTTCGTCCAGAATGCAGAGCTTGGGCTCGAGCAACGCCATCTGCAGGATTTCGGCGCGCTTTTTCTCACCGCCCGAGAACCCGACATTGAGGGGGCGCTTCAAAAATTCCTGCCGAACATCGAGAAGGTTGGACGCATCCTTGACGGCCTTCATGAACTCGGGCGTCGAAAGCTCGGCTTCGCCGCGCGCCTTGCGCTGTGCGTTCATGGCGGCCTTGAGGAACGTCATCGTCGCGACGCCGGGGATTTCGATCGGGTATTGAAAGGCCAGGAACAGACCCGCGGCGGCGCGCTCATCGGCTTCCATCTCAAGCAGGTCTTCGCCGTTGAACAGGATTTCGCCCTCGGTGACCTCGTAGTCTTCCTTGCCGGCCAGCACGTAGGAAAGTGTCGACTTTCCTGAACCGTTGCGGCCCATGATGGCATGCACTTCGCCCTTGTTGAGGGTCAGGTTCACGCCCTTGAGAATTTCGTTGTCCTCAACACGGACATGCAGGTTCTTGATCTCGAGCAAAGGTGTCGTCATTTCATTTCCGGCCGGGCGGCCGTCCCATATTGATTGGTGCCCTTTGGGCAAATTGTTCTTTCGAAAGGCTTAGCCGACGCTGCCTTCAAGCGAGATGCCGATCAGCTTCTGGGTCTCGACCATGAACTCCATCGGCAGGTGCTGGAGCACGTCACGGACGAACCCGTTGACGATCAGGGCCACGGCCTCTTCCTCGGAGAGCCCGCGCTGCAGGCAGTAGAACATCTGGTCGTCCGAGATTTTCGAGGTGGTCGCCTCGTGCTCGAAGACCGCTGAGGAATTGCGGCTTTCGATATAGGGCACCGTGTGAGCGCCGCAGCGATCGCCGATCAGCAAGCTGTCGCACTGGGTGAAGTTACGCGCATTGGTTGCCCGGCGATGGGCCGAAACCTGGCCGCGATAGGTGTTGTCGGAATTGCCGGCGGCAATGCCCTTGGAAATGATGCGGCTGGACGTGTTCTTGCCCAGATGGATCATCTTGGTACCGCTGTCGATCTGCTGCTTTCCGTTGGAAATGGCGATCGAATAGAACTCGCCGCGCGAGCCATCGCCACGCAGGATGCAGCTCGGATATTTCCAGGTGATCGCCGAACCGGTCTCGACCTGCGTCCAGGAAATCTTGGAATTCTTGCCACGGCAATCGCCACGCTTGGTGACGAAGTTATAGATGCCGCCCTTGCCTTCCTTGTCGCCCGGATACCAGTTCTGGACGGTGGAGTACTTGATCTCGGCATCATCCAGCGCCACCAGCTCGACAACCGCCGCGTGCAATTGGTTCTCGTCGCGCATCGGCGCCGTGCAGCCTTCGAGATAGCTCACATATGAGCCTTCCTCGGCGATGATCAGCGTACGCTCGAACTGGCCGGTATTGCGCTCGTTGATGCGGAAATAGGTCGAGAGCTCCATCGGGCAGCGGACGCCCTTGGGGATATAAACGAACGACCCGTCCGTGAAGACCGCCGAATTGAGCGTGGCGTAGAAATTGTCCGTTACCGGCACCACCGAGCCAAGATACTTCTTGACCAATTCGGGGTGCTCACGGATCGCTTCAGAAATCGAGCAGAAGATGATGCCCTGCTTGGCCAATTCCTCACGGAACGTGGTGACGACCGAAACCGAGTCGAACACCGCGTCCACGGCGACATTGCCGCTGAACGGCGTTCCCCGCGGTTCGCCCTCTTCCTGGACGCCCGCCAGAATCTTCTGCTCGGAAAGCGGGATGCCCAGTTTTTCGTATGTGCGCAGCAATTCCGGATCGACCTCGTCGAGCGATTTCGGACCCGTCACGCTCTTGGGCGCGGCGTAATAATGCTGGTCCTGGAAATCGATGGCCGGATACGACACACGCGCCCAGGTGGGCTCCTCGAGCGTCAACCAACGGCGGAACGCCTCCAGTCGCCATTCGAGCATCCATTCAGGCTCGTTCTTCTTGGCCGAGATGAACCGTACCGTATCCTCATCGAGCCCCTTGGGAGCCTTTTCGGATTCGATGATCGTCTCAAAGCCGTACTTGTACTTGTCGACGTCGAGCGCCAGCACCTTGTCGACCGTATCGCGGTCGATGTTTTCCTTAAGCGTCGGAATGTCGTAATCGGACATCAATAAATCTCCTGGTGCTAAGCCGCCGCGCCATCACGGCGATGGCGGCTCAGAACGGTTTCAAACGCCGCAAAGAAGGCGTCTATTTCTTCGGCGGTCGATGACCAGCCCAAACTGACCCGAAGGCCGCATTCGCTCAATTGGGGCGCTACGCCCATGGCGCTGAGCACATGGGAGCGCCCGACCTTGCCCGACGAGCATGCCGAGCCCGACGAGACCGCGATGCCAGCCAGATCGAGGCTCATCATCGCCACGGTATTCTTGATCCCCGGCACCGCGAAATTGACCGTCGTGCCGATCCGATCGGCCCCGCGCGAGAAAATCACGGCATCGGGCGCAACCGCCAAAAGCCTTTCTTCAAACCGGTTCGTCAATCCCGCGACACGGTCGGCTTCGAAGACTTCACCGAATGTTTCGCACGCCGCACCGAACCCGGCGATCAGCGCTGCCGATTCGGTGCCTCCGCGCCGGCCCTGTTCCTGTCCGCCGCCCGGAACCAGCCGGACGGTATCGGCGTGCCCCTTGACCAGTAGCGCGCCGATTCCGGCAGGCCCGCCGATCTTGTGAGCCGAGACAGCCATCATATCGGTGGCCGAAGCTGCAAAGTCCAGATCGCGCTTGCCGAAAGCCTGCACCGCATCGATGACAAGAATATGAGGCGTGGGTCCAACCATCGCTTCTATCCGCCCGCGCGGCTGAACGACGCCGGTTTCATTGTTGACCCAGGCAAACGTCACCAGAACCTTTTCTCCGGCACCATCGGCAGTGTCGATATGCCGCCGCAGCGCGTCGAGATCGACGATGCCATTCTCATCCACCCCGATGAGATTCACCGCAACGCTCGATGCTTCCGCCGCTTTCAGAGCCGCCGCATGGTCTGTGGCGCAAACCAGTACGCGATCGATCCCGAACGCATTGACACCCCCGACGATCGCCTGGGTCAGGGCCTCGGTCGCCGAACCAGTGAACACCACCTGCTTGGCATCCGCACCGGCAGCCCGCCCCACCTTGTCCCGCGCATCGTCGATCACGGCGCGCAAGGCCCGCCCCGGCCCGTGGACCGAGGACGGATTGCCCGTCATGGCAAGCGCAGCCATCATTGCCTCGCGCGCGCGAGGCAACAAAGGTGCCGAAGCGTTATGATCGAGATATGCGTTCATCGATCCTTCAATTTACCCCGGCGATCCATGTCTGAATTTCGCCGCAGCAAACAATCCTTGAAATTCGACTCGCTCCTTAAGTAAAAGGAGCGCTCACAAGCGCCGGAAAACCGGCGAAAACCATTTGGAATAATTCTAAACTGGCTTTAATGGTCAGTTTTATGGGCACCCAGCCCATTCGTCAAGCCGAGGCGTAGCTTGTGCATAGCTCCCATGCGGCCATATCGAGCGTAAAGGTAAGAGTAGATGCCTGAAGTGATTTTCAACGGACCCGAGGGCCGGATCGAGGGGCGCTATCAGCCCGGCAAGGAGCCCAACGCGCCCGTTGCGATCGTTCTTCATCCCCACCCCCAGTTCGGGGGCACGATGAATAACCAGATCGTCTACAATCTCTTTTACATGTTCGTGCAACGCGGCTTTGCGGTTCTGCGCTTCAATTCACGCGGCGTGGGACGCTCCCAGGGTCTTTTCGACCACGGCATCGGCGAGCTGTCCGACGCCGCCGCCGCGCTCGACTGGCTGCAGGCGCTCAATCGCGAAAGCCGCGGCTGCTGGATCGCCGGATTTTCATTCGGCGCCTGGATCGGCATGCAGCTCCTGATGCGCCGTCCGGAAGTCGAAGGCTTCATTTCGGTTTCGCCCCCGGAAAACCTCTATGATTTCTCGTTCCTGGCGCCCTGCCCGTCTTCGGGCCTGATCATCCATGGCGACAAGGACCGCGTGGCCCCGCCCGAAGCCGTTCAAAAGCTGGTGGACAAGCTCAAGCTGCAAAAGGGCATCACCATCGAGCAGCAGACCGTTGAAGGCGCCAACCACTTCTATGAGGGCAAGGTCGACGAGTTGATCGAGGCGTGCGGCGAATATCTCGACCGTCGCCGGGCCGAGATCGCCGCCGGCGGCGGGCGTTAAACCCTCGCGATCGTTTTGGAGCGCACGCTCCGGCGAATCTCATCCTGGGCGGCAAAGGGCGCCCGAATAACGGGATGATTTCGAGCCAAACCCGCCCGGCGCACCGCCGCCGGGCAGCTTCAACGCTCTGGAATCAAGACCAATGACACAGTTTAAATCCGAATTTCTCCATACGCTCTCCGAGCGTGGCTTCATCCATCAGATCTCCGACCCCGAAGGGCTCGACAAGAAGTTTTCGACCGAGATCGTGACGGGCTACATCGGCTATGATCCAACTGCCGCGTCTCTTCACGTCGGGCATCTGATGCAAATCATGATGCTTCACTGGATGCAGCAGACCGGCCATCGCCCCATCGCGCTGATGGGCGGTGGCACGGGCATGATCGGCGACCCGTCCTTCAAGGACGAGGCCCGCAAGCTTCTGACCGTCGAAGGCATCGAGGCCAATATCCAGGGCATCAAGCAAAAGTTCTCCAACTTCCTGGATTTCGATCGCGCGGAAAATCCGGCCATCATGGCCAACAACGCCGATTGGCTGCTGGAGTTGGGTTACATCGCCTTCCTGCGCGACGTGGGACGGCACTTCTCGGTCAACCGGATGCTGAGCTTCGATTCCGTCAAGCTCCGCCTCGACCGTGAGCAATCCCTGTCGTTCCTCGAATTCAACTACATGATCCTGCAGGCCTACGACTTCGTAGAGCTTAACCAGCGCTACGGCTGCACCCTGCAAATGGGCGGATCGGATCAGTGGGGCAACATCGTCAACGGACTCGACCTCGGCCACCGGATGCTGGATACCCAGTTCTATGCCCTGACCTCGCCGCTGCTCACCACGGCATCGGGCCAGAAGATGGGCAAGACCGCCAATGGCGCAGTCTGGCTCAACGCCGACGCCCTCTCGGTCTATGATTTCTGGCAGTATTGGCGGAACACCGAAGACGCCGACGTGGAACGTTTCTTGAAGCTCTTCACCACTTTGCCGCTCGATGAGATCGCACGCGTCGTCGCGGGGGTCGCGACCGACATCAACGAGGCCAAGAAGGTGCTCGCCACCGAGGTCACAGCACTGGTCCACGGCCGCGCCGCCGCCGAGGAAGCCGCCGCAACCGCTGTCGCGGTGTTCGAAGCCGGTCAGATCGATCTCTCCCTGCCGACCATCCAGATCGGCTGGTCCGCCCTGCGCGGCGGGCTGGGCATTCTGGCCGCCACGGTCACCGCCGGCCTCGCCGCGTCGAACGGCGAAGCTCGCCGGCATATCCAGGCCGGCGCTGTCCGGGTGAACGACGAGACGGTCACCGACGACAAAATGAGTCTCGGTGAGGCCCAGGTGCTTTCCGAAGGCGTCATAAAGCTCTCGATCGGCAAGAAACGTCACGTTTTGCTCAAGCCGGTTTGATCCGACTGGCAAACGTTCAAGGCCGGGGCAAGTCCCCGGCTTTTTTGTTCGGGGTCATTGATTGGCGGCGCGATATTCGAACAGCGTCCTGAAAACGCCCGGAGCGAGGATCGAGACCGGATTGATCAGCAGGTCCGGCTGGTTGAGCGGCCCGCGCACCGCGAACGTTACGCCAATCAGCCCTTCCCCTTCCCGGCCACCGAAGATCGGTCCCAGAATCGGGATTTGCTGGAAGAAATTGTTGAGCCCGAACAACGGCACATAGGTCCCCGCCAGATCGTATTGCCCACTCGAGGTCAGTACGTTACCCCGGATCGTACCGCCCACGGTGTCGCCATAAACCGCCGCGTCGACCAGTTCGATCCGGTCGGAAAAGCGCACGAATTCCGCCCGGCCGAAATCAAACTCAATTGCCGACGCACCGCCCATGACGGCCTGCGACTCGTCATGCGACCCCACGATTGCGTCGAGATTGGACTCATCAACCACGGCGAAATCGCGAACCACGAATTCTCCAGTGTCGGTTCCGCTTCCCTCGTCGTACCGCATCACCATGCTGCCCTCGCCGCCCACCAGTCGCGGGTATATGCCGGTAAACCGCAGCATATCGCCCAGATCGTTGGTGGCGTAGGAAATCACCCGACCCGAGGGCAATGGATTGGTCGCGGCTGAGGCCGATCCGCCCCCGCTGAACTGGGCGGCGAGATTGACCGCGCGCAATTGTTCGCCACGCACCGAGAGATCGAGATCGACGTTGAACGCGGCGGCGCCATAATGGCCGAGCGCCCGGTCCAAATTCACGCTGATGTTGAAAATCTTATCCTCAAGATCCTCGCTCGCCCCCGCGCTCGTATCGCCCTCGAGATTGAAAAAGCGGGCCAGGACTGGCTTGATGTCGAGCTGGGTACCGTCGACGGCTAAAGCATAGCCACCCTCGATCGGTGTCATGCTTACCTGCGCGCTATCGCCCTCGCTCACGCGGAAGGTGGGGAAATCGGCCGAGACGAGCTGGCCGTCAGGGGTAAATCTCATGTCACCCTCAAGGCGCACGGAGCCGAAGCCGAGTGAAACATCGGATACCGAAATTTCGTCCTCATCGAGCGAAACGATAGCCTCCAGCGTTCCCCCCGTTCCCGCCGCCTTGGTGATCCCGATATCCCTGATGGTCAGCGCAGTGTCGGTCAGATCGGCGGCCAGTTCGATGCGGTCGTCCTCCATGGGTGTTGCGAGCACACGCGCCGTTCCGCTCATGAATTCGGAAAGGTCGACCCCAAAGGCCGCCGCGTCGGCAACATCGAGTGTCGAGCCGATCGAAACTTCGGGCGCGCCATTCCCCGATCTCGTCGCCGTGATATCGATTTCCGCCTCGCCCACATTGGCGTCACCCACCACGCGGAAGCCTTCCTGCGATGCGGTAAAGGAAAAATCGGCGTCATCGAATTCGATTCCTCCGATAGGTCCCGTGCTCGCCATGTCGGTAATCGAACCGTTGAGTGCGTAATCGGTCCGCACCAACCGGCCCGTATCGTCGGTGGCTATCGTTGCGATAACCGTCGATTGAACCTGCCCGGTCAGGTCCGCCGCCAAATCCTCGATGTCGATCCCGACATTGAAGTCTTCGAGCAGATTGAGCGTATCTCCGGTCGCGACGTCCAAAATCGCTGGCACCGCCCCGGCCACATCCCCTGAAATCTCGAAGATCTGTTCGCTGGCCGAGATATCCTGGTTGATATAGGCCGCGTTGGTGATGGTCACATCGTTGCCGAACTCGGGCACCCGGGCTCTTTCGAACGTCATAGTCAATTGATTGTCGCGCATGGAGAGCCGCGCTTCGCCCTCCACCTGAACTTCGGGCAAACCCTCGAGCGGCAGCAATTGCAGGCCGTCTCCCACGAGGTCGATCTGCATCGCTCCCTCGGGCATCGGCTTTGGTTCACCATCGACCGAAATGCTGCCGACCGGAAACTTGAAATGCATGTCCGCCGCGCTCACCGACCCGTCGGCGACATATTCGGCAAGCCACTCCCGGCCCTCGCGGGCGAAAAGATAGGGCCAGAGCCGCTTGATATCGTCGGCCGAGGCGCCCCGTCCGCTCAGTGTAATGTCCAGCCCCACACCCTCGCGAACCATATCGACCCGCCCCTGCAGCACGACACTGACGTCCTCCTTGGCGCCAACCATCCTATCGATGCCCAGGGCGCCGTAAAGCGGGGCCGACCAGCCCTCGAAATGGATTTCCTCGAAGGGCTCCGTAGGCGCCTCCAGATCGTCGGGATGCAGCCAGACGTCATGGGCGCGGATGGACATGCCGAGCGTCGGGCCGAACTGGCTATCGAATCCCATGGCGATATCGCCGCCGATGACTGCCCTGCTCTGCCCGATCGCCAAATTCACATCCGAAAAGCTGAGCAGCGAGCGCTCGGGAATCCATTCGATGTCGATCGGTTCGGCCGAAACGGCGAACAGATCGTTGTTGAGCCGAAGCTGGGTTCCCGAGATATCGACGGTGATCCTGCCTGATTGGACGGTGGCGGTCGGACCGGTTCCAAGCTCGACCGCCAGCGCCAGAGCACCGGCGCCGCGCAATGCTGCCAATCCATTGGCATCGTCGAGAAACGGAACGATCGTCGAAAGATCGATGTTTCCGATATTGGCCTCTATTCGAGCCCCGTCTTCCTCGATCTCGCGAACGATCTCCCCCTGCATGGTCTGACCCGCGATGCGCGCCGAAAACTCTGCGGCCACCCGTCCGTCGATCCGCCCCGCACGAACGTCGAGATTAACCTGATCGAACGATTTATAGAGCCCATAGACGGTATCGAGCACGCCGACCGAACCGCCGCGTATCTCCAGCCTTCGGACCTGCCCTCCCATCGCCTGCTCGGCAAGCTGGGCCAGCGATTGATTCAGCGCTTCGACATTGAGCACCATCCAGTCATTGTCCGATCGCAGGCCAAGCTCTTCGGCCCGTTCCTCGCCAAGCGAAAGCCCGTCGTCTCCGATCTGTACGCTCGGCGCGCTTTGCTCGCCCTCGAAAACGCGGACCACGGTTTCGCCGGCATCCTCGGTCTCCATGAATTCGAGCCGGGTGAGGCGCGGGCCGAGCAGGTTCTGCACCATCTGGAATTTCGGCTCGATCAGCACCACACGTGCATTGGGACGCCCCATTGCGGCCCCGATGGGCGAAAGCGCGATTTCCAGCGCCTCCATCTCGATAGCCGCATCCGTCGCGCGCTCGGTGAGCGTGACGGTGGAAAGATGGAAGCCGATCGTGAGAGGCCCGGTCAACGACAGCCCGAAATCGTTCCAATCGACGACGAAGCTGTCTTCCACGACCCCTGCGACCGCGCCCTTGACCCGGTCGGAAAGAAAGTTCAACGAGATCGGCCCGAACAGCAGGCGCACGTAGAGAATCGCAAAGGCAACCAGCAGACCGATGCCGATCCAGGCCAGCACCTTGAGCGCCAGCCTTCCTCGCGCTCCCAGGATGGCTTGCCGGGGACGTGTCGTCTCACTCACTGTCAGGTGCAGGTCCCATATGATCGCGCCAAAACGCTGGAGAATCGGGTGTTAAGGCTGTCTGTTACCGACCATATCGGCTTGAATATGGCGCAGATAGACGGTTTGGGAAAAACTGGACGCTCAAGCGCACATCAGAGGCATGCACATGACGAAATTGGCCACCGGACAGATCGCTCCGGATTTCACCCTGCTCACCGACACAGGCACGCCCTTCACTCTTTCCGAACGGCGCGGCAAATCCGTCCTTCTCTATTTCTATCCCCAGGCCGATACGCCTGCCTGCACCAACCAGAACATGGATTTCACCACCCATGCCGATTGGTTTGCCCAACACGATATCCTTTTGGTCGGCATTTCGCCCGACAGCGTTGAAAAGCTGGCGAAATTTCGTGCCGACTATGCGCTTAAGCCCGTACTGCTCGCTGATCCCGACCACAAGACCATCGGCCCTTACGGCGTCTGGGGCGAAAAGCTCAATTATGGCCGGACCTATCAAGGGCTCATCCGGAGCACGTTTCTCATCGGGCCCGACGGAACGATCGCCCGCATCTGGCCCAATATCCGCGCCAAGGGCCATGTGGAACGCGTGGTAAAGGCGCTCGATTAGCGCGCCATTAACCATAGACAAGCATAGTCCCCCAATAGTCGATATGCGCTTGGCGTCTTTGGGGGACCATCTGTGCAAACGGGCGACAAGTCCATCACGCTCGGCCGGCAACAGGCCAAGCCGATCGCGAGCCGTAGGATCGGCGCATATATTCTTTACATGGCAATTGTCGCCCTCCTGCTCGGCAGTAATGCGCTGACCGGTCTCGCACTCTATTTCGCACCCGAAATCAACGCGCTGATGCGCGACGACAATTCCGGCCTGCTCACCGCCTATGAGCAGCGCATCACCGAACTTCGCCTGGAGGTCGACCGGCTCCATTCCCGGCAATACGCCCAGATGGGCGACATGAATCTCCAGATGCACGAACTGGTGCAACAGCAGGAAGTGCTTTCCGAACAGCACGAATATGTTCGGGCGCTCACCGAAATGGCGCGCGAAATGGGCATAGCGGGTCACGTTCCGCCAAGCGATTCCATAACGACAGGCGCGATTGCGCCCGATTCTTCGATCGGTGATACCGCAGTGCTTGCCGAGAGCCTTCTCGCCATGCAGGAAGAAACCCGGATGGCGCTCGTCTCCCTATCGGACGCGGCAACGCTATCGGCCAACGAAATCCTCACCCAACTGCGCGGCGTGGGCATCGAGCCCCAGACGGCGGTCGAAGGCGTCGGCGGGCCATTCATTCCGGCACAGGGGGAAGCCGGTTCCATCATCGATGAAGCCAATGCCGTCGCCGATGCTCTGGCTCACTACCAATCGGCCCGCCGCACCCTGTTGGCAGCTCCCGTGCAAACGCCGATCGTCGGCGTGGGCGCCGTCACCTCCAATTTCGGCAATCGCACCGATCCGTTCCTGAAGCGCGCCGCCTTCCATGCCGGCATGGATTTCCGCGCCACCACCGGCACACCCGTCTTGGCCGCCGCCGGCGGCACGATCACCTTTGCCGGAAATAATGGCGGCTATGGCAAGATGGTCGAAATCGACCATGGCAACGGATTTTCCACCCGCTACGCCCACATGAGCCAGATTGGCGTGACGGTGAGTCAATCCATAGCCGGCGGGCAACACGTAGGATTTTCGGGATCGACCGGGCGATCCACCGGGCCGCACCTTCATTTCGAAGTGCGCCGCGCCGGCAGCGCTTTGGATCCGGCCCGCTTTATCGCAGCCGGCCGGGAACTTGCCGCCTATTTCTGATCAGGCGTCTTCGGTGTCCGCACCCAGCCTTTGGGCCAAAGAGGCCTCCATGAACTGGTCGAGATCGCCGTCGAGCACATCGGACGGTGCCGTGCTTTCCACCTGCGTGCGCAGATCCTTCACCAACTGATAGGGCTGCAGCACATAGGAGCGAATCTGATGGCCCCAGCCGATTTCGGTCTTGGAGGCAGCTTCCGCATTGGCGGCTTCTTCGCGCTTCTGCAGTTCCAGTTCGTAAAGACGCGCGCGCAACATGTCCCAGGCCTGAGCCCGGTTCTTGTGCTGGCTGCGCTCGTTCTGGCACTGGACGACGATGCCTGTCGGAATGTGCGTAATACGCACCGCTGAATCGGTCGTATTGACGTGCTGCCCGCCCGCGCCCGAAGCGCGATAGGTGTCGATCCTCACGTCGGATTCGTTGACGTCGATATCGATCGAATCGTCGATCATCGGATAGACCCACACGCTCGAAAAGCTCGTGTGGCGCCGGGCCTGGCTGTCATAGGGCGAAATCCGCACCAAGCGATGCACGCCGCTCTCGGTCTTGAGCCAACCGTAAGCGTTGTGCCCCTTCACGAGGATCGTCGCGCCCTTGATGCCCGCTTCTTCGCCGGCGCTGTATTCGATGGTCTCGACCTTGAAACCGCGCCGCTCGGCCCAGCGCGAGTACATGCGGAACAGCATCTGCGCCCAGTCCTGGCTCTCGGTACCACCGGCCCCGGAATGGACTTCGAGATAGCAATCATTGCCGTCAGCTTCGCCCGACAGCAGCGTTTCCACGCGCATGCGCGCCGCGGTGCCCTGCAGTTCGGTCAGCGAGCGCTCGGCATCGGCCACGATTTCCTTATCGCCCTCGGCCTCGCCCAGTTCGATCAGCTCGATATTGTCATTGAGGCCGGCTTCGATGGTGCGCACATTGGCTATGGCGCTTTCGAGCGACTGGCGGTCGCTCATCACCTTGCGGGCTTCCTCCGGGTCGTTCCAGAGATCGCCCGATTCGGAGCGGGCATTCAGTTCGTCGAGGCGTCTTTCGGCTGTATCCCAGTCAAAGATGCCTCCTCAGCAGGCTTAGGGCCTGCTTGATTTCGTCGACCGTCTTGAGAACGTCTGCGCGCATAACTCTTTCCGCGTATTGAGGTTCAGGGGGCTGACTTAACGGCATTGATCGAGACAATCAACCGCCCGACCCTCAGAACAATCCGCCGGGATTGAACATGGGCTGCTGCTGGGAGGCCCCTGTCTGGATATTGTCGAAGGCCTGCGAATTGATCCCGATCACCGAAGTCATCAGGTTCGGCCCCGTTCCCGGCTTGAACGACTCCTGCACGCCCGAACCGCCGGCGACGATGCCGACGCCCGTCGTGGGGTCGATCCAGTCAGTATGCATGCCCTGCGGCATCTGGAACTGCGTCGGCGGCACGCCTTCGAGCGCGGCGGAAACGAAAGCGGCAAAGATCGGCGCCGCCAGCTCGCCGCCGGTATAGCTCGACCCCATGTTGCGCGGCGTGTCGTAACCCACATAAACGCCGACCGCGAGTTCGGGCGTGAAGCCCACGAACCAGGCATCCTTGTAGTCGTTGGTCGTGCCGGTCTTGCCCGCCACAGGTCGCCCCACCGAACGCACGACGGTGCCGGTCCCGCGCTGCACGACCCCTTCAAGCATTGAGGTAACCTGATAAGCCGTCATCGGATCGAGCACCTGCTGGCGGCTATCGATGATGGTGGGCGTGCCCTGCCCGTTCCACTCGGCCTGCTCGCAGCCCTGGCAAATGCGCTCGTCATGCCGATAGATCGTATCGCCATACCGGTCTTGAATACGGTCGATGAGCGTCGGGGTGATCTTGCGCCCGCCATTGGCGATCGTCGCATACGCCGCCGTCATGCGCAGCACCGTGGTCTCCCCGGCCCCAAGCGCCATAGCGAGAACGTGAGGCATGTCGTCATAGACACCGAACAGCCGGGAATATTCCTCGATCATCGGCATGCCCAGATCCTGGGCCAACCGGACCGTCATGACGTTTCGCGACAGTTCGATCCCGCGCCGCAGCGTTTGGGGGCCATAAAACCTTCGCGCATAGTTTTCCGGCGCCCATACGCTCCCGTCCGCATTGGCAATCGAGAGCGGCGCGTCGAGGATCACGGAGGCCGGGGTATATCCATTGTCGAGTGCCGCGGCATAAACGATGGGCTTGAACGACGATCCCGGCTGGCGCATCGCCTGCGTGGCACGATTGAACTCGCTTCCGGCAAAGGAAAAGCCGCCGACCATCGCGAGAACGCGTCCGGTGCGCGGGTCCATGGCGACCAGCGCCCCCTCGACCTCGGGCACCTGACGCAGCGTATATACGCCGTCGTCACCTGCGACCGGCTCGACATAGACGACATCGCCAACGCTCAGAATCTCGCCCAACGGCCTGCTGACCCACGAGACTGCCGAACCCGGCAACGTGCCTGTCACGCGTTCAGAGCTCACACGCCCGTCCACGTCGATTGTTGGCCGCAGCCCGATCCGCGCCGAATTGCTCTCCATTTCGAGCACGACCGCAAGCGTCCATTCAGGCACGTCCGAAAGCGGCGATACGCCCGCCAGCGCCGCGCCCCAATCCTCGCCGATCTCGACGGTCGTCTCGACGCCGTGGAAACCCCGTCGCTGATCGTAGGCGACAAGCCCATCCATCAGCGCCTTGCGCGCGTGGAGCTGCATCTGCGGATCGAGTGAGGTCCGCACCGACATTCCCCCGCCATAGAGTGCATCGAACCCATAAAGCGAAGCGAGCTGCCGCCGGACTTCCTCGGTGAAATATTCCGCCGAATAGAGCTGCGAACCGCCCTGACGGGGAATGACGTTGAGGTTCTCGGCCTTATAAACTTCCGCCTCATCGAGCGTGAGGTATCCATTCTCGGCCATGCGATCGAGAACCCAGTTGCGCCGCTCGATGGCCGCCTCGGGCTGGCGGAACGGATGGTAGTTGGAAGGCCCCTTCGGCAACGCGGCGAGATAGGCCGCCTCGGCATAGGTCAGCTCGTAAAGCGCCTTGTCGAAATAGTTGAGCGCGGCGGCCGCCACGCCATAGGAATTGAGTCCGAGATAAATCTCGTTGAGGTAGAGTTCGAGAATCTTGTCCTTGGACATCGCGTTCTCGATCCGTAGCGCGAGTATCGCTTCCTTGATCTTGCGATCCCAGGTCTGATCGGAGGTCAGAAGAAAATTCTTGGCCACCTGCTGGGTAATGGTCGATGCCCCCACCAGATTGCCCGACCCGCCATCGACCGCCTGCATGACATTGTCGCGGGCCGCGCGGAACACGCCGCCGATATCGATCCCGAAATGCGAATAGAAATCCTTGTCCTCGGCGGAAAGAAACGCCTCGATCACCATAGGCGGGATCGTTTCGACCGGCTGGAACAGGCGCCTCTCGCGGGCGAATTCGGCGAGCAGCGTGCCATCGGTCGCATGCACGCGTGTGGTCACCGCCGGCTGATAATCCATCAGCACCCGATAGTCAGGCAATTCCTCGCTCAGCGACCAGACGTAATAGGAAACGGCGCCCAGAACGATAACGCCGCAAAAAACGCCAAAACCGAACAGCCAGCTTAAAAGTCGAAACATGCAATTCTCACACTGGCATGTACCCAACGTGTCGCGCTGATCCCCGCGACATCCACTTTAGCAGAATCGCTGGCACTTGCGCGCATAAACCCTTGCCCCGTCATCAAAACGGAGTGTCCATTCCTGCTAAATCGAATTCGGGCGCGCGGTGATCGGCTCATGAGCCGGGGCGACTCCCATCGAAATAAACGGCGACGCCACGCGCCAGCGCTGCGGCCACGCGATCGAGCCACGCATCGGTGGTGAGGTTTTCGGTATCGTCGGAATTGGAGAGAAAACCCAATTCAATGAGCACCGACGGGATATCGGGCGAGTTGAGCACGAAGAAATCGGCCTGCCGCAGCGGGAAGCGCCGCAATTGCACGGATGGTTCCAACTGCTCGATCAGCGCCTGCCCGGCGAGATAGGATTGCCGCCGCGTTTCGCGCGAGAGCAGATCGACGAGCACATCGACGGCGCCTGCATCCTCGGGCGGTGAAAAGCCCGCCACCAGATCGACCCGGTTCTCGTTCTCGGCCAACACCCGGTCGAGATCGCTGCTCGCCAGATCACCGCGCGTGTAGATCGAGGCGCCGCGCACATCGGCCTGATCGAAGGAATCCGCATGCAGGGAAATGAACAAATCGGCCTGATTCTGGCGAGCCAGCGCGACGCGCTCGGAAAGCGTCAGGAACGCATCGGTGTCACGCGTCAGCGCCACGTCGAACCGTCCGGTCTCCACCAGCAAGCTCTGGAGCTTGAGCGCAAAGGCGAGGACGATGTTTTTCTCCTCCAGCCCATTCGTCGCCCGCGCGCCCCCATCCACGCCGCCGTGGCCGGGGTCGATGACCACCAGGGGCCGCACCTCGCTGGTCGCCGTCGTCGTCTCACCGGGCGCGGTCTGTCGCCCATCAAGCGTCGGCGCGGGCGCCGGTTGAGCGTCTGCATCGTCGGCCTCATCACCGCGCGCGTTCGCCGCGAAGTTTTCGGCCGTATCGGGCACAAGATCGATCACCAACCGGGCCGGCTGATCCTCGAAGGCATCAAGAATATAGGATTGCTGCACCTGCGCAGGCCCCGAGAGAGCGAGCGTAACCCGCACTCTATCGACTCCCGGCGATTCCACGGCGTAGCTCGTGATCAGTCCGTCCCCGGCAGGCTGATTGGCATCCCCTGCACCGCCCGTCTGCCCGCGCAGTTCGACAACGACACTCATGGGATCGACGGCTGTATGAACGGCAAATTCGGTGGGCGTCGTCAAATCCAGCACCAGACGCGCGCGGTCCTGCGTGGCCGTCACCCGCGAATCGAGCAGCGCCGGCGGCGCTCCCGGGCTGGTATCGGTCGCCTCCGCAGGCGCTGCCTCGACAGGAGCTGCCTCCTGCGCCAATGCGAATGGCGCATGAACGAACACATAAACCAGGGCGAGAAAAACCAGCCTTGCGCGCACAGCCGAAAAGATCATCGGTTACTCCAGTTCCGGCGCACCTTATGCGATTCTCAGGCTAAATTAGGCAAGAGCCGGTTTTCAGCAACCCATGTCCCCGACTCATTGGTCGGGCATGTCGATTTTTGCCGCCCGGCTTGAACTCATTGCCACCGAACGCCACATCCAGCGCCATGGGTCGCCCCGCGATTGACTCTTGCCAATTTGCAGGAACACCCGTAATGACTGTAATTCGGTGCTCTAACGAGTCTGCGGCGAAGCCCTATATCGCCTCCGGCGCGACAGCCGGTCTTAGCGGGCATGTGACGCGCGACTTGGCACCGTTTGCGAATATCGGATTGCCTTTAAATTGGTGGTCCGAATGGCAGAACCGCAACGGCTCTGCCTTTCTAGGACGAGGTCGAATGGGTTTGTTTGCGGCAATCGGCACGATCGCTTTTCCGGCGCGCCGCCACCCGCTGTCCCATTTCTTGACCCCTCCCCCTTACCTCCCCGACGCCGACAGCGTCTCAACGACACTATCATTCGCCTCGCATGGCGCCGGCGGTTTGCCTGGACGGCAGACCGGTACCGGCGCGCGAGCGCGCGGAGTTCTATTTTATGGCCACGAAAAGAATGTTGGTGGATGCCACCCACCCGGAAGAAACACGGATTGTCGTCACCAGCGGTAACAGACTCGAAGAATTCGATTTTGAATCCGCCGAACGGCGGCAATTGCGAGGCAATATCTATCTTGCCAAGGTGACGCGGGTCGAACCCTCGCTCCAGGCCGCCTTTGTCGAATATGGCGGCAACCGTCACGGCTTCCTCGCCTTTTCCGAAATTCACCCCGACTACTACCAGATTCCGGTCGCCGACCGCGAAGCCCTTATGCGCGCCGAAGAGGAAGCCCATGAGGATGAAGTCGACTCCGCCGACGAGGAAGAGGCCGAAACCACCGAGGGCGAGGACGAGCTTTCCGAAGACAATGGCGACGACGACCTCGACGCACCGCGCGAGACCAAGAAGGTCGAACAACTCGGCGAAGGCGATGCCCTCGAAGACCTGCAGGAGCGGCCGCGCCGCAACCTCAAAAAGTACAAGATTCAGGAAGTCATCAAGCGCCGTCAGGTGCTGCTCGTCCAGGTCGTCAAGGAAGAACGCGGCAACAAGGGCGCGGCGCTGACTACCTATCTGTCACTCGCTGGCCGCTATTCAGTCCTGATGCCGAACACGGCGCGCGGCGGCGGCATTTCCCGCAAGATCACCAGCGCCGCGGACCGCAAGCGTTTGAAGGAAATCGCCACCGATCTCGAAGTGCCCCAAGGCATGGGCGTCATCCTGCGCACCGCCGGCGCCTCGCGCACCAAGGCCGAGGTCAAGCGCGACTTCGAATACCTCATGCGCCTCTGGGAAAACGTTCGCACGCTGACGCTCGAATCCTCTGCCCCTTGCCTCGTTTACGAGGAAGGCAGCCTCATCAAGCGCACCATTCGCGACCTCTACAACAAGGACATCACCGAAGTCCTCGTCTCGGGCGATGGCGGCTATCGCGAGGCCAAGGATTTCATGCGCATGATCATGCCATCGCACTCCAAGAATGTGCAGGCATATAAGGACGATGCGCCGATTTTCTCGCGTTACAACATAGAGTCACAGCTCGACTCCATGTTCCACCCGCAGGTCACCTTGCCCTCGGGCGGCTATATCGTGATCAACCCAACCGAAGCGCTCGTTTCGATCGACGTGAACTCTGGCCGCGCGACCAAGGAACACAATATCGAGGACACCGCCCTCCAGACCAATCTGGAAGCGGCCGAGGAAATCTCCCGCCAGCTCCGCCTGCGCGACCTTGCCGGCCTCATCGTCATCGATTTCATCGATATGGAAGAGCGCCGCAACAACCGTTCGGTCGAGAAAAAGCTCAAGGACTGCCTTAAGAACGACCGTGCGCGCATCCAGGTCGGCCACATCAGCCATTTCGGCCTGATGGAAATGAGCCGCCAGCGCATCCGCTTCGGCGTTCTGGAGAGTTCGACCCACTCCTGCCCCACTTGCGCGGGCACGGGCCTCGTACGCTCGGTCTCCTCGCTGGCGCTGATGATCATGCGCGCGATTGAGGATCATGTGCTGCGCAAGCCCGGTCAGTCGATCAACGTCAACATGCCCTCCGAAGTCGCGCTTTATATCCTCAACACCAAGCGCGACACGCTGACCACGCTCGAGGCCAAATACGGCCTGTCGATCACCATTTCGGCCCAGAGCGGCCTCGTCGGCTCGCAATTCAATATCGAACGGGGCGAAGCCCGCACGCCGGTCGCCGCAGCGCCCGTGCAGCACATCCGCGCCGACGCCGCCTCGATCGACGACTATGAAGAACCGGAAGTCGAAGAAGAAGTCACCGAGGAAGCGGAAAGCGAGGGTGAAGCGGCCTCCGCCGATGGCCAGAACGGACGCGGCAGACGCCGTCGTCGTCGGCGCCGGGGTGGTAGCAATGGCGCTGTTCAGGCAACCGAAGTCGCGACCCCGGACGCGGAATCCGGCGATACCGAAGACGAGCCGCATGGCGAAGCGTCCTTTGCCGATGACGACGACCAGCCCCGCAAGCGCCGCCGTCGTGGCCGTCGCGGTGGCCGCCGCAACAAGCGCCCCAATGAGGGCTTCGGTTCGGACGAAACCAACGAGGAATCCGGTGACGTCGAGGCCGTAAGCGAAGCAAGCGACGCCGAAGCAATGGGCGCAGTCGAAGAAACGGCACCGGCAGCCGCCGAGGACATTCCGGCCGCACCCGAGCCTGTTGCAGCAGAAGAAGCTCCGGCCGAAAAGCCCAAGAGGCCGCGTCGCACCCGCACACCCAAGGCTGCCGTAGCGGAGCCGGAAACCGTCCCTCAGGAAGCCGTCGAAAGCGCCGAACAGGCGCCCGCCGCCGAGGCCGCACCGGAAAAGCCCGCCCGCAAGCCTCGCGCCCCGCGCCGGAAAAAGGTCGAGACCGAAGCTACGACCGAGACTCCAGCCCCGGCACCGGTCGAAGCAGCCCCCATCGAAGACGCTCCTGCGCCCGAGGCTCCCCAGCCCGAGGATGGGGCCGAAACGCGTAGCCGTCGCAAGAAAGTCGTTCCGGCGGACGAGATCGTGGTTTCCTCGACGGGTGAAGAGACCGATGAAAAGCCCAAGAAAGTCGGCTGGTGGCAGCGCCGCCTCGGTCTGGGCTAAAGGATACAAAAAGGGCGGCCCCGGTGGCCGCCCTTTTTTATTTTCGCCTGCCATCCGGTCTATGGGTGAAGAAACTCGCCCATCCGCGCCAGCGCCGTCTCGATTGAGGCTCGGGTGCCCGCATAGGAAAACCGCACATATTTGTGCCCGTCGGTGCGATCGAAATCCTGCCCCGGCGTTGCGGCGACGCCGGCCTGCTCCAGCAGGCGATTGCAGAAATCCATTGTGTCGTTGGTAAAGGCGGATGCGTCGACATAAGCGTAAAACGCCCCGTCGGTCGGTTTGGTCAACCCAAACCCCAGCGCCCCCAGCCCTTCTGAAAGCACCATGCGGTTTTCCGCATATTGATCGCGCCGCGCATCATATTCCTCCCGAGCATCCAGCGCGGCCAACGCGGCGCATTGGGAAACGCTAGACGCTGAAATGAACAGGCTTTGCGCCATCATTTCAGCGCGCCGGATCAAATCCTCAGGCAGAACCAGCCAGCCTATGCGCCAACCGGTCATGCAGTAATATTTGGAGAAGCTGTTGACGATCACATGATCCTGGCTGAACTCGAGCGCGCTCGTGTCCGAACCCACATAATTGAGCCCGTGATAGATTTCGTCGGAAATGAACCGCACGCCCAACCGGTCGCAGGTTTCGATAATCGCCTGGAGCTCTTCGCGCTCCAGCACGGCGCCCGTCGGATTTGCCGGGCTGGCCACCAGCAGGCCTTCGAACGGACTGCGCTGATGCGCCGCCTCGATATCGGCAGCCGTCAGCCGCCAACCATTGGCCGGCGATACCGGAATTTCAACGGTCGCCAGATTGAGGGACGCAAGAATATTGAGATAAGCGGGATAGCCGGGCCGCGTCACCGCGATCCGCTGCCCCGGCGCGAAACCCGCCAGAAAGGTCAGGATGAACCCGCTCGACGAACCAGTGGTCACAACGATCCGCTCGGGTGAAACGGCCACCCCGTGCCGCTCTTGATAATAGAGGCCAAGCCGCTCGCGTAGCGCCAGCATCCCCTTGGCGGCAGTGTAACCCATGGGCCTTTCAAGGCATTGCCGCACAGCTTCGAGCGCTGGTTGGGCAGGCTTGCCGCCGGGCTCTCCGATTTCGAGATGGCACACCTCTTTCCCCTCCGCCTCAAGCGCCTGCCCTCGGGCCATGAGCTCCAGGGCATAAAAGGGACGAATCAGATTGGCATTCATTTCGAAATCCGTAGTGTCTGGCGAGAAGCGTGAGAGGGACAAGACTATACCCCGTTTTTAAAATAGCGCAAGTTGCTCGAATATCGTTCTTTCATTTTCGCCATTAAGAGCATTTCATACTTAAAACTATTAATTTAATAGCAATTAATTCCCTATGACACCCAGCCGCAACGGCGCGTCTGGCATCGCTTCCTCGCTTACGCTAAACCCCATTCAAGCGCGATACGGAGTTCGACATGCAGAAAGCGATAAATCTCGGCCTTGCCGCGGCAGTTGTCATTCTTGGCGCGGGCCTTGCCGTCAGTCTCGCGACGCGGCCCGAGCCCGGACTAACCGCTGCCCAGGTCGAGCGCCTCATCGCCGACGCCACCTCTACTCCGACCCCCGCGTCCACCGACACCGCCGCCGATATCGATATTGCCTCTCTCGGCCCGGCGATCGAAGAATACCTTATCGCCAATCCCCGCCTGCTCGAGCGCATGTCGGCGGAGCTCGAATCCGAGATGCGCGCCGAAGAGACCGAGCGCGCCCGCATCGCGCTCGACGCCATGCATGACGAAATCTACAACGATCCGGACAATATCGTTCTCGGCAACCCCGAAGGCGACGTCACGCTGGTGGAAATGTTCGACTACAATTGCGGCTATTGCCGTCAGGTCGTTGCAGACGTCATGTCGCTGGTCGAGGAAGACCCCAATTTGCGCGTGATCCTCAAGGAATTCCCCATCCTGTCCCAGGGCTCGGTCGATGCGGCCCGCGTCGGCGTTCTCGTCAACGATGCCGGCGTCGACTATCAGGCCTTCCACACCGCCCTTTATTCGTCGCGCGGCGCCGTCGATAGCGAAACCGCTCTGGCCGCAGCCGAAGAACTCGGCCTCTCCCGGGTCTCGCTCGAACTCGATATGAACACCCAGAACGTATCGAACGCGTTGCAACGCACATATGCCATCGCCCAAGCGTTGGGCATCACCGGCACGCCCACTTTCATCATCGGAAACGAAGTGATCCCGGGGGCAGTCCCCAAGGAACAGCTCGTCCAGCGCATCGAAAACATGCGCGCCTGCGGCGCCGCCACCTGCCCCGCGGAACCGCAGGAAGGCTAGAGGCGCTTCCAGGGCCTTGGGAAACGCCCTTCCCTTTGCCTTTTCGGTGCATTTCGTATAACGCGAGCTTGCACCGCCCCTCCCGCTGGCTCAAAACCTCAAAAAAGGCGCCTTCTGCCTGCATTTGGGCCAGAGCGAGCGCGATACGACGAAGGAATCATGGCAAAGCGCGTACTGATCCTGAACGGACCGAACCTCAACCTGCTGGGCACGCGGGAAAAATCGATCTATGGCGGCGAAACGCTCGCCGATATCGAGGCCCTGTGCCGCACGACGTGCGAGGAACGCGGCATGAGCTGCGATTTCCGCCAGTCCAATCATGAGGGCGAGCTCGTGGACTGGATTCAATCGGCACGCAAGACAGCCGATGCAATCGTCATCAATCCCGCCGCCTATTCCCACACCTCGGTCGCGATCCACGATGCGCTGCGCACGTTCGATAAGCCGATCGTCGAAGTGCATCTTTCAAACATTCACCAGCGTGAAGCCTTCCGTCACCATTCGTATGTATCTTCGGTGGCAACTGGCGTCATTTGCGGCCTGGGTTCCAGAGGTTATACACTGGCCCTCCTGGCCGTGGCCGAAATCCTGAATTGAATTAAGACCCCGCGCGGGTCTGTGGAGACACGATAACAATGGCAAAGATCTCGCAGGTCGATCAGGACCTCATCCGCACCATCGCTGAACTGGTCAACGAAGCCAATCTGGCCGAAATCGAATTGGAGCAGGATGATTTCCGCATCCGCGTGACCCGCACCTTCGCCAAGGAAGTGGTTCAGGTCGCCGCCCCGGCTTATGGCGCTCCGGCGCCGGCTGCCCCTGCCGCACCCGCTCACGCGCCGGTGGCGACACCTGCCGCCGCTCCCGCCCCGGAAGATCTTGCCTCCAACCCCAACACCCTCACTTCCCCGATGGTCGGCACCGCCTATCTCGCACCCGAACCGGGCGCCAAGCCCTTTGTGGAAATTGGCGCGAAGGTCACCGAAGGCCAGACGGTGCTCATCATCGAAGCCATGAAGACCATGAACCAGATTCCGGCCCACAAATCGGGCACGGTAACCCGCGTTCTGGTCGATGACGCATCGCCGGTCGAATACGGCGAACCCCTCGTCGTCATCGAATAAGGCCAGGCCATGTTCTCCAAGGTCCTCATAGCCAATCGCGGCGAAATCGCCCTGCGCATCCTGCGCGCCTGCAAGGAACTGGGCATCCAGACCGTGGCCATCCATTCGCAGGCCGACGCCGATGCCATGCACGTGCGCTTGGCTGACGAAAGCGTCTGCGTTGGCCCCAACGCCGCGCGCGACAGCTATCTCAACATCCCCTCGATCCTTGCGGCCTGCGAGATCACCGGCGCCGAAGCCGTTCACCCCGGCTATGGGTTCCTTTCGGAAAACGCCCGCTTCGCCCGCATCCTCTCCGAGCACAAGATCGCCTTCATCGGCCCCTCCGCCCATCACATCGAAATCATGGGCGACAAGATCCAGGCCAAAAAGACCGCGCTCGAACTCGGCATCCCCTGCGTTCCCGGCTCCGCCGGCGCGGTGACCACCGAGGCCGAGGCGAAGCAGACCGCCGCCGAAATCGGCTATCCCGTTCTGATCAAGGCCGCTTCAGGCGGTGGCGGCAAGGGCATGAAGGTCGCCAAGACCGAAGGCGAACTCGGCATCGCCTTGTCGACGGCGCGGCGTGAAGCCAAGGCCAATTTCGGCGACGATTCCGTCTATCTGGAAAAATATCTCGAAAAGCCGCGTCACATCGAAGTACAGGTGATCGGCGACGGCCAGGGCAACGCCGTCCATTTGGGCACGCGCGATTGCTCGCTCCAGCGCCGGCACCAGAAGGTCTGGGAAGAAGCCGCCGCACCTACAGTTCCGATGAACGAGCAACAGGAAATCGGCGAAATCTGCGCCGCCGCCATGCGCAAGCTCAAATATTCGGGCGCCGGCACCATCGAATTCCTGTACGAGAACGGCGAGTTCTATTTCATCGAAATGAACACCCGCCTCCAGGTGGAGCATCCGGTCACCGAGCGCATCACAAATTTCGACATCGTCTATGAGCAAATCCGCGTCGCCGCCGGCGAAAAGCTTTCGCTCACCCAAGACGACGTGAACTTTCACGGCCACGCCATCGAAGTGCGCATCAACGCCGAGGACCCGCAGACCTTCGCGCCTTCTCCCGGCCGGATCACCTATTATCACCCTGCCGGCGGGGTGGGCGTCCGCGTCGATTCGGCGGTCTATCAGGGCTACAACATCCCGCCTTATTACGACAGCCTGATCGGCAAGCTCATCGTCCACGGCCGCACGCGCCCCGAATGTCTGCAGCGCCTGAAGCGCGCGCTGGACGAATTCATCGTCGATGGCGTCAAGACCACGCTGCCGCTGTTCCGTCGCCTCATCAACGAGCCCGATATCCAATCGGGCAATTACGACATCCACTGGCTCGAAAAATATCTCGAGACCAACAAGCAGTAGGAAGGGCGGCCGGATCGGCCGCCTTTTTCATCTGGGCCGATGACACGCAAGAACGATCCTTTCGACGTCGAACTTACTGCTGAATTGATCTTGCGTGCCTACCGCGCCGGCATTTTCCCCATGTCGGAAAGCGCCGACGATCCCGACATCTTTTGGGTCAGCCCGCAAATGCGGGGCATCATCCCGCTCGACGGATTCAAAATCTCGAAGAGTCTGGCCAAGACATTACGCAGGCACTCCTATTCAGTCGTCGTGGATCGCGATTTCGACGCGATCATCGAGGGCTGCGCAACGGCCGGCTCGGACCGGGAAACGACATGGATCAATCCCGTCATCCGCGGTCTCTACAGCGAACTGTTCGCCATGGGCTATTGCCACACCGTCGAAGTCTATGATGGCGATGCGTTGATCGGTGGCCTTTATGGCCTCGCCATAGGCGGCGCCTTTTTCGGCGAGTCCATGTTCCATCGCCGCACCGACGCATCCAAGATCGCGCTCGCCCATCTGATCGAGCGGCTCAACGCCGGTGGCTATGTCCTGCTCGATACCCAGTTCATAACCGATCACCTCGTTTCCCTCGGCGCCATCGAAATCCCCCGCGCCATCTATGAGGTGAGACTTTCGGCGGCGCTTGAAATCGAAGGGGATTTCTACACTTGGGATCGACTCAATCGACCAGCTTGAACGCCAGGGTAGTCACCCATTTCTCCGGATCGGGTTCGCGGCTGGGATCGGTCTCGTAGATCTCCAGACGACAGGCGAAATGATCCCCGTCCCGCTGCTCCTGCATATCGAACCGCTCCCCGATCAGCCGCACCCAGCCGATCAACACTGCCGTCACCTGCTCCAGATCGTCGAACCCGCCATGCCATTCCAGCGTCACATACCGCCCGGCAGGCAGCACACCGAACCTGACGCCCACTCCCGCCTCACCGCCCTGCGCGACCGGCACGCCGGCTTCCACATCGAGCGTGTTCTCCATGTCGATGCGGCGATAATTGTAAAAAGGTGCGGCAATCGGTTCGATGCCCTGCCCCGCGAGATAGCCGAACAGCTTGGGAAACCCCTGATCGGCGGGCGTCTTCATCTCATCCATGCGCACCGTATAGGTGACATAGGCATAAGCCTGTTCGGGTCGATCGATGATTTTGGGCAATGTCAGCATGAAAACCCTCCTCCAATGGACGCCACACGGCGTTGACTCAAGGACGAAACGCATACGCTCGCGCCGACAATCGAGAACGATTTTTAGCCTTCACCTAGCGCCGGCGCGACGCTCTTTCGTCTGCTGGGCCACGATAAACCCACGTCCCCCTGCAAGCCGTTCGGCATTGGGCTTGGCAGGGTCCACCACCCGCCAGAACGGCACGGCCTTGGGATCGCCCATGGCAACCGCCGAATGAGCGATGATCGCAATGACCTTCAAATGCCGCCGTGTCGTTATCGGGCACGTTATGTCCGTGCCGTATTCGCGCGCCAATTCCTCGCGAATTTCATCAAGTTCGCGCAACTGCCCGGCCGGAACCCGCGCAATCTTGTCGCTCAGCATGTCGACGGTGGGAAACAGCACGCTCTGTGGCTCCATCACGCCGTTGACCGAATGCATGCGCTGGGTGATCTCGGCAGATTGGCTCATCGCACTCTCTATCGCTGGTCCGGCGGCGGCACGTCGGAGGTTTGCCGGCAATCGACGAGCCAGACGTCGTAAACCGCGTTGTCGACAGCGTTTAGAGCTGGCGAGTCGGCGAACATCCACCCCGAAAACACCCGCTCTACGGTCGCTCGCAGCGAAACCTCGTCCACTTGCACGAACGCCGTCACGCTTTGGGCCTGGCTGGTCGGGCGCGAATAGCACACCTTCGGCGTGAGCTGGAGCGAGCCGAACTGCACAGTCTCATCGATATAGACATCGAAAACGGTAATCCGTCCGGTAATCTTGTCCAGCCCGTTAAAGACGGCGACGGGATTGCTGATCAATTGCCCATAAGCCGGCAGCGCACCCGCTACAAAACCCGTAGCGACCACCAAAACCGCGCAGAAATTGCTGAAGCGCTGATAGCCCACCGGGCCGAACCGCCCTACTCCGGCGACCAGGCGTCGTAATCGCCCGTCACGCGCGGCCGTGCCTGATTGTGGAGGATCGACCCATCCGGACGATAGGCCATGGCCGTGCCCGTCAGATTGGGCTCATGCGGCTTTTCCCAATCGCGCGGCGCATAATCGCTCTGGGACGGCGGAACGTCGGTGCGGTAATGCATCCACCCGTGCCAGCCCGCCGGAATGGCCGAGGCTTCCGCCGGGCCGTTATAGATGACCCAGCGCCGGCCATCCTTCTTGCCTTGGTAATAGACGTTCCCCAACTCGTCTTCGCCAACCCTGACGCCGCGCAGCGCAGTAAAGAGCCGGGTCGACATCGTCTGACCGTGCCACCAGCCGAAAATCTCGAAGATGAACTGCTTAAAGCCGCCTTGTGCCACGTCGGGTGCCTTCGTGCCGTAATGATTGCTTGGCGTTTATCACAAGCTTGGGGTCGCGCCTAGGCCACGAGAGAGTGACAAACGCCCTTCCATCCACACAAGATGTTGTGCCCAATGTTCAGCCAACAAAAATCCGAACCGGTACTCAAAAAAAGCCGCTTGACACCGCTTCGGCGAGTCTGGTGCCTGCTCGCACCACCCCAGAGAGCCAGATTCTTCCGGCACTTACACCCGTCAGCCGACAGGAAACTTCATTAACCCTCCTCCAAACCGGGTTTGTGACACCTTCATTAACCTGGTGCAGTTTTTTGCACGTTTTCCTCGCTATCCACACTGAAAACCACTATATTTAGCTCCTGACCATTTCTTAGGCACAAGGGATAGTCGATTTGGCACGATTGACGGTTCACGCGAGAATCGAAAACAGTCGCTTTCAACGGACCGATTCCGTGTCCGATCAAATCGACATTGTCGGGAACGACAAAATGCCTGCAGGGGCAGTCAGCCAGTGGGCAGACCTTAGTTTGGGGATAGACGAATGCAGATAGAACGGCGCTTCACAACGGCGGGCCAGTCCGCCTACGAAGGCATCGAATTCCGGTCGGCCACCAGCGAGATCCGCAACCCTGACGGGTCTGTGGTTTTCAAGCTCGAAGATATCGCCGTGCCCGCGCAGTGGAGCCAGGTCGCAGCCGACATCATCGCGCAGAAATATTTCCGCAAGGCCGGCGTGGCCAAGGCGCTCAAGAAGGTCGAGGAGAACGACGTTCCCTCCTGGCTGTGGCGTTCGGTTCCCGACGAAAAGGCCCTCGCCAAGCTGCCCGAAGGCGAGCGCTATGGCTCGGAAATGGATTCGCGCCAGGTCTTCGATCGCCTGGCCGGTACATGGACCTATTGGGGCTGGAAGGGCGGCTATTTCACATCCGAGGATGACGCCCGCACCTTTTATGACGAGCTGTGCTACATGCTCGCTACCCAGCGCGTCGCCCCCAATTCCCCCCAATGGTTCAACACAGGCCTGCACTGGGCCTATGGCATCGACGGCCCCGGCCAGGGCCATTTCTACGTCGACCCGTTCACCCACAAGCTCGTCCAGTCCAAATCGGCCTACGAGCACCCCCAGCCGCACGCCTGCTTCATCCAGTCCGTCGATGACGACCTCGTCAACGAAAACGGCATCATGGACCTCTGGGTGCGCGAAGCGCGCCTGTTCAAGTACGGCTCGGGCACCGGCACCAATTTCTCGGCCCTGCGCGGCTCGGGCGAAAAGCTCTCGGGCGGCGGCAAGTCCTCGGGCCTCATGAGCTTCCTCAAGATCGGCGACCGCGCTGCCGGCGCCATCAAGTCGGGCGGCACCACCCGTCGTGCCGCCAAGATGGTCGTGATCGACATCGATCACCCCGATATCGAGGAATACATCAACTGGAAGGTCAAGGAAGAGCAGAAGGTAGCCGCCCTCGTCACCGGCTCCAAGACCGTTTCCAAGCATCTCAAGCTGATCATGAAGGCGGCCGTCAATTGCGACGGTCACGGCGATGATTGCTTCGATCCCAACAAAAACCCTGCCCTCAAGCGCGAAGTCAAAGCCGCCAAGAAGGCTCTGGTCCCGGAAAACTACATCTTCCGCGTCATCCAGTTCGCCAAGCAGGGCTATACCGATATCGACTTCCCGATCTACGACACCGATTGGGACAGCGAAGCCTATCTCACCGTCTCGGGCCAGAATTCCAACAACTCGGTGCGTGTCACCGACGATTTCCTGCGCGCCGTTGAGGACGATGGCGAGTGGAACCTGACCGCCCGCCAGACCGGCAAGGTCACCAAGACTTTGAAGGCCCGCGAACTGTGGGAACAGGTCGGCTATGCCGCCTGGGCCTCGGCCGACCCCGGCATCCAGTACCACACCACCATCAACGAGTGGCACACCTCCCCCGAGGCCGGCCCGATCAACGCGTCGAACCCGTGCTCGGAATACATGTTCCTTGATGACACGGCCTGTAACCTCGCCTCGATCAACCTGCTGCCCTATCGCGGCAAGGATGGCGTCTTCAACACCGCCGATTACGAGCACACCGTCCGCCTCTGGACGCTGGTTCTCGAAGTCTCGGTGATGATGGCCCAGTTCCCCTCGCGCGCCATCGCCGAGCGGAGCTACCTCTACCGCACCCTGGGCTTGGGCTATGCCAATATCGGTGGCCTGCTGATGACCTCGGGCATCCCCTATGACAGCGACGAAGGCCGCGCCATCGCCGGTGCGCTCACGGCCATCATGACCGGTGTCTCCTACGCCACCTCGGCCGAGATCGCCTCCGAGCTGGGTGCCTTCAAGGACTACAAGCGCAACGCCAAGCACATGCTGCGCGTCATCCGCAACCATCGCAACGCCGCCTATGGCAAGGCCGATGGCTATGAGGGCCTCTCGATCACCCCGGTTCCCCTCGACCACGCTGCAGTGACCGACAAGAACCTCGTCGCCCGCGCCACCGCCGCTTGGGATGCAGCGCTCGAGCTGGGTGAAAAACACGGCTACCGCAACGCCCAGGTCTCGGTCATCGCCCCCACCGGCACCATCGGCCTGGTGATGGATTGCGACACCACCGGCATCGAACCGGACTTCGCACTGGTCAAGTTCAAGAAGCTGGCCGGCGGCGGCTACTTCAAGATCATCAACCGCGCCGTTCCGCAGGCCCTGCGTACGCTGGGCTATTCGGAAGACCAGATCGCCGAGATCGAAGCTTATGCCGTGGGCCATGGCAACATGAACCAGGCCCCCGGCATTAACCCGGCAACGCTCGCGACCAAGGGCTTCCCCGAAGACAAGATCGACGCGCTCAACGCCGCCATGAAGTCGGCCTTCGACATCAAGTTCGTCTTCAACCAGTGGACGCTTGGCGCTGATTTCCTTAAGGAACTCGGCGTTACCGACGAGCAGCTTTCCGATCCCACCTTCGAGCTTCTGCCGTTCCTGGGCTTTGGCAAGAAGGAGATCGAAGCCGCCAATATCCACGTCTGCGGTGCCATGACCCTCGAAGGCGCGCCTTTCCTGAAAGACGAGCACCTGCCCGTCTTCGATTGCGCCACGCCCTGCGGCAAGATCGGCAAGCGCTACCTCTCGGTGGAATCCCACATCCGCATGATGGCCGCGGCTCAGCCCTTCATCACGGGCGCGATCTCGAAAACCATCAACATGCCCAACGACGCCACCGTCGAGGACGCCAAGGAAGCGTACATGCTCTCCTGGAAGCTGGCTCTCAAGGCCAACGCGCTCTATCGTGATGGCTCCAAGCTCAGCCAGCCGCTCAACTCCTCACTCCTTGCCGATGAGGACGACGAAGAGGACGAGGTCGCCGAAATCGCCGCCCTCCCCGCTGCCGAGCGCATCCCGGCCGTCACCGAGCGGATCGTTGAAAAGATCGTCGCCCAGGGCCGCGAAAAGATGCCCGACCGCCGCAAGGGTTACACCCAGAAGGCGATCGTGGGTGGCCACAAGGTCTATATCCACACCGGCGAGTACGGCGACGGCCGCTTGGGCGAAATCTTCATCGACATGCACAAAGAAGGCGCCGCCTTCCGCGCCATGATGAACAATTTCGCCATCGCGATCTCGATTGGCCTGCAATATGGCGTGCCGCTCGACGAGTTCGTTGAGGCTTTCACCTTCACCCGCTTCGAGCCCGCCGGTCTCGTCATGGGCAATGACCACATCAAGAACGCGACCTCGATCCTCGACTACGTGTTCCGCGAGTTGGCCATTTCCTATCTCGACAGGACCGATCTGGCCCACGTCACCCCTGATGGCGGCGCAACCACCATCGGCAAGGGCGTTTCGGAAGACAACGCCGTCAAGGACCGTTCGGCTCCTGCCCCGGTCTCCGCCGACACTTTCGTCTCGCGGGGCATGACCCGTGGCCGGGTCAAGGACAAGACCCTGATGTTGGTCGCCTCCTCGGACTACAAGCAGCCCAACCCGGTCCAGGCCATCCAGGCCCAGACGGTGACAGCGCTCAAGCAGGGCACGGCCCTAAAGACCGATCCCGAGGCTGAAGCCGCGGCGATCAAGCTCGTCGATGAAGTCCAGGCCAAAGACACCACCACCCTTCGCCTCGAAGCCCAGATGAAAGGCTATGTCGGCGAATCGTGCTCGGAGTGCCAAAACTTCACGCTGGTTCGAAACGGCACCTGCCTGAAATGCGACACCTGCGGCAGCACGACGGGATGCAGCTAAACCGCTGAATTTGCAGTGGTGTGCCTTTCCGCACTGTTTTCCCATTAATCCAGGGTGTTTTCCCATTTGGGGCGGCATAGTTTCCTCATCGTGAGGCACAAATTCGGATGGGCCCGGCTTCCGGGCCCTGATGACCCGGACGATAAAAGCGGCACATGAATTCTCATAATTTTCGGCGGGGGAACCCGCCGAAAATGACAAACGGAACATTCCGCGAACCCAGAAGGAATATCGACACACAGGTAGATCGCGGATCAAATGAGACCGAGGTAGCGAAATGGGTAATTGGAAATACGACCGGGCAAAAAAGGCCATCGACAAACGCATCGAAGACGTCAGTGACGTGGTGATCGTCGATTACACGCGTGACATGTCGCTGGATTCGATCCCGACGAACAAAGCTTACCGCATGGATGCCGTGCATCTATATGCTGACATCACCAACCTCGATGATATTCTCGAGAATACGGGCCATGAAGGCGAGCGTTGCCACAAGCGGACCCTACGCTTCTTGAATCAACACTACCGAGCAGCTGACCGGATTTTGTCGCGCTGCAACGCGAGACGAGTGGACTTTCACAATCAGCGGCTCCATTCCGTCATCTCCAAGCCCTATGGGGAGGATTCGGAGACGGATCGGATCAATAGGGCTGTGGCCATTGCTCAGTTGATAATTGATGTTCTCGCTGAAACGGGAAATGACGACAAAAGCATACCAAATGCTCAGGTGAGGGTTGGCATCGACACCGGCCGGGCATTGGTGGTTAACAACGGACGCAGCGGAAACAGAGAACCACTGTTTCTCGGCAAGCCAGCGAACTGCGCAGCCAAGTTTGCCTCGAGTGGCGGAGGAGTTGGAATCTACCTGACCAATGATGCTCGACGCGCTATTGGGCTTGAGGAACTGGCAGAAGACAAGGACCGAACAACGAAATTGACACGTGCGGAGGTAGAACAGTGTCAGTCCGACGCCGACCTGGGTGTCACAAAAGAGACAATCGTCCAGGAATGGCGGGACGATCTCGAAAAGCACCCTATCGGCAAGTTCGAGTTCACGCGTTCCACGCCGCCGCTGAAGAATCTCGACATTTTGGCGTTATCCCCGTCGAATTCGCGGCGGATGGAATTGGTCTCAGTGTATGCCGACATCGACGAATTCACACAGTATGTGGATGATCACATCGACGATGATCCCGAGGATGTGGTGCGTTGCTTACATGTTATTCGGTCGGAGCTGGATCGTGTAATTTCTTCTGACTTTGATGGTCGTCGCATTCGGTTTGTCGGCGACTGCATTCATGGTCTGCTGCTGGAAGGAACATCGCAAACGACCGACGGAGAGAAAACGATCTCGACGGCCACGCTTTGTGCTGGCGCCCTACGCAGTAGCTTCAATTTGGCGTTGGAGCGCCTCGAAGCAAATGGGGTAGATATCGATGACCTGGGCCTCGCGATCGGCTTCGACTTTGGTCCGACGCCCATTTCTCGGCTGGGTATGCGCGGCGACAAGGTCCGCTGTTCCATCAGCAGAGGTGTTCTCAGTTCGGAGGACGAGCAGAAGCGGTGCAACGGCAACCAGACTGCAATTGGTGAAACGGCCTACGACGAAGGAACTTCAGCAGTAAGGAGCCTATTTGGTGCCGGGCGACGACTTTCAAACCTAACATACGACATCGCGTTGGACTCCCTCATCGCCGATGGCGACAAAACTGCGAAAGCGGCAGCTTCGACCGCGTTCATTACTTCAAGTCCGGCAATGGCCAAGGCTGTAGAGGAACCCTTTCGTCCGTATTCGAAGGATGCCTAGGCCGTAAACTCATAAACGGGTGACAGTGGTGGCTTGATTTGATTCAAGGC